>NZ_JAPZLB010000009.1:0-303892 GCF_033804635.1 Mycobacterium sp. RTGN4 | reverse complement strand
CCCCATTTGGACACCGGCCAAGCCCGCACCAACTTCTACCACCAACCCGAAAAACTGCTCCAACCACCCGACGACCCGCAACCCCCACCAACAGACCCAACACCCAAGCCCCACAACGACATCGGCGAATCCGAGCCGTTTGACCCCTGGGCACCCGACGACAACCCCGGACACCCCGCAACACCCGGCGGACCCGCACCACCACCACTAGACGACCCATGGGGCTGACACGGTTTCCAACCGGAGTTGCACCGCGTGTAACGCCGCGGCCGCCGCCCGACACTGCACTTCCGACGACACCGGAAGGATGCAACATGACCACCATCGAGGATCAGCCCAGCCCACGACTCGCCGCGGACTCCCCCGTCGCCCGCGTCGGGGCCGCACTCGCGAGATACGGCCTCGTCGTCGTGATCGGCTGGATCGGACTGCTCAAGTTCACCGGCTACGAGGCCAAGGGTATTGAGCCGCTGGTGGCCAACAGCCCATTCATGAGCTGGATCTACGACGTCTTCTCCGTGACGACGTTCTCGACGTTGCTCGGGGTCCTCGAGGTGGCGACCGCGGTGTTGCTCGCGGTCAAGCCATGGTGGCCAAGGGTGTCTGCGGTGGGCAGCGTGCTCGCCATCGGCCTCTTCGTCGCCACCATCAGCTTCCTGTTCACCACCCCTGGAATCGGCGAACCTGCCGGGGGCGGCTTCCCAGCGCTCTCCATGACCGGCCAGTTCTTGATCAAAGACGTTGCACTGCTTGGCATCGCGGTATGGACGTTCGGCGACGCGCTGCGCGGGGTGCGGATCGGCCGTCGTGGCTGAATCACCATGCAGAGCGACCATCACCTCGACATGACGACGATCGCGGAGGACGACGGCGCCATGGTCGCGGCGCTGCGGGCGGGCGACGAGGCGGCCTTCGCCCGGCTGGTCGACCGTCATGCGCCGTCGATGCTCCGCGTGGCGCGCGGATACGTCCAGACCCATGAGCTGGCCGAGGACGTCGTCCAGGAGACGTGGATCGCGTTGCTCAAGGGCATCGACAAGTTCGAGGGTCGATCCTCATTGCGCACTTGGCTTTTCACCGTGCTGATCAACATCGCCAAGACCCGCGGAATCCGTGAGCGCAAGGACGTGGAGGTCCAACTCAAGGCCTTCGTCGGCGACACGGTCGACCCCGCCCGCTTCCGTCCCGCCGGGGACGAGTGGCCCGGACACTGGAAACCGAACGAGGTCCCAGCGCCGTTCCCCGAGACGCCAGAGGGCTCGCTGCTCGGAAACGAGTTGACGGCCGTCGCGCTGCACGGGCTCGACGGACTTCCGGAACGGCAACGCGTGGTCGTCACGATGCGCGACATGCTTGGACTGGATTCCGACGAGGTGTGCAAACTACTCGACATCAGCGTCGCCAATCAGCGTGTGCTGCTTCACCGCGGCCGCGCCGCGGTGCGACAGGTGCTCGAGGACTACCTAAGGGGTGTGGAGTGAAGCCGATGGACTGCAACGAACTCGTCGAGCTCGTCACCGCGTACCTGGACGAATCGCTGGACTTGGACAGCCGGTCGCGCTTCGACCTGCACCTACTGGAATGCGACGGCTGCGCAAACTACCTGCAGCAGTTCCGGTTCACCGTGACGACGGTCGGCAGGATTCGCGGCGACGACCTGGATCCCGGGTACCGGGCGCGGCTGTTGAGCGCCTTCAAGGACTGGCACTGAGCGCGAGTACCGGCGCGCTGCCAGATATGCTCGACCGAGCCTGTCACAAGTAGTTGATATTGCTCGGTTAGGGGCCGTGATGGATCAGCACGTCATCGAGGTGGTTTCGCCGCACACCGAGGCGGTCATCGCCGAAGTGCCCGCAGCCGGGCCGGCAGCGGTCGACGCGGCCGTTCAGGCGGCGCGCACCGCCTTTGACTCCGGGCCCTGGCCACGACTGACCCCCGCCGAACGCATCGCCACAATCCGTCGACTCGCCGAGGTCTACGCCACCCGCCGCGGCGAAATGGCCGAGCTGATCACCTCAGAGATCGGCGCACCCATCAGCTTCGCCAAGCGCGCCCAGGTCGGGCTACCCGCGATGATGATGGGCGCCTTCTGCGACCTCGCCGATACCTATACCTGGCAGGAGTCCCGCGCCGGGTACTACGGCTCGGACATCCACATCCGCAAGGAGCCAGTCGGCGTCGTCGCCGCGATCGTGCCGTGGAACATGCCGCAGTTCCTCACCGTCACGAAGTTGGTGCCTGCCTTACTCGCCGGGTGCGCCGTGGTGCTCAAGCCTGCGCCGGAATCGCCGTTGGACGCACTCCTGCTTGGCGAAATGCTCGCCGAGGTCGGCCTGCCGCCCGGTTTGGTGACGATCCTGCCGGGCGGTGCGGACGTCGGAGCGCAGTTAGCGAGTCATCCTGGGGTGGACAAGGTTTCGTTCACGGGTTCCACTGCAGCAGGCAAGGCGGTCGCCGCGGCCTGCGCGCCTCAGCTCACCAAGGTCAGCCTGGAACTCGGTGGCAAGTCCGCCGCCATCGTGCTCGACGACGCGTCGCCGGAGACCGTCGCGGCCGGGGTGCGCTCGGCCAGCCTGTCCAACAGCGGGCAGATCTGCAACGCGCTCACCCGCATACTGGTGCCCGCTCACCGCCAAAGCGACTACGTGGACGCCCTCGCCGCAGAGTTGGAGGCGCTGGTCGTCGGCGATCCGACCGATCCGAAGACCCAGGTCGGTCCGCTGGTCAGTCGCAGGCAGCAGGAACGGGTGCGCGGATACATCGACGCGGGCCAACGCGACGGCGCGCGCGTCGTGACCGGCGGCGCGCACATGCCCGACGGTGTCGATCGTGGTTGGTACGTCCGCCCAACGCTTTTCGCCGACGCCACCAACCAGATGAGCATCGCCCGTGAGGAGATCTTCGGCCCGGTGTTGACCGTGATCGGCTATCGCGACGAAGCCGATGCGGTGTCAATCGCCAACGACTCCGACTACGGGCTGGCCGGCTCGGTGTGGACCGAAGACACCGACCGCGGACTCGAGGTGGCCGCGGGCGTGCGCACCGGCACGTTCGGCGTCAACCAGGGTTACACCATGGACCCGTTCGCGCCGTTCGGCGGCGTCAAGCAGAGCGGCTACGGCCGCGAACTCGGCCGTGAAGGCCTCGAAGGCTATCTCGACGCGAAGTCGATCGCCGTGGCGAAGGGAGCGTAAGGGTTTGAGCACGCTGAGCTTTGAGGGACGCGTCGTCGTGGTCACCGGGGCGGGCGGCGGGCTGGGCCGCTGTCACGCCCTGGAGTTCGCCCGCCGTGGCGCACAGGTGGTCGTCAACGACGTCGGCGCCTCCGTCGACGGAACCAGCGAAACCCCTTCGGCCGCACAGGCCGTCGTCGACGAGATCGTCGCCTCCGGTGGTGCGGCGGCGGCCAACACCGACTCGGTGGCCACACCCGACGGCGGACGGGCCATTATCGCCACAGCCGTGGAGGCCTTCGGGCGGGTCGACGTCCTCGTCAACAACGCGGGCATCCTGCGCGACGCCGCATTCAAGAACATGACCGCGGAGCAGGTCGACGCCGTCATCGACGTCCACCTACGCGGTGCGTTCCACGTGACGAGCGCCGTGTGGCCGGTCATGCGCGAGCAGAACTACGGCCGCATTGTCATGACCACCTCGGGCTCAGGGCTTTTCGGTACCTTCGGCCAAGCGAACTACGGCGCCGCGAAGACCGGGCTGGTGGGCCTGATGAACGTGCTCGCCATCGAAGGCCAACGCAACGGCATCCTGGTCAACGCCATCTCACCGATCGCCCGCACCCGCATGACCGAGAACACCATGGCCGATCTGGTGAAGGACGCCAGCCCCGAACAGGTCACGCCGGTCGTGGTGTTCCTCGGTCACGAGCAGTGCGATCGCACCGCCCACATCTACCGCGTCGGCGGCGCCCACGTCTCCAGGGTCTTTCTCGCCGAAACCGCGGGCATCGACGAACCCGGGTTGACCGCCGAGTCGATGGCCGCCAACATCGAGCGGATCGACGACCCGACCCAGTTCACCATCCGCGGTGGCCCCTAGCCCTCTTCTTCGATGCCAAAGGTGTTGACCGCCATGCCCAACAGCGCGTAGGCGCCGATGGTGAACACCAGGTCCATCCGCTGCTGATCGGTGAAATGTCGGCTCAACGCGGCCCAGGTAGTGTCCGAGATCGTGTTGTCGTCGACGAGGTCGTCGACCGCATTCAATACGGTCCGGTCCACCTCGTCGGTGGCCTCCCCACGCCGAATCCCGTCGATGTCCTCGTCGGTCAGTCCGGCTCGGTGCGCGATCGGCAGGTGGTGGGACCACAGGTACTCGCAGTCGCGGCGGTGGACCACACGCAGCAACGCCACCTCCCGAACCCGCTGCGACAGGGTCGATTTGGTGAGCACGTAGGCGTTGAACGTCAGGTAGGCCTGCGTGAGGTCGGGGTGTCGCACCATCGTGGCGAGCACATTGCCCGCATCGCGCGGGTTTGCCCGCTCCGCAGGCAACAGTGGGCGCAGGGCCGAACGGGTCCGGTCGTCCCACTGGTCTTCGGGTAGCGGGTCCAGCCGTCGCGGGCGCTCGCTCACTGAATGGGCTCGTTGCCGAGCACGGTGGTGCGCAGCATTTCTCGCGGCGAGTCCGGGTCGTAGGGGGCCGCGCGGTGCAGCACGCCCTGGTTGTCCCAGATGACGGTGTCGCCGACCGACCATCGGTGGCTGTACACCTTGTCGGAGCTGGTGGTTCGCGCGAGCAGGTCGGCCAGTAGCGCATCGCTCTGGGCGGACTCCATGCCGACGACGTAGTCGGCGGAAGCACCGAGCACCAGCGACTTGCGGCCGCTGCGGTGGGTCCAGACCAGTGGATGTTCGTGCGTGGGTCGAGCCCGCCACCGCGCCAACGTTTCCGGGGTCGGATCCGGATGGACCCGCCGTTGCGAGGCCTCCAGGGAGTGCACCACGCGCAGCGACTCGACGTGCCTGCGCTCCGCCGCACTGAGTTCTTCGTAGGCCGCGTACGCGTTGGCGAACTCGGTTTCCCCACCGTGTTCGGCGACCTGGACGGCCGACAGCACGGTCGCCTTCTGCGGGCACTCGTCGCTCGTCGGCGTGCAGCCGTCGATGTGCCAGTCGAACGTCGCCTTGAGGTAGGCCGCCGACGCGTTCTTCGACTTGTCCAACGTGATCGGATAGATACCTGACACTGGGTGCTGCCCGTCCGCGGAGCGGTCGACCGCTCCCAGCCGACCGCAGAACTCGACCTGCGCCTCCGGTTCCAGGTGGAGCCCGCGGAACACCAGAACTCCATTGTCCTCCAACGCATCCAGGATCGCGGCACCGAGACCGTCATCGGTGGCCAACCTGTCGGGGTCGACTCCGATCACTTCGGCGCCGACCGACGCGGTGAGCTTGTTGATGGTCAGCAGACTCATGGCTGCCCTTTCGTGTTGTTAGCGTTCACGGCCGCGGTTCGCCGGTGCGGATCATGACGGCGTCGGCCGCGTCGACGGGTGCGGGTTGGTGCATGATCTCCACCGCCATGGCGACCATGACAAGCGAATAGATCAGGTGCAGCAGATTCAGCGCATCGTCCGGCAGATCCTCGAGCGAGAACTTGTCGCAGTATTCGATGGCATCTTCCAGGCGGGGGAAGAACGCGTCGTAGAACTCCTGCAGTGCCGGCATCTTGCTGGCCAGGCGCTGATCCCAGCGTTCGGTTTCCGTTGCCAGGCACCAGGTCTGCGCGTACGGCTCCAATTCGGCGAACGCGCTTGGCAGCAGGGCATCGGCCATGCTCACACCCCCGCCGGAACGGACTCGTTCCGATACCGCTCTACCCAGTCGACGGCGACCTTGTGGAGGTGGCGCACCAGGATCTCCTGGTCGTTGAGCGGGAATTCGTCGACGACGTCGTACTCCAGTGCGGCCTGCGTGCCGCCGAGCATGCCCGCATCTTGAAGTGCGAACTCCTTGAGCACCACCGCGGCCACCTCGTGTTCGATGCGTTCGCGGACCGTGCGCGCCGGACTGAAGTAGGTGTAAGCCTCGAATCGGTGGGTGTTGTGCGAGGTGGGCCAGTACCGGTAGAGCAGATACCACCCGCCGTATATCAGGATCTCGATGTTCGGGAAGATCTGAAAGTTACTGATCCCCCACGGTTCGATGCCCCCGGGGTTCAGTGCGGCAGTGGGTAACTCACCGAGGTCGGGGGTGCGCCACGGACCCACCAGTCCGCTCTGCGTAGCCCGTTCGATGGGGTACATGTACTCGTCGGCCAGCAGCCAGCGGCGTGTGCCCGCGGTCGACACCACGCGGTGCGGACCGTCGAGTTGGAAGTGTCCACACGTGAAGCTTGCGTTGGGATCTCGCACGGCCGACGGCACCTGCTGGGTGTGCAGCGACGGCACGTGGTAGTACTCCTGGAACGCGTCGGCGAAGATCTTCCAGTTGCTGTTGTTCTCGGCCACCCAGTCGTAGCGTTCGGTGAGCTTCCCGAACGGGTAGTCCTCCAACGCGGTGACCATCGGGCCGAGGAAATCGCGCAACCCCTGGCTGGGCTTCGCGTCGAAGTTGATGAAGACGAAGCCGGCCCAGACGTCGCAATGCACTGGAATAAGGCCGTATTCGTCGACGTCGAGTCCGAAGTAGGCTCGGTCGTTCGGCACCAGCGTCAGCGCACCGTCGAGGCCATAACGCCAACCGCAGTGTTTGCAAACGAGTTCGGCGCAAGCGCCCTGGGCCTCGGACACCAGCTTGTTGCCCCGGTGCCGACAGATGTTGTGGAACGCGCGGATACGTTCGTCGTCGCCCCTGACCAAGAGCACCGAGGCATCCGCTGCTTCGAGTTCCTTGGTGATGAAGCTGCCGACGTCGGGCAGGTCTTCGACCCGGCAGACGTTGAGCCAGGCGCGCTTGAAGATCGCCTCGCGTTCGAGTTCGTAGAATTCGCGCGACGTCGAATCGCGGAAGGAGATTGGGCCGGTCCCCAAGTCGGGATAGTGCTGCGTCCAGGATCCCTCAGCCGGTTTGGGCCAACTCGTCATTGGAACCTCCCTCGTGTCGGTGTCACATCACTGCCCCGCCGTTGACTCCGAGCGTCTGGCCGGTGATGAACCTGGCCTCCTCGGAGCACAGGAAGCCGACTGCGGCGGCGATGTCATCGCCGGTGCCCAGATACCCGACCGGAATGTTGCTCGCCATCTGCTCATTCGATGGAAGAAAGCCGTCGGCCTGGCCCTGGTGCTGCATGGGCGTCTCGATGCCCGACGGCGGAATGTTGTTGACGGTGATGCCCGTGGTGGCGTACTCGCGGGCCAGCGACTTGGTCAGGGTCAGCAGTGCCCCCTTGGAAGCCGCGTAGTGCGCCGCGAACGGGGAGCCGCGCTGGGCGCTGGACGACGAGATCATGACAATGCGGCCCCAACCGGCGGACACCATGTCGGGGATGGCGACCTGACAGGCGTGGAAGGTACCGGTGAGATTGACGTCGATGATGCGCGCCCAGGACTCTGGCGTGATGTCGGTGAAGTTGGAGAATCGGAAAAGACCTGCACTGGTCACCAGGATGCCGACCGGCCCAAGCTCGCTGCGCACCTTGGCGAAGGCCTCGTCGACGGCAGGCCGGTCGGTGACGTCGGCCGCCACCCCGAGCGCGGTGACGCCGTCGCTGCGGAGGTCTTCGGCAACCCGTTGGGCCGCTTCACCGTTGACGTCGAGCACGGCGACCTTGTGCCCGCGTCGACCGAGTTCGTGACACGTTGCTTCGCCCATCCCGGAAGCCCCGCCTGTAACCACCGCGACCCGCATCATGCCGACCTCATTCGTAGACCACCCTTATCGTGCGGCTCGTCGGCAGTGACTGGCACGTGACCACCCAGCCGTCGGCCACTTCGTCGTCGTCGAGCGCGTCGTTGTTGAGCATGCGAACGCTGCCCTCGGTCACCTGTGCCATGCACGTTCCGCACGAACCCGTTTCGCATGACGACGGGGCCCGCAGGCCCGCCATGCGCGCGGTCTGCAGCAGTGTGTTGCCTGCCCGATAGGGCACCGTCACGGTCTGCCGGTCCAACTTGATGGTCACCTCTTCGGTGACGACGTCGCCGTCGGGGACAGGTATCGGTGGAGGTGAAAACCGTTCCAGGTGCACCCGCTCGCGCGGCACCCCGGCGGCGAGCACGGCGGCCTCCACGGTGTCCATGAACGGGCCGGGCCCACAGATGTAGTAGTCAGCGTCGGCGGAATCGGCGCTGAAGGCGGTGACGTCGGCGTGCGAGACCACCCCGCCCCGATCGTCGAGATGGTGACGCAGCGCCAACCGATCGGCATGTCCGTCAACGAGTTTCGCCAGTGCGTCGGCGAATATCACCGAAGCCTGATCGCGGTTGGCATAGAACAGCCGCGCGCGCCGTGGCGTGCCGACCAGCGCGGTCTGCAGAAGCGAGAACACCGGCGTGATACCGCTGCCGCCTGCGAATGCCACCAGTTCGCGCTCGGTGTCCGCGAGCACGAAGCGGCCTTCGGGCGGTGCGGCGTGCAACTCAGCGCCCGCGACTGCGGTGTCGTTCAGCCAGTTCGACACCACCCCGTCACGGTCACGTTTGACGGTGATGCGCAGGTCGGTCTCCGTCGGCGAGGAAGACATCGAGTAACACCGGCGGTGCTGCTCGCCGTCGACCTCCACCAGGACCGTGAGGAATTGCCCTGCGCGGTAACGGAATCGGTCCGCATGGCCGGTGGGGACTTCGAGTACGAGGGAAACGGCGTCGGGCGTTTCGCGGATGACCTGCTTGACCTGGAGCGGCACGAAGCCGGCCTCGTCCACCGCAGTGGATGGCATCTCACTTTCCGTCGCCGATTGCATCCCAATCATAATATCAAGTACTTGCGATATATCTCAAGTAGTGGCCACAAAACGGTGCTGACCTCGGTGCTAAGACTCGACGTGATCGTCGAACACCGTATGACCGGTGCCCTGCTCGACGACGCGGCTTAGCAGGGTGCGCAGCGTCAGTTGCTCCTCGACGCTCAGCACCCCGAAGACCTTCTGGTGCGCCTCGACGGCATCGTTGAAGACAGCGGTGACGACCGCCCGGCCCTCGTCGGTCAGATAGGCCTGCAGAATGCGCCCGTGCTGCGGGTCCTGCTTGCGTTCGACCAGCCCGCGACGCTCCAACGCCGTCAGTGCCAGTTGCACGCCCTGGGGGCTGATCAGCAGGCGGCGCGCCAATTCCGCGCCGGACAACCCTGGCTCGTTGGCCAGTTGGCGCAACAGCCCAAGCTGGGCCGTGGTGACCCCGTGGCCGGCGATGGCGTCGTTGACCGAGTTCAGCGAGAAGTAGAACGATTGCTTGAGCAGCCAGAGGAGGTTGTCGGTGAGTTCCATCGCATGCTCCCTACTGGTCGCTTCCGACGACGCTAGCGCAATGCTTGTGCACCTGACCGTCCTTCATGACGAAGCGGACGTCGAGGGTGCTGGATATGTCGGTAGCCGGATTGCCAGGCACGGCAATGATGTCGGCGAGGTAGCCAGGTGCGAGCCGGCCCAACTCGTGGTCGGCTTCGACGAGTTCGGCGCTGACGACTGTGGCCGCCCGGATGGCCTGCATAGGCGTCATGCCGCGTTCGACGAGTGCGCACAGCTCCTTGGCGTTCTGCCCATGCGGGATCGCAGGGGCGTCGCTGCCGCACGCGATTCGCACCCCGGCGGCAATCGCCTTGGGCAACATGGCCTTTGCCCGCGGGAACACCTCTTCGGCCTTCTTGCGCAGTTCCGGGGCGATGCGGTCGATCGCCATGTTGTCGGTCAAGCTGGTGGTGGAGACCAAGAACGTGCCGTGGTCGACCATCATCTGGATCGTGTCGTCGGTGGCAAGGAAGCCGTGCTCGATGCAGTCGATGCCTGCCCGGATGCAGGCCCGAATGGCGCTGTCGCCAACGGCGTGGGCAGCCACCCGGACGCCTGCCCGGTGCGCTTCGTCCGCAATGGCCTCGAACTCGGCGTCGGAGTACTGCTGCGATCCAGGCGCGGTGCTGTGCGACATCACGCCGCCCGACGCGGACACCTTGATCAGCTTGGCGCCGTGCCGAATCTGGTACCGCACACAGGCAATGACGTCCGGTACCCCGTTCGCAATCCCTTCGGCCACACTCAGCGGCATGACGCCAGGCGCAAGCCGCTGGAACACCGTCGGATCGAGGTGACCGCCATAAGGAGTGACGGCGTGCCCGGCCGGGTAGATGCGCGGGCCGGGATACCAGCCCTGATCGATGGCCCGCTGCAGTGCCACGTCGAGCAGATAGCCGCCGGTCTTGACCATCAGCCCCAGGTTGCGCACCGTGGTGAAGCCCGCGTCCAGCGTGGTGCGGGCATTCACGCCGCCCCGCAGCGTGCGATACGCCGGGTCGTCCTGCACGCCGTGCATCGGGTTGGGTAGCCCTTCCGGGCCGCCAGGTCCGCCGATGAGCAGGTTCAGTTCCATGTCCATCAACCCCGGCAACAGGGTGACGTCGCCAAGGTCGAGCTCAGTGGCCGAATCTGGCAGCGGCCCTTCGGGATTCACCGCAGTGATGCGATTGCCTTCGACTACCACCACTGCAGGCGAACGCACTTCGCCTGCGTCGACGTCGGCCCACCGGGCGGCGTGCAACACTACGCTCATGGCACCGGTTCCGAGACGCAGTCCAGCGTGGAGGCCCCGGAGTCGGGCACTCGTGGCTGGTTCCAGCATTCGACCGGGAACGACACCATCACCATCGAATACAGCAGGTGCATCAGGTTCAGCACGTCCTCGGGCAGGTCGTCGATGGAGTACTTGTCGCAGTAGGTGAAGGCTTCCTCGGCGCGTGCCGTGACCGCGTCGTAGAAGGCCTGCATCTCGACCATGGAACTGGCTAGCCGCTTGGCGTAGCGCTGCGGCTCGGTGGGCAGACACCACGCCGAGAACTGTTCCAGCTCAGCGAATTCCGGGGGCAGCATGGCGGTCACACTCCTGCGGTCTTGCGCTGGAAGTCGGCTATCCAGGACGCCGTCTCGTTGTGCAGGTGTCGCAGCAGTACTTCCTGGTCGCACAGCAGGAACTCGTTGACGGCGCGCGACTCGATCATCGTCTGGGTGGCTTCCAAGGTATTGGCGTCCTGAAGCCCGTACTCCTTGAACGACACCGCGGCCAGTTCCTGCGCCACCCGCTCCCGCGGTGTGCGCGCGGGCGGGAAGTAGATCGTGCCCTCGAAGATGTGGGTGTTGTACGACGTCGGCCAGTAGTGATAGGTGAGATACCAGCCCTGACCCCAGAACAGGATGACGAAATTGGGGAACAGTTGAAATGAATCGAGCCCCCACGGATTGCACTTGGCCGGGTTGAGGCCGGCTGGCATCTCGCCGAGATCGGGGCCGTCCCACGGCCCGAAAAGCCCACTCTGGCAGATGTCTTCGATGGGCTTGCGCATCTCGGCAGCCATCTCCCACGCCCGGATCCCCGAGGTGCTGACGAGCCGGTGCGGCCCCTCGATGCGGTAGTGCGGCGCCTCGAAGCCCGCCTCGGCGGCCACCTTGGAGTAGGCCGTCGGCGACTGGTTCGCGTGAAGTACCGGTGCGTGATAGAACTCCTGGAACGCGTCCATGTAGAGCTTCCAGTTCGCGTTGACCTCCGAGCGGTACACGAATCGGGACGTCAGCCGCTCGAAGGGATAACCCTCCAGCCCGGTGATCATCGGTCCGAGGAATTCGCGCAGCGACTGTTCGGGCGTCGCGGCGAAGTTCACGAAGATGAAGCCTTCCCAGACTTCACAGTGCACGGGCACCAACCCGTACTGGCTCTTGTCGAGGTCGAAGAACTCCTCTTCCTGCTGTACGAACGCGAGGTTGCCGTCCAGGTCGTAGCGCCAAGCGTGATATTTGCAGGTGAACTGGCGGCACACGCCGCTGGTCTCCTCCAGCGGCATGTCGTTCCACACCAGCTTGTTGCCGCGGTGCCTGCACACGTTGTGGTAGGCCTTCACCTCGCCCGCGGTGGTGCGGCAGATGATGATCGACGTGTTGGCGGCCTTGACTTCCTTGGTGAAGTAGCTGCCCTTGCGCGGAAGTTGCTCGGCGCGGCCGACATTGAGCCACGCGCGCTTGAAGATGGCCGCGCGTTCGAGCTCGTAGACCTCTGGGCTGATCGAATCCTCGTAGGAGATCGGAGCCGTGCCGAGATGCGGGTAGTGCTGGGTCCAGCTGCCCTCGGGCGGCTTGGGAAAACGAGCCATGCCTACTCCTCTGGATTGGCGGGCTAAGC
Organism: Mycobacterium sp. RTGN4; assembly: GCF_033804635.1. NCBI lineage: Bacteria > Bacillati > Actinomycetota > Actinomycetes > Mycobacteriales > Mycobacteriaceae > Mycobacterium > Mycobacterium sp. RTGN4. The sequence goes on along the minus strand of NZ_JAPZLB010000009.1, from coordinate 291,615 downwards.
CAGAGTCGACGGTATCGGCTCGGCGGAGCAATCACAAGTAGTTGATATTACCGGGAGGCAATAGGTGATTGCGCCAGGCCCGTGGCGAATCACTACTTGCTTTTCCCGCCATTGCCGCGAACGACTACTTGCTTTTCCCGCCATTGCCGCGAACGACTACGTGAGTTTGCTAGATCGCCCTCAGAGTCCCTGCGCTGGGGGGTTATGTTCGTGCCAAGGCGGGGGAGCCTGCCAATTCAGCGACAGCCGAAACATCGGCCGAGGAAAGGAACTGCCGTGGTAGTGACCAGTTTTCGTCCACGCACCGCGATCTTTGCCACACGTTCGGGAAGCGAGGCGATGAGCATGAAATCGTCGATGTGGTTGCGCCCAAAGCGGGTTGGCGGCGTGCTGGCCGTGGCGCTCGGGATGATGGCGGCGGTCGGGATCAACCCGGGTGTCGCGACAGCTGATGACGTGGTCGCCCCCGGCCAACACCTGTCGCTATCCGCGGATTGCACAGCGCCGCAAACCGGGGCATTTGCCAATTGCGACGCGATCTCCCCCGGGGGAGACGCGGTCTCCTCCGGCGGGGGAACACGGGTGGTCTGCGAGTCCGACGGAGGGTGTCGCTACACGGTGACGGCCTCAGGGCAGAAGCAGGGAGAGGACCACCCGAATTCGAGCGGGTCGTGGATCCGTGCGTGTGCGCAGGTATACCCCAAGAGCCCGAAGGGTCCCTACGACAAGGTTCGGCTTCAGTGCAGTGAAGTGTCTGACAATGGACCGTCGGTATTCAGCGGGACGCTCAAGTCCGGGGATCAGGCCATTTTGCAAGCCTCGCTTAACGGGACTAACTGGCAAACTGCGTCCGTCCAAGCCGATGTCAATGGATGAGTGCAGCCCGTCGCTGACCCGATGCCTTCGAAAGGAATATCTATGTCACTGAAGGACTTTGGAAAGCGCGCTGCGGTATCGGCGGTGGCCGCCGCGCTAGCAGCGGGGCTGACCGTTGGCATGGCGCCCACCGCACAGGCCGCTGAGCTGTGGGGCGGGATCGCAACGGGCCCAAATGGCGCGTGGGGATACTGGAGCGGCTTGCCAACCAGGGTCGAAGCCATGTACTTCGGCAACTGGAAATACTGTGCAACGTTCACCAACGAAACGTGCAAGCGGGTCCTGATTTTCACCCAGTGCGGGGCCTTGGCCTCTAACGGAGGGGCCTTCAGTCCCGCGGAGGGCGCCACCGCCCAGGAAGCCGCAGACGAGGCGCTCGCCGACCTCCCCGGTAGCTCGATCATCTATTCGGGATGCAACGATCCCAAGGGTTACCTGAGTATTGGCAACAACGGGTACCAAACCCACAGATAACGCGTTGCGGGGCCACCGAACGACCCGGCGAGCGCCAGTTTCCGGGTTTACCCGTTCAACACGCCCCGGCCCATGATCGTGGGCAGGTCCAGGAAGGTGCGGATGCCCGGCGCCGCCGCACACACCGGCGCGATGGCGTGGACGGCGTGCATCGCGGTACCCAGACAGCCCTGATCGGTCTCGTCCTCGCCGTGGGTCGCAATACGCGACTCGAGCACCATGGACGGGCGACCCTCGACGGTCACCTTCCACCCGCGTCCGGTCGGCCACTCGGGAGCCTGATCGTCGCCCAGACGGGTGATGTGCTCGATGGTCAGTGCCTTGCGTCCACCGATGATCGCGGAGCAGCTGAACCGTTGCGCCGAAACGGTGCCTGCCTCGATGCGGCCGGCCTTCACGTCGAAGGGCGCCGCCGCGACGGACACCTGACGGTCGTAGGTGAAGTCGTCGATGGTGGCGCCAAGCCCGTCGGCCACCAACATCAACGACGCGCGGAAAGTCGAGCCCGCCAGCACCGGATCGGCCAGCGGCACCGGCGCGTCGGGCGCCATCCCGAAGCCCATGATGTCGAACAGCATGAAGGCGACGTCATAGGTGGAGTAGTCCAACAGCTCCTGCACCAGCAGCGAGTCGATCCGTCCGAACAGGCCCGACATCGTCAGCGGCAAAACCTCTGCCGCCCAACCGGGTTCGATGCCCGTCGCGTGGAACGACGTGCCGCCTGCCGCACAGGCGGCCTCGAGCTTGTCGACGACGTCGGCACCCATGCTGGCCGGATAGATCAACGACGTCACCGCGGTGGACACCACGTTCTTGCCCGCCGCGAGCAGGCGGCAGATGTCCTGGAGCGCGCCCATCGGGTTCATTTCGCCCTGCGGCATGTAAAGCACGCAGTCGGCGTCCAACGCGACGATGTCGTCGGGGTCCTTGGTCGTGACGATGCCGAGCGGGCCGAGACCGCACAGCTCGCCGACGTCCCGACCGGCCTTGGCGTCGCTGTAGACCAGCGCGCCAACCAACTCCAATTCCGGGTGCGACGAGATGGCGGCGACGGCGTGACGGCCGACGGTTCCGGTGGCCCACTGAGCGACGCGCAACATGCTGACGACCTTACGGTAAGCACAACTAGTAGCGGGCCGAATTGGCCGTCACTAGGCCGAATAGAGTGGTCGCATGAGCACCCTGTCCCTGACCCTGTTCTACGTCGGGCTGGCAGTACTGCTCGTCGGCCTCGTACTTCCCGGCTGGAACACCGCCCGGGCATCCAAGCGGGCCACGAAGCGGCGCATCTACTGGACGGCGACGGTGATCGCGGTCCCGGTGCTGTTCGTCGCAGGCCTGCCGGATCTGCAGAGCTCCATCGCATTCGTCGCGATGGCCCTGATCCTGATGGTCGGGTGGGCTTATGTTCGTACCCCGAACATCAAGATCGGCGATCGCATCTACTCCATCGATCCCCGCAACACCGAGCCGGATCCACCGGCTCCGGGCGACAGGAACTTCTAGCGATGACTCGGGCCTTCGAAACGCTGCTGTACAAGACGGAGCCACCCGTCGCGACCATCACGTTGAACCGGCCCGAGCAGCTCAACACCATCGTTCCGCCCATGCCCGACGAGATCGAGGCGGCCATCGGGCTCGCCGAACGCGACCCAGAGGTCAAGGTCATCGTGTTGCGCGGGGCCGGGCGGGCCTTCTCCGGCGGATACGACTTCGGCGGCGGCTTCCAGCACTGGGGCGACGCCATGAACACCGACGGCCAGTGGGATCCCGGCAAAGACTTCGCCATGGTCTCGGCGCGCGAGACCGGTCCGACGCAGAAGTTCATGGCAATCTGGCGCGCGTCCAAACCCGTGATCGCCCAGGTACACGGCTGGTGTGTCGGCGGCGCGAGCGACTACGCGCTCTGCGCGGACATCGTGATCGCCAGCGACGACGCCGTCATCGGCACGCCGTACAGCCGGATGTGGGGCGCATACCTGACCGGCCTGTGGCTCTACCGGCTCAGCCTGGCCAAGGCCAAGTGGCACGCGCTGACCGGCGAACCGCTGACCGGCAAGGAGGCTGCGGCCGTCGAGCTCATCAACGAGTCGGTGCCCTTCGAGCGGCTCGAAGCCCGGGTCGCCGAAGTCGCCGCGATGCTGGCCCGGATTCCGTTGTCGCAGTTGCAGGCTCAGAAGATGATCGTCAACCAGGCCTACGAGAACATGGGCCTGGCGTCGACGCAGACGCTGGGAGGGATCCTCGACGGGCTGATGCGCAACACGCCGGAGGCGCACGAGTTCATCGAAACCGCTGAATCACAAGGTGTTCGAGCTGCCGTCGAACGCCGCGACGGTCCATGGGGCGACTACAGCCAGGCCCCGCCGGAGCGCCGACCGGATCCGTCGCACGTCATCGAGCCCTGAGGAGCACCCCATGAGCGAAGCCCGCTTCCGCCTCGACGGCAAGGTCGCCGTGGTGACCGGCGGCAGCCGCGGGATCGGGGCCGCTGTCGCAAGGGGTTTCGCGATGGCGGGCGCCGACGTCGTGATCGCCAGCCGCAAGCTCGACAACTGTGTGACGACGGCTGGTGACATCGCGGAGCAGTCCGGCCGTCGCACCCTGCCGGTGGCGTGCCACGTCGGTCGGTGGGACGACTGCGACGAACTCGTCGACACCGTCTACCGCGAATTCGGGCGCTGCGACGTGCTGGTCAACAACGCAGGCATGTCACCGCTGTACCCCAGCCTGACCGACGTCACCCAGGAGCTCTACGACAAGGTGCACGCCGTCAATGCCCGCGGGCCGTTCCGGCTCTCGTCACTGATCGGCACGCGGATGGCGCAGGGCGACGGCGGGTCGATCATCAACGTCAGCACGGCGGGCACGTTGCGCCCCGACGCCACCGATCTGCCGTACGCCATGGCGAAGGCAGGCCTGAACGCCATGACGCTGGCGCTCGCCGGGGCGTGGGCACCGAAGGTGCGGGCCAACCTGCTGCTACCCGGCGCCTTCGACACCGACATCGCGGCCGCATGGACACCCGAAATGCGTTCCGCGGCAGCCGCAATGAATCCGATGAAGCGCATCGGCACGCCGGAAGACATGGTCGGGCCGTGCCTGTTCCTGGCCAGCCCCGCGGGGGCCTACGTCAACGGCGCGCAACTACTCGTCGACGGTGGGTCGTTCCGCACGCTGTAGTTCAGCGCGTGACGTCCCGGAAGTCGTGCATCAGCCCGGTGAGGAACTCGACGGCCTGCTCCCGGTGTTTGGGCACCGATGCCATGAACCGGAAGTCGGTGACACCAGCCGCCACCAGCGTTGGAATTGTGGCGAAGGATGCCTTCGAGTCGACCGACCCGTCACCGTTCTTGACGACGGGCGCCGCGCCCTGCACTTGAAGGTCGGTTGGGTCGCCGCCCGCGGCAAGCACGGCGTCCTTCATCGCGGCGACCGAGTGCTCGACGTCGGCGATGTCGGGACCCCACGGAATCCAGCCGCTGCCGAAACGGGCAATCCGGCGGGCCACCGCGCGATTCACGGTTCCGCTGATCCACAGCGGAACACCGCCGGGTTGAACGGGTTTCGGCATTTGATGGATCGCTTCGAAGGACAATTCCGGCGCCGAATACGCGGCCCGTTGCTGGGTCCACAAGGTCTGGCACACCTCCAGCGTGTGGTCGAGCAGCCGCCCGCGGCCCTCGAACGACAGCCCGACCGCTTCGTACTCCGCGCGCTGCCAGCCGACTCCGACACCGAGGTCGATTCGCCCTCCGGACAGCACGTCCATGGTGGCGAGTTGTTTGGCCAGTACCGCCGGTCGCCGCAGCGCCGCGAGCAATATCGACGTGCCGAGTCTGATCGACTTCGTGGTAGCAGCGAGCGCCGTCAGCACGGTGAGCGGTTCCAGCCAGAGCCCATCCGGTCCGGTGGGCTGCCGTCCGCCTGCCGTGCCACCGGCCGACGGATCGCCATACGCGTCGAAGTTCTCGCCGAACACGATGTGGTCGGACACGACGACCCGATCGACGCCCGCTTCGTCCATGACCTTGGCCGCATCCAAAGTGTCGGCCCAGTCATGCTGCAGATCGTCGGTAAACGTCCGCAGGTACATCGACAGCTGGGGATGCCTCATTCGTCCATACTCACATCCGACTCCGGTCAGGTTCCGAGCGCCCGGTCCCCGATGACGAATTGCTCACGCAGCGTGGCGATTTGCTCGTCGGGCACGCCCAATTCGCTGAGCACGACGTCGTTGTCCCGGCCCAACGTCGGCGCGGCCCAGCGGTGGTGGTGGGGCGGGCCCGGAGTCATGCGGAACGGCCAGCCAGGAAATCGCAGCCGGCCGCTGAGCGGATGCTCGAGCACCTCGTAGTACCCCCTGGCCTCCAACTGCTCGACGTCGTACATCCGGTCGGGTGTCATCAGTCGCTCGACCGGGACGTGCCTGACCGAAAGCGCGTCGACCAGTTCCGCGGCCGACCGTGTGCCCGTCCAAGCCGACACCACCCCGTCGAATGCCTCGCGTGACGAAGGCGGTGGCGTTCCAAGCAGTTCGGGATCGGCGATGGCGTCGACCAGCTGCGCCCAGTCCGCGTCGTCGCGAACCGAAAGCGCCACCCAGGCTTGGTCGGCGGTGGGATACACGCCCTGGAGATAGCCGCGGTGGCGATTGCCCACCCGCGGCGGCACCTCGCCGTTCATCGAGTACGCGATGACGGGTTCGGCCACCACCGCGGCGCCGACCTCGATCTGGGCCACCTCGATCAACTGACCCTCCCCCGTGCGCCGCCGATGGTCGAGCGCCGCGAGCAGGGCGACGCTCGCGTGGACACCGACGATCGGGTCGGCAGGTCCTTGAAGATCGGTCGGCGGACCGTCGGGATAGCCCGTCGCCGCCGACATGCCCGACATCTGTTCGATGTTCAGTGCCCAGCCGACGTAGTCCCTCCACGGGCCCTCGAGCCCGAACCCCGGCATGCGCACCATGATCACGTCGGGCTTGATGGCGGCGACGGAGTCGTAGTCGAGCCCGAAGTGTTCGACCACGCGCGGCGAGAAGTTCTCCACCACGACATCGGCGCGCGCGACGAGTTCGCGGACCAACTCGCGGCCCGCCTCGGTGGTCAGATTCAGCGTGACGTCCCGCTTGTTGAGATTGGTGCCCTGCCACATCACACTGCGCTCATACCAGTCGTCGCCCTCCGCGGGGAACGCGCCGGAGTAGCGGAAGCCGTCGGGTCGCTGAATGGACTCGACCTTGATGACGTCGGCCCCGAACGCGCCCAGATAGCACGTCAGGTAGGCGCCTGCCCAAAACGTGCTGAGGTCGAGCACCGTCAGCCCATCGAAGGGGGCCGACGGCACCATCCCAGCGCCGGGATCGGTTGCTGGGCAGCTGAATTCCAACGGACCAGAACTGCCCAGCCGTGGCGCCGGACGCGGGACGGACACCGGGGTCTTCGACAACCGATAGGGCGCGCCTGGGCGGCGGAACGACCACCCGTCGCCACCGGCATCGAGGAAAGACGACCGCGCGACGTACTGAGGACACGTCAGCGCGGATGCCCCGTCGCAGACCGGCGCGGCAGGAATCCGCATGGCCTGGCTGAGTTCGACGATGCCCGTGACCGTCTGCTCGTCGAGCCATTGCTGGGCTTTGTCGAAGAACTCGGCACGCTCCGGTGCGCCGTGCATCACGGCCACCTGATGCTCGCCGAACTCGGGTAGGCCGACCATGGCGCACACGTCCAGCCAATGCTGGCCGGTGAGGCAGTTGATGCCGACCCAACCGTCGGAAACCCGAACGACACCGAGCATCGGGCCGCCACGTCCGGTCGGCATCATGCCCATCTTGCGCATCTTCTGGACGGCGAGCATCGGATACGGCAACGTCGACAGCAGCGCCTCCATGACGGACACGTCGACTTCGATTGGTTCGGTTGATGATTCGGAACGGTAGCGCAGTGCGGTCAGCGCGCCGAGGGCGGCGTAGGCCCCCGCCACGTACTCGGAGATGCGGGCGCCGGCCTGCACCGGCGGCCGGCCGGGATCGCGATTGGTGATCCAGCCCCCCGCGGCCTGCATGGTCAGCGGCGTGGCGTCGCGGTTTCGCATGGGGCCGTGCCGACCAAAGTTGGAGATCCGTGCGACAACCAACCCGGGGTGTTCGAGTTCCGCTATCCCCGAATTACATTCGATCAACAGGTGGGCGGTGGCGACCAATCGCTGCGCCTCGGCGCGGTCGTCCTCACGCGCCAGGTCCAGCGTCAGTCCGCGCTTGCCCGCGTTGAGGTATTCGAAGAGCCCGGACCGCTCGAGGTCCACCGCGTTGTCGGGGAACGGTCCCCACCGACGAAGCGAATCACCCTGAGGCGGTTCGATCTTCACGACCTCGGCGCCGAGGTCGACGAGTAGCTTGCCGGCGTAGGGGCCAGTGATGCCGCTGGCGAGCTCGACGACCCGCAGCCCGTCCAGCGCGACAGTCACGAAGGAACGCCGATCGCTTTCATCTCGGTGTAGTGGTGAAGTCCGTGCAGCCCGCCCTCCCGGCCGAGCCCGCTCTGCTTGAAACCGCCGAAGGGGGCGTCGCCGGGGCCGCAGCCGTTGACCGTCAGCTGGCCGCTACGGATACGCCGGGCGATGCCGAGCGCGCGGTCGACGTCGGCACCCCAGACCGCGCCTGCCAATCCGTACTGCGAGTCGTTGGCGATGGCGACGGCTTCCTCGTCGCTGCGGTAGCGCAACACCGACAGCACCGGCCCGAACACCTCTTCCTGGGCGATGGCCGAAGCGGGGGTGACGTCGGTGAGGATCGTGGGTTCGAAGTAGTGGCCCGTCGCGTGCCCCGCCGCACGGCCGCCGCCGACGGCGAGCTTGGCGCCGTTGGACACCGCCCGGTCGACGTGGCGCTGCACGGACTCCAGGTGTGTGCGGCTGATGAGCGGACCCATTTGCGTTGCGGGATCTTCCGGGTCGCCGACCACGACGTCGCGCGCCAACGCGACGAGCCTGGCGACGACGTCGTCATGAATGGACTCGGGCAGCACCAACCGACTATTGAGAATGCAGGCCTGGCCGGCGTGCAGGGTGCAGCACTCGAAGATGATCCGTTGCAGCAGTTCGTCGGTCACCTCGACGTCGTCGAGGAAGATGCTTGCGGACTTGCCGCCACACTCGAGCAGGATGCGCTTCATGGTGGCGCTGGCGGCGCCCATCACCTGTCTGCCGACGGCCGAGCTTCCGGTGAAGCTCACCAGGTCTATGCGCGGATCGGTGGTGAGCAGCTTGCTGGCCTCCAGGCTGCTTGGTGTGACGACGTTGACGACGCCTGCCGGGATGTCGGTGTGCTCATCGATGAGCTTCGCGAGGGCCAGCCCGACCAGTGGTGTCAGCGGTGACGGTTTGAGCACGACGGTGTTGCCTGCGGCCAGCGCCGCGCCCAGCTTCATGAGGTTGAGGGTGTGCGGGAAGTTCCACGGCGTCAGCACCGACACCACGCCGAGCGGCTCGTGGCGCAGCAACGTGGTACCCGCCGCGCCGTAGGCGTCCATGGTCTCCTCGACGGGCACCATGGCCAGTTCGGCCGCGCGCAACACCATGAAGGGCGGCCCGTCGATCTGCATCAGCCGCGCGTTGGCGATGCAGCCCCACTCCTGCTGCGACAGCGCAAAGAAGTCGTCGAGTCGGCCGAGCAAGGCATTGCCGAGCTGCTCGAGGCATCGCGCCCGTAGTTCCGGCGAGGTAGCCCAGTCGCCTGCGTCGAAGGCCCGCCGCGCGGCCGCCACGGCAGCGTCGACCTGCCCGATGCTGGCGTCTGGCGCGGTCGCGAGCACGGTCTCCGTGGACGGCGAGACGTCGTCGTACCGGCCGGCCTCCGGCGCCACCCACCTGCCGTCGAGGTATAGGTCGTACTCCTCGGCGAGCGCACACTCCTCGGCCATCCGGACTCCCTTGTTCGGTGTCAGACATATTCCATCGCTGTGTACACCCGCATCCGACGCGGCGTCAATAGAACTTACTGCCACAGCACGTAATAGCCGTTCTTGACAGTACGTACGCTAGCGCGGTAGACATCTTTTGTCGAACACTTTGCCATGATCTGTCCGATTGATTCGACTATTCAAAGGAGTCCTCGAGTGGTCGAGCAAGTGCACCCGAGGGACGTATTGCATTCGCCCGAATTCTTCGTCGGCGACCCTTATCCCACGTACCGGGAGCTGCGTGCCACGGAGCCGGTGTGCTGGAACGACGTCACCAAGTTCTGGGCGCTGCTGAAGTACGAGGACATCCGGTACGTGTCGAGCAACCCGGCCAAGTTCTCGTCGGCATTCGGCATCACGCTGCCCGATCCCGCGATTCCGTCGCCCGCGGTGGAGGGCAACCTGATCTTCACCGATCCCCCGCGGCACCGGCAGCTCCGCAAGCTCATCAGCGCCGGGTTCACCAAGCGTCAGGTGAGCCTGCTCGCAGTGAAGATCCGCGACTTGGTGAACGGTATTCTCGCCGACGTCGAGCCAGGGGCGACGTTCGAGTTCGCCGAGGGCATCGCCGCACCCCTGCCGACCCGGCTCATCGCCGAGATCCTCGGCGCCCCGGCTTCGGACTGGGAGCGCTTCCGGGTGTGGTCGGATGCATGCGTCGGCATTGCCGACCCCACCATCGAGCTGGATCCGTTCGTGGCGATCGGCGAATTGTTCGAATACTTCCAACAACTCATCGCAGCGCGGCGGGTCGACGAGTTCGATGACGTGCTGTCGATCCTTGCCCACGCCGAAGTCGACGGCGAGAAACTCACCGACGACGAGTTGCTTCAGTTCGCCTTCCTGCTGCTCGTCGCAGGCAACGAGACCACGCGCAACCTGATCGCACTTGGCACGCTCGCCCTGATCTCCCACCCCAAGCAGTGCCAGTTGCTCGTCGACGACCCCACCCTGATCCCCCGCGCCGTGGAAGAGATGTTGCGCTGGACAACGCCGGTCACTCACATGGCGCGCACCGCGACCGAAGACGTCGAGCTTCGGGGGCAGACGATCAGGAAGGGCGAGGTCGTCGTCATGTTCTACGGGTCGGCCAACCGTGACGAGGACATCTTCGGTTCCGACGCCGAGGACTTCGACATCACCCGAAATCCGAATCCCCACATCGCCTTCGGCTGCGGCGAGCACGCCTGCATCGGCGCGCAGCTGGCCCGGCTCGAGGCCACCATCATGTTCGAGGAACTGCTGCGGCGCTACACCAGTATCGAATCCGCAGGCGATGTCGAGCGCATGCTGGCGACCATGGTGCCCGGCGTCAAGCGAATGCCCATTCGACTAGGCGGGAGTTGAACATGCACCTCGAGTACACCGACGAGCAGCAGGAACTGCGCACCAAGATGCGCGCCCAACTCGAAGCCGTGATGACCCCCGAGCGCATCAAGGCCGTGGCAGGACGCATGGAGGGCGGTCCGGCCGTCAAGGAATGTGTCCGGGCATTGGCCGCCGCCGAGCTGCTGGGCGTTGGCTGGCCCAAACAGTTTGGCGGACAGGGTTACTCGGCGATCGAGCAGTACATCTTCTTCGAAGAAGCCAAACGGGTGAACGCCCCCATCCCGATAGTCACGCTCAACACCGTCGGCCCGACGTTGATGGCGTTCGGCACCGAGGAACAGAAGGAGCGGTTCCTGCCCGCCATCCTCGCGGGCGAGGTGGAGTTTGCGATCGGCTACTCCGAGCCCGACGCGGGCAGCGACCTGGCCTCGGTGCGGACCACCGCGACGCGGGACGGCGACGAGTACGTCGTCAACGGCGCGAAGATGTTCACCAGCGGCGCCGCCAGCTCCGACTACATCTGGCTGGCCGCGCGCACCGATCCAACGGCCAAGAAGCACAAGGGACTATCGCTGTTGATCGTGCCCACAGACGCGCCCGGCTTCTCGTGGAAACCACTGCACACCATGCCGGGGGTGTCGACGTACTACACGTTCTACGACGACGTCCGCGTACCGGTCAGCGCGATCGTCGGCGAGGAGAACGAGGGCTGGAAGCTCATCACCACCCAGCTGAACTTCGAACGCGCCGCACTCGGCACGCTGGGTGCGGTCGAGCCGCTCTTCGAGAAGACGCTGCGCTGGGCGCGCACCACCGAGTTGGATGACGGCCTCGTGATCGACCAGCCGTGGGTCCAACTCGCGCTCGCCCGCGTCGAAGCTCAGGTGGCGGCTTACAAACTGGTCAACCTGCGGGTCAATGCGGCGATGACCAAGGGTGTGCTCGGCATGGGCGAAGCGTCGGCCGCGAAGGTCTTCGGCACCGAACTGACCCAGCAGGTCGCGCGTGCGCTGCTCGAGATCCTCGATCAGGCCGGCTGCCGGACCGGGGCCGCCGCTCCCCTGCGCGGAGCGCTCGAGGTCGCAGTGCGGACCGCGGTGATCAACACCTTCGGCGGCGGCGCCAACGAGATTCAGCGAAACATCATCGCCATGGCCGGGCTGGGGATGCCACGCGAACCCCGTCCGACGCAGACGGGAGTCGCGAAGTGACCGAGGAATTTCAGCGCAAGCTCGACGCCATGGTCGGCCGGCCGACCGGCTCGGGCAAGCCCGCCGTGGCACCGGATCCGGTCAACCAACCGATGATCCGGCACTGGGCCTACGCACTCGACGACATGAACCCCGTCTACCTGGATCCCGAGTTCGCGGCGAAGTCCCGATTCGGCGCGATCGTCTCGTCCCCGGTGATGCTGCAGACCTGGACGATGGCCCCGCCCAAGATCGAAGGCATCGCCGACCGCGGCGGCGTCCCGATGGTGATCAAGCACAACCCCATGAAGTTCATCGAGGACGAGGGGTTCACCGGAACGGTGGCGACCAACTCCGAATTCGAGATCGAGCGCTACCCCCGACTCGGCGACGTCATCACCTCGACGACGGAGATCGAGCAGGTGTCCACCGAGAAGAAGACCGCCATGGGCACCGGACACTTCGTGACCTGGGTGACCACTTATCGCGATCAGTACGACGAAGTCCTTGGCAGACAACGGTTCCGGGTGCTCCGATTCAAGACTGAGGAGAGCTGAGATGGCCGCCCGACTCGCCCCTACCGTCAGCCCCGACACGGAGTTCTTCTGGGCCGGACTGCGCAACCACGAGTTACTGATCCAGCGCTGCGGCGCCTGCGGCACGCTGCGCAACCCGCCGCGCCCGATGTGCCCGCACTGCCAGTCGCTGGACTGGGACACCCTCAAGGCGACCGGGCGGGGCACCGTCTACAGCTGGGTGATGCCGCAGTACCCGCCCATGCCGTTCATGGAGTACCCGTACATCGTCGTGCTCGTCGCACTCGAGGAGGGCATCCGGCTGGTCTCCAACCTCATCGACATCGCGCCAGAGCACGTCCAGGTCGGCATGCCCGTCGAAGTGTGCTTCGAGGAGTTCGACGACGCCTTGGTACTGCACCAATTCCATCCGGCCCAGTAAGGCAGCGCTCATGGATTTCACGTTTAGCGATGAGCAAGAGACCATCGCCAGGGTCGCGCGCGACCTGTTCGAACGGCGCGCGACACCCGAACGGCTCACCGAGCTCGAAGCTGGCGACGTGCGATACGACGCCGCACTGTGGAAGGAGCTCGGGGCCGCCGATCTGCTCGGCATCGCGCTACCCGAATCGGTCGGCGGCAGCGGGCGCGGTTTCCTGGAACTGGGGCTTCTGCTCGCCGAGGTCGGCTGGAGCGTGGCCCCCGTCCCCATCTATGCGACGCTGCTGCTTGGCGCCGATTCGATCGCGCGGTACGGCACGGATGCACAGCTGCAGCGTTACCTGCCCGACGTGATCGCAGGAACCCGGTTGCTGACCGCGGCCATCACCGAGCCCAACCGGTCCGACCCAACGAAACCGGTCACCACCGCCCGCCCCGACGGGAACGACTGGCGGATCGACGGAGTCAAGGATCTGGTGCCGGCCGCCCAAATCGCGGACGTGGCAGTGGTTTCAGCGCGTACCGACGATCACGCCGGGCTGTTCCTGGTCGACCTGCACACTGACGGAGTGGCGGTCGATCCGGCGCCCACTATCGGTGGCCAGCCCCACGCTGACGTACGGTTCGACGGCGTGAAGGCCGAGCGACTGGGCACCGGCGGGGACGTCGCCGCGCTCTACGACCGGGCGCTCGTCGGGCTCTGCGCCATTCAACTCGGCGTCACCGAGCGGGCCCTGCGCATCGCTGCGACCTACACCTCCGGGCGCGAGCAGTTCGGGCGGCCCATCGGTAGTTTCCAGGCCGTCCAGCAGCGCATGGCGGACGCCTTCATCGACGTCGAGGCCATCCGCTGGACCACCTGGCATGCGGCGTGGCTGCTGGCCGAGGGCAGGCCGGCCGACCGCGCCGCGCGCATCGCGAAGTTCTGGGCCGCCGAGGCAGGCCAGCGCGTCGTCGCGACCGCCCAGCAGGTGCACGGCGGCATCGGAATCGACGTGACGTATCCACTGTCCCGCTACTTTCGGTGGGGTAAGCACAACGAACTCGCGCTCGGCCCCGCCACGCCTCAATTGGCTTACCTGGCAAGCACCTACACGGACGGAGTATCGGAATGACGACCGCCGCCACGCTCGACTGGCGCACGATCAAGGTGGGCGACGAAGTCACCCCGCTCGACGTTCCGGTGACGGCGACGGTGATCGTGGCGGGCGCCATCGCGTCGCGCGACTACATGCCGGTGCACCACGACGTCGAGTTCGCCAAGCGTCAGGGCTCACCCAACATCTTCATGAACATCCTGAGCACCAACGGGCTGTGCGTGAAGTTCCTGACCGATTGGGCAGGCCCCGAGACGATGGTCAAGAAACTGGCGATCCGCCTGGGCGTGCCCTCCTTCCCCGACGATCCGCTGCGCTTCACGGGAACGGTCACGAACATCGCCGAGGGCGGTCCTGGCGAAGGGCTACTCGAGCTCACCTTCAAGGGCGCCAACAAGTTGGGCGACCACGTCACCGGCACCGCGCTCGTCAGCCTGCTCGACGACAGGGTCGGCGGATGACCAGCACCCTGGGCGGCAAGGCCGCGATCGTCGGCATCGGCCAGACCGAGTTCTCCAAGGAGTCCGGGCGCACCGAACTCCAGTTGGCCTGCGAGGCAGTCAAAGCCGCCATCGGTGATGCCGGCCTCAAGCCAAGCGACGTCGACGGGATGGTCACGTTCTCCGTCGACTCCAACGAGGAGATCGAGGTCGCCCGCAACGTCGGCATCGGAAACCTGACGTTCTTCACCAGGGTGCCCCACGGGGGCGGGGCCGCCGCAGGCACCGTGGTGCAGGCCGCCATGGCCGTCGCAACCGGTACGGCCGACGTCGTGGTCTGCTACCGGGCCTTCAACGAGCGCTCCGGATTTCGCTTCGGCGGGGCCAGCCGCACCGGGGCGACCACCCCGCTCTGGCTCGCGCCGTACGCCCCGTTCGGGCTCATGACACCCGCCGGGTGGGTCGCCCTGCACGCGCAGCGCTACATGTCGACCTACGGGGTGACCAACGCAGACTTCGGGCGGATCTCCGTCGTCGACCGTGCGCACGCCGCCCGCAATCCCGACGCGTGGTTCTTTCAGCGGCCGATCACGCTGACTGAACACCAGAACTCGCGGTGGATCATCGAACCGGTGCTACGGCTGCTCGACTGCTGCCAGGAGAGCGACGGTGGGGTGGCCTTCGTGGTGACCAGCGTCGAACGCGCCCGCGACCTCGCCAAGAAGCCTGCCGTCATCACGGCCGCGGTGCAGGGCGCGGCGCCCGACGGCGAGGTGATGACGAGCTACTACCGCGACGACATCACCGGGCTCCCCGAAATGGGTGTGGTCGCCGAAAAGCTCTGGCGGGACTCCGGACTCAAACCACGTGACATCCAGACCGCGTTCCTCTACGACCACTTCACGCCCTTCGTCTTCGCCCAACTTGAGGAGCTCGGGTTCTGCGGTCGCGGTGAAGCCAAGGACTTCGCCACCGTCGAGCGCCTTTCGCTCGGCGGAGAGCTGCCCATCAACACCAACGGCGGACTGCTCGGAGAGGCCTACATCCATGGGATGAACGGCATCACCGAAGGCGTCCGCCAGGTCCGAGGCACCTCGTTCAACCAGGTCGACGACGTCGAGCACGTGCTGGTCACCTCTGGGACCGGCGTGCCCACCAGCGCGCTCATCCTGGAGCGGCCGTGACCCAGGCGACGACGACCGACACTCGGGTGGCCATCATCGTGGCCGCCCTGAAGTGCTTCCAGACCAAGGGATTGCGCAAGACGACGGTCGTCGACATCACCCGCGCCGCAGGCATGTCGCGAAGCACCGTCTACGAATACTTCCCAGACAAAGCCGCGATCGTGGCGGCCTGCGCCGAGCACGTCTCGCAGCTGTTCTACCGCGAAATGGCACTGGCGATGGACCGGGGACGCACCTTGGAGGACAGGCTCGGCCGCGCTGGCGCCGTGGTGACACGGGGACGCCAGTTCATCGAGCCCGAGAAGTACTTCGACGCAGACGAAGTCAACCTCCTGCTCACCAAGAACGCCGCGCAGCTGCTCCGCGAATGCGGCGAGTTCCTCACCCCGTACCTCACCGCGGCCAAACTCACCGGCGAAGTCCGCAAGGACTTGGATGTCGAAGCGGCCGCGGAGTGGTTTTCGCGAATACTGTTCTCGCTGTTTACGACTCCATCCGCACGCCTCGACACCACCGATCCGCAAGCGGTGTCGGCGTTCGTGCGCGAGCACGCCGTGCGGGGATTCGCCGGACCGTCGCCGAGCCGCCCCCGGCGCAACGGCCAGTGACATGCGCAGCGCGCCGGCGACGGACTCAGCCGAACGTCGTGCGCAGCTCCTTTTTGAGCACCTTTCCCAACGCGTTGCGCGGCAGGACCTCGAGAACTTCCATGCGCTCAGGATGCTTGTAGCGCGCCAGCTTGGCCGCGAGGCAGTGTTCGACGAGCGTCTGCAAGGTGACCGCGCCGTCCCCACTGGGCACCACCACCGCGCACACGCGCTCGCCGGTGATCCGGTCGGGTACCCCGATGACTGCCACGTCGGCTACTCCCGGGCAGGTGGCCAACACGCCCTCGACCTCGAGCGCCGAGACGTTCTCCGCGTTGCGGATGATGGCGTCCTTGGTACGTCCGGTCACCCGGACATTGCCTTCGGCATCGATGGTTCCGAGATCACCTGTGCGGAACCAACCTTCGGCATCGAACGCGTCGGCGTCGAGCTCGGCGTCGACGTAGCCAAGGAAGCACTGCGGCCCCTTCAACAGCAGTTCGCCGTCGTCGGCGACGCGGACCGACACTCCTGGCACGGGTTTGCCCACCGTGTGGTCCAACAGGTCCGGAACCGCGTCGAAGGAGGGCGAAGTGGCAACGGGGAACTCGGTGAGCCCCCACGCGTTGGCGATCCCTTGCACGCCAAGCGTTTCGCGTACCTGACGCCCGAGTTCGGGAGTGATCGGACCGCCGCCCGCCAGGCAGGCCCTCAGCGCGGGGAACAATGGCTCCGCCCCGTGCGTCCGCTGTGCCGCCAGATACGCGACGTAGAAGGGCGTGGCCGTGCCGAGGAACGTCGGTCGGTGCGCAGCGATGGCGAGCGGTGTGGCGGCGGGGTCGAAGGCGTCGAACAGCACCAGCCTCATGTCGGTCAGCAGGGCGGCGGCCAACATCGCCGCGCCCCCGATGTGCGAGATCGGGAAGGCGATGGGATTGACGTCAAGCTTGGCCGTCCCGACCATGCCGACGACCCCTGCCGAGCCCGCGACGATCGAAACATCGCTGTGCCGCACTCCCTTTGGGGCAGCAGTGGTGCCCGACGAGTAGTAGATCCACCGGGCCGCTTCGTCGTCCTCCGGTGCGGGGGGCAGCCCGGACGGGTCGCCCTGGGGGCACCGCAGACCGCGCTCCGGCGAGGTGTCGTGGTCGATCACGATGACCTCGAACCCGCCTGCGGCCGCCAGCGCCCGGGCCAGCGCACCGTGGCCGTACCCGCGCCACGTCTCGGGCACCAGCAGGAACTCGGTACCCGACTCCGCCGTGATGAAGCCGACCTCCTTCTCCCGCAAGATGGGGATGATCGGATTCTGCACGGCCCCAAGGCGAGTCAACGCCGCCATCACGACCATGGTCTCCAAGGTCGTCGGGAGTTGCCACGACACGACCGCACCAGCGCCCACCCCGCGCGCGGCGAACGCGGCCGCGGTGGCGCATGCGGTGTCGTGGAGGTCCTGCGCGGTGAGGCTGCGACCGTGGTCGTCGCTCAACACCGTCCGATCAGGATCGCGGGCTGCGGCGGCCGCGACCAACTCCCAGTACGTACCCATCGCCTCCCAAGCTTCCCATCGCGCTGCGCCGAACACCAACCAAAGGAACACCCATGTCGATGACGACCGACGAGCAAGAGCCCGACATCGACTTCACCGGCGAGACAAGCCCGTACCCGTTCTTCGGATACAAGCGCCGGACCGACCCCATCTGGCACGGCGCCGCGCTTGACCATTCGCAGGAGCCAGAAGAGCTTCGCCCCTCCGATGAGTGGACGTTGATGGACTTCGACTCCGTATCCCTGGCGTTCCGCGACCACGAGACGTTTTCCTCGGCCCGCTACGACGAGACGATCGGCCTGGTGATCGGCCCGACGATCCTGAGCATGACGGGCCACAAACACCACGCGCATCGGAGCCTGGTGGCCAAGGCCTTCCGCACCAAGTCCCTGGCGCGGTGGGAACCGGACTACATCGAGCCGATCTGCCGCGGCCTGGTGGACGACTTCAAGGCCAGCGGCGAGGCCGACCTCATCAAGGACCTGACGTTCGAATTCCCGACGCGGATCATCTCCAAGCTGCTCGGACTGCCCGCCGAGGACCTCGACTCGTTTCGCAAGCTCTCGTTCGAGCTGATCTCGATACAGACCGACATCGAGGCCGGCCTGGTGGCATCGGCGGAACTGCAGACGTACTTCGGCGAGCAGGTCGATCAGCGCCGCTCGAAGCCGACCGACGACATCATCGGCGATCTCGTCGCAGCCGAGGTCGACGGCGAGAAGCTGACCGACGAGGCCATCATCTCGTTCCTCCGGCTGCTGCTGCCGGCCGGGCTGGAGACCACGTTCCGCTCGTCGAGCAATCTGCTGAACCTGTTGCTCACCCACCCCGGGCAGCTCGCCCTGTTGCGGGCCGATCGCTCGATGATCCCGAGGGCGATCGAAGAGGCGCTGCGCTTCGAGACGCCACTGACGACGGTGATGCGCACCGCGACAAGGGATGTCGAACTGCGCGGAAAGTGCATCCCGGCCGGCGCGAGCGTGAACATGGGTATCGGTGCGGCCAATCGCGACGAGGCCCGCTGGGACCGCTCCGAGGAGTTCGACATCACCCGCGAGCCGAAGCCGCACATCTCATTCGCCGCAGGCGAGCACAGTTGCCTCGGCCTTCACCTGGCGCGCACCGAGACTCGTGTGGCGCTGGTCAGCCTGCTCGACCAACTCGAGGACATTGCGTTGGTGCCCGGCGAGGACGCGGACATCAAAGGCCTGATCTTCCGCTCCCCGCAACGATTGCCGGTGACGTTCCGCGCCGCCCGTTGAGCCCTAGGGCGGTGGAGCAAGAAATCCGGAATGAGCCAGCGCAACCGAGACACACGACCCGACGGCACCGCGGCGGTCGAACAACGTCGCCGAGCCAGTCGCCACCCCGGCGCTGCTGTAGTGGCTGTGCGAAGCCATCCCGAGCGCAGAGCCTTCCGGTAGCCTGCCGAGCGTCACCGTGTAGTCCGCGTTGATGAACTCCAGACCCGCCGTGCCCCAGTTGCACAGCGATGCCGTGACGTCCGCGGCCATGGCGGCGCGCACCAGCGGGGTCAGCGGTTCGCCGTCGAACAAGGGCACGGCCAGGTTGAGCCACGCGAACTTCGCCCCGGTCTCGCCTGCCCAGTTCGGGTCGGGATTCTGGACAGGAGCGCCCCACCCGTAAGTCCGAACGAACAACGCCGCCTTGGCCACTTCGTCGTCGGGGGGAATCGGCGGCATCGACACCTGCTCCGTCCACACCTGTCCCGGAGGTTGTTCGCAGCGCCGCAGGAACAACGCGGTCGCGCGGGCGACGGCGTTGCCGCGCTGAACCAGCGTGACCTCCACCAGCTTCAGCCGTTTGCCGTCGCGCAGCACCTGCGTGCGCGGCTCGACCGGTTCCAGCGCCGTTGGCCGGGGTAGGTCGACGGTGAGCCTCGCGGGCTGTAGCTCGTCATCGTCGACCGCGCGCTCGGCCGCCCAGCCCAGTAGGCCGCCGACGACGTGCCCGCTGACCGACTCGCCCCAGCCGCCCTTGGCCATCCGCCGCGGCACGAAGCGAGCACCGTCGTGTTCGAAGTACGCCGTGGCGTCCGCATCCGTCAACGCGCGCTCCGTGCCGCGTAGCGGTCCATGAGCGCACCGAGATCCCCCAGCGACCGCAAGGTGTCGTTGAGGTGCGTGCACGTGGAGGTGCCGACAAACTCAGTGCGGATGCGGTTGCGCAGCTCGCCGACCGTCATACCGTTCACCCGGCCCGCACTCGCGAGTGCGCCAGGGCACTCCTGCCATGGCAAAACCCTTGCGGCAGCGTCGACTTCACTGAGGGTGCGCGTGGCGAAGTCGACGAGGCCGACGACCGTGTATTCGTGCAAGACGGTCTCCACGCCGGAGCCGTCGACGTGCGAATCCCGGAAGTGAGCATCGAACGCGCCGTGCTCGGGATCAAGGTCGAGCCGGCGCAAACGCCGCATCCCGTGCGGGCGAAGGGGTTCGGTGGGATGTAGCGCGTCGTCGGCCGAATCGGTCAGCACAGGCGCGGAAGGTCCGATACCGCAGGGCATCAGTAAGTTGCGGCGGGTGAAGTCGACGACGGACGCATCGGGCGCGAACCCGGAACAGATACCGGCCAGGTGGTCGGCCACATGGTCGCCCATCGGCGCCTCGGTGCCGTCGACGATGGCGGCATGCAATGTGCCGTAACCGGATACCAGCGAGGCACCCACCCAATCGTCGAGCAGCAGGTGCAGGGCCGTCGACCGCTCGACGTCGGGCCCGAGCAGTTTGGTGATCGTGGCGCGGAAACCGGAGCCGACGCGGCTACCGCGCAGCTGCTGCAGCCGGTCGTCGTCGCCACCGATGTCCTCGATCACCCCGGCGCTGAGCTGAGCGCGTACGACGACGTCGTCGACCACTTCGGCGGTGCCGTCCACGTCGATCCGAACGTCGCGTGCACGCAAGTCGGCATGGAACCGGCCTGGACCGTCGGGATGCGTGTCGATGGTGCTGGTGCGCCGAATCGTGCCTGGCCCGGGCACCGGCCATCCCGGAACCGGGCGTTGCGGCCCGACGATGTCCGAAACGAACGGCATGAGCTGACCTTTACACCCAACAGCGATAATGGCAAGGTCAGCTCCAATGAGCGTGGACGTGCAGGCCGCTAGCGACCTTCAGTCATGCTCCGGACAGTCTGCTGGAACGCCCCCGTCGTGAAGCAGTTCGGTTCGGCGAACTCCTCCATCGTGATCGTGGTGTCCCACGTCGCATCGGCCGCCTGGCGCAGAAGCGGTTTGGCCATGGCGATGGCATGCGGCGGCATCGCGCCGATCCGGTCGCACCATGCATCGGCGGCCTTCATCAGGTCCTCGGGTGCGACGACTTCCTGCACCAGCCCGATGTCGAGCGCGCGACGGGCCGTCAGCGGAGCCCCGCCCGCGAAGAACGCGAACGCACCCTGATAGCCCAGCCGCCGGGTCAGCGCCCACGACGTGCCGACCTCCGGCACCAGCCCGAGCCGGCCGAACGCGGGCACGATCAACGCATCCTCGGACGCCAGGATCACGTCGCAAGTCAGGGCCCAGGCCAGCCCGACTCCGGCCGCGGGCCCGTTGATGGCGGCGATGAACGCGGTGTCGCTGCGGGCAATCAGCCGTGCGACGCCGCCGAATTCGTACCGGATCCAACGCCAGATGTCGGTGGCGCCCTCGGCGTCGCCGAGATGTTCCTCGGCCGCAAGCATCATCTTCAGGTCACCGCCTGCGCTGAAACCGCGGCCCGCACCGGTCAGCACCACGGTGCGGATGGCTGGATCCGCCGCGAGTTCGGTCAGCGCCGCCTTAGCCTGCCTGACCAACGGCGCGCTCAGCACGTTCAGGCGCTCGGGTTCGTTGAGCATGACTACCGCGCTGTGCTCGCGGCGGCTGACCTCGACGAATCGCTCCGTCGCACCGTCGCCCTCGCTCAGCAAGTCTTGATAGATACTCACACGCCCTCCTCGAAAACTAAGCGCCCCTTCGCATTCCACCTGCTACTGCGAAGACAACTCCGAGCACGACCAGCGCGCCGCCGACGGCCAGCGTCAGATTCAGCCACATGTGCATGCTGCCGATCGCGTGGTCGACCATGGCCGTCGCGAGCTGACGTACGTCGGCGTTGGTGCCGTTGAGCAGGTCGTCGACCCGGCCGCGGGCCATTTCGATCCCGGCCCACCCGGCCGCCGCGACAAGTAGCGCGGAAACTCCCAGTGCGCCAAGCGCTTTACCGCGACTCCGGGCCGTCGCGAGGGTCAGCAGCGCGAGCACGCCTGTCAGGATCGCGGAGCCCACGCTCACCCACGGCCCCCACGTGGCCGCCTGTCGCAGCTGCCCCGGCCGCAAAGAATCGGACACGTGCTCGGTGAGTGGCAGCTCCAACGTCTTGGGAGCCGTGATGCCGTAATCCTGAAGCGTCTGCTGAAACGAACTGTCGGACAACATCGGCGAGAGGTCGAGCTCCCAGCGCCCGGAAGCGTCGGACTGCGCGACGGCGTCGGTGAAAAGCCACCGGTGCACCAGCTGGTTGGCCAACGCGAACTGCCCGGGAAACGCCGAACTGCTCGTATACGATCGCGCCGCTGCGCCGAGCAGGTTCGGGGTGACGTCGTAGCCGCTGCGGCCCGCCAACTGCACCAGCTGCGTAGTCAGTACCTCTGCCATCGCCGACTGCACGTTCGGATCCTTGGCCGCCGACGTCGCGAGCTGGCTGTAGCCAGCTCCATCGACCGCGTTGTGCTGGGCCCACGTCGCAGGGATCGCGACCAACAGGGCCGCCGTCGTCAGCACCCACAGCAGAAGGGTCGCCATGAACCGCACGGGCGCCACCTCCTGTCCGGACAGGCGCCCGAGCTACCCGAATCAATCGGTCAGTGCGCGCCCCACGATGAGGGGGTCGGCTACCCCGACCACCTCGCGGTCCTTGTTGTCGTAGTCGAACTTACCGAGTACGTATCGCATGGCGTTGATGCGGGCGCGCTTCTTGTCGTTGCTCTTGACCACCGTCCACGGCGCGACGTCGGTGTCGGTGAGCTCGAACATGGCTTCCTTGGCCGCGGTGTAGGCCTCCCACTTGTCCAGCGACGCGAGGTCCGTCGGCGAGAGCTTCCACTGGCGCACCGGGTCGACCTGGCGAATGGTGAAGCGCGTGCGCTGCTCGGCCTGCGTCACCGAGAACCACAGCTTGGTCAGGCTGATGCCGTCGTTGACCAGCATCTGTTCGAAAAGCGGCGCCTGGCTGATGAACTCGGCATGCTGCTCGGGCGTGCAGTACCCCATCACCCGCTCGACCCCGGCCCGGTTGTACCAGGACCGGTCGAACAGCACGATTTCGCCAGCGGCGGGCAGGTGCGTGACGTAGCGCTGGAAGTACCACTGGGTGCGTTCGCGGTCGGTGGGCTTCTCCAGCGCGACGACGCGGGCGCCACGCGGATTGAGATGCTCCATGAACCGCTTGATGGTGCCGCCCTTGCCCGCTGCGTCACGACCCTCGAACACCACGACGTGGCGCAGTCCGTTGGTCTGGCTCCACACCTGCAGCTTCAGCAGTTCGATCTGAAGTAGCCGCTTCTGCTCCTCGTAGTCGTGTCGCGACATGCGCTCTTCGTACGGGTAGCCCTCGCGCCACGTGTCGACGTCGGCCCCGCTGGGGTGGTGTACCAGCACGGGGTCGTCATCGTCGTCGTCGCGGACGGAGTAGTGCTCAGTTCCTTCAAGCAGGGTCACCGGCAGAAGATATCGACCCACGCATAAGCGAGGGTGACGGGCAGATGAACGGCAGGTAGCGCGGACTGGGTGTGACTACAGCGCGACGAAGTAGAACCTCAGGAGCAGCGCGAAGAGCGCGACCAACCACGCACTCGTGGTCACCCGCAACCACAGTGCCGAGGTTCGCACCTCCATGAAGTGCCAGATCACCAGATGTGTCTTCACCACCGCGATCAGCAGCACGACGACGGTGACGGTCGCGTTGACGACGTGTGCGGAGCCACCGTCTCTGGCGGTCAGCCACGACACGACGGTGATGAGTGTGAGCACTGCCCACACGACTGTCAGCGGGTTGCGGATATAGGTGACCACGGACTACCTCATCAAGTAGAGCAGCGCGAACAGAATGAGCCAAAGGATGTCGACCATGTGCCAATAGGTGGCACCGGTTTCCACGAACGAGATGTTGGGTTTCGCCGATCCGCGCAGATTGCGGATGACGAAGCAGAGGATCACCAAACCGAGCAAGACGTGACACAGGTGCAGGCCCGTCATCACGAAGTAGTACATGAAGAACAGGTTCGTGCCAGGGGTGACGCCAGCGGTGATCTCGGGGACGTACTCGAACAGCTTCAGCAGCGGGAACGCCGCACCGCAGGCCACCGCAATTGCGAAGAGCCGCACACCATCCGCCGTCTTGCCGGCGCGTGCAGCCGACGTGCCGAGCGCGACGAAGAGCGAACTGGTGAGCAGCACGATCGTGTTGATCGCGCCGATGTCCAGGTTCAGCCGAGCCTGACTCTGCAGGAACAGTTCGTGGTCCTGCCCGCGGTAGTACATGTAGGCGACGAAGTACACGCCGAAGATGAGCAGGTCGCCGATGACGAAGAACCACATGCTGGATTCACCGGGAATGTGACCGCGCACCTTCGCATCTCGCGTCTTCTCCCCGACGCTCGCCAGTGGCCCCTCGGCGACGTCGGTCATGCGCTCGCCCGCAGTCTGGGGCCGCGCGATGCGGAATCGCCATCGAGCCAGGCGTTCTCGAGTTCATCGTCGGGCTGGTTCTTGATAGCCCGGTAGATGCAGACGTAGACGATCATCTGCCAAGACACGTAGAGCACCATCGCGAACCAGAACGTCATCAGCCCGTTCCACGCGAATGGCCCGGACTTCGAGATCCATACCGGCGCGGCCATCAGTTCGGTGACGTACTGCCAGACGGTGTAGTAGCCAAGCCATTTCGGGAGGATGTTGTTCTTGTCGAGAATGATGGCCAGCCCGAAGGCCATCCACATGACGCAGAAGCAGCCCAGCGAGCCGATGTACGCCAGATATCCGAAGTCGTAGAGCATCGCCAGAATCGACGGATCGTATCCGGAGCGGAACGCGCCGAGGCCGAAGCAGAACATCGGAAACAACATGCCGACGATCGCGCCGGTCATCGAACCCACCATCACCGAGTACCGGAACACCGGAGAAACCGACATGCGCTTGATCTGGATGAGGTAGACGGCGTTCGACAGCGGCGCCAGGCCGAACGAGACAGTCAGGATTGCGCACGCGATGAGCAGATTGTGGGACTGCATGAAGTCGACGATCTGCGACTCCGAACTGCTCGGCGATCGCGGCGGCATCATCCAACTCAGGGGCACGAACACGATTCCGAATAAGTTGAAGAAGAACGGAACGGTCCAGAAGGCAATCCACTGATCGAGTTTGCGGTTCCTGCGCCACCGCGCCGTTGCGATGCCGTCGGTCATACAAGCACCGCCTGCTCTTCTCCTTGACGATTGACGATGCGCAGCAGCACCAGGAACATCACCACGAGGTAGCTCCCAAGCACCACGATTCGGAGCGTGAACGACACGCTGCCGTCCCATGCCAGCGGGCCAGTCTTGAACAGAATCGAGAACGCGCCGGGAACCAGGAGTACGGCGCAGGCGACGTTGAAGTGCGCCACCCAGCGCGGAAATATGGGGTCGGGTCGCTCGTCGAGATAGATGCTGACCGCGAGGCAGAGGTTCTGCACCACGATGGTGCCGACCGGAGCGATGAAGAAGAACCACGCCATGTCGTTCAGCAGACTGATCAGCTGCGGATCGCGGTCGGGCCTGAAAGCGGCTACCCCCCAGCAGTAATCAGCGAGGATGAACGCAGTCGTGCCAGCTCCGACGCAGACGATGTAGGCGTAGGTGAAGACGCTGCTCGACGTTCCGGTGCGGGACATCTGTACGGCGGTGACGGCGAACAGGGGAACGAGCGACCCGGCGATCAGATTGCAGAGGATCACGACGCCGAGAATCCCCGTGTTGTAGTCCCTGAAGAACGCCGCGACCTCAACAGGCGTCAACGTCGGCGACAGCGGCGGTGACATGACCGGAAACAGAAGGTAGGCGAGCGCGAACAACACCATGGCCGGCGGCGCCGTCCACAAGAGGATCCGTTGACCCCTGGTGTTGATCGACACACGCCTGTCTCGGCTTTGTGATTGCGTCGCCACCATATGAGTCCTCTCGAGTTCGTCATCCCGCGTTGTGACAGGTCTAGCACGCTCACTGACAGATGACAATGAAATTGCGGCGGCTGCGCAGTCATTGTTCGCCATACAGTCGCAATTCTGACCAGTTTCGATGACAAACGTCAGCGATCTCCTTCCCTGATGCACAATGGTCACGTGCGAGACGGTGTGATCGGGCGGGAGGCTCAGCGACGTCAAACACGCGCCCGCGTGCTCGACGCGGCCATCGTGGAGTTCCAACGATCCGGTGCCGGCTCGGCCGATATCAACGCCATCGCCGAGTCTGCGGGCGTCTCCCGGAGCACGTTCTACTTCCACTTCCCGACGAAGGACCACGTGCTCCTCGAGCTGATTCGCCGCGACGAGAGCCGACTCGGCGAGGAACTCAGTCGTTTCCTCGAATCGCCCCACGACCTGCAGGCGGTGCTGGAAGAAATCATCAGGCTCGTCGTGGCACTCGAAAAGCAATGGGGCGCTGGGCTATTCCGCGATGTCATCGGGCTCTACTTCTCGCCGACCAGGCTGGGCGAAGAACAGTGGTCCCAGCACCCGACGTACGTCCTGCTCGCCGCTGAGATCGAGCGCGCGCGACATCGCGGCGAGCTCTACGACGACGTCGACTCACTCCAGAGCGCTGCGTTCTTCCTCGTCGGTCTTCATGCTCTGCTCATGACGAACAGGGAGTTGAGCGCCGAACGCGAGGACGTGCTCAGGAAGTTCGTCACGAGCACGCTCCGCAGCGTGCAACCATCAGAGTTGCCCGGATGACCTACTTCGCGGCGCGCTTGGGGCGGGCCAGCGCCAGCTTGGTCATCATCGTGTTCATCCGCTTCATCGCCTTGAGCGAATTGTTGTAGTAGTTGCCACCCGCGCCGACGCTGGTGCGGGGCGCGACGACCGCCTCCTGACGACAGAACTTCCGCAGCCCGTCGGCACCGCCGAACCGTGCCCCGATGCCTGAGGTCTTCCAGCCGCCCATCGGAGCGGTGGTGCACATCAAGTTGGAGATGACGTCGTTGATGTTGACCGCACCGCAATCGAGTTCCACGGCAACGTCTTTCGCCCTTTCAATGTCCTTGGAGAACACCGACGCGCTCAGCCCGTACGGGCTGTCGTTGGCCAGCCGCACCGCCTCGGCCACCGAGGCCACCTTCATGATGGGCAGCGTCGGACCGAAGGTCTCCTCCGTCATGGCTGACATCGAGTGGTCGACATCGACGAGCACCGTCGGCGGGTAGAAGCTGCCAGGCCCGGCCGGACGCTCACCGCCGGTGAGCACCTTGGCGCCCTTCGCAACGGCGTCGGCGACGTGGCGCTCGGTGACGGCCACCTGGCTGTCATCGATCTGCGCGCCGAAGTCATAGCCTTCGCCGGCACCCATCTTCAGGTTCTTGACGTCGCGCACCACAGCGTCGACGAACGCGTCGTACACGGATTCCAGCACGTACACCCGCTCGACCGACACGCACGTCTGGCCGGCGTTGAACATCGCGCCCCACACCGCGGCGTGGGCGGCCAACTCGACGTCGGCGTCCTCGAGCACGATCATCGGATCCTTGCCGCCGAGTTCCAGGCTGATCGGGGTCAGCCTGCGTGCGGCCCGCTCCATGACCTTCGCGCCCGTCGCGCTGGATCCGGTGAACTGGATGTAGTCGGCGTTGTCGACGACGGCCTCGACAGCCGGGCGCGCACCCTGGACGATCGCCATCACCTCGGGCGCGCCCGAGTCGATCCAGCCACGCAGCAACAGTTCGGCCGTGAGCGGCGTCCGCTCAGACGGCTTGAGCAGCACGGCGCACCCGGCGGCCAGCGCAGCGAGGCCGTCCATCAGCAGATTGGCGACCGGGTAGTTCCACGGCGCGATGATGGCCACGACCGGGCGGGGCCGGTAGTACACGGTGACCTTCTTGATCGCCAGGAACGGCAGCGCTGCGGGCCGGGACTCCGGCGCCAGCGCCTTCTCCATGGTCTTGATGTAGTACGAGGCGATCATGATGAGCAGCGGCACTTCCTGAGCGGCGTCGGTCGCCGACTTGCCGGTCTCCTTGATCAGCAGCGCCTCGATCTCGTCGCGGTGCTCGCCCATCCATACTGCGAAGCGCGCCAACACCTTCGCGCGCCCCGCGGCGCCGCGGGCCTCCCACTCCCGCTGCGCCTGGCGCAGTCCTGCCGCGATCCGAGGCACGTCGGCGGGTTCCGTCCAGCGCACCGTGCCTGCGACGCCTCCGGTTGCGGGATTGCTGATGCTTGCGGTCGACGCGTCCACTTCGTGCGTAGCTGTCATACACCCATGCTAACCATCGATGTGACGTGGGTCGCAGCGGGGTTGACACCTGTCAAGTTCGACGGCGCGCGCGGCCACACACACGATGGCCGTGCCTAGCAGCAGCGCACCAACCGTGTCGGTGAAGTAGTGGTACGTCGCGCCTTGGCCGATCATGCCGAGCAGGCAGTACACGGCCGCAGCAGCGAGTGCCCACAGCCCGGCCCCGACGACCAGCAACACCATGCCCACCACGACGACCATCACGGTCGTGTGACCGCTTGGGTAGGCAAGCGACCCCGAGGCCGCGCCCTTTTCACGTCCGAACAGCCGCTTCAGCGATTGTTCGAGTACGAGCGCCACCACGGGCGAAACGACGATCGCGGCCACCAGCCGCCACCGCCGCCGGTAGGCCGCCACGGCCAGCACCGCCAGCCATATCAGCACCAAGACCCGAGGGTCGGTGAACACCAGCAGCCATTGCGCGGGACCATGGCGCAACTGCTGAAACCACCGGTCGATACCTATCGGGCCACTGCGGACCGCCCAACCGAGAATGAGCATGGCTGCGAAACCGATCGGCGGCCAGATGCGAACCGCCGTCGTCAACCGGCGATCCCCCGGACGTAGGCCGCCTGGCCCAGGTGCTGGGCACAGTCATCGATGATGCTGACCAGCCGAGCGCTGGCCGTCACCGGCGGTGTCCAACGCCTGTCCACGATGCGCGCCAACTCTGCTGGCGTCACCGAGGCGATGTACTCCAGCGTGACCTTGTGCACCGCGCGGTAGTACGCGGCCAGCAACTCGGCAGGCGCGCGGACCTTGCCGACGTCTTCCGGGGTGTGGCCATAGCCATGGGAGTCGCGCGGCAAGTCCAACGCGAAGCGGTCCACCCAACCGTCGCGCAGCCAGATCTGTTCCTCGCCCGCGACGTCGCACAGCTGAAAGTCCTGCACCCGCGCGCTGTGCCAGACGAGCCACGCGATGCTGTTGGCGTCCGGCGTCGGGCGATGGAACGAGACCTCGTCGGTGAGCCCGTCGGTGATGTCTTCGGCGTGTTCGATCAACCGGGTGAAGGAGTCGCGGAGAAACTCGCGGACGGCATCGGAGTCGGAGTCAGCCATGACGCTGACGCTACCCGCTGCCTTCATATGCCTTGACATTCATATGAAGGTGTAGTCGTATGGAGGGGTGGACGCGTTCACCGTGATCGCCGACCCGACCCGGCGTCGCATCATCGATACCCTGCGGACCGGCGCCGCCGACGTGAGCACACTCGTTGTACACCTTGATATTTCACAATCGCTGGTGTCAAAGCATCTCGCGGTGCTTCGTGACGCAGGCACGGTGGACGTCGCGGTGGACGGCAAGCGTCGCGTCTACCGATTGGCCGACGATCCCTTGCCCGCGGTACTGGCATGGGTCACGCCGTACCACCGCAAGTGGTCGATGAGCCTGGACCGGCTGGGCGACCTGATCGACGAGGAGCAATCGTGACAATGGATGCGACACTGAAAAGCCGTGACGGCGCTTGGGTTTTGACGCTCGAGCGCGACTTCCCCCACCCGCCCGAGGTGGTGTGGCCGTGGCTGACCGATCCCGCCCGGCTGGCCCGCTGGTCGCCGATCGTGCCGGATCTGCCGTTCGACGCCGCGGGCGCGCGACAGGTGCGCGAGCATCCTGGCGACGACCCGATCGACGGCGAGGTCATCTCGGTCGAACCGCAGCGGGAACTGGTGCACCGCTGGGGCGACGACGTGATTCGGTGGCGGGTGGTACCGACGGCCTCCGGTTGTCGATTGACGTTGGAGCAGACTATGCGGCAACGGGATCCAGCCGCCATGAACGCCGCCGGTTGGGACGTCTGTCTGACCGTACTGGACGAGGCGCTCGACGGCGCCGACACTCCACGGGCCACCGGACCCGCCGCGCTCGAGCGGGGTTGGGCAGCGTTGCGCGACGAGTACGCCGAAGCGCTCGGTTCCGTCTAGCCCTTCGGAGCGCCTCCGTCGCCGTCGGTCGGCGCCGGAGCGCCTCCGTCGCCGTCGGTCGGCGCCGGAGCGCCTCCGTCGCCGTCGGTCGGCGCCGGAGCGCCTCCGTGGAACACCGCCTCGACATTGTTGCCGTCCGGATCGCGGACGAAGGCGCCGAAGTAGCCGGGGTGATACTCGGGCCAGATGCGCGGTGCGTGCAACGACTCGACACCGTGATTCATCGCGGCGTCGTAGAAGGCCTTCACCTCGTCGGTGTCCGCGGCCTGGAAGGCGAAGTGGATCGGCTCGAGCGGACCCCTGTCGTTCGCATCCTCCAGCCAGAAGTCCGGCTTGCCGTTGCGGCCGTACCCGATGGCAGGCCCGACATCCATCTGCCTGGTGTAGCCCAGCGCGCCGAGCACGTCGTCGTAGAACGCCTTGGACTTGCCATAGTCGGCACAGATGATTCCAAAGTGATCGATCATGGGCTCATCCTGGCATGTACCCAGGAGG
This sequence comes from Mycobacterium sp. RTGN4, assembly GCF_033804635.1. Classification (NCBI taxonomy): domain Bacteria; kingdom Bacillati; phylum Actinomycetota; class Actinomycetes; order Mycobacteriales; family Mycobacteriaceae; genus Mycobacterium; species Mycobacterium sp. RTGN4. The sequence goes on along the minus strand of NZ_JAPZLB010000009.1, from coordinate 260,998 downwards.
CGGTCGTACATTCGATTGATGGCATACGAGCTGATCATCCGCAACGGCACCATCGTCGACGGACTTGGCGGTGAACCGTACGTCGGCGACGTCGCAATCGCCGACGGCGTCATCACCGCGGTCGGGACCGTCGAGGGGTCCGCCGCCCGCGAACTCGATGCGACCGGGCTGCTCGTCACCCCCGGCTTCGTCGATCTCCACACCCACTACGACGGTCAGGCCATCTGGTCGGACCGCATGACGCCCTCGTCGGCGCACGGTGTCACCACCGCGGTGATGGGCAACTGCGGTGTCGGGTTCGCGCCATGCCGCGCCGAGGACCACGGCGTGCTGGTCGACGTAATGGCCGGTGTCGAAGACATTCCCGGCGTCGTCATGGTCGACGGGTTGCCGTGGTCGTGGGAGACGTTCCCCGAATTCCTCGACACGCTGGAGGCCGGTCGGCGCGACATTGACGTGGCGGCGTTCCTTCCGCACTCGCCGCTGCGCGTGTACGTGATGGGCCAGCGCGGGGTGGACCGCGACCAGGCCACCCCGGAGGACCTGGCCATGATGCGCAAGTTGGCGGCCGAGGCCATATCCGTTGGCGCGCTGGGCTTCGCGTCGTCGCGGCTGACCATCCACAAGACCGAGAGCGGTCAGCCCATCCCGAGCTACGACGCCGCCCAGGCCGAACTCGAGGCCATCGCCCGTGGCGTCGACGATGCGGGCGGTGGACTCATCCAGTTCGTCCCCGATCTGTTGGCGACAGACTACGAACAGGCGCTGCAAACGGTGTTCGACGTGGCCACCGACGTCGGACTGCCTGTCACGTTCACGCTGGCAATCGGAAACGCCGGTCCGCCATTGCATCTGGACGCGCTGCGCATGGTGGAAAAGGCCAACGACAACGGCGGCGAGATCAGCGCGCAGATCTTCCCTCGCCCCATCGGACTGGTCATCGGGCTTGAGCTGTCCGGCAACCCGTTCGTCACGTATCCGAGCTACCAGGAACTCGCCCATCTGCCACTGGAGGAGCGCGTCGCCGAGATGCGCAAACCAGAAGTGCGCCAACGCATCCTGACCGACAAGCCGGGCAGTCAGGGGCATCCACTGATGTTCGCGTCGCAGGCATGGGACTACATGTATCCACTCGGCGATCCACCGAACTACGAACCGTCACCCGCCGACAGCATCGGAGCCAGGGCGCGAGCCCGCGGCGTCGACCCGCTCGAGGAGGCCTATGACCGCTGCCTCGACGACGACGGCCACGCCATGCTGCTCGTCACGCTGGCCAACTTCCGCGACAACTCGCTGGACACCGTGGCCGAGTTGCTCCGCCGCGACGACGTCGTACTCGGGCTCGGCGACGGCGGTGCGCACTACGGAATGATCTGCGATGCAAGCTTTCCCACGTTCCTGCTCGCACACTGGGCCCGCGACCGGGCGTCGGGGCGATTCACCGTGGCCGAGGTGGTGCGCGAACTGACCTCGGTACCGGCCAGGGTGGCCGGCCTTGCCGACCGCGGGCGCATCGCCGTCGGGTACAAGGCCGACCTGAACGTCATCGACCACGCCGCGGTGAAGGTGCACCGCCCCGTCATCGCGCACGACCTGCCCGCCGGCGGCCGCCGCCTCGACCAGGGCGCCGACGGCTACGTCGCGACCATCGTCTCCGGCGAGGTCATCGCCGAGCACGGCGTGCCGACCGATGCCCGCCCCGGCAAGCTGGTGCGCGGCCGCCAACCCGCCCCCGGCGGGCAGGAGCGCAGCGACCGGGGAATCGATCGAGCGTGAGCAGGGTCGCGCCGCTCGCTCCCCCGTGGAGCGAGGAAGACACGGCCGGCATCAACAGCTGGGGCCACCCCGACCGCACCTATGAGCCGTTGCTGCTAGTGCGTTGCCTACAAAGGCATCCGGCGCTGGCCGCGAAGCTGCGCAAGCTGGGTGAGGCCCTGTACGTCGACACGCGTCTTCCGCCGCGGGCGCGCACCATCGCGATCCTGCGAATCTGCGCATTGGTGGGCTGCGCTTACGAGTGGGGCGGGCAGGCCGCTTTCTGGGGACCCATCGCGGGGGTCGGCGACGACGAGTGCGATGCCCTTGTCACGGGAGCCGAGGTGGCGTGGAGCGACGACGAACGCACGCTGATCGCGGCCGTCGACGAGCTCGAGCGCACCGGCAGTTGGACGGCAGAGACGTGGAATGCCTTGGGCGACAGCCTCGATGACGAGCAGCGCATGGAGCTACTCATCGCCGTCGGTTGGTACAGGACGATCTGCTCGCTGTGCAACGGGCTCGACCTTCCGGTCGAGGGCTGGATGCGGGCGTGGCCCGGGTCAGCTCACTGAGTTGCGCAGCGCCGGATGCTGTTTGGCTAGCAGGGGCAACAGGAACCGGTTCGGAATCAGGCTGAATAGCCGGGTGCTGACCTGATTCGGTAGCCCTGGGATGACGCTGCCGCGGTCGTGTTCGAGCGCGTCGATGCCCGTCTTGGCGACCTCGCGCGACGGCTCCCACATGAACTTGGGGAACGCGTCGGCGAACGCCCTCTCGTCCACACCGGCAACCTCCAGGAACTCGGTACGTACCGGACCCGGGTGCAGCGTCGCGAGCGTCACCCCGGTTCCGGCGAGTTCCGCGCGCAGTCCGTCGGTGTACGTGCGGACGAAGGCCTTGGTGCCTGCGTAGCCGGCTTGGCCAGGGAACGGCTGGAACCCAGCGGTGGATCCGACGTTGAGGATCGCGCCGCGACCGCGGGGCACCATCTGCTGAACCGCACGCGTCGTCAGGTCGATGACCGCTTCGACGTTGACGCGCACCTGGGCGATTTCGGCGTCGACCGTGGAGTCCACCACCGGCCCGACGGTGCCGATGCCTGCGTTGTTCACCAGCACGTCGACGGCGAGCCCGCGCCGCTCGACTTCGTCGAACAGGTTGGCCCTGGCCTGGGGATCGGCGACGTCGCAGCCGATGACCTCGACGCGAACGTTCTTGAGTTCGGCGGCGAGGTCCTTGAGTCGGTCCTCGCGGCGCGCGACGAGCGTGACGCCGTGGCCTCGGGAGGCGAGTTCACGGGCCAGGTCGGCACCGATGCCCGACGAGGCTCCGGTGACGACGGCGGTGGTGGTCGGCGTGGGCGTGGGAAGCGGCATCTTCACACCAACGTAGCGCGCACTCGTCCCCATTCCGCAAGCTCCGGCACAGCTGCCAGAATCTCCCCATGTCCGACGAGCGAGCGGCACGCTACGACACCTTGCTGGCGGCGGCCGCGCTGCTGTACGCCAACGGTCAGTCCACCCAGATGACGCAGACCGCGGTCGAGCGGCTCAACCGCGGGATGGGGCTGGACGCCGTGGTGGTCCCGTCCTGGTCGATGTTGACGCTCACCGCGGCCGGGTCCCGTAACACCGTGCTGACCGCCGCGGTGTCGCCGACCGTCATCAACATGCGTCGGGTCGCACGCATGATGTCGGTGGTCGATCGGGCTCAGGACGGCCCGCTGAATCCGGACGACGTGGCGCGCGGGGTCGCCGAGGCTGAGGCCCAATCATTCTCTGGTATCGCCCCTTTCGCGCTCGCGTGCGCGACGGGGGCCGCGGCGTTATCCATCATCTATGGAGCGAGCCATCCGCTTGTGATCCTTCTGGCGGCGGTTGCCGCGGCAGCCGGCGGGCTGCTGCGGCGGTGGCTGGGCGCCGTGGGCGCGGGACCGTTGGTGCAGGTCTTCGTGGCCGCTGCGCTCGCAGGAGCCGTCGGCGCGGCGGCCGCACACCTGCAGCTGGGCACCTCCGCCGCCATCGTCGCGATCTGTCCGGCGATGGTGCTTGTGCCCGGTCCGCACATCCTCAACGGAGCACTGGATCTGTTGGACCTGCGGGTGACGCTTGGGCTGGCGCGGCTGGCCTTCGGGATGATGCTGCTCACCGCCATCGCAGCCGGGCTGATCCTGGGACTGCACGCGGGCGGTCAGATGCTTGCGGTGACGGCGTCATCCAGTCCGGTACCGCTGGTGGTCGATGTGCTGGCCGCAGGCGTGGCGGCGGCTTCCTATCCGGTCTACTTCTCGATGCCATGGCGGATGATCGGCTGGCCGGTCGGCGCAGGCATGCTGGCCCACGCCGTGCACTGGTATGCCCTCCACATAGGAGCCAACCCGGCGGTCGCGGCGTTCGTGTCATGTCTACTGGTCGGGGTGCTGCTGGTACCGATCTCCCATCGCATGCGAATCCCGTTCGCGGGCATCGGATTCGCCGCGGTCGTCGCGCTGGTGCCAGGGGTGTTCGTGTTCCGCACGCTTGCCGGCTTCGTCGAGTTCGCCAGCCACCCGTCCGCGCAGCTATTCAGCGCCGCCTCGGCCGACCTGATCGGCGCGGCCGTCATCGTCACCGGAATGGCACTGGGCCTGGCACTGCCGATGCACGTCTACGCGGACGTCTTGGCTCGGCGCGACCGGCCGTAGGCTCAAGCCCATGAGCGTGAAGGTGAACCTCGAGCACTTGGCTGATGCGCTGAGCGACTTCACGTTTGCCTACCTGATCACGGTCGGCGACGACTACCGCGCCCACACCGTCGCGGTCGACACGGCGCTATCCGACGGCACGTTCCACATCGGGGGCGTCGGCCGATCCACTGGCAAGAACGCGGCCGCCCATCCCGACGTCACGCTCGTCTGGCCACCACGCGAACCAGGCGGCTACACGCTGATCGTCGACGGCCGCGGCGAGTGCGGTGATGCCGGACTGACCGTCGCGCCGATTCGTGCCGTGTTGCACCGACCGGCAGCACCCGGTCTCCCGACGGCATCGGGCTGCGGCGACGATTGCGTACCCATCGGCGACTGACGACGCCTCGTTGCGATCATCACGCGCCCAACTCTGGGATCGCGGGCTTACCTGTGTCCTTACTGGACGACGTGACCGTGACCAACGCGGCCGTCGACCTCGGCGACCCCGCTCCCCCTATTTCGCCTCAGGCTCGGACAGCGCTGTGGGCCAGCCTGGTCGGCACCACCATCGAGTGGTACGACTTCTTTCTCTACGCCACCGCCGCCAGCCTGGTGTTCAACAAGGCCTTCTTCCCCGACCAGACGACGTTCGTGGGCACGCTGCTGTCGTTCGCCACCTTCGCGGTCGGCTTCCTGGTGCGACCCATCGGCGGCTTCGTCTTCGGCCACATCGGAGACCGCATCGGGCGCAAGCGAACGTTGGCGCTGACCATGTTCCTGATGGGCGGGGCGACCGCGCTCATGGGTTTGCTACCCACTGCCTCACAGATCGGCGTGTTGGCCCCAATCCTGTTGTTGCTGTTGCGAATCGTGCAGGGCTTCGCGCTCGGTGGCGAGTGGGCAGGTGCAGTCCTGCTCGCGGTCGAACACGGCCCGCCACGTCGGCGCGGTCTGTTCGGCAGTGTCCCGCAGATCGGACTCGCCATCGGATTGGCCCTCGGCACCGGAGTCTTCGCCCTGCTTCAGTACGTGCTTCCCGATGAGGCCTTTTTGACCTACGGGTGGCGGATCGCCTTCCTGCTCAGCATCTTGCTGGTGATCTTCGGTGTCGTGGTTCGGTCGCGCGCCACCGAAACCCCCGCGTTTGAAAAAGTTCGCGACAGCGACGACCGCGCCGCGGTGCCGGTGAAGGAAGTCTTCAAACCGCCGGCCCTGCGGTCGACGGTGCTCGGCATGTTGTCGCGGTGGGGCGAGGGGGCGGCGTTCAACACATGGGGCGTCTTCGCCATTTCCTATGCGACGGCCACCCTGAAACTGGACAAGATTCCGGTGCTGGTGTCCGTCACCGTCGCGGCCCTGCTGATGGCGGTGTTGATCCCGGTGTCGGGCCTGCTGACCGACCGGTTCGGCCCGAAGCGCGTGTACGCCGTGGGTATTGCCGCCTACGGCCTCGCCGTGTTCCCGGTCTTCGCCCTCTTCGGAACCAAGAACATCTGGCTATACGCGTTGGCCCTGCTCGTGGTGTTCGGCGTCATCCATGCGCTGTTCTACGGAGCGGAAGGGACGCTGTACGCGGCGCTGTATCCCGCGCGGATCCGCTACACGGGGCTGTCGACCGTCTATCAACTGTCGGGTGTCTACGCGTCCGGCCTGACACCACTGATTCTCACCGCGCTCATCGGTGTGGCCGGTGGCACGCCGTGGCTCGCCTGCGGCTACCTGGTGGCGACCGCGGCCATCGCCGTCACCGCCACACTGCTGCTGAAACCGACGCCGCTGCAGGATCTGTAGCGGCCTCACCAGGCTCCTGATTACGCGGCCGCGCCCGAGGGCTTGGCGCTTTCGGCCTTGGCCGGCTTGGTGTGGCGGCCCCCGCTCAACGCGCGGGTGACGCGATCCTTGATCGACTCGGTCTTGCGGTGCTTGGCCTTGCTTGGCCCAACGTTGGCGTCGGCATTCTTGTCGTCGGACTTCGCTCGCGTGTTGAAAGTTGGCTTCTCGACCGGCTTCGTCGACTTCGGGGCCGCATCTTCGCCAAACGCAGTCGACGTCCCCGTCGGCAAGTTGGCGGGTGGGTTCTGCGCCGCGGACGGCTTCACCGGCTTCGGGAGCACCGACAGGACCCCGTTGGTCGCCTCGTCGATGGCTGTGCGAATCTCGTTGGCCAGGACGACTTTTGGATTCGTGGACTGACCGATCGGCTTGGGCAGCCAGGTGAGTGGGTCCACGGCGTTGTCGAGCAGTTGACCGAACAATCCGACCTTGGCGTCCGGAGAAAGCAGGCCGTAGACCAGATTGCTGGCCAGCCCGGGAACCTGGTCCGGCGTCGCAACCGCCGACTCGAGCGTGGCCTCCACGTTCGCAGGCAGATAGCCGAGGTAGTTCACGGTGTTCCAGGCCATGTACAGCGGTGCGCGCGCCGCGAGTTGGCCTGCGACGACGGTGCCGCCGAGCACCGTGTCGTTCATGACGTCCTGTACCGCGTCGTATCCGGGCAGCGGATCGGGGAGTTGGCCGAGCACGCTGTTGAACGCATCCGCGAACGCCAGCCTCGCCTCGTTGACCAGGCCGGGCTCGGTGGCGCTCGGGCCAAGCGGATACGGGAACAGGGTCGCGAGCACGGCGAAGGCCTGCTCGGTCTCCCACGGATAGGCGGCGATCGGCGGCCCCACAGCGGGATTCACGAAGCGCTGCACCAGATAGCTCAACACGTTGGGGGCCAGCTCCGGGTGCTGCGCCACGGCCAGCACGGCCAGCGTCGCCTCGAACGGCAGCGAGACCGCCGCGTCGACGTGGATGCCGACCATGCTGGACAGGAACCCGACGCCGTCGCCGAGCCCGTACAGCGCGTCGGTGACCGCCGATGCGTTCGCGACGTCCACGCTGATCGTCGGATGCTCGGGCATGCCCACGACCGCGACTGCTGACACCACCCCGGCAGCCATCAACGCCGTCGCGAACCTGGCCTGCGGACGTACCTGAGCACTCATGGGACCCCCTCGATGGTGGTGCGCGGTGCGCCACAGGTGGAGTATGTCAACAATGGATGACTTAGGTCAACACCTGGCGACATCACCGGAGTCCGCGACTGTGAACTTGACGACGGATATCGCTCGGTAGCGTCGCCAGATTCCCTTTCGGCGGGATGGCGACACGAAAAAGCCCGGCCCCCAAGGGGACCGGGCTCTTCCGTACAGAGCTTGGACTTAGAAGTCCATGCCGCCCATGCCACCGGTCGGGTCGCCCGCGGGTGCGGACGCCTTCTCCGGCTTGTCGGCGACGACGGCCTCGGTGGTGAGGAACAGCGCCGCGATGGACGCCGCGTTCTGCAGCGCCGAACGGGTGACCTTGACGGGGTCGGCGACGCCGGCCTTCAGCAGGTCCTCGTACTCACCGGTCGCGGCGTTCAGGCCGTGACCCGCAGGAAGGTTGGACACCTTCTCTGCGACGACACCCGGCTCCAGGCCGCCGTTGAAGGCGATCTGCTTGAGCGGGGCCGACAGTGCGACGCGCACGATGTTCGCGCCGGTCGCCTCGTCACCGACGAGCTCAAGCTCATCCAGCGACGGTGCGGCCTGCAGCAGCGCCACGCCGCCACCGGCGACGATGCCCTCTTCGACGGCGGCCTTCGCGTTGCGAACGGCGTCCTCGATGCGGTGCTTGCGCTCCTTGAGCTCCACCTCGGTGGCTGCTCCGGCCTTGATCACCGCAACACCGCCGGCCAGCTTGGCCAGGCGCTCCTGCAGCTTCTCGCGGTCGTAGTCGGAGTCGCTGTTCTCGATCTCGGCGCGGATCTGGGCCACGCGACCGGCGATGGCATCGGAGTCGCCCGAGCCCTCGACGATGGTGGTCTCATCCTTGGTGATGACGACCTTGCGAGCGGTGCCGAGCAGCGAGACGTCCGCGGTCTCCAGCGAGAGGCCGACCTCTTCGCTGATGACCTGGCCACCGGTCAGGATCGCGATGTCCTGCAGCATGGCCTTGCGGCGGTCACCGAAGCCCGGGGCCTTGACGGCGACGGACTTGAAGGTGCCACGGATCTTGTTGACCACCAGGGTGGAAAGGGCTTCGCCCTCGACGTCCTCGGCGATGATCAGGAGCGGCTTGCCGGACTGGATGATCTTCTCCAGCAGCGGAAGCAGATCCTTGACGGTCGACACCTTGGAGCTGACCAGCAGGATGTACGGATCCTCGAGGACCGCTTCCTGACGCTCGGCGTCGGTGACGAAGTAGCCCGAGATGTAGCCCTTGTCGAAGCGCATGCCCTCGGTGAGCTCCAGCTGAAGCCCGAAGGTGTTGGACTCCTCGACGGTGATGACACCCTCGTTGCCGACCTTGTCCAGTGCCTCGGCGATCAGATCGCCGATCGACTGGTCACCGGCCGAAATCCCTGCGGTAGCAGCGATCTGCTCCTTGGTCTCGACCTCCTTGGCGGAAGCAAGCAGCGTCTCGGTGATCTTCTCGACGGCCTTCTCGATGCCGCGCTTCAGACCGAGCGGGTTGGCGCCTGCCGCGACGTTGCGCAGACCCTCGCGCACGAGTGCCTGAGCGAGCACGGTGGCGGTGGTGGTGCCATCGCCCGCGACGTCGTCAGTCTTCTTGGCGACTTCCTTGACCAGCTCTGCGCCGATCTTCTCGTAGGGGTCCTCCAGCTCGATCTCCTTGGCGATGGAAACACCATCGTTGGTGATCGTGGGGGCGCCCCACTTCTTCTCCAGAACGACGTTGCGGCCCTTGGGTCCCAACGTCACCTTTACCGCGTCGGCGAGGGCGTTGAGCCCCCGCTCGAGGCCGCGACGGGCCTCTTCGTCATACGCAATTGTTTTGGCCATTGCGAAGTGATTCCTCCGAATTAGGGGATCGCACGTTTGTTGGTCGGGTTCAGTGCCCGCGACGGACGGCTGTGGGTGTGCTCCCGCAGGTGCGGCCCCAGCCTCACCGGCCCGACCTAGCACTCACCGATCGCGAGTGCCAATGTCATTTTTAGCACTCGACCAGGGCGAGTGCAAGGTAACGGCGGACGAACATTGCTGCTCTCGGCACCGCGCCAGGGCCGAACGGCCTACGACATCGTCCGCAGGCCGTCGACGATGACGCAGGCGACCCGGTCGGCGACGGCGTCTCCGTGCTCCTGAGTCGACTTACAGACCATCAGCAGCGCCTTCAATTCGGCGGCCCCCACGTCGGTCCGAACCGTGCCCGCGCGTTGCGCCGCTGCCAGCAGTTCGTCGAGCACTTCGAGGAACGCCGCTTCCGCACCGGGGGCCGCGGCATTGAAGTCGACGCCGTAGCCCTCCAGCGCGTCGGCAATGCCATGGTCGGCAGCAGCAGTCCGGACCAGTTCTCGGAGGAACTCGAAGAGCGCCGACCCCGGGTCGCGCGCCAACAACGACTCGGCCGTTTCGACGATGCTGCGCACCCGCTCTTCGATGACCGCCTTGAAGAGCGCCTCCTTGGTGGGGAAGTGCCGGTAGATGGTGCCAGGGCCGACGCCGGCCCGGCGCGCGATCTCGTCGATCGGCACCGCGAGCCCCTCCGCCGCGAATGTCTCGTAGGCGACCGCGAGCAGCCGGGCCCGATTGCGGGCCGCGTCGGCTCGCAGCGGGCGCGCAGTTTCGGTCACTTTCCGTCCTCCGGTTGACAAAGCGGAGCGTGCGTTCCGTATAGTCTAATCAAACGGAGTGCGCGTTCCGAATCCATCGTACTAAGGAGCAACATGCCCATCTCCAAAACCGGCTGGAACTTCGCAGACATGCCCGATCAGAGTGGGCGTACCGCCGTCGTCACCGGTGCGAATACCGGGCTGGGTTACGAAACCGCGACCGCGCTCGCCGCCCGCGGAGCGCGGGTCGTGCTGGCCGTGCGCAACCTCGACAAGGGCAAGGCCGCCGCGGACCTGATCGTCAGGGCGCATCCGGGCGCCGACGTCTCGGTTCAAAAACTCGACCTCTCGTCGCTGGCGTCGGTCGAGGACGCCGCCCAGGCACTTCGGTCAGGCCTCGACCAACTCGACCTGCTGATCAACAACGCCGGCGTCATGATGACCCCGAAGTCGACCACGAAGGACGGTTTCGAGCTCCAGTTCGGGACCAATCACCTTGGCCACTTCGCGTTCACCGGCCGACTGCTCGACCTGTTGCTCGCGACTCCGCTGTCTCGAGTGGTGACCGTCAGCAGCATGGGCCACCGAGCGGGCCGCATCCGGTTCGACGACCTGCAGTCCGAGCGCCGCTACGGGCGGGCCGCGGCGTACGGGCAGTCGAAGCTCGCCAATCTGCTCTTCACCTACGAGCTTCAGCGGAGGTTGAACGGCACCGACACGATCGCAGTCGCCGCTCATCCCGGCGGCTCTGCCTCCGAACTGTCCCGCAGTCTGCCCAACGTGGTGCGGGTGGCCTTCCAGCAGATCGAGCAGAGCACCGAAATGGGCGCGTTGCCGACGCTGCGCGCCGCCACCGACCCCAACGTGTCGGGTGGCGAGTACTACGGCCCCGGCGGTTTCGCGGAAATGCGCGGCTACCCCGAGGTCGTCGCATCGAACGGCAGGTCGCATGACAGCGACGTCGCGCGCAGGTTGTGGGCGGTTTCCGAGGAGCTCACCGGAGTGATGATCCCGGTCTGAGCCCGACGGTATTCTCGACGGCAATGTCACTAGTCGTTCCGCCGTATCCGCCGCAGCGCTTCACCAACGAACAGCCGGAGGTCGGCGCGACGCTGCGCCGCGCCGATGAACCGCCGGACTACGACTCGTTCGGGTTGGTGCAATATCACTACCTCGCGAACCAGCAGAAGACCGACGGCGACTACGGCCTCTACCGCGTCGACCTCGCACCACAGGCAGGCGGACCAGGGCCGCATTTCCACCGCGCGATGTCAGAGGCGTTCTTCGTGTTGTCGGGGTCGATGAAGCTCTACGACGGCACCGACTGGCTCGACGGGCACCAAGGCGACTTCCTCTACGTCCCGCCGGGTGGCATCCACGGCTTCCGCAACGAGGCCGACGAACCGGCGTCCGTCCTGATGCTGTTCGCGCCCGGCGCGCCGCGGGAGCACTACTTCGAGGGGCTCGCCAAGCTCGGCGACCTGACCGACGACGAGCGCCGCGAATGGTTCATCGCGAACGACAACTACTTCGTTTGAGTTGCGCGGAAAGATAAGGCGCCGTGCGGCTTTCGCTTGACGCGGCGACCTGAGCCGGAGTGCCCGCTGCGACCACCCGCCCGCCCGCGTCGCCGGCACCCGGGCCAAGGTCGATCACCCAGTCGGTCCCTGCCACCACCCGCATGTCGTGCTCCGCGACCACCACGGTGTTGCCCGCGTCGACGAGGCGGTGCAACTGCCGGTCCAAGAGCTCCACGTCCGCGGGATGCAGGCCGGTGGTCGGCTCGTCGAGCACGTACAGCGTGTGCCCGCGCCGTGGCCGCTGAAGTTCGGAGGCCAGCTTGATCCGCTGCGCCTCGCCGCCGGATAGCTCGGTCGCCGGCTGGCCGAGCCGGAGATAGCCGAGCCCGACCTCCTGCAGCGTCGCCAGGCTCCGCGCGGCGCCGGTGACGTCTGCGAAGAACTCCGCGGCCGTGTCGACCGTCATCGCGAGCACGTCGGCAATCGTGTGGTCGCGGTAGCGCACCTCGAGCGTCGCCTCGTTGTAGCGGGCGCCGTGGCACGTCGGACACTTGCCGTAAGTGCCTGGGAGGAAAAGCAATTCGACGGATACGAAGCCCTCGCCCTGACAGGTGGGACATCTACCCTCGGCCACGTTGAACGAAAACCGACCGGCGGTCCAGCCACGCTTGCGGGCCGCAGGCGTGGCCGCGAAGACCTTCCGTACCGCGTCGAACAAGCCGGTGTACGTCGCGAGCGTCGAGCGCGGGGTACGACCGATCGGCTTCTGGTCCACCGCGACCAGACGATCGATCAGTTCGACTCCGTCGGCCGCGACTCCGATGCTGGCGTCGTGATCGAGGTCGACGATCTCGGCGTTCTGCTCGTCCTCGGTGGATTCGGGCTCCCCCACGTCGCCGCCGAGGGCACGGGTGACGACGTCGCCGAGCACCTTGTAGACCAACGTCGACTTGCCAGAGCCGGACACCCCGGTCACGGCGGTGTAGGCCCCAAGGGGCACCTCGACGTCGAGGCCCCTCAGATTGTGAAAGTTGATGCCGCGCAACGCAAGTGTGCCGATCGGCGGGCGCGGGTCCCTGGTCGGAGGTGGCGTTTCGTCGAACAGGTATCGGCGGGTGATCGAGGCGTCGACGTCGGCCAGCCCGGCCACCGGTCCGCTGTAGAGCACCTCGCCGCCGAGTTCACCCGCGCCAGGCCCCACGTCGACGATCCAGTCCGCGCGTCGCACTACGTCCATGTCGTGCTCGACGACGAACAGCGAGTTACCCGCCCGGCGCAGCCTGTCCAGCACGTCGAGTAGCGGCTCGGCGTCGGCGGGATGCAGGCCTGCCGACGGTTCGTCGAGCACGTACAGCACGCCGAACAGCCCCGCGCGCAGCTGAGTGGCCAGTCGCAGCCGTTGCAACTCCCCCGGCGAGACCGTCGGCGTGCGGCGGTTCAGGGCCAGGTAGCCCAGTCCCAGTTCGATCAGCACCTGGATGCGGGCCACCAGGTCGGCCGCGATCATCGTGGCCACCTCGGTCAGCTCACCCGAGGTGGTGCCCTCGAACGCGGCCTCGAATTCAGTGCGGGTGGCCGTGGGGCGCAGCACGTCGGCCATCTCGGCCAGCGGCAGCGTCACCAGCTCGGCGATGTTGCGGCCCGCAAAGGTGACCGCCAGCGCTTCGGGCCGTAGCCCCGAGCCGTCGCAGACCGGACAGGCCACGCTGTCGACGAACTTGAGCACCCGCCTGCGCATCATCGCGCTCTGCGAATTGGCGAGCGTGTGCCGGACGTGGCGCTCGGCACTGGAGAAGGTGCCGTTGTAGTAGTAGTCGGCGGTGACGTTGTGTCGGTCCGGATGGATCTCGACGGTGGGCTGCTCGTCGGTGAACAGGATCCAGTTGCGCTGCTTCTTCGAGAGCCGGTGCCACGGCTTGTCGATGTCGTAGCCGAGCGTGATGAGGATGTCGCGCAGGTTCTGCCCCTGCCACGCGCCGGGCCAGGCGGCGACGGCGCCCTCGCGGATGGTCAGCGTGGCGTCGGGTACCAGCGTCTGCTCGGTGACCCGGTGGATCCGGCCGAGGCCGTGGCACTCCGGGCAGGCGCCGATCGCCGTGTTCGGCGAGAACGAGTCGGAGTCCAGCCGCTCGGTGAAGCCCGTGGGGAACGTGCCCGCACGGGAGTAGAGCATCCGCAGCAGGTTCGACAGCGTCGTGACCGTGCCGACCGACGACCGCGACGACGCCGAGCCGCGCCGCTGCTGTAGTGCGACGGCGGGCGGCAACCCGGTGATGTCGTCGACCTTGGGTGCGCCCGTCGGCAGCAACAGTCGCCGGGCATACGGCGCGACCGATTCGAAGTAGCGGCGCTGCGCCTCGGCGTAGATCGTGCCGAACGCCAGCGACGACTTACCCGATCCCGAGATGCCGGTGAACGCGACCAACGCGTCGCGCGGAGCGGCTACGTCGACGGCGCGCAGGTTGTGCACCCGCGAGCCGAGCACCCGGACGAACGGGTCGTGCTCGTCAGCGGTGTCGGAGGGCATCCGACCATTCTGCGCGTGGCCGGCGACGACCCAGAGTGAACTGTCACTGCACGGATTGACCGGAAAGCCGCACGAACTGCCAGCCGGCCGCGCTCAGCGCCGGAATCGCGGCCGCCACCCCAGCGGCCGTCCCCGACGCCGGATGGTTCATGTGGGCCAACACGATCGACCCTGGCGCGGCGCCGGTGATCGCGGCTCCGACCTTGCCTGCCGGTGACGTCGCCCCGTTGTCGGCGTTGACCGAGAACCCGACGGGGGTCAGGCCAAGCTCGTGCACGATCTGCACACCGACGTCGTCGTAGTGCGCGGTGCCCGTCCGGTACCAGGACGGTGCGGTGCCGGTGAGTGCGGTGATGCGGTTCTGATTGGTCCACACCTCGGCGACGGCCTCGTCGGCGGACTTCGTGCCCGCAATCCCGTACGCGGACCGGCCCGTCACCGAAAGCGGCACGTGACGCGTGCCGTGGTTGCCGATGTCGAACAACGGGTTTGCGGCCAACTGTTCGACCCGCCCCGGGTTGGCGTCGATCCACCTCGAGCAGATGAACAGCACGGCCGGGGCGTTGTACCGCAGCAGTGTGCTCAGCAGCGTGTTGTCGCACGCGCCGCTGCACGCATCGAACGTCAACGCGAGTTGGCGGCCGGTCGGGGCAAACGTCGTGACGATGCCTGGCAGCGCCATGCCCCACTGGGTCGGCGCCCGACCGGCGTTGAGCGTCGCGATGGACCTGGGATCGACGCCGGTTGCGGCGGCGCCGACAGCCGGCCGGAGCGCACCGCTACCCAGCACGGCAGCGGTACCCGCCATTGCCGCGAGGAACGTCCGTCGGGTGGGCATTCGCGCACGGTAGGCCCCAAGCCTGGCCGCACCTTGGAAGTCAGGTGGCAAACCTCTGGACATCGGGCGGCGGCGACACGCCGGTGGCCGACACGCGCGGTCGACGCAGCGGGAACACGACACGAAATCCCATGTCCCCTCACATCATTAGCCCCGGCTGTAGGTGTGCCCTAGACTGCCCTTCGACCAGATAGGAGTCTTCGGGTGCGGGCTTACGCAGCGCCCAGCACCCAGGCTTTGCGGGGCTGGCAACGTCGGGCTTTGGTGCGCTATCTGACCGCCCAACCACGTGACTTCCTTGCGGTGGCGACCCCCGGATCAGGCAAGACGGCGTTCGCGCTGCGCATCGCCGGAGAGCTACTCGCCGAGGGCGTCGTCGAGCGGGTCACCGTGGTGGTGCCCACCGAACACCTCAAGGTCCAGTGGGCGCAGGCCGCGGCAGGCGTCGGCATGGCGCTGGATCCCAAGTTCAGCAACTCGTCGGCGCAGAACTCCGACGAGTATCACGGCGTCGTCGTCACCTATGCGCAGGTGGCCAGCCACCCCGGTCGGCACCGGGTGCGCACCGAGAACCGCAAGACGCTGGTGGTGTTCGACGAGATCCACCACGGCGGCGACGCCAAGAGTTGGGGCGAGGCGATCCGCGAGGCCTTCGGCGACGCGTCGCGCAGGCTGGCGCTGACGGGCACGCCGTTTCGCAGCGACGACAGCGCGATCCCGTTCGTCACGTACGAACGCGGCCCCGACGGCCTCGAGCGTTCCCAGGCCGACCACACCTACGGCTACTCCGAGGCGCTGGCCGACGGGGTGGTGCGGCCCGTCGTGTTCCTCGCGTACTCCGGGGAATCGCGATGGCGTGACAGCGCGGGTGAGGAGCACGCGGCCCGGTTGGGTGAGCCGCTCACCGCCGAGCACACCGCGCGCGCCTGGCGGACTGCACTCAATCCGGCGGGCGAGTGGATGCCCGCGGTGATCGCCGCGGCCGATACCCGGCTGCAACAGAAGCGCCAGCACGTGCCGGACGCCGGCGGCATGATCATCGCGTCGGATCAAACGGCCGCCCGCGCCTACGCGGACCTTCTGACGACCATCACCGGCGAGGCTCCGACGGTGGTGCTGTCCGACGACAAGGGCTCGTCGGACCGCATCACCACCTTCTCGCAGGGCACCAGCCGGTGGTTGGTCGCGGTGCGCATGGTCTCCGAAGGCGTCGACGTGCCGCGGCTGGCCGTCGGCGTGTACGCGACCAGTGCGTCGACGCCGCTGTTCTTCGCGCAGGTGATCGGCCGCTTCGTCCGGTCGCGCAGGCCCGGCGAGACGGCGAGTGTGTTCCTGCCGTCGGTGCCCAACTTGCTGCAGTTGGCCAGTGAGCTCGAGGCGCAGCGCAACCACGTGTTGGGCAAGCCGCACCGGGAATCCGACGGACTCGACGACGAATTGCTCGCCGACGCCGCGAAGCAGAAGGACGAGTCCAGTGACATGGACAACGGCTTCGAGATGCTGGGCGCCGATGCCGAATTGGACCAGGTGATCTTCGACGGCTCGTCGTTCGGCACGGCGACGCCGGCAGGCAGCGACGAGGAGGCCGACTTCCTCGGCATCCCGGGCCTACTGGATGCCGGGCAGATGCGAGATCTGTTGCGGCGCAGGCAGGAAGAGCAGCTGGACAAGCGCACCGCCGCAGGCGGCACGCTGCCGGTGGTCTCGACCACCCACGGCCAGTTGCGCGACCTCCGCAAGGAACTCAACGCGCTGGTGACCCTGGCACACCATCGGACGGGCAAGCCGCACGGATGGATCCACAACGAACTGCGCCGGATCTGCGGCGGCCCGGTGGTCGCAGCGGCCAACTCCGAACAGATCGCCGCACGCATCGAAGCGGTCAGGTCGCTGAAGACCTAGCGAGCTCCACAAATCACTACTGGTGCAAACTCGTTCAGTTAGTGATCAATTGACGATCATGTTGATAACGTGCGGCGCGCTACCCACGCCGCTAAAGTCCCGACCAGCAGCACAGTTGGGAGGTCGCGATGGTCACGATCGACGAATACTCGCGAATGGTCACCGCGATCCATGCCGCGGCGACCACGCCCGAGCACTGGATCGAAGCCATGACCATCATCCGGGAGGCGCTCAACTCGACCAGCAGCGGAATGATCATCGCGGACGGATGTAGCCGATCGATCAAGAGTGCGAGCCTTCCGCCGGATGCCATGCAGGCGTACTCCGACTACTACCGCAACGTGGACTACGTGCTGGACGCCGTCGAACGCGGACCCGTTGGCCTGGTCCGTGGCGGCACCGCACTGACCGCACTCAACGCCAGGTCGGAATTCAACGTCGATTGGATGGCTCCGCACAAGATGGACGACGGGTTGTTCGTCCGCCTGACTGATGGTGACCTCCCCACGTGCTTTCTGGTGGCGGCGCCTGCAGGCGGTGACGAGTTCGCCACGCCCGACCGGGTGAAGCTGGTCAGCGCGCTGATCCCGCACCTCCAGCAGGCGTTGCACACTCAGAAGTACATCTCCGACCTGGCGGTACGGGCCAGCGACGCGGCCGAGGCCGTCGACGGAATGCGCCACGCCGTCTTCGTCGTCGGACCTGGCGCCGTGATCGTGCACCTCAACTCCGCCGCGGAGAAATTGCTCGCGAGCCGCAATGGGCCGAACGTGCGGGCCGGCAGCCTCTGCGTAGCGCCGTCCGCAGCCCACGCCGAACTCAGGCGGAGCGTCGGAGCTGCGCTCGGCCTGTCCAGCGCCAACGCCAAGACTGGTAATTCCTTTTTGTGCCAACGGCTTTCGGCGGGGCGGCCCTACGTCGTGCACGTCACGCCGTTCACGGCCCGTGACCATGGCCCACCCCGGGCACTGGTCGTCGTGATCGACCCGAACGACGACCCGGCACCCTCGGCTGAGCTGCTACGCAGACTCTTCGGGCTGACGACCGCGGAAGCGGCCGTGGCTCAACTGGTTGCGGGCGGTCACGGACTGAAACCGATTGCCGACGAACTGGCGTTGTCGGTGGCCACCGTCAAGACCCATCTACAGCGCATCTTCGCGAAGACGGACACCCACCGACAGGCCGAACTGGTGCGGCTTCTCCTGGCGCTGCGCCCATAGAGGTTCGTGGAAGTCGGTGAGCACGCGACCACGAGCATGCCGGCCATGCTCGCCCCCCGGCACCGCCACGTGCTCACCGATGATCGCCACCGGCGACTCCCCCGTGTCACCAATAGCCGATCCTTCCGCTGTCAAGCGAATCAGGAATGGCGACGCGCAACATCAACCGAACGGATGAATTTCGCGGAGGCGGCGCTCAGAGTCCAAGCAACGTGGGAAGCTCTGCCACCGAGTCGATGACGTGGTTGGGCTGCATCGCGAATTCGTCTGCGGTCCAGCGGTCCAACGTGTCCTGGCGGAACTTTCCGGTGCGGACCAGCACACCGGTCATCCCGACCACCTGGGCGGCCAGCACGTCATTGTTGAGGTCGTCGCCGACCATGTACATCTCCTCGGGATCGACGCCGAGCCGGTTCGCCGATGCCAGGAATCCTTCTGGCGCGGGCTTGCCGACGGCGACGGCCTTTCGGCCGGACGTCTCCTCCATGCCGAGCAGGTACATGCCGGTGTCGATGCGCAGCCCGTCGGCGGTGTTCCACGACGTGCTGCGGTGCATCGCGACCACGGGGATGCCCTGTGCCATCCAGTCGTAGACCCGGCTGAGCGTCACGTGGTCGTATTCGGGACCCGCCCCGCCGAGCAGGATGACGTCGGGCGCCTCCGGTTCGACATGGCGGACGTCGCTGGCGTAGACGACGTCGATGCCGGGCATGTCCTCCCCGATGTGACCGCTGTTGACCAGGAAGCAACGGGCATCCGGATAGCGGTCACGGACGTAGTCGGCGGTCAGCACCGCCGCCGTGATCACCTCGTCGGCGGAGACGTCCATACCGGCCTTGGTGAGCAACTCGGCGATCTGAACGCGGGTGCGGGTGGTGGTGTTCGTGAGGTACGTCCGCGCGATTTGATGGTCGGCGAGCACCTGCAAGGTTTCGCTCGCGCCTGCGATCGGCTCCCACGAAGTCACCAGAACGCCATCGATGTCGAACAACACGCCACCGATAGCCATGGTGCCGAGGTTAAACGGCATACGTTTCGGCGCAACTCGGGCCTCCACTTACCGCTTAACTGCTGCGAGCCCACTCCTGCTCGGCCACCCACGGCGTCGTCGCCGCGGCCACCGACCATGCGAGGTCCGCAGGCACGTCGAGCACCCGGTAGGCCTTCAGCCCCGCCGCCGTCGCCGCGACCAGCGTCGCCACCCCTGCCCTGCGTTGAAAGAACGTCTGTCGCACCGTCCAGCCGATGACGCCCCCGGCGGCGATGCAGTCTCGCCGCCTGTCCAGGCTGCCGGACCGCGCGACCAGCCAGCCGTCCCCGGCGCGATGGCCGAGCGCGTGCGCACGGTCAAGAGCGAGCAGTCCGCCGCCCGTCAACAGGACCCCGCACAGCACCCATGCCCATGGCGCCACCGGAACGAAGCTCGAGGCAACCGCCAGTGCCACCACCGACGCGACCGGAAGCGCCATGGCCCGAGTCCATCGCCTGCGCACCGCGGCGGGTCCGTGCCGCCGTAACTCGCCGCCGACAACGACCGGGTTGGTCAGCTCGGCCAACACCGTCTCCGCCGTGGCCCGCGGACAAGGCGGCAGCAGCAGGGACGCTTCGCCCGCCCCTGCCACTCCGGTCATCACCGCATCGAGTCGGGCACCTCCGAACGCACGGACGAGCAGCGGCTCCCGAATGGTGCCGCCGCGCAACCGCGCCGTGTCGTAGGTGTACTCCCTCGCCCTCAGCAGACCGTGCTGCAGATGCAGCGCGTCGTCACGTCGGGACAACACCAGATTGCCGAACGTGACCAATGAGCGCAGCACCGACAAGAACACCGAAAAGAGCAGCACCGCGAGCACAGCCAACCCCACGCTGGCCAAGACTCCCAGCCGCGCTGCGGCATCAAGGCCTTGCTGCGCGAGCTCCGAATTCTCCAGCCTTGCAACGGCTCCCGTCTGATAGACCAGACCGACGGCGGCCATGATCATCGCCAACCCGGTGAAGCTCAGCGGGCTGTAGCGCAGCCAGGACGGCTGCCACCGGGCGAGCACCCGCTCGGGTGTCCCTTGTTCGGTGGCGACCGATGGGGATTCGTCGAGCAGCAAGGCCCGCAGCCCCGCAACCTCTTCGGACCGGACGGCATCGAGGGCGAACTCCGCGCTGCCCTTCGCCTCCTGACCGGTGCCCAGCTTGACCACCGTCAGCCCCAGCAGCCGGTGCAGCAGCCGGGCGTCCGTCGACACCGATCGAATTCGGCTGCGCGGCAACGACAAGACCTTGCGCTGCAGGACCCCTTCGCGACGCGAGATCTGCTCGTCGTCGATGCGATAGGCAGTGGTGAACCACCGGGCGACACCGAACGCGACCAGGAACGCCGTGACCGCGACCGCCCACATGGCGTTACCGGTCGACGCCCCGACCACCAGCGACCCAATCAGCAGCGGAAGCTGGCGCACCAGGTCGTGGATCGGGTGCACCAGCAGCATGCGTGGACTCAGCCTGCGCCATTCGACCGGGACGGTCACGTCGCGTCCTGCTCTCCGATCGCCGCAACGTCGGTCAGTTGCGCGACGAGTTGGTCGGCGACGTCAGAGTCGAGCGCGATGATCCGTACCGCCCCAGCCGAAGACGCCGTCGTCACGGTGACGTTCGCGAGCCCGAACAATCGATCCAGCGGACCGCGTTGCGTGTCGACCGTCTGCACCCGCGAGATGGGCGCAATGCGGCGCTCCTGCACCAGCCAGCCGGTCCGCGTGTACACGGCCTGCGCACCCAACTCCCAGCGGTGCACCCGATACCGCCACCAGGGCACCACGAACACGAACAGCGCCACACCCAACCCGGTCGCCACCGCCGCCGTGGCGTGTAGCCACCCCAGCCGCCCGTCGGGTCGATCAAAGGCGAACCACACCAGTTGAGCAATGATCAGCAACGTCCAGCGCAGCGCCGAGCCGAGCGCCCACACCAGCGGCGCCTTCCGGCTCGGGCGATTCGCGGGATCGACCAGAGTGAACACCACGCCCAGTATCGTCGTGCACATGAGCGCCAACACAAAGTGGACTGACGCCGACGTGCCCGATCAGACGGGGCGCGTCGCCATCGTCACCGGCTCGAACACCGGACTGGGCTATGACACCGCCAGAGTGCTGGCTGCGCACGGAGCCAAAGTGGTGCTCGCGGTCCGCAACACCGAGAAGGGCGACGCGGCCGCCGCGAAGATCGTCGGCGCAGTGCCTCACGCCGACGTGAAGGTCCAAGCGCTTGACCTGGGCTCGCTGCAGTCGGTACGCGCCGCTGCCGAGGAACTCAAGGCAGGCAACCCGCGCATCGACCTGCTGATCAACAACGCGGGCGTCATGTATCCGTCGCCGCGGCAGACCACTGCCGATGGGTTCGAACTGCAATTCGGCACCAACCACCTCGGCCACTTCGCGCTGACCGGACTGTTGCTCGATCACTTGCTGCCGGTGGAGGGTTCGCGCGTAGTGACGCTCAGCAGCGTCGGACACCGGATCCGGGCCGCCATCCACTTCGACGATCTACAGTTCGAGCGCAGCTACGACCGCGTCGTCGGCTACGGCCAGTCGAAGCTGTCGAACCTGTTGTTCACCTACGAATTGCAGCGTCGGCTCGCAGCCGGGCAGGAGCCCACGATTGCGCTGGCCGCGCATCCGGGCGTCGCCGACACCGAACTCGGTCGACAGAACCCCGTGCTCAACTTTCTGTATCCGTTCGTGTCGCAGAGCGCTGCGATGGGTGCGCTTCCCACCCTGCGCGCCGCGACGGACCCCACCGCGCTGGGCGGCCAGTACTACGGACCCGACGGGCTCGGCGGGACCCGCGGATACCCGAAAGTCGTTGCGTCAAGCAGACAGTCCTACGACCAGGGCCTCCAAGAGCGGCTCTGGACGGTTTCCGAGGAACTCACCGGCGTCACCTACCCGGTCTGACACATGCGATCCGTCGAGGACCACCAGCGCGTGGTCGCCGGGCTCATCGAGCCACGCAAGCCCATCAACGTGTCGTTGGCCGATGCGCTCGGGCTGGTGTTGGCCGCCGACGTGGCCGCCCCGCTGTCGCTGCCCGGCTTCGACAACTCGGCAATGGACGGCTACGCCGTGATGGCCGAGGACGTCGCCGACGCGTCCGATGAGCATCCCGTGAAACTGCCTGTCGCCGAAGACATCCCGGCCGGACGCACCGACCTGCTCACGCTCGAGCCGGGTACCGCGCACCGCATCATGACGGGCGCACCGGTGCCCGCAGGCGCCACGGCGGTGGTACCGGTCGAGGCCACCGACGGCGGCACCCAGACCGTCTCGATCCGCGCCTCCGCGAAGCCCGGCCAGCATCTCCGTCACGCGGGCGAGGACGTCACCGCAGGCACCACGGTGCTTCACGCGGGCCAGGTACTCAGCCCGGCAGCGCTCGGACTGGCCGCGGCGCTTGGCCTGGCCGAACTGAACGTCGTTCCGCGGCAACGGGTTCTGGTGATGTCGACGGGTACCGAACTCGTCGCCCCCGGCACTGAGCTGCGCCCAGGCCAGATCTACGAGTCAAACGCCGTGATGCTGGCCGCGGCGGTCCGCGACGCGGGCGGCGAGGTGGTGGCCTCGCCCATGACCGGCGACGACGTCGAGACGTTCCGCGCCACGCTGCAGAAGCACGCCGGAGCGGCGGACCTGATCATCACCACCGGCGGCGTCAGCGCGGGCGCCTACGAGGTCGTGAAGGATTCGCTCGGCGAGGAAGTCGAGTTCGTCAAGGTGGCCATGCAGCCCGGCATGCCGCAGGGCGCGGGAAGGTTTGACTCGACCCCGATCATCACGCTGCCAGGCAATCCCGTCAGCGCGCTGGTGTCCTTCGAGGTGTTCATCCGCACGCCGCTGCGCGCCGCGATGTCGCTGCCCCATCCCGACCGCCCGCACATCGAGGCCACGCTCACCGAGCCGCTGACCTCGCCGCGCGGCAAGCGTCAGTTCCGCCGCGGGGTCCTGGACTCCACGTCGAGCACCGTCACCACCTATGGGCCGCCCGCCTCGCATCATCTACGGTGGCTCGCGTCGGCGAACTGCCTGCTGGAACTCGCCGAGGACGTCACCGAACTGGCCGCGGGATCCACAGTGCGCGTATGGGACTTGCGCTAGCCGCCCCGAGCCGATCAGTCCAACCGTAGAATCGAGACCCTGATGGCCAGACCCGCGCGCCCAATCGATGCCGCCGACCAATCCGAGCTCACCCGCTTCCTTGAGCTCGTCCGCTCCACCGTCCCACCCGTCCACCCGGCGGGCCTTCCGTTCATCGCGGGTGCGCTTGGGCTGGCCGCCGTCGGGCGGCGCAACCGCTGGCTGCGCGGCGCGGGCTTGACCGCCGCGGCCGCGTCCGGTGCGTTCTTCCGCCACCCGCCGCGCGTTCCGCCGACGCGCCCCGGGCTGGTGGTGGCGCCCGCGGACGGCAGGGTCACCCTCATCGAACAGGTCGTCCCGCCCGCCGAACTCAACCTGCCGGCGGCGTCGATGACGCGCGTCAGCATCTTCCTCTCGATCTTCGACGCGCACGTCCAGCGCGCACCCGTCGCAGGCGAGGTCGTCACCATCAAGTACCAGCCCGGACACTTCGGCTCGGCCGAGCGCGACGAGGCCAGCACCAACAACGAGCGCAACAGCGTGTGGATCCGCACCGCCGAGGGCGTCGACGTGGTCGCCGTGCAGATCGCCGGCCTCATCGCGCGCCGCATCGTCTGCTCGACGAAGGTCGGCGACAAGCTCGCGCTCGGCGAGACGTACGGGCTGATCCGGTTCGGGTCCCGGCTGGACACCTACTTCCCCGAAGCCGCCAACGTGCTCGTCGAACTCGGCCAGCGCGCCATCGGCGGCGAGACCGTGCTGGCGGAGTTGCCCCGATGAGACCGCGCATCAAGACACCGCAGATCTCCATGCGCATCCTGCCAAGCGCCACCACCGTGCTCGCGATCTGCGCGGGGCTGACCTCGATCAAGTTCGCGCTCGACGAGAAGCCGTGGATCTCGTTGGCGCTCATCGGCGCGGCCGCCATCCTCGACGGCATCGACGGCGGCATTGCGCGCGCGCTCAACGCACAGTCGCGGATGGGCGCCGAGATCGACTCGCTCGCCGACGCGGTGAACTTCGGCGTGGCACCCGCTCTGGTGATCTACGTGACCATGCTGCAGCACTCGCAGGCCGGCTGGATCTTCGTGCTGCTGTACGTGGTGTGTGTCGTGCTCCGACTGGCCCGCTTCAACGCGCTGCTCGACGACGACACCCGACCCGCCTACACCCGCGAGTTCTTCACCGGCATGCCCGCCCCGTGCGGCGCCGTCGGGGCGATCGGCCCGCTGGTCGCCATGATGCAGTTCGGCCAAGGTTGGTGGACGTCACACTGGTTCGTCTGCGTGTGGTTGGCGGCGAACGCCGCGCTGCTCGTCAGTCGAGTGCCCACCCTGGCGCTGAAGGCCATCTCGGTGCCACCGAACGCCGCGCCCGTCCTGCTGATCCTGGTGGCAGCCGCGGCCGCCGGGCTGCTTCTGTTCCCGTACATCCTCGTGCTGCTGATCATCGCCGGTTACCTGTGCATCATCCCCTTCACCATCCGCAGCCAGCGCTGGGTGGCCGCGCGCCCTGAGGCATGGGACGCCAAACCGAAACAACGCCGTGAGGTCCGCCGCGCCACGCGGCGGGCACAGCCGCGTCGCGGGTCCTCGGCGCGTCTCGGGTTGCGCAGGCCAGGATCGAAAAATGAATGAACCCGTCGAGTCACCCGCCGAGGATGCTCCGCTGTCCCACCTCCGGCTGACCGCGCGGTTGAACACCTCGGCTTTGGACAATCGACGGGGAGTAGCCCGGTTGCACCCCGAAGTGCTTGCCGCCCTTGGCATTCGGGAGTGGGATGCCGTCTCGTTGACGGGCGCGCGCACCACCGCCACCGTGGTCGGGGTGGCACCGGACGACACGCCCACCGGCACCGCGCTGCTCGACGACGTCACGCTGTCCAACGCCGGACTCCGGGAGGACGCAGGCGTGATCGTGGCGCCGGTGACGGTGTACGGCGCGCGGTCGATCACGCTGAGCGGATCGAAGCTCGCGACCCAGTCGGTTTCGCCTGCGACGTTGCGAATGGCCCTGCTCGGCAAGGTGATGACGGTCGGCGACACGGTGTCGTTGCTACCCCGCGACCTGGGCCCAGGCACGTCGACGTCGGCGGCCACCACGGCGCTCGCCTCGTCGGTCGGCATCACCTGGACCTCCGAACTTCTAACCGTCACCAGCGTCGACCCCGCAGGCGCGGTCAGCGTCCAGCCGAACTCACTGGTCACCTGGGGCGACGGGGCCGCTGGCCCAACCGGCGCCGTGGGGTTGGGCACCGGTCAGCACACGATCAGCACGGCGACCCAGGACCCGCTCATCGCCTTCGACGACCTCAAGGGCAGCCACGCCCAGGCGGGCAGGCTGACCGAGTGGCTCAAGCTCGCGCTCGACGAACCGAAACTCCTCGAAACCCTTGGCGCCAAAGCCAATCTCGGCGTGCTGGTGTCCGGTCCCGCCGGCGTCGGCAAGGCCACCATGGTGCGCGCGGTGTGCCGCGAGCGGCGGTTGGTCGAGTTGGACGGCCCCGACGTCGGCGCATTGCGGGCCGAGGACCGGCTGGCAAGTGTGGCGTCGGCGGTGTCGACCGTACGGGCCGGCGGCGGCGTGCTGCTGATCACCGACGTCGACGCGCTGTTACCGGCCACCGCGGAACCAGTCGCCACGTTGATCCTCACCGAATTGCGCAACGCGGTAGCCACCAAGGGCGTCGCGTTCATCGCGACGTCCGCGGTGCCGGACGCGGTCGACCCCCGACTGCGCGCACCGGAGGTGTGCGACCGCGAACTCGGGCTCAGCCTGCCCGACGGCGCCACCCGCAAGGCGTTGCTCGAGGTGCTGCTGCGCGGTGTGCCGTCCGAAAGCTTGAAGCTCGACGAAATAGGCGACCGCACACCGGGTTTCGTCGTTGCCGACCTGTCCGCACTGGTTCGCGAAGCCGCACTTCGCGCGGCCGCAAGGGCGAGCGCCGACGGCAAGCCACCCGCGCTGGTTCAGGACGACTTCGTCGGTGCGCTTTCGGTGATCCGCCCGCTGTCCCGTTCGGCCACCGAGGAGGTCGCCGTCGGGTCGGTGACGCTCGATGACGTCGGCGACATGGTGGAAACCAAGCAGGCGCTCACCGAGGCCGTGCTGTGGCCGCTTCAGCACCCCGACACGTTCGCAAGGCTTGGCGTCGACCCACCGCGCGGCGTGCTGCTGTACGGACCGCCCGGGTGCGGGAAGACGTTCGTCGTGCGAGCGCTGGCCAGCACGGGCCGGTTGTCCATTCACGCGGTCAAGGGTGCCGAATTGATGGACAAGTGGGTGGGTTCGTCGGAAAAGGCTGTGCGCGAATTGTTCCGCCGCGCACGCGATTCCGCTCCTTCGTTGGTGTTCCTCGACGAGATCGATGCGCTGGCGCCGCGACGCGGGCAGAGCTTCGACTCCGGCGTCACCGATCGCGTGGTCGCCGCGCTGCTTACCGAACTCGACGGCATCAACCCGCTGCGCGACGTCGTCGTGCTCGGCGCCACCAATCGGCCCGACCTCATCGACCCCGCGCTTCTGCGCCCCGGCCGGCTGGAGAAGCTGGTGTTCGTCGAACCGCCGGACGCCGCCGCGCGACGCGACATCCTGCGCACCGCAGGAAAGTCGATCCCCCTGAGCGCCGACGTGAATCTGGACGCGCTCGCCGACGACCTCGACGGCTACAGCGCCGCCGACTGCGTAGCACTGCTGCGGGAGGCGGCGCTGACGGCTATGCGGCGGTCGATCGACGCCGCCGACGTCACCGCCGAGGACGTCGCGAAGGCGCGGGCGACGGTGCGGCCGTCACTCGATCCGGCTCAGGTGGACTCGCTGCGGGCATTCTCCGAGGGCCGTTAGCCGGCCTGCCTGAGTTCACTTCCGTCCCAATGGCCCCTGGACCGAAAGACGTTCGTGGTGCCCAGCTCTCAGCGACTACGCCGGGCCGCTCGCGGTTGTCGCTGAGAGCCGGGCAACACGATCACGGTCCCAGCCGGAGGTCAATGAGGCAGGTGTGACCAACGGGTCAACCGAGGGTCAGTCGAGCAGGCGCAACGGGTGCATTCCGTCGACCGAGCCCATGAACGGCGGGTGGATGCTGTAGCCGAGCATGGCCCGCAGCTTCGGCGACAGCGCCTGGACCGTATCGCGGGTGGTCGACAGGGTGAAGGCCTCCTGCGGCCGCAGCCACGGTTGGCAGTACTGCGCCGTGACCGCCATCCGCGGGCGTTCGTGACGGTTGGCTCCCCCGCCGTGCCACAGCGATCCCACGAACAGCACGCACGATCCGGCCGACATCTCAACGGGTGTGCGTACGTCGGACGGCTGCGGCGTGCGGTCGTCGCCCCAGCGGTGGCTGCCGGGAATCACCACCGTCGCGCCGTTGGTCGCGGTGAACTCGTCGATGGCCCAGATCGTGGCGAGGGACAGCACCTGACGCGGCCGCGGGATCGGGTAGAAGCCATCGTCAGGATGCGCCAACTGCGCGTGCTCCCCGGGGTGGATATTGATCACCTGCAGTTGGGAGAGCAGGTAATTCGGCATCAGGAGTCGATCCAGCACGGCCAGCACGCCAGGGTGCTCGACCACCGAGTCGAGTGCGCGCGTCTTGTTGAGGACACTGTAGACGCGCTGAGTGTGGTTGCCCTCGAAGGTATTCCGGCCCATCGGGCCCAGCAGCGGATCGACGGCACGACGGATCGCAGCCAGTCCCATGTCGTCGATGAGCCTGGGCAACACCACGTACCCGTGCTCATCGAGTCGAGCCACCAGCGCCTCGGTTTCCGCAGGAGCATTTCCCGGCGGTACCGCACGGTGTGTCCCAGCCAGATCCGTGGCGAGGTCTTCCACCCGGGTGACGGAGCGAAAGCCCTTCTCGGCGTTCATGATTACCCGGTCGCCTCGGCCAGCGCAGCCAGTCTGTCGACAGAGTCCTGCAAGCGCTCGGTCGTGGTGGCCCTGGCCCGCACCATCCGTTGCTCATCGGTCAGCTGCGACCAGTCGTAGGTGTGAGTGACGCGGGTGTGGGTGTCGTCGATGGGCTCCAACCGCCAGCGCCACAGGTGGCCGGGCGGCGTCGCACCCGGCTCAGAGGGCCGCCACGCGATCAGCCGACCCTCCTCGAACTCCACGACGTGGTTCTCGCGCGCGGCGCCGATCGTCAGGCCCATCGTGAAAACCTCACCGACCGCTCGCACCCGCTGACCCGACGGCGCCTCGGCGAGGTTGTCGTTGCCGTCCCAGCGCGGCTGTTGCGCGGGGTCGGCGACGAGCTCGAAGATCGTCGCGGCGGGGGCCGCCACGTCGCGGCTGGTACTGACCACTCGGTGTGCTTCTGACATGCCCACATTGAACCCGAACGACATTCCGTGGCGATCAGGGGCGGGCCTCGAGTACGAGGTTGAACGGTGTCTCGGTGGCCCGCCGGAACCGAGTGAAGCCGCCTGCGTCGACAACCACACGTCGAAGCCTGGCCTCCCCCGCCTGGGCGCCGAGCGCAGGGCCGTTGCGCGCGAGCGAAACGGGGACGCAAATCTGGGCGGACGCGCCGTACATCACCCGGCCCACGGGGTTGAGGTTGTCGACCACCTCGTCGTTCGCGAAGGGTTCCACGATCATCGCCGTGCCGTCGTCGTTCATCGCCTGACGAGCATGGCGGGCGACGCTGTCCGGATCGCCCATGTCGTGCAAACAGTCGAAGAATGCGATGAGGTCGAATCCGGTGTCCGGGTAGCCGACCGCGTCCGCGACCTCGAACCGCGCGTTTGGCGCACCGGCGGCCGCGGCCTTCTCGCCTGCGACCCTTATCGATTCGGCGTGGTAGTCGTAGCCGATGAACTCCGACTCCGGGTACGTCTTCGCCATCAAGATGGTGCTGGCACCGTGTCCGCAGCCCACGTCCGCGACCTTCGCGCCGCGCGACAGTTTCTCGACGACGCCGTCGAGTGCGGGCAGCCAGGAGCCGATCAGATTCGCGTGGTAGCCGGCGCGGAAGAACCGCTCGGTGCCCTCGAACAGACACGGATGGTGTTCACCCCATTCCATGCCCGCTCCGGACTTGAAGTTTTCGAGGGTGTGTCCAAGGGCGTGAAATGTTGCTTCGACGATGTTGTACGCACCGGGCATGTCGACCGGGCCACTCGGGTCGGTGAGGCACAGCGCCTGCTCGGGGCTCAGCGACCACTTGCCCGTTGAGGGGTCCAACTCCACGTATCCCCCTGCGCCCTGATTGCCGAGCCATTCGCGGATGTAGCGCTCGTTGGTGCCGGTGCGCTGCGCTAGTTCAGCCGGAGTCAGCGAACCCTTCGCAAGCTCTCGGTAGAGCCCCAGTCGATCGCCGACGAGTATCAACGTCGCACTGATCGCCGCCCCGAGATCACCCACTGCCTTACCGAGGAACGCATTCAACTTGGTTTCGTCGACCGTCATGGCGCTGCTCGTCTCAGTAGTTTGGGCCTCGTAGCCCCATCGTGATCGTGTGTTTGGGCCGTCGATCGCGTTTGACCAAACGAAATGAACCCGAATCTTGACATTCCACTACTGACATGTCAGTCTCGACCTATAGGAACTAGACATCGTCAAGATTGGAAGGCGGGACATGGCGACGACCCTCCCCACCTCGATGGTTCGCGCCGGCGACCGCGACCGCGCGGCGACCGCAACGCAGCTAGGGCAGGCCCTGACGCAGGGCTACCTCGACATCACCGAGTACGAGCAAAGGGTCGCTGCGGCGTTCGCGGCCCACTCCGGCAACGAACTCAGGCAACTGCTGGCCGACCTCCCCATCGCCCAGTTGCGGCGCAACGACCCTCGCCGCCGCGAGGCCCGCAAGGCCGCGGCCCGAATGTCGGTGCGGCTTCACCTGGCCGGGTACGTGTTCATGGTGCTCATCGTGCTGACGGTGTGGCTGTCGGTCGCACTGTCCGGCGGCACCTGGTACTTCTGGCCCATCTGGCCCATCCTTGGCGCAGGGATCGGCGTGCTCGGCCACGCGATCCCGATCAAGATGGTGACGCGACCGACGACCTAGCGCGATTACCCTCAACGTCTGTCCGGCGATGAAGGGGGAAGGCCATGTCCGAGGGTACCGACGGGCGAAGGCCCAACGTGCTCCAGTGGTTTGGCGTCTTCGCCCAGTCGGTCGCGGTGCTCGTCTTCCTCGCCGCAGGCTACGACGCCGTGCGCCACCAGGACTGGCCGCGCGCACTGCTCTTCGGAGGCGCCGCCGCGTGCTTCGCGATCCCGTTGGCCCAGAAGCCCTTCCGGAGCCGTCGCGTCCCGCGCATCACGACCGACCACACCGGCACGACCTTCCGGCCCGCGCTCAGCGTGGACGTACTCAGCGCGGCGATGATGCTGATCGGCTTCGTGACGTGCGTGTTGTGGGCGGTGCTCGGCGTGATGGGCAAGGTCACCGTGCCGTACCCGTACTCGTTGCGCTTCGGCTACGTCGTGATGTTCGGCTTGTTCGCCGCGCTCTGCGCCCGCTACCTGGTGAAGATGGCAGGCCGGAGAGGCAGCGCGTACGTGCGGCTGAACCCCGACGGCTTCGTGTTCGCCGAGTACCGCACCGGCGGCGGCGCGTGGGACCAGATCAATGCGGTGACCGGATTGCGCGCCACCCCGTACGCCCGGTGTCCCATCACCCTCACCCTCTCGAACGGCGCCATCGCGGCGATCGCGGATGCCGGCCTATACGCGACCGATGGCGAGGCGTTGCGCGAGTTGATCCGCTGCTATTGGCAGCATCCCGAATACCGGGTCGAGCTAACCGACGGCCGGGCCATCGACCGCCTGCGAGCGTGGCAGCCGACGCCGCAATAAACCTCGCCCGGCGCGAGAATTGGTGCGCGGGAGCGCCTCCGCAGCGGGTTACGGTCGATTCAGCAACGAAACGACTGGGGGATTCGACCGACATGGGTCAGGGCAGCATTCTCGACAGCTACGGCGACTTCAACGCCGCCAACGGCATCGACGGGCACATCCAGGGCTTCGGCGACGACCCGGTGGGCTCGATCGCCGGGTTCGGCGCCGACGCCATCGGACTGGTGCAGGGCTACGGCGCCCCGGTGGCCGAGACCCTTGGCTTCGCCAAGCAGGCGAGGTTCATCGAGGCCGCCGAGACACCCATCATCGAAGCCGGCCTGATCGCGCTCGCCACCATGGGCAACATGTGCGGATTCGGCACGCCCGATGAAGGGCAGGGCTTCGGGCTCGGGTCGGATGCGTACCAGAAGATCGAGCAGACCCTGTCGACGACCGATGCGCCCGGGAGTTGGACCGGTGACGGGTCGGAGACGTACACGGGACAGAACGACGTCCAGCAGGACCGTGCCACCAAGATGGCCACGACTGATCGCAAGATTCAGCACGTGCTCGAGCGCGAGGCCAGGCAACTCGACCAGACCCGCAAGGTCATCGACTACATGTCGACGACGTTGACCGCGGCGATCATCCCGGCCGTAGCCGCGCTGAGCATCGAGATTCCGCCCGGCGCCGGGGTCGCGCTGTCCATGGAGATCCAGACCATCGCCGTGTTGGGCACGGTACCCATGGCCACCACAGCCTTCGAACTGATGGCCGCCCAAGCCCTGGACAATGCCAACGAGATCCAGACGCTGTCGCAGACGTACGACCAGATCGGTGGCGAGCCCCTCCCGGGGGTCCCGTGCACCAGCGACGAGGTAGCCGTGGTCACAGGTGAGTTGCACGGCCTGGCCACCGGTCAGGATGCGGTCGCATCCGACGCCACGGCGGCCGGCCAGACCACCAGCAGCTCGATTCGGAACGTCTTCGCGAGCCACGGCATGGTCTGCGCGCCGACCAGTGCCGCGGTCGCCTCGGCCGTTGCGGATCGCACGCAGGCCAGCGGATTGATTCACGCCGAATCCAGTGGACTCGCACACAAGCTGCGCCGGGCCGCGGGCGACTACGACGGGACCGACGACGCTCAGCGTGAGCGGATCAATTGCGAAATGCCGCCCCTCTGAGCGTGCAATCGGTCGGCTCGAGGCGCTGCCACCCCTATCCGTAGACTGCACGTAGCCGAACCCCACCGAGACGGCTGACACCCCGCCGGATGCGCTTCGCGAAAGCGACCATCACCGAACATCGGAGTGCCTTGCTCGCCATCCTCTACGCGCACGCGGCCGCGGCCGTGCTGGCGCCGGTGCTCGTGCGCCGTTGGGGACGGCAGGCCTTCTACCCGCTGGCGTTGGTGCCGCTCGCCTCACTCGTCTGGGTCGCGCTGAACTGGCCGAGTCAGCACGGTCCGGACCGCACCGTCCGCATCGACTGGGTGCCCGAGTTGTCGATGAACATCGACTTCCGGTTCGACACGCTGGCCGCGATCATGAGCGTGCTGGTGCTTGCGATCGGTGGGCTGGTGCTCTTTTATTGCGGCGAATACTTCCACCATCGAGACGGCCACACCGAGAAGCGCCTGCCCAGCTTCGCCGCCGAACTCGTCGCCTTCTCCGGAGCCATGTTCGGGTTGGTCATCAGCGACAACATGCTGATGCTCTACCTGTTCTGGGAGCTGACGACGGTGTTGTCCTTCGTCCTCGTCGGCCACTACGCCGAACGGGCAACCAGTAGAAGAGCGGCCACCCAGGCGCTGCTGGTCACCACAGCGGGCGGGCTGGCCATGCTGGTCGGGATCGTCATCCTCGGCGAGCGCTCTGGCACGTATCTGTTGTCCGAATTGATCGCGGCGCCGCCGTCGGGGGTAGCCGCGTCGATCGGAGTCGTGCTCGTACTGGTCGGCGCGCTCTCCAAGTCGGCGATCGTCCCCATGCACTTCTGGCTGCCCGGCGCGATGGCCGCCCCGACGCCCGTGAGCGCCTACCTGCACGCGGCGGCGATGGTGAAGGCCGGCGTGTATTTGGTGGCCCGCATGACGCCGGGGTTCGCCGACGCACCCCCGTGGCGGCCCATCATCGTGACGCTCGGGCTGTTGACGATGCTGCTGGCCGGCTGGCGGGCGGTGCGCGAGTACGACCTCAAGCTCATCCTAGCGTTCGGCACGGTAAGTCAACTCGGTCTCATCACCCTGATGGTCGGGGCGGGTGGCGGCGATCTGATGTTGGCAGGCCTGGCGATGCTGTGCGCGCACGCGATGTTCAAGGCGGCCTTGTTCATGGTGGTCGGGATCATCGACCACGCCACCGGTACCCGTGACATCCGCAGGCTGTCCGGGCTCGGCGCTCAACACAGGCCACTTCTGCTCATCGCGGTCGGGGCGACGGCGAGCATGGCTGCGCTGCCTCCGTTCCTCGGCTTCGTCGCGAAGGAGGCCGACTTCGAAACCCTTGCGCACAGTGCGTCACTCGGAAGCGCGGCGCCATTCGTATTGGCGGGCGTGGCGTTCGGTTCGGTGTTCACGACGATCTACAGCCTGCGTTTCATCTACGGCGCGTTCGCAGGCAAGGGCAAAGCCGAACCAAGCCAGCGCGTCGCCGAAATGCACCGCCCCGCACCGGCATTCCTGGTTGCGCCGGCAATTCTGGCGGCGGCCGGGCTGTTGTTCGGCGTCTGGCCCGCCGGCCTCGACGGCGTGCTCGACTCCTACGCCGAGACGGTGCCGGGCGGGGCGGACTACCACCTCGCACTCTGGCATGGCGTGAATCTGCCTCTGCTGCTGTCGATCCTGGTGCTCGGTGTCGGCATCGCGGTCTTCGCCGCGCGGTCCCGGCTGCCCAGGCTGAAGACGGGTTACCTGCCGCTGGGCAACGCCGATCGGAGCTACGACGCAGTGATCCGCAACCTCGATGTGTTCGCCGTGCGAACCACCGCGGTGACCCAGCGCGGATCGATACCCGCCACGCAGACACTCATCATGTGCACGCTTGTCGTGCTTCCGTTGGCGATGCTCGTGCTCGGGGCACGCGACCGCCCGGAACTGCGGATGTGGGACTCGCCGCTGCAGGTGGTGGTCGGGTTGATCATCCTTGCCGCGGCACTGTCCGCCACCGTGCTGCGCAACCGGCTTGCCGCGGTGCTGCTGGTCGGAGTGACGGGCTACGGGTGCGGCGTCATCTTCGTGTTCCACGGCGCCCCGGACCTCGCGCTCACCCAATTCCTTGTGGAGACACTGATATTGGTGATCTTCGTGCTGGTGCTGCGGACACTGCCCGCCGAGGCGGATCGGGCCAACATGTATCGGCACCGACTGCCGCGGGCACTGCTCGCCGTGGCCGTCGGCGCGAGCGTTACCACGCTGGCCGTGTTCGCGATGGCCGCCCGCACCACCACGCCGATCGCCGAGTTGCTGCCGGACGCCGCCTACTACCGCGGCAACGGCGCCAACACCGTCAACGTGCTGCTCGTCGACATCCGTGCGTGGGACACCATGGGCGAGATCTCGGTGCTTCTGGTGGCCGCGACGGGCGTCGCCTCGTTGGTGTTCCGGCACCGCCGGTTCGGCTCCGCCCCCCGCGTCGGCGACGCCGGGCAGCCCGACATCGGCCGCATCCCAGTGCTTTCGACGAGCCCGGCGGTCGGCGACATCACCTGGCTGCGCGGCAGCGAACTCCGTGACCCGAGGCACCGGTCGTTGGTGCTGGAGGTCGCCACCCGGCTCATCTTCCCGTTGATCATGGTCTTGTCGGCGTACTTCTTCTTCGCCGGGCACAACACCCCCGGCGGCGGCTTCGCCGGAGGACTGACCGCTGGCCTCGCGCTGGTGCTGCGCTATCTGGCAGGGGGTCGGTACGAGCTCGGCGAGACACTGCCCCTGGACGCAGGCAAGGTGCTCGGCGCCGGACTGACCCTTTCGGCAGGCACTGCTGTCGCGTCCCTGTTACTCGGCGCCCCGGTGCTGTCGTCGGCGGTGCTGCAGTTCGACCTTCCGGTGCTCGGGCACGTCAAGCTGGTGACCGCGCTGTTCTTCGACCTCGGGGTGTATCTCGTCGTGGTCGGCCTCGTCCTCGACGTGCTGCGCAGCCTCGGCGCACGCGTCGACGAAGAACTGGTTGGCGCCCGATGACCACCTATCTTGTGCCGCTAGTGCTGATCGGTGGCCTCACCAGCACGGGCGTCTACCTGCTGCTGGAGCGCAATCTCACCCGAATGTTGTTGGGGCTGTTGCTCATCGGTAATGCGGTGAACTTGCTGATCCTGACCGTCGGCGGACCGTCGGGCAACCCACCGGTGCACGGAAGGACCAGCGACGGCGCGACCACCACGGCCGATCCGTTGGCCCAGGGCATGATCCTGACCGCGATCGTCATCTCCATGGGCATCGCGGCGTTCGTGCTGGCGCTGACCTACCGGTCCTACCGGTTGTCGCGGGCCGAGGAGGTCGACAACGATCCGGAGGACACGCGCGTCTCCCAGCAGTCGGAGCACGAACTCAACGAGGATGCCGTCACCCCAGACGTCGCCCGCGATACCGATGCACCGGACGAGCTCGACGCGTTGCCCGGCCACGAGGGCTCCGCATGAGCAATGCCTCGGCGGTGCTGACCCCGCTACCCGTGTTGATCCCGACGCTCGCCGCGGCGGCCACCTTGTTCGCCGGGCGCAGGCCACGGCTGCAGCGCACCATCGCCGTGGTCGCGCTCTCAGCGGTGGTGGCGGTATGCGCTGCGCTCGTCGTGCTGGCCGACCGCTACGGCACGTTGGCCGTGCAGGTCGGTGGCTGGGGTCAGACCGTGCCGGGGATGGGGCCGCTCGGCATCACGCTGGTGGTCGACCGGCTTTCTGCGCTGATGCTGCTGGTCTCGGCGATAGTGCTGCTGACCGTGGTGTTCTACGCGATCGGGCAGGGCATCCGTGACGGCGATGAACGTCAGCCGGTGTCGATCTTCCTACCGACGTACCTGGTGCTGTCGGCGGGCGTCTGCACCGCATTCCTGGCCGGCGACCTGTTCAACCTGTTCGTCGGCTTCGAGGTGTTGCTCAGCGCGAGCTTCGTATTGCTGACCATCGGCGCCAGCGCCGATCGGGTCAGGGCAGGCATCGCCTACGTCATGGTGTCGATGGTGTCGTCGTTGGTCTTCCTGATCGGCCTCGCGTTGATCTACGCAGCCACCGGCACCCTGAACATGGCCGAACTGTCGGTGCGGCTCGAGGGCGTTCCGGCGGGCACGCGCAGTGCGATGTTCGCGGTGCTGCTGGTGGCCTTCGGCATCAAGGCCGCAGTGTTCCCGCTTTCGGCCTGGTTGCCCGACTCCTACCCCACCGCACCTGCACCCGTCACCGCCGTGTTCGCCGGCCTGCTGACGAAAGTCGGTGTGTACGCGATCATCCGCACCCATTCGCTGCTGTTCCCCGGCGGCGCGCTCGACCACGTGCTGCTGGTGGCCGCACTGCTGACGATGGTCGTCGGCATCCTCGGCGCGATCGCACAGAGCGACATCAAGCGCCTGCTGTCGTTCACCCTGGTGAGTCACATCGGTTACATGGTGTTCGGCATCGCACTGTCCAGTGCGCTCGGCATGTCCGGCGCGATCTACTACGTCGCTCACCACATCGTGGTGCAGACGACGCTGTTCCTGGTGGTCGGACTCATCGAACGCCAAGCAGGCGCCTCCACGCTGCAACGCCTCGGTGGGCTTGCGGCGGCCAGCCCACTCCTAGCGCTGGTGTTCTTCATCCCCGCACTCAATCTCGGTGGCATACCGCCGTTTTCGGGCTTCATCGGCAAGGTCGCGTTGTTGGAGGCCGGCGCCCAGGACGGCTCGGTGCTGGCCTGGTTGCTCGTCGGAGGAAGCGTGGTGACGAGCCTGCTCACGCTCTACGTGATGGCGCGGGTCTGGACCAAGGCGTTCTGGCGCGCCCGCGCGGACGCCCCCGAGGGCGCACTCGCGATGGCTACGCCAACGGCGCTGCTCGACGATTCCGAGGACGTCGCATACGCCGACCGGGACGACGTCGGCCGCATGCCGGTCGGCATGCTGGTGCCGACGGGCGCACTGATCGCGGTGGGCCTGGCCCTCACGGTGTTCGCCGGCCCGATCTTCTCCTACAGCCAGCGCGCGGCCACCGAGGTGCTCGACCGTGGGCAGTACATCTCGGCCGTGTTGGGGCGCTCATGAGACATCTCCTGCTGCGCGCGTGGGTACTGTGCTGGCTGACGCTGGTGTGGATGTTGTTGTGGGGCAGCGTTTCTGCCGCCAACGCGTTGAGCGGGCTGGCCGTCGCGTTGGTTATCACCGTGTTGCTGCCGCTGCCGCCGGTACCCACTGAGGGGCGGCTTCACCCGGTGTCGCTGCTATGGCTGGTCATCAAGGTGGGGTACTACCTGGTGGTGTCGTCGTTGCAGGTGGCTTGGCTGGCGATCAAGCCGGGACCACCGCCGAGGACCGCCGTGCTGCGGGCGCACCTGGCGCTCAAGTCCGATTTGGTGTTGGCGCTGGCCGTCAACATCGTCAACCTCATCCCCGGCACGATCGTGCTGGAGATCGACCAGACCCGCCGGCTGATCTATGTCCACGTCATCGACGTGGGTTCCGAACGCTCGGTGAACCGGTTCTACCACCAGATCGCCGAGGTGGAGCGCTTGTTGATCGCGGCGTTCGAGCGGCCCGAGGACTGGCGGCCTGCCGGGGAACGGGAAGCCTCGTGAACACGATCTGGATGGTGTCCGGCGTCATGCTCGCCGCCGCCGCCGTCATCACGATGTTCCGGCTGCTGGCCGGCCCGGGCACGCTGGACCGCCTGGTCGCCCTCGACACCTTCGTCGCGGTGACGATGTGCGCCATCGGTACCTGGGCAGCGTTCAGTCTCGACACCACGGTGACCTACAGCCTGACGGCGCTGGCGCTGATCAGCTTCGTCGGTTCGGTCAGCGTGGCGCGCTTCCGCGTGCGGGACAAAGACTTCAGCCGCGTGCGCGACACAGACCGCAACGACGGGAGCCCGCAATGACCGTGTTGGACATTGTCGCGGGCGGGCTCGTCCTTGGCGGATCCGCACTGGCCCTGACGGCGGCCATCGGCGTGGTGCGTTTTCCCGACACCCTGTCGCGGATGCATGCCGCCACCAAGCCACAGGTGCTCGGGCTGCTGCTGGTGCTCTTGGGGGCCGCGATCCGATTACGCGGCCATGCCGACGTCGGCATGCTGATCCTGGCCGGCATCTTCACCGTCATCACGGCTCCGGTGGTGGCCAATCGGGTGGGCCAATTGGCTTACCGTGAACAGAGTTTCCGAGATGACCTACTGACGAAAGATGAGATGGCTGAGCATGAGCAGGACTGACGACGACAGCTGGGACATCACCAAGGGTGTCGGCGCCACCGCGTTGGGTGTGGCCTACGCGAGGGCGCTGGAAACGGCCGCCGAGCAACCACTCATCGTCGACCCGTTCGCCCAGGTGTTCATCGACGCGGCCACCGCGCTCGGTTGGGAGGCGCCTGCGGGTGCGCAGGCGGAACGGATCAAGCACATCTCGGCATATGCTGCCGCGCGGACCAAATGGTTCGACGACTTCTTCGTGACCGCGAGCGGACACGGCATCGGGCAGGCGGTGATCCTGGCCGCCGGACTCGACGCCAGGGCCTGGCGCTTGCCGTGGGCGCCGGGCAGCAAGGTCTTCGAGATCGACCAACCGCTGGTGTTGGCGTTCAAGGCCGAGACCTTGCACAGCCACGGCGTTCAACCGGTGGCGCGACATGTCGCCGTTGCCGTCGACTTGCGTCAAGATTGGCCGAAGGCCTTGGTGGACAGTGGTTTCGATGCGGATGCGCCGACCGCGTGGTCGGCAGAGGGCTTGCTCCCGTATCTTCCCGCCACTGCTCAGGACCTGTTGTTCGAGCGAATCGACGCGCTGAGCGCGCCGGGCAGTCGGCTCGGCATAGAGTCCTTCGGCGCAGGCTTCTTCGACCCTGAGTATCTGGCCGAGCGAAGCGCCCAGGTCCGAAAGCTGAGAGAGCAGGCGGGCGAAGACTCCGACGCTCCCGACGTGGCCGACCTGTGGTTCATCGAGCAGCGCACCGACGTCCCAGACTGGTTGAGGGCCCGCGACTGGAACGTGTCGGCGGTGTCTGCGGCCGACCTGATGCACCGGTACGGGAAGGACGCCGGCGCCACTGCGATGCGCACCGAGTTCATCGAGGGCCTGCGTAGCTGACCGCAAGAACGGCTGACTACTCCTGCGGGGGAGCCGCCAGCTGAAACTCCACCAGCGCGGCCACCGTCTCGACGGCATCGCTCAACGCGGCCAGCCGGGCGGCTGCCGATGGCGCTTCGAGCACCGAATACCGGTCGGCCTGGCCCATCGGGATGCGCGCGGCCAACGCATACAGACGCGTGCCTGCGTCGTCGCCGGGTTCGGCCTCGCCGAGCAGTTCGACACGCGGCGGCAGGGTGGCCTGTTGCGAGGCGGCGATCCGCTCGAACAGCGCCATCACGCGGTCCTCAACGTCGGCGATGTCGGCTCCGGTGACGGTGTCGCCCGGTTCGTCGGGCCAGGGCACCACCGTGGCGCGTGGGTAGGGGTCGTCGTCGTGCCACTGCTGCACGCGAATCCGTTCGCGCATCTCGCACTCGATCCGATAGCGCCCGTCGCCGCTCTCCTGCGCCGTGACGATGTGCGCGAGCGTCCCGACGTCACAGCGCGTGTCGCCCCCGCCGACCTCGCGACCCGCCGCGATCAACACGACGCCGAAACTCCGCTGGCCCGCCAAGCAGTCCTTCACTAACGCCGAATAGCGGGGCTCGAAGATCCGTAGCGGCAGGTCTTCACCCGGCAGTCGGACGGACTCCAGCGGAAACATCGGCGTCTCGGACATGAGTTCATTCCCCATGTCGCTGCGCTCCTGCCCGCCGCATGCCTACAGCACCAACTCCGCGATCAGTGCGTCGACGACGGCCCGTAGGTCGCCGTCGTGCTCTTCAGCGACCTGGCGCTGCCGTTGATAGGAGCCGCCGTTGGCCGCCATCGCCGACACCGCGGTCAACTCGTCGGCGCATCCCAGCGACGTCGCGATCGGATAGAGCCGGTTCAAGAGCTCGTCCAGGTCGTCGGTGACCAGCCGCTCATTGCTGTCGGCGTCGAGGATGATCTCCGCGTCCAGGCCGTAACGCGCTGCGCGCCACTTGTTTTCCTGCACGTGCCACGGCGGCATCGTCGGCAACTGCTCGCCCGCGTCCAGCCGACGATCCAGGTCGACGATCAGGCAGTGCGTCAGCGCCACCAGCGCCCCGAGCTCGGCGAGGTTGGACACCCCGTCGAAGATACGCACCTCGATGGTGCCGAGATGAGGGGAAGGCCTTATGTCCCAACGAATCTCGTTCATGTGGTCGATGATGCCGGTCTTCTTCTGGTCGTGGACGAACCGCTCGAAGTGCGACCAACGTTGGAAGTGGAACGGCAGGCCCGCGGTGGGCAGTTGCTGGAACAGCAGCGCACGGTTGCTCGCATATCCGGTGTCTGCGCCGTCCCAGTACGGCGACGAGGCCGACAGCGCCAGCAGGTGCGGATACTGGTTGAGCAGCGAGGTGATGATGGGCATCACCTTGTTCGCCGACGAGATCCCGACGTGGACGTGCACACCCCAGATCAACATCTGGCGGCCCCACCACTGGGTGCGCTTGATCAGCTCGGCGTAGCGCGCCCCGTCGGTCAGTTCGGCGGCCTCCCACTCCGCGAACGGGTGAGTGCCTGCGCAGAACAACTCCATCCCGCGTTCACGCACGATGGGCCGGACGATGCCGAGCGTGCCACGCAAGTCTTCCATCGCAGTACCGGCGTTGTCGCAGATGCCGGTCACCACCTCGACGGTGTTGCGCAGCAATTCCTTGTGTACGTGCGGGGTTTCGCCGATCTCCGCGATGACCCCGGCCGCCTCGTTGGCGAGGTCGCGGGTCTTGGGGTCGACGAGCGCGAACTCCCACTCGACGCCAACGGTCGGCCGCTGCGACCGGTTGAAGGCGATGTGGTCCGGGCGCTGCCCGGCCGATGCCCTGCGGGCGGGAAAGGACACTGCCCTACGGGCCGGATATGACACCGCAGGCGACCCGCTTGCCTGCGTCGCCGGTACTCATCGTCGTCTCGTCCGGACCCGGCGTGCCGTTCACCTGCTGGTACCGCTCGGGCGGGATGTTGGCGAAGTTGTCGGCCTTCTCGTGGATGATGATGGCCGTCTTGGTGCCGCCGAGCAGGTCCTCGGCAGTGAAGGAGTCGGTCGTCGTCACCAGGTTCGCGGTGCCGTCCTCACGCACCTGCAGTGAGGTCAGGTCGCCGCTGGCCGGATGCGCGGTGTGGCCGGCCTTCTGGAAATGCCCACCGGCAGAGTTGAAGTCGCCAGGGGCGCCGCCCGCCGGTGCGACGGAATTCGCCTCGCACTTGCCAACCGAGTGGACGTGTAGGCCGTGGAATCCCGGAGTCAGCAGGCCCGGCGCGACGGTCGTGACGGTGACGGTCGCGTAGTTACCGGAGAACGCGAACTGGGCGGTCGCGACGGTGGTGCCATCGGGGGTCCTGATGTCGGCCTTCAGCGTCTCGCCCGCGGCGGGCGGGGCCTCGCCTTGGGCATGGCCGGAAGCCGGTGGGGGCGTGGACCCGGTCCACACCGACGGGGTGGTGCCAGGAGTGGTGGCAGTCGGCTCGTAGGGGCTACACGCGGCCGCGATCGGGACGATGAGCGCCGCGGCGGCGAAGAGGCGAAGCGGGGCGGAAATCGGCATGGCTGAAAGCCTAGCCGGTGACCACCACGATGACGCCTGGTGGTTGTTCTGCAATGTCGGGCAATCGTGGCGCGACGGGTGCCTGGAGCAATTTGCCCACCTCGTCGGCGGCTTCGCGCTCCCCTTCAGCCTCGCCGTAGTAGACCGTGGTGGCCGTCACGCCGTCGAGCGTCAGGTTGCCGGTTTCGGTCACGTTCCAGTCCGCTTCGCGCAACCGGTTGGCCACGCCCTCGGCCGCACCCGCAACTTCGGAAATGTTGAAGACCCGCACGTCAGCCTTCGCAGGCGCGGCGGCCGTCGACGAGGTCGCAGGGGGTGTCGGGCTGGCCGAGGTGGTCGACGAGGTGGTCGAGGTGCTGGTGCTTCCGTCATCGCCGGAACCCATGAAGTTGAACGCGACCAGCAGAAATACCAAGCCGAGGAAGATCAGCACCATGACCATGGCGCGTAGGGGCAGCCCGGAGGACTCTCGCTGATTCATCGAACCCACTGTATTACGCCGCTGCTCCAGCCCACCCCAGGCACGAAGGCCTTAGGTGACGTCGAAGCCAAGCCGCCGGGCCGCACGCGCCTTCATCCGGCTGGCCCGAAGCCGGCGCAGCCGCTTGACCAGCATCGGGTCGGCGGCGAGCGCCTCCGGCCGGTCGACGAGCGCGTTGAGCACCTGGTAGTACCGGGTGGCCGACATCGAGAAGAGTTCCTTGATCGCGTCTTCCTTGGAACCGGCGTACTTCCACCATTGCCGTTCGAAGGCCAGAATGTCGTGTTCGCGGCGGGTGAGCCCATCCGTGAGGGCAGCGTCGTCCCCGGAAGGCTCAGTCGTCGCCATGGCGCCGTCCATTGCTCCTTGGGGCCCTTTCCAAAAGTCGAACATTTAACTGGTGGACATTCCGGTGCTGTCGGCCAACATTGAACCACGGCAGCGGGAGTTGGGCCGTGATCGAGCCCCGCGAGTCGGCTGACTTAAGCTTGCTAATCGTGGCCGTCGTACCCATCCGCATTGTGGGAGATCCCGTCCTGCACACCGTGACCAGTCCCATACCCGTCGGAGCGGACGGTTCGCTGCCCGCTGAACTTGCCCAACTGATCGCCGATCTCTACGAGACGATGGACGAAGCCAACGGAGTGGGGTTGGCCGCCAACCAGATCGGCGTCTCGGCGCGCGTGTTCGTCTACGACTGTGCCGACGAGCGCGGCCTGTCGAGTCGGCGGCGCGGGGTCGTGGTGAATCCTGTGCTCGAAACGTCCGACATCCCGGAGACCATGCCCGACCCGGACAACGACGACGAGGGCTGTCTGTCAGTGCCTGGCGAGTCCTTCCCCAGGGGCCGAGCCGACTGGGCCCGCGTCACTGGGCTGGACGCC
This sequence comes from Mycobacterium sp. RTGN4, assembly GCF_033804635.1. NCBI lineage: Bacteria > Bacillati > Actinomycetota > Actinomycetes > Mycobacteriales > Mycobacteriaceae > Mycobacterium > Mycobacterium sp. RTGN4. Next base: position 217,867 of record NZ_JAPZLB010000009.1, on the reverse strand, counting down.
GACGGCAATCCCGTCGTGCTGGAGGGCACCGGCCTGTTCGCGCGGATGCTGCAGCACGAGACCGGCCACCTGGACGGTTTCCTCTACGTGGACGGCCTCATCGGACGGCATGCGCGGGCTGCGAAGCGCGCGGTGAAGGCCCAGGGCTGGGGGGTTCCCGGCTTGAGTTGGACACCTGGCGAGGGTCCCGATCCGTTCGGGCACTAGTGGTTGAACTTCCTCCGGTGGGTACCCGGGTCAGCCTGCGCTACCGACTCCCCGCCGGATCCGAGCGGCCGCTGAACGACGTCGTCGGGCACCTCATCGAAGTGGCGCCGACGGTCCGGGTGCGGACCAAGTCCGCTGAGCTGGTGGACGTTCCGCCCGGCGACGTGATGGCGGTGCGCGTGCTCACCGACGCGCCGGTGCGAAATTCGCAGATTCGGAATCTCGAGCACGCGGCGGCGCTCGCATGGCCCGGGCTCGAGCAGCAGTGGCTGGACGGCTGGCTGCTGCGATTCAGCGGGGGGCCGAGCCACCGGGCGAATTCTGCTGTTCCGCTTGAGGTTCACGCCAACCTCACGGCCGTGCCCGCCATCGTGGCCTGGTATCGCGAGCGGCTCGCGACGCCGTGGCTCGCCGTCCCCGACCGCCTGGTGCGACTGCCCGAAGCGACGCAGGCCAGTCTCGAGGTCCTGGTGATGACGCGTGAGCTCGACCCCGACGTCGACGGCGCGGAGCAGGCGGACGTCGCGGCCCGCCCCGACGACCAGTGGTTGCGTAGCTACCAGCGCGACATCGACGTCGACGTGCTGACCGCGGTGATCGACGGCGAGGTGGGCTTCGCGACCCGCGCGTCGGCAGCCGTCGGACGCGGCGCCGTCACGACCGCCCCCGACGGCACCCGGTGGGCGGGGTTGGCCGCCGTCCACGTCGCTTCGGACGAACGTCGGAAGGGCCACGCTCGCGCCTTGTGCGCGACCCTGCTGGCCTGGGGTGTCGCCCGCGGGGCCACCCGCGCTTACGCGCAAGTGCTGGCCGACAACGCTGCGGCGCTCACCCTTTACCAATCGATGGGCTTCCGCACCCAGCACCGCATGCGCTACGTCGACGGCCGTACGCTCTAGCCCGTGCGGCTGGCCACCTGGAACGTCAACTCGATCCGTTCACGTGTCGATCGCGTGACCGACTGGTTAGCGCGGGCCGACGTCGACGTGTTGGCCATGCAGGAGACCAAGTGCACCGACGCGCAGTTCCCCAGCATGCCGTTCGCGGCGCTCGGCTACGACGTCGCCCACGTCGGGTTCAACCAGTGGAACGGCGTTGCGATCGCGTCAAGGGTTGGGCTCGACAACGTGGAACTCGGCTTCGACGGCCAGCCCGAATGGAACGAGCTGGCCGAGGCTCGGGCGATCGGCGCGACGTGTGGCGGCGTGCGGGTGTGGAGCCTGTACATCCCCAACGGGCGCACCGTCGAGGACCCGCATTACGCCTACAAGCTGAAATGGCTTGCCGCGCTGGATGAAACGGCCAAGGGTTGGTTGGCCGACGACCCGGGTACCCCGATCGCGCTGACCGGTGATTGGAACATCGCGCCCACCGATGACGACGTGTGGGACGTCGACTTCTTCAAGGGCGCCACGCACGTCACCGAACCGGAACGCGTGGCGTTCCGTGCCATCGAAGCCCAGTTCGCCGACGTGGTACGGCCTTTCGCGCCCGGCCCTGGCACGTACACCTACTGGGACTACACGCAGCTGCGATTCCCCAAGAAGCAGGGCATGCGCATCGACTTCGTGCTCGGCTCACCGGGTTTCGCGTCGCGCGTCACGCACGCTGAGATCGTCCGCGACGAACGCAAGCCCGGCAAGAAGGGCACGCCTGCGCCAAGCGACCACGCGCCGGTGCTCGTCGAACTCGACTGACTCACCCGAAGAGGGAGCCCGGCTCGGATGCATCCGGGTGTCGGTGGCCGCTCGTAGCGTCCAGGGCATGAAGATTCTCGTGGCCACGGGACTGACCCAGGGCACCAATCCGAGCGACTACCACTACTGCATCGAGGGTGAATTGGTGTGGATTCAGGAACCGTGCGCGCGTGGCACGGACGACCCGGACGGCGGCTGCGGTTGCGGCAGGGGCTTCGCGGGTGCGGCCTCCCATCGAGCCACGACGACGGCCATGGTTGTGGAGTCGGAGTTGACGCGTGACGAAGTGGTGCTGGCCTTTCAGACGAGCCTGCCCGATGGCGGATGGCCGTTCGAGTGGGGCGAGGAGATCGCCGACGACAACCTCGAAATCGCCGCTCAACTGTCGGTGGGCACGATCATCGTCCGCAGGCTGGACGAGTTCTTCCTGCGCGGTGCGCTGATCCGCTAAGCGGGCTTGGGCCGCACCGGTGTGTGCTGACCCGCGGCCAGCCACCATTCGCCGGCTCGCCTGACGAGTACGAATGTCGTCATCTCGGAGAACGTCGCCGGATCGGTGTTCGCGACCGGCGCACCGTCCTCGCCGAACGCGACCCGCCGCACCTGAGCCACCGCGACGCCGGGTGCCGGCGCGCGCACCCGGACCGTCTCGTAGCGCGACGATGCGCCGCCGACACGCTGAGGCAGCATCCGTCGGTGGACCGCGTGCAGGGTGTCGTAACCCTGGACAGTGTCGCCGTAGGGAGTTCCCCACAGCACGTCGTCGGCGAAGTGTGCGTTGAATACGTCGGCATCGCGGGCATCGACACCTGCTTGCAGTTCGGCGACGAAGGCCTCGACAGCACCGCGGGCTTCCCGCAGCAGGTCTTCGTCGTCGGAGAGCAGAGGTCTGTGATGGGCCATGGTGTTCACGTTAAGAGCTCAACCGGCCTTCAGGTCAACCGCGAGCGTGCGCAGAGCGTCATCGCGACGCGGCGTGTTGCGTGCCAACACGCGCGCTGGCGGGGAAATTAAGCCGCGTTGTCGGCGCCCGGCGCGTCGGCGTACCGGCCCGCGCTGAACAGCGACGCGATCGCCCCGAGCACCATCATCACCGCGGCGGCAATGAACACCACGGAAAGCCCGGTGTGGAACGGCTCGGTGATGAGTTGCGGGAAGAACGTCTTGCCGGTCAGCACGTCGGCGTTGACCCCTGGCGCGTGGAGCGCGCCCGAGGGGCCGAGCAATTCGGCGATCGGGTTGTAGCCGAGGAATGCGGCGAACAAGCTTCCGACCGGAGGCAGGTTGGCGACGTCGTGGGCTACGTCAGCCGACACGCCCTGGGCCTGCAGGCCGTTGCTCATGGCCGCCGGGAGCGTGTGCGCCAGCCCAACGATCATGAGCGAGAAGAAGATTCCGATCGACAGCGAGTTGCCCGCGTTGAAGAACGTCGACCGCACCCCAGACGCGGCGCCACGTTGGGCGGCGGGCACGCTCGACATGATGGCCGCAGTATTGGGTGCGGTGAAGATGCCGCCGCCGAGCCCGTTCAGGAACACCAGCACGGCGAACATCCAGTAGTCGAAGTTCACCGGAATCAGCAACAGCGAGATGAAGGCCACCGCCATCAACAACATGCCGCCCACCGTTAGTGGCCGAGCCCCGAAGCGGTCGGACAACGTGCCCGCGATGGGCGCGGCCACCAGGAAGCCGAACGTGGCAGGGAGCAGGTAGATGCCCGCCCACAGCGGCGTCGACTCGAAGCTGTACCCGTGTAGCGGCAACCAGATGCCCTGCAGCCAGATGATGAGCATGAACTGCAGCCCGCCACGGCCCACCGAGGACATCAGGCCTGCGAGGTTGCCCATGCCGAACGACGCCGACTTGAACAGTCGGATGTCGACCATGGGTGAGTCGACGTTCAGTTCGATGAAGCAGAACGCGACCAACAACAGCAGGCCCGCGGCGATCGAGCCAAGCACCCACGGGTTGGTCCAGCCGGTGGTGGAGTCGCCGTAGGGCTGGATGCCGTAGGTGATGCCGACCAGCAGGATGGTCAGCCCAAGCCCGAAGGTGAACGTGCCCGCCCAGTCCAGTCGGCCCGCGGTGCGGACGCCGAGTTCGCGCAGCGAACGGTAGCTCCAGATGGTGCCTGCGATGCCGATGGGCACGCCGACCCAGAAGATGGCCTTCCAATGCCACTCGGACAGGAAGCCACCGATCAGCAGACCGAGGAACGACCCCGCGACGGCGGCCACCATGTTGACGCCGAGCGCCATGCCGCGTTGATTAGCGGGGAACGCGTCGGTGAGGATCGCCGACGAGGACGCCATCAGCATGGCACCGCCGACACCCTGGACGACGCGCCACGCGATGAGCCACACGGCGCCGCCGCCGAGGTGGAACGGATCGAAGGACAGCGCGACGGCCGCGAAGGTGAAGACCACGAAGCCGAGGTTGTAGATCTTGACCCGGCCGAACATGTCGCCGAGTCGGCCGAAGGGGACCACCAGCACGGCCGTGACCACCAGGTAGCCCATGATCATCCAGAGCAGATAGCTGACGTTGCCGGGGGCCAGCGGGTTGAGTCCGATGCCGCGGAAGATCGCGGGCAGCGAGATCAGCACGATCGACGCGTTGATCGAGGCCAGCAGGATGCCCAGCGTGGTGTTCGACAACACCACCCACTTGTAGTGCGGGTGGTCGTGGTCCATGCGGCTACGCCGGCGGGCCGTCTCGACCAACGCGTCGTCTACGTCGTCCACTACTGGAGGCTTCGTCATCTCGGTCTCAGTCGTCATGTCATCGGTTTTCTAGCTGCGATATCGAAAACGGCCGCACACGGCCAACACAAAAAACATATGTTAGCTATTCAAATCATCTCAGGGCAATCCGTAGTCCCCTGGGGTAGGTTTGGGACGTCCACCACGGGAGCGCACACGGAGTGCGCTGAGAGGACGGCTACAGCAGTCCCTTCGCTTCGCGAAGGCTGCGCCGTCGACCGTATGAACCTGTCCGGGTAATGCCGGCGTAGGGAGCTGATGACGTTGACTGATTTTGCCCTGTCCCCATCCATGTCCGAATCCCCTTCTGTCACACCTGCTGTCACAACGGGGCCAATCACCGGGAGCACCAAGCTCTACCGCGACCTCGACGGCGTCGAGGGCGCCAAGGTGCCGTTCCGTCGGGTGAACCTGTCCAACGGCGAACACCTCGACCTGTACGACACGTCCGGTCCGTACACCGACGAGCAGGCAGTGATCGAGCTCACCCGCGGTCTGCCGCACCGGCCGGGGGTGGTGAGGGACCGCGGCACTCAGCTGCAGCGGGCCCGCGCGGGCGAGGTCACCGCGGAAATGGCGTTCATCGCGGTGCGCGAAGGCGTGCCCGCGGAGTTGGTCCGTGACGAGGTAGCGCGCGGCCGGGCGGTGATCCCCGCCAATCACAATCATCCCGAGGCCGAGCCCATGATCATCGGCAAGGCGTTCGGGGTGAAGGTGAACGCCAACATCGGCAACTCGGCGGTGACGTCCTCGATCGCCGAGGAGGTCGACAAGATGGTGTGGGCCACCCGCTGGGGCGCCGACACCATCATGGATCTGTCCACCGGCCGCGAGATCCACCAGACCCGGGAGTGGATTCTGCGCAACTCCCCCGTCCCGGTCGGAACCGTGCCGATGTACCAGGCGATGGAGAAGGTCAACGGCGATCCCACCAAGTTGACGTGGGAGCTCTACCGCGACACCGTGATCGAGCAGTGTGAGCAGGGCGTCGACTACATGACCGTGCACGCGGGCGTACTGCTGCGCTACATCCCGCTGACGGTCAACCGGGTCACCGGCATCGTCAGCCGCGGCGGCTCGATCATGGCGGCCTGGTGCCTGGCGCATCACACCGAATCGTTCCTCTACACCCACTTCGAGGAACTCTGCGAGGTACTGGCGCGCTACGACGTGACGTTCTCGCTCGGTGACGGGTTGCGCCCTGGTTCGATCGCCGACGCCAACGACGAGGCCCAGTTCGCCGAGCTTCGCACCCTCGGCGAGCTCACCAAGATCGCGAAAGCCCATGGCGTGCAAGTGATGATCGAGGGACCAGGGCACGTGCCCATGCACAAGATCGTCGAGAACGTCCGGCTCGAGGAAGAGCTCTGCGAGGAAGCGCCGTTCTACACGCTCGGCCCGCTGGCCACCGACATCGCGCCCGCCTACGACCACATCACGTCGGCGATCGGCGCGGCCATCATCGCGCAGGCCGGCACCGCGATGCTGTGTTACGTCACCCCCAAGGAGCACCTCGGGCTGCCCGACCGCAAGGACGTCAAGGACGGCGTCATCGCCTACAAGATCGCCGCACACGCGGGCGACCTGTCCAAGGGTCACCCACACGCCCAGCGCAGGGACGACGCATTGTCCAAGGCCCGCTTCGAGTTCCGCTGGCACGACCAATTCGCCCTGTCGCTCGACCCCGACACCGCCCGCGAATTCCACGACGAGACGCTGCCCGCCGAACCGGCCAAGACGGCGCACTTCTGCTCGATGTGCGGCCCGAAGTTCTGCTCGATGCGCATTACGCAGGACATCAGGGACGCGATGGCGGAGAAATCTGAGGAGTTCGCACAGCAGGGCAACCAGGTCTATCTACCCTTGAGCACGTGAACTACCTACCGTTGACGCCGCCCGGTCAGACCCCACTGCGGGTGATGACGATCGCCGGGTCCGATTCCGGTGGTGGCGCGGGCATCCAGGCCGACCTTCGCACCTTCGCGATGCTCGGCCTGCACGGTTGTGTGGCCGTGGCCGCGGTGACCGTGCAGAACTCGGTCGGCGTCAAGGGATTCCACGAACTGCCACTCGACATCATCACTGGCCAAATCACCGCGGTGGCCGAGGACATCGGCATCCAGGCCGCAAAGACCGGGATGCTGGCATCGTCGGAGATCATCGGCGCGGTCGCCGAGACGTGGCGCGACCTCTCCAACGCACCGCCGTTGGTCGTCGACCCTGTCTGCGCGTCGATGCACGGCGACCCGCTGCTGCATCCGTCGGCGTTGAATGCGCTTCGTACCGAACTGTTTCCGATCGCGACGTTGGTCACTCCGAACCTCGACGAGGTGCGGTTGATCACCGGGATCGAGGTCATTGAGGCCGAATCGCAACGCGAAGCGGCGCGGGCGCTGCACGCACTGGGGCCCAAGTGGGCGCTCGTCAAGGGCGGCCACCTGCGGTCCTCGGCCCACAGCCCCGACGTGTTGTTCGACGGCACCGAGTTCCACGAATTCGACGCCGAACGTATCGACACCGGCCACGACCACGGCGCGGGCGACACCCTCGCCGCGGCGACGGCGTGCGCGCTTGCCCACGGCTATTCGGTGCCGGACGCCGTGGCGTTCGCCAAGCGCTGGGTCACCGAATGTCTGCGCGCCGCTTACCCATTGGGGCACGGCCACGGTCCCGTCTCCGCGTTGTTCCGATTGGCTGACCGCGATGGATCTTGACGCCATCGCAGGCCTCGCGCACGAGCCGAAGGGCAAGGCGCACGGCACCGTGCTGCTGACGCACGGCGCGGGCGGCAACCGGGATTCGGCGATGTTGATCAAGCTGTGCGACGAGTGGGCCAGCCGCGGTTGGCTGGCCGTGCGCTACGACCTGCCTTACCGTCGGCGTCGCCCGAAGGGCCCGCCATCGGGGTCAGCCAAGGCCGATCAAGCGGGCATCGTCGAGGCGGTGGAACTCGCGCGGGCAGACACGTTGGGGCCGGTGCTCGCGGGCGGCCACTCGTACGGAGGACGCATGACGTCGATGGCAGTCGCCGACGGGCTCGGTGTTGCCGCGCTGACGCTGTTCTCGTACCCGCTGCACCCGCCCGGCAAGCCCGAGCGGGCCCGCACCGAGCACCTACCTCGCATCACCGTTCCGACGGTGTTCACCCATGGCACCTCCGACTCGTTCGGCACGATCGACGAATTGCGCGCCGCGGCCGCGCTCGTCGGCGCCGCAACCGAACTCGTCGAGGTCACCGGCGCCCGTCACGACCTCGGTTCGAAGACGCTCGACGTGCCCGCGTTGGCGGTCGACGCAGCCCTCCGACTGCTGGCCTGAACTGTTCTCTTCCGGAAGTGACCGGTATCTTCCTGGGGTGACCTGGCCGCCTCCCGGAGACCCGAACCAGCCCGCATGGGGCCAGCCACCTCCTCCGCCGCCCGGCTCTTGGGGGTCACCGCCGCCGCCAGGCTCATGGGGGCCTCCTCCGCCGCCGATGCCCTATGCGGCCGGCCCGTACGGGCAGGCGCCCGCACCCCCGCCGAAGCGCTCGCGCAAGGGCTTGATCATCGCGCTGTCCGCCGTCGGCGTGGTCGTGCTCATCGTTGTCGTCGGGTTGGCGATCCTTTACTTCGCGGTCAAGGACACTGCCATCGCCACCGACATGAAAGTCGGCGACTGCATCTCCGAGGTGCCCACCGGGTCGGAGGTCATCACATTGCCGACCATCGACTGCGCCAAACCGCACGCGGGCGAGGTGTTTGCGGTACTCGACATGCCCAGCGGTGACTACCCCGGTGCGTCGACGATCAACGAGTGGCAGAACAAGTGCCCGGAGGAACTGGGGAAGTTCGCGCCGGAGGCCATGACCGACGCCGCCGTCGGCGTGTACGTACTAGCCCCGACGGCGGACACCTGGAGCAAGGGCGACCGTGCGATCACCTGCATCGCGACACTCGACCCGAAGCGGTCGGGCTCACTGAAGGGTTAGCGGTACCCCTGGTACCGTCTACTCATGACTTCGCAGCAATTCGAGGCGGTCATCGTGGGGGCCGGCTTCGCTGGAATCGGTGCCGCCATTCAGCTGAAGCGGCTCGGCTACCACGACTTCGTGATCTTGGACCGCGAGAACGATCTGGGCGGCACTTGGCACGTCAACCACTACCCCGGCCTGGCCGTCGACGTACCGACGACGACCTACTCGTACTTCTTCGAGCCGAATCCCAACTGGTCGCGGCTCTTCACGCCCGGGCGGGAGATCAAGCAGTACGCCGATGACGTGGCCGACAAGTACGACGTCCGGCGCCACATGCGGTTCAACACGACGGTCGAGGGCGCACGCTGGGACGAGGACGCAAACCTCTGGCGCGTCGCCCTTGGCGGCGAGACGCTGACCACGCGCTACCTGATCACGGCGACGGGCTTCCTTTCCCAGCCCGCGGTTCCGGACATCCCCGGCATCAACTCCTTCGACGGCAAGGTCATCCACACCACCGAATGGGAGGACGGCTTCGATCCCGCCGGGCAGCGGATCGCCGTCATCGGCACCGGCGCCACGGCCGTCCAGTTGATCCCCGAGCTCGCCAAGAGTGCCGCCGATCTGACGGTGTACCAGCGCACCCCGATCTGGGTGGTACCCAAGGTCGACCTGCGCTTCGGCGAGCGGACCAAGCGGCTCTTCGCGCGAGTTCCGTTGACTCAGCGCGTTCTTCGCTGGCTGACCGATTCCATCTACGAGGTGATGGTCTCGGTGGGTGTACGGCACTACGGGAGATTCCGCGGGCGTTTCAACCTCTCGGCGACCGGCCTGTCGAAGCTGCACCGATTCGTCACGATCCGCGACAAGGAACTGCGGCGGCGGCTCACTCCGGACTACGACTTCGGTTGCAAGCGGCCAACATTCAGCAATGGTTACTACCGCGCCTTCACCAAGCCACACGTACACCTGCAGGATGCGGGCATCGACCACATTGACTCCGACGGCATCGTCGGCAATGACGGCACCAAGAACGTCATCGACACACTGGTGCTGGCCACCGGTTTCGATCTGTGGGAGGCCAACTTCCCAGCCGTCGAGGTCATCGGGCGCGACGGCCGCGATTTGGGAAAGTGGTGGCGCGACACCAGATTCCAGGCGTATCAAGGTGTTTCGATGCCATACTTCCCGAATTACCTGAGCCTGGCCAGCCCGTACGCGTTCCTTGGGTTGAACTTCTTCAACACCATGGAGTACCAGATGCGGCTCATGGATCGACTGTTCACGGAGGTCAAGCGCCGTGGCGTCACGACGTTCGAGGTCACCGAGGAAGCCAATACCGTCTTCCTGGACCGGATGACCGAACTGCTCGGCGACTCGCTGTTCACCACCGGAAACTGCGCGACCGCGCGGTCGTACTATTTCAATCCGGCCGGCGAACCCACGCTGTTGCGGCCCTCCTCGACGGAGGCCGCCATCCGGGAAGCGTCGGAGTTCCCGTTGACCGACTATCAGATGTCGTAGAGAGGATCGGTACGTGTCAGAGCAAAAGAAGTCGCGCCTGCCCGCACTAGTGGGGTTGGCGTTGGCCGGGACCGGGGTGGCGCACTTCGTCCGCCCCGAGCTCTTCGAAGGCATCACCAAGTCCGCCTTCCCGCAGGACACCGACCGTCATCTCAAGACCAACGGCGCCATCGAGACGGCCATCGGCCTCGGCCTGGTTGCCCCAAAGACCCGCAGGCTGGCGGTGCTCGGAACACTCGGGTACGTCGGTTATCTGGCCGTCAACGTCGCCCGCAACCGGTAGCGCCCGAGCAGCGTCAGATCCAGCAGCCCGCCGACCAGAACGCGGGCCTGTGCGGTATCCCGATATTCGGTCAACCGCCCCATGTCGATGACGAGTGCCATCGCGGCGTGCACGGCGAACCGGGCGTCCCCTGGGCTCCACTCCGGTCGTACGGCCACGACCAACTGAACCCACGACTCGACGGTCGACAGCTGCAGGATGCGCAACACGTTCTGGTCGGCCTCCGTCATGTTCAGCCGTTCGGTGTAGTAGACGTAGTCCAGTTCGGGGCGGTCGAAGGATCGGGCGACGTAGGCGTCGATCACCCGCGTCAGGGCCTCCTCCGGATCGTTCGCGACGGCGGCGGCGGAGCTTAGCTCGGCCGACAGCCAGTCGGCCGCCCGCCGGAACGACGCCGCCAGCAGGTCGCTCTTGTGCCCGAAGTACCGGTAGACCCCGGAAGCAGGCAGCCCAACGGTCGCGGCGATCTCTTCGACACTGGTCTCGCGATAACCCCGTTCATTGAACAGTCGCATCGACTCATCAAGCAGCGCTTCATATTTCGACTGGGTCGCAGGGCTCGTCGGCGACTTTTGGACGTGCGGTTCGTCGACGGGCGCGGCGAGCTCGGCGGTCGCGATCACCTTGGCGAGTTCGCTCAGCACGGTTCGCATCCGGGCGACGGGCAGCCGGGCGCGGTGGTCGACGATGCTACCGAGCACACTCAGGATGGCGGTCGAGCCAACCCAGCGCTCCCGAGAAGTCCGGTCAGGATGCAGCACCGCCAGCGGGCGCTGGATCCGGCGATGCACCGTGCGGAGTTGGCGGTTCAACTCGGCCTGGTCGTCGGCGCTGAGGAAGCGCGCCTCCCACCGGTAGAGCCCACCGGACTCACGATTCGCGAGCGCGGTGTCGGTGAGTGCGGCTACCAGCGCGCCGAGGTGCCGCCAGGGATCGGCGGCGACAGCCTGGGCGTCGGACTCGTCGGCGAACGCCGTCGCGTCGACCAACTGCTGCCCAAGGTTCAGCACCGCGAGCCGGAACAACTCATACTTGCCCGAGTAGTGGCGGTAGAGCGCCGTGGCGGAGATCCCCACCCGCGACGCGATGTCCTCCATGGTGACGCCGTGGTAGCCCAGCGCGCTGAAGGCGTCGGCCGACGCCCGCGCGATCTGCGCCTTGCGGTCCTTGGGGCGGGGCGACATGGCCCTCACGCTATGCGACCGCTCGGCAACTTAGTGGCCAGCTGGTGCAGATAGTGATGACGGAAACCTTCCATCGGGTAAGAATCGTCATTAACATATCGCTCGGGGATCTGTTTGGGTTGGGGGTCATCGTGGTCGATGTGGTTGCCGGGTTGCGGCGGATCGTCCGTTACCGGGTGTCCATCGGCGAGTTGATCGTGATCGGGCTTGTCGTCGGCACCCCGTACCTGCTCGTCGGACTCGTCTGGTCGAGCACCCACACCGAGCACCTGCAGCACATGCCCAAGGTCGACGCGGTGGTGTCCTTCCTTGGATCGATCGTGTCGTGGCCGGTGCTGCTGTTCGCCAACGTTTGCATGACCTGAAGGGAGATGGGGAGTTGAGTCGGCGTGGGTGGTACATGGTCATTGGTGGCGCGGTCCTGGTGGTGATCGGGCTGTTCGCCATGCGATTCCCGGTCTTCATCTCCGACTTCGATCAGTGGGGTTGGCAGGTCAAGTGCGGCACCGGATTCACGGGTGACCTCCGCCAGGCCGCCGATGCGACCAACGGCACCGGATTCGTCTCCAGCTGCGAATCGGCCCTGCTGTTCCGTCGACTGTGGGCGATTCCGTTGGTGGTGATCGGGTCCGTCGCGTTCATCGGGATGATGCTCGCGACGGCCTTGGAATCGCTCCGCGAGGCGATGCCTGCGCAGGCCGACGGCAACTGAGCTGCCAGCTACCTCGAAGCCCGGATTCAGACTCCGTCCAAGGGCGTCGACGCCAGCGTCCCCGACTGTGGGCAATCATCCAGCTACCCTGTTCGACGTGCGGAATGTTACTGAAGTGACTCGTGTGACTGCGCGTCGGGTGCGCAGCGCAAGCACGACGCCGCCGTTGACACGCCGCAACGTATTGCTCGGCGTCGTCGGATCGGCCGTGGCGGTGGCGTTCGCGCGGTACGGCGCCGGAGCCCCGAGCCAGGCCGCACACGTCGACGATGCGCAACCCCAGGGCGCGCCGGCCCCTCCGCCATGGCCGTCGCTGCTTCCGCCTCCGCCGCCTGCCGCCCGGGTTTTGCTGCCGGGCGGGGCCGTGCTGAGCACGCTCCCGGGCCAGGGCGACCTGTTGGCGCTCACCCTGGACGACGGTGTCGACACCAACGTCGTGCACGCATATGGACAGCTCGCGCACGACACCGGCATTCGGCTCACCATGTTCGTCACGGGTGTGTTCGCGTCGTGGACCGACAACCGCGATCTGCTGCTGCCGTTGGTGGAGTCCGGCCAGATTCAGCTCGGCAACCACACGTGGCTCCACCACGACCTCACCAAGATGACGGGCCGCCAGATCGCGGACGAGTTGCGGCACACCGACCAGTTCATCAAGGATACCTTCGGCGCCGACGCAACGCCGTACTACCGGCCGCCCTACGGGGCCTACAACGACCTCGTCAGCTCTGTCGCCGCCGACCTCGGTTACACCGCGACGACCATGTGGGACGGCAACATCGGCGACGACGCGATCCTGAACCCGCGCGACATCGTGGCAAACGCACAGAAGTTCTACACCTCGCAGAACATCGTCATCGGGCACCTCAATCACCCGCCGGTGACGACCGCCTACCACCAATTGCTCGACATCATTGCCGACCGCAAGCTACGCACCGTGACGCTCAACGACGTCTTCGCCAAGCCCGAGGCAACCGTGCTGACGTCCGAATATCCCGGCTGATTCTTATCATTGGCGCGCCTATCATTGGCGCGTGCCGACGCCGGAGCACGTCCCGCTGAAACGCAGTCTCGGCACCGTCGACGCCGTCACCATTGGACTGGGTTCGATGATCGGCGCGGGCATCTTCGTGGCGCTTGCGCCCGCGGCCGAAGCGGCGGGCTCGTGGCTGCTCGCCGGGCTGGCAGTCGCCGCGGTGGTGGCCTACTGCAACGCCACCTCGTCGGCCCGGCTGGCGGCGCGGTATCCACAGTCCGGCGGCACGTACGTGTACGCGCGTGAGCGGCTAGGCGAGTTCTGGGGACACACCGCAGGCTGGAGTTTCGTCGTGGGCAAGACGGCGTCGTGTGCGGCGATGGCGCTCACCGTCGGCTACTACGCGTGGCCGACGCATGCGCACGCGGTAGCGGTCGGGGTGGTGGTCGTGCTGACCGCCGTCAACGTCGTCGGCGTGCAGCGCTCGGTGCTGCTGACGCGGGTCATCGTCGCCGTCGTGCTGGCCGTACTGGCCATGGTCGTCGCGGTGCTGCTGGGTTCTGGACGGGTTGACCTGGGGCGGTTGGAGTTCGGCCACTTCGTTGGCGTTGGCGACGTGTTGCAGGCGGCAGCGCTGTTGTTCTTCGCGTTCGCCGGCTACGCGCGCATCGCCACGCTCGGCGAGGAGGTGCGCGATCCGGCCAGGACGATTCCGCGCGCCATTCCCATCGCCCTCGGCGTGACACTCGCGGTGTACGCCGTGGTCGCGATCGCGGTGCTCGGTGTAATGGGCAGCGCTGCAATGGCTTCCGCGACAGCCCCACTTGCCGACGCCGTCGCAGGCCATCCGGGCTTGGTCCCGGTGGTGCGAGTGGGCGCCGTGGTGGCAGCCGTCGGAGCGCTGTTGGCACTGATCCTTGGGGTGTCCCGCACGACGCTGGCGATGGCGCGCGATCGCCAGTTACCGCACGCGCTGGCCGCCGTACATCCGCGGTTCGACAGCCCGTACCGCGCCGAGGTCGCGGTGGGCTTCGTCGTCGCCGTGCTCGCGGCCTTCGTCGATGTCCGTGGGGCGATCGGCTTCTCGTCGTTCACGGTGCTGCTGTACTACGCGATCACGAATGCAGCTGCATTCACGTTGGGCCGCACAGTGATTCCCGTGCTTGGCTTCGTTGGCTGCGTGGTGCTCGCGTTTGCGCTCCCGTTGGCATCGGTGCTCACTGGTGCGGGCGTGGTCGTGCTTGGCGCCGCGGTCTATTGGGTTCGCCAGGCAAATTAGACAGTTACAACTGCACAGTCTAGACTGTATATATGAGCCAGGTCAGTGAGTCAGCCGTAGCGGCGGCGCGCGATCTGCGCGTGATGTTCAGCAGACTGCGCAGGCGACTGCTCGAAGTTGCGACCGACGACGACCTGACTCCGTCCCAGACCGCAGTCCTGATACGGCTGATCAAGGACGGGCCCGCTTCGACCAGCCGACTGGCCGGAGCAGAACGCGTGCGCCCGCAGTCCATGGCGACCACGCTGACGGGTCTCGACCGGCACGGATTGATCACTCGTAGTCCCGATCCCGAGGACGGGCGCCGTCAGCTCATCACGCTGACGGCACGCGGACAGAAGCATGCCGAGCACGACCGCAAGGTGCGCGAGGAATGGTTGGTGCGCGCCATGCAAGACCGCTACACCGAACCGGAGCGCCGCATCATCAACGAGGCACTGACGCTGCTCGAGCGACTCTCCGACTAGCGAAAGGCTAATCACCACAATGAAATTAGGCGTTCACTACATCGACTTTCTACCCGGCGCACCCGAGCAGCTGGCCCCGACGCTCGCTGCGACCGCCAAGGCCGCCGAGGAGGGTGGCGTTGACATGTTCACCCTCGCCGACCACTTCTTCCAGATGGAGACCTTCGGCCCCGCCGAGAATCCCTTCCTCGAGGGCTACACGTCCATGGGTTACCTCGCTGCGCTCACCGAACGCATCACGCTGACGATGATGGTCACCGGCGTCACCTACCGCTATCCCGGCGTGCTGGCCAAGACCATCACCACATTGGACGTATTGAGTGGCGGCCGTTCGATGTTCGGCATCGGTGCGGCCTGGTACGACCGTGAACACCACGCGCTGGGCATCCCCTACCCGCCGCTGAAGGAGCGGTTCGAAATGCTGGAGGAGACGCTGCAGATCTGCCAGCAGATGTGGAGTGACGACGACGGGCCCTACGAGGGGAAGCACTACCAACTCGCCGAGACCATCTGTGCGCCTCAGCCGATCCGACGGCCACCGATCTTCATCGGCGGCTCCGGCGAGAAGAAGACGCTGCGCATGGTGGCGCAGTACGCCGACGTGTGGAATGCCTCGTCGACACTCGAAGAGCTCCCGCACAAGATCGACGTGCTGCGCCGCCACTGCGACGCAGTGGGCCGCGACTTCTCCGACATCCGGCTGACGGTCGGTTACTTCGACGATCCGTTCGCCGACGTCGACGGATATCTGCGCACGCTCGACCAGTACGCCGCCCTCGGCATCGACACGATCAACACCGGCCCCTGGCCCGGCAATCCGGATCCGGCCGGCTGGGTCAAACGCCTTGGCGACGAAGTCATTCCACGGCTATCGCGCTAGCCGTCGTCGAGTAACTCTTCCGGGTGGTGGAACCGGTTGACTCGCGGCGGCCCATCCCTCTCGGACCAGGCCAGCCGGCCGTCCTCGGTGACCGTCGTCGAGATGTCGTCATCCTCGGCCCTGGCATTGTCCGAATGGCACGCGAAGTACAGCTTGTCCGCGTCGGTGCGCCCGTCGGGATGCCAGCCTGGTGAGTGGTGGACCTCGCTGTGATAGCCCGGCACTTGGCAATTGGGCCGGGTACAGCCGCGGTCCCGCGCATAGCAGATGATGCGCTGATCGGCGGTCGCGATGCGCGTGCTTCGTCCGAGGTACAGCGGACGGTTCGAATGGTCTTCGAAGACGGCGAGGTAGTGGATGGCGCCACTGGCCATCCGGATGAGGTCGCGCATCGGTAGCGCCGACCCGCCGCCGGTTCGTGCGGGCCGTGGCATCGGCACGGAGGGGTCGGCCATGGCGCGGGCGGCCTGCTCGAGCTCGGACAGTGTGGTGGACACGATGACCGTCACGGGCATGCCGCGGTGTAGCCCGAGCTCGCCGGAGCCGATGCCGGCCTTGAGTGTCAACGCGAATGCATCGTGGAGTCGCTGCGCCGAGGTGCGGGTGTCGGTCTTGGCATCGACCACCGGCTGATCCGTGTCCGGATGATGCCGCCCGGGCCGCACCGCAGCGCCTGCGGCCTCCAGATACGCCCGCGTCTCGGGTGTCAACCAACCCGAGAGCTTGCTCATCCCGTCTGGCCCTTGGTTGCCCAGCACCACCCCACGCCGCCTGGCACGGTCGCGGTCATCGAAGAGCCCATCGGGATTCAGCGAGTCGGCGAGGCCGCGCCCCAGCGCTGCGACGAACGCCGAATCCTGAGTGAGCGCGTGTTCGACGAGCACGCGTTCGGCCTTCTCCTTGTCGGCCGCCGACACGGAATTGGGCAGCACGTCGAGGGCCTTGCAGATCTCGCGGATGTGGTCCTCACCCACCTCGCCTCGTTCCACGGCCCCGGCCAGCACCGGCAATTCCGGCGGCAACGGCTGCCCGGTCAGGCTGCGCCGCCCCCGAATCCGCGCGGCGAACTTCACTCGGCGCCGCAATTCGGCTTGGGTGATGCGCAGCCCCTGCCACAACCGATCGCGCACCCGCCGCTCGGTCGGCACGTCCGGATCCACTTGGCCGTCGGGCGGATCGAACAGTTCACCGAGCATCCGGTAGGACAGCCCACGGTTCATCCGGTGCTGATCCTCCAGCCGAGTCGCCACCTCGATCCGAAACGCGTTGCCCACCAGATCGGTCGACGTCTTCCGGATGCGGTCCAACGCCGCATCGATCACGTCGAGCTCGGCGCACACCGCAGCGCGCGCCACCTCGGCGGTCAGGAAGGAGCGTTCGGACATGACTCCACGCTATTCGCACATCTGTTCGATAGCATCGAGCCAAGTGCAATCTGTGGATGAATCGCTGACTGTGGATAACGCGCGAGATCCCACGTGATGGTGTGTAGTCGGAAACCGTGATTCCGCTGACCTGGAAACCCGTCCCCGCCGATGCCGACGTCGTCGCCCCCGACGAACGCCTGAGTTGGCCACGCACCATCGGCATCGGCGCTCAGCACGTCGTCGCGATGTTCGGCGCCACCTTCCTGGTGCCGGTGCTGACGGGCTTTCCGCCGACGACGACGCTGCTCTTCTCCGGCATCGGCACCGTGCTGTTCCTGCTCATCACGGGCAATCGGCTACCCAGCTATCTGGGTTCCAGCTTCGCCGTGATCGCCCCCGTGGTGGCGGCGGTGGCCAGCAATGGCGCAGGCAGCGCGCTCGGTGGCCTCGTCGCGGTGGGTCTCACCCTGGTGGTCATCGGTGCGGTGGTGCACTTCGTCGGCACCGATTGGCTCAACGCGACGCTGCCGCCGGTCGTGACGGGCGCCGTCGTCGCCCTCATCGGGTTCAACCTCGCACCTGCCGCGAAGCAGAACTTCGAAAAGGGGCCGCTGCTGGGCTTGGTCACCCTGGTACTGCTGGTCTGCAGCCTGGCCTTCTTCCGCGGCATCATCGGCCGCCTTGCCATCTTTCTCGCCGTCGTCGTCGGATACCTGCTCGCGTGGGCGCTCGGCGATCTGGACACCACTGCGATCGCGGCGGCCCCCTGGATTGGACTGCCCAAGTTTCAGACCCCGACATTCACGCTCGCGGTGCTGCCGCTCTTCCTGCCCGCCGTCATCGCCCTGGTCGCGGAGAACATCGGCCACGTGAAGTCGGTCGGCCAGATGACCGACACGGACACCGATCCCCTCATGGGCCGGGCCATCGCCGCCGACGGCGTCGCAACGGCACTGGCCGGGTTCGGTGGCGGCTCGGCCACGACCACGTACGCCGAGAACATCGGCGTGATGGCCGCCACGCGCGTGTATTCGACTGCGGCATATTGGATTGCCGCGGCCGTGGCGATCGTGCTGGCACTCTGCCCGAAGATCGGCGCGGTCATTTCCGCCATTCCGTCCGGTGTGCTCGGCGGCGCGACGGTCGTGTTGTACGGGCTCGTCGGCATTCTGGGCGTGCGCATCTGGTTGACCAATCACGTCGACTTCAGCCAGCCGATCAACCAGATGACGGCCGCCATCCCCCTGATCATCGGCATCGCCGACTTCACGTGGACGGCCGGGAGCCTGACCTTCACGGGCATCGCGCTTGGCTCGATCGCAGCGCTCGTCATCTACCACGGCATGCGGTTGCTTGCGTTCCGCACGACCGCGACCGACGGGCAAAACGGTCAAACATCGGTCGCGGCGATCGACGCACGTGATAATAACGACGGGCCGGGCTAGCAAAGGACGTGTGCAATGAAGAAGCTGGTAGCAGTACTCTTCGCAACCACCGCGATGGCGGGCTTGCCGCTCGTCGTCGCGCCGGCAGCGCAAGCCGACATCTGCGCAGGTGCCAGTGGCCGTCACGTCGCAGTTGGCGGGTGCACCAACGTCGCCGGTGACGTGGCCAGAGGCGCCGCGATTGCGTCGGCCGACAATCCGTACATTCCCGGCGAGATCCCTTGTTACACCGTCGAGGGAGTGCCGTACTACACGCCTCCAGGCGACCCCTGCTGAGTTCCCTCCAGCACTACCGACGGACCGCGGTTCAGTAGCTGGCGGCCTACGATGAGCCGCTGAATCTCGCTGGCGCCCTCCCAGATTCGCTCGACGCGCAGCTCGCGGTACATCCGTTCGGCGACGTTCTCGCGCATGTATCCACGCCCGCCGAAGATCTGGACGGCTCGATCGGCTGCGCGCCCCGCCATCTCCGAGCAGAACAGCTTGGCCATCGACGCCTGCGCGTGCAGCGTTTTGCGATCGGTGCCGGCATCGATGGAGCGGGCCACCTCGTAGAGCATCGTGCGGGCTGCGAACAGTTCAGTGGCGATGTCGGCCAGCATGCCCGCCACCAGTTGGTGTTCGCCGAGCGGCTTGCCGTCCACCACCCGGTCTTTGGCGAATGCCGTCACCTCGTCGAGCAACCGTTGCGCTGCCCCGACGCAGCGGGCCGCCACCATCAACCGCTCGAAGCGGAACCAGTCCTGACTGAAGGTCATGCCCTCGCCCTCGGCCCCGACCAGGTTCGCCACCGGCACCCGCACCCCGGTGAAGGCAACGATCGGGTGCTCGTCGGCGATGTGGTGCGAATAGTGTGGCGTACGAACGACTTCCACGCCCGGCCACGGCAGATCGACAACCAGAAGCACATGCTCACCGTCGAATTCGCCACCCACCAGGCGCGCCTGGACGAACAGGTACTCGGCCAGATTGTAAGACGTGACGTGCCACTTCACCCCGTCGACGACGTACTCGTCGCCCTCCCGACGCGCGGTGGCCTCCAGCGCGGACACGTCCGATCCGGCGAACTCCTCGGTGATGGCGTAGGCCTCGTGCTTCTCACCCCGCACCGCGGGTAGCAGCCAGCGTTCCTTCTGGTAGTCGGTCGCAACGTCCACCCACCACTGTGGCGGCGTGTGCATCACCCAGGCCAGCCCGTTGGTCGCCCGGCCGCACTGCTCCTGCACCAGCACCTGCTGCAGGGCCGTGCATCCTTGGCCACCTACCGACGTCGGCATGTTGGTGCCGTAAAGGCCCAATTCGATTGCCCTGGCGTGATGTTCGGCCGTCACCTCCTTGGGCAAAAGTCCGCCTGCCAACTCGGCCTGGACCTCGAACGGAATGACTGAGTTGACGAACGCCCGCGCCGTCTCCCTGATCCGCCGATCCTCCGCCGTCAGTCCATACATCCTCCGCACTCCGATCCTCGCCGACCGCTTGACTGAGCGTTCAGTCTATGTCACGGTCTCGTACTATGACCAGTTCCTCTCACGCCGACGTGGTCGTGGTCGGCGGAGGCACGGTGGGCGCCTGGACCGCCGTCCTGCTCGCCGAAAGCGGAGTTCCCAACGTCGTCCTGCTCGAGGCGGCCACCCTTGGCGACGGTGCCAGCAGCCGCGCCGCAGGGATGGTCCGCGCGCAGGGCGGTACCGAACCCGCAATCAAGCTCGGCATGCGCAGCCAAGACTTCTACCGCTCCAGTGGCGACCGCTTTCCGCTCGACTGCGGGTTCGTCGCGCAGGGCTACCTCATGCCGAGCTTCACCGAATCCGAAGTGCAGCAAGCCCACGACCGCATCGCGCTGCAACGCAGCCTCGGTCTCGACGTCGAATGGCTCAGCAGCGACGACCTCGACGACCGCAACACCGGGTTGGCCAAGGGCGTCACGCTCGGCGCCTCCTACGCACCTGGCGACGGCTACATCGATGCCCCCCGCAACGTGCTGGCCTACACCGCTGCGCTAGTGGCTCACGGCGTCGACATCCGGGAGCGCTGCGCGTTCACCGGGCTACGCACGCAAGGCGGCCGAGTGGTCGGCGTCGACACCTCCGCCGGGCCGATCACCACCGAACGGGTGGTGCTCACCGGCGGTCCGAAGCTCGCCGCCGTCGGCGCTCGGGCGGGCGGACGCATCCATGCAGGCGGCACCAGGCATCAGGTCGTCGTCACCGCGGCACCGGCCGAGCTAGACATCCACGACGTACCGATGGCGTTCGACGTGACCTCCGGAATCTATTGGCGGCCAGGGGAAGCCGGCGGCGTGCTGTGGGGCATGAGCAACCCCGACGAACCACCGGGCACCGCAGTGGACTTCGACACCTTGTACTACCGCAAGGCCCGCGACCGCATCGAATACCTCTTCCCTGCGGTTCGTGGACTCGGGCTGCGCCGGTCGTGGGCCGCCACCATCGACTACACCCCCGACCACCTACCCATCCTCGGCCCGCTGCTCACCGACGACGGTCCCGTCGACGGCACCGTAGTGGCCAGCCCGGCCGGGCACGGAATGATGTGGGGCCCAGCCGTGGCCCAGGTCGCCGCGGACCTCGCCACCACCGGCGAGTGCACGTGGCTCGACCTCACCGACCTCGGGCTCGACCGTTTCGACGCAGAAGGCAACAGTCGGGTAGCACCAGAACCCATTTCACTACCGTTTCCAGAGAAAGCGACCCAATGAGAACCACTATCCTCACCCCCTTCATCTCCGGAGCGGCCGACGCCGAGCTCGAGGACTGGGGCCCGCTCGACGAGGCCACCGGCGATGAGATGGCCACGCACGGCATCCAATTGTGGGAAGACGGTGACGCATCGGCTGGCATCTGGCAGTGCGCACCGGGGCCGTCGCACTGGACGCTGGAAACCCACGAGGTGATCTACCTGGTCGCAGGCAGCATGACCGTGACGCCCGACGGCGGCGAGGCCTCGGTGATCGGCGTCGGCGACATGGCCGTGTTCCCCAAGGGCTGGACCGGCACGTGGGACATTCACGAAACGGTGCGAAAGGTCTACTCCATCTTCTGATCTCGATTCGGTCTCTGTCGCGCAACGGCTCGTGCGGCACCGCGGTTCTCGTCGTCTCGTGATTGACAATTCGGGGCGTGACGGAATTGCGGGGGCCCGACGTTGGCGCGTGAGATATCCCGTCAGACGTTTCTGCGCGGTGCCGCGGGCGCGTTAGCCGCGGGCACGGTTTTCGGCTCGGTGCGGGCTGCCGCCGAGCCGGTCGCCTCCGGCTGGGGTGCTTTGTCAGCGGCCATCGGCAACCCGGTCCTACTGCCTGACAACAGTCAATTCGCCTCGGCGAAGCAGGTTTTCAACACCAACTTCAACGGGTCGACGCCTGCGGCGATCGTCACCCCGACATCGGCAGCGGACGTGCAGAAGGCGATGACGTTCGCCGCAGCCAACAATCTCAAGGTCGCGCCACGCGGCGGTGGGCATTCCTACATAGGGGCGTCCACGACGACCGGCGCGATGGTGTTCGACCTGCGTCAGTTGCCCGGCGGAATCAACTATGACGCCGCAAGCGGGCGAGTCACTGCGACGCCCGCGACGAGTTTGTGGGATCTGCACCAAACGTTGGCCGCGGCAGGCAGGGGCATCCCGACAGGTATCTGCCCGACGGTCGGTGCCGCGGGGCACGCCCTTGGCGGCGGGCTTGGCGCCCAGTCCCGCCATGCAGGCCTGCTCTCCGACGCGCTTTCATCGGCGACGGTCGTACTACCAGGGGGCCAGGCAGTCACCGCGTCTGCAGCCGAGAACCCCGACCTATTCTGGGCGTTGCGTGGTGGTGGCGGCGGAAACTTCGGGGTGACGACCTCGCTGACGTTTGCCACGTTCCCCATCTCGGACGCCGACGTCGTGAACGTCCATTTCCCGACGGAGTCGTTCGCGCAGGTCCTCGTCGGTTGGCAGAACTGGTTGCGGACCGCCGACCGCAGCAACTGGGCACTGGCGGACAGCACCACCGACGCGACGGGTACGCACTGTCGCATCATGGCGACATGCCCTGCCGGGTCGGGTAACAGCGTGGCCGACGCCGTCACCAAAGCCGTAGGCGTGCAACCGATCGGGACCGACGTCCAGACGTTCAACTATCTCGATCTGACGAAGTACCTGGCAGGCAACAACATGAATCCGGCTCCGCTGGCATACGTCGGCGGGTCCGACGTTTTTCGGACCATCGACGCGGGAGCGGCCCAGGGCATCGCCGCAGCGGTCAACGCCTTTCCCGCAGGAGCCGGCCGCATGTTGGCGATCATGCACACGCTCGACGGCGCGCTGGCCACGGTGGCACCCGGTGCCACCGCGTTTCCCTGGCGCGGGCAGTCCGCGCTGGTGCAGTGGTATATCGAACCATCCGGACCGCCAGCGGCGGCCGTCGGCTGGCTGAACACCGCACACCAAGCGGTGCAACAGTATTCGGTCGGCGGGTACGTGAACTATGTCGAAGCGAATCAACCACCGGCGCGGTACTTCGGCCAAAATCTATCGAAGCTGAGCGCTGTCCGGCAGAAGTACGATCCCGGCCGGGTCATGTTCTCCGGGCTGAACTACTAGCGCCGCTCACACCGTGGACAGGTCGCGGTCAGAGTTTCTCCTGGAAATCCGGATCGGTCGAGAAGTCCCAAGCCACGCTTGAGGATTCTGCCCCACTCGTCAGAACAAGTGCATCGACTGCGACAACACCCTGCGGTGACGCGATCACCGGGTTGGCCTCCACCGCATCGAGCGCATCGCCCAATTCGGCGGCCAGCGTCGAGAACGCGACGACAACGTCGGCCAAGACTGCAACGTCCGCGGGTTGCCCGCCGCGCCAGCCGTCGAGCAGCGCCCGCAGCCGCAGCCCGTTCAGTAGCCGCAGTGCCCGCGCGTGCGACACCGGCGGAACGACGAGCACCCGGTCGGCGAGCAACTCAACCAGCGTGCCGCCTGCGGCGATGACCAGCAGCGGCCCGAAGCTCTCGTCGCGCACCAGTCCGATCGACACCTCGATGCCCTCGGGGGCCATCGGCTGGAGCGTCACCGCGGGTCCGAGCCGGCTCGACAGCGCCGCATACTCGGTCCGCAACGCATCCGCGCCCGCGATCCCGAGCACCACCCCGCCGACGTCGCTCTTGTGCTCGGCACCAAGGGTTTTCAAGGCGACGGGATAGCCAACCGCGCCGGCTGCGCGTAGCGCCTCGTCGACCGAGTGCGCTACGCGCGGGGCGGCGACCGGGATGCCATAGTCGGCGAGCAAGTCGAATGCCAGCTCCGGCGCCCAGTCGCGCAGCGCCGCCTGCCACCGGTCCCGCCGTGCGGCGTCCAGTCGCGGCTCTCGGTGGTCTAGCTCGATCGGCCAACGGGCCAGGTGGTCAAGGGCGGCCAGGCCGCTGCGGGTGCCCTCGAGCACCGGAATCCCCTTGCTGCGCAGCCGTTCCGCCGCGGTTCGGTCGATCGCCGATGCCACTGACGTCAGCACGGCCAGCGGTGCGTTAGTGTCTGCGGCGACGTCTACCACTGCGTCCTCGTAGGCGGTGTCGTCGTCGAATTCGGTGACCAGGTCGACGGCCAACGCGGTGACCGCGACCGAGGGCTCGTCGGACATCACCCGTAGGCACGCCCGGAACAACGACCTGGTGTCCGCGCCGGTACCCCATACGTCCAAGGGGTTGGTCGCCGACAGTCCGTCGTCGAGCAACTCGTCGATGGCGCGCGCCGTTGGGTCGGACAGCGGCGCGAACGTCACACCCAGTTCGTGGGCGAGATCCGCGGTCAGCGCGCGTTCGGCGCCCGAATCATGCACCGTCGCAATGCCATGCCCATGTTGCGCCCGTCGACCCGCGGAGAACAGTTCGATGGTGTCGGCGAACTCGGCCATGTCCCGCACCCGCACCGCGCCCACCGACGCGCAGAACGCATCCCACGCCGCGTCCTCACCCGCGAGCGCGCCCGAGTGCGCCGCCACCATCGCACGCCCGGTCGGCGATCCTCCGACGGGCAGGATGACGACAGGCACGCCGGACTCTGCGGCTCGGAGTAGCACCCAGCGCAGTCGCGGCACCGCGCGCGGCGACTCCATCATCAGCGCCACCAGCCTGGTCCCCGGATCGTCGAGCGCGTAGTCGACGTAATCGGCTGCGTCGGTGACTAACTCCTGACCGGATGACACCGCAAGCCGGTAGCCGAACCCCCGGCGTGCACGCAGCATCGTCGAGAAGGCCGATCCCGAGTGCGTGACCAGGCTGACTCCCCCGGCAGGCAGCGGGTCGGGTTCGAGGTAACCCAACGCGCGCACGCCGACCGCGTTGTTGACGAAGCCCATACATCCTGCGCCGCACAGCGCCATGCCCGCGGCGGACGCCACCGCCACCACCTCGTCGCGCAGCCCATGCGCGGAGCCGAACAAGACGGCCGAGCGCGCCCCGCTCCCGGCGGCCGCCTTGAGTTGGTCGATCAACACGCCGTCTGGAACCCCGAGCAGCACCATGTCGACGGCCTCGTCGAGATCGGACAGCGAAGGCACGCAAGGCCACTCGCCGATCCAGTCGTATCGAGGGTTCACCAGGTGCATACGCGACGAACTGCGTTGCGCCTCGATGACCATGCGTTCGCCGAAGCTGCCCGGCTTGGCACTTGCGCCCACAACGGCAACGGACCGCGCCCCGAGCATGGCGGCTACGGCTGAGGCACGCCGCTCATCCGCCATCGACTAGCTCCGGCGTCCCAACACCGAACGCAACCGACCGCCGGCCCGCTTCTTGTCGGCCAGCGCGGCCTTGGCGGCCTGCCAGCCGGGAATGCCACACACGCCGCCACCCGCGTGGGTCGCCGAGCTACCGTTGTAGAGGCCCGCGATCGGGGTGCGATAGTCGGCAAAGCCGGGTGCGGGCCGCATGTGGAACAGCTGCTCGAGCGACAGCTCGCCGTGAAAGATGTTGCCGCCGATGAGGCCGTACTCCACCTCCATCTCGTGCGGCCCGACGACGTCGCGGTGCGTGATCGACGCCTTGAAGCCTGGTGCGACCTGGTCGTAGGTGTCGATCACCCGATCGGCGTAGGCCTCGAGTTCCTGGGTGTGCGGTGCGTTCGCCCATTCCGCGGGCACCCACTGGGTGAACAGCGACATGATGTGTGTGCCATCGGGATTCAGCGTCTTGTCCAGCGTGGTCGGGATGACGCCGTCGCTGAATGGCAGCGTCGCAGGCTTGCCGACGCGCGCCTCCTGGAACGCCGCCTCGAGGTACTCCATCGTCGGCGCCATCTCGATCGAACCGGTGAGGTGTTCGGCCTCACCGGAACTCGGGTTGGCCGTGAAGCTCGGCAGCTCGGACAGTGCGACGTTGACCTTCACCACGCCGCTGCGCGTCTTCCAGTGCTCGATGTCCCCTACAAAATCCGAGGGGAGTTCATTTGGCGAAAGGTGATCGAGGAAAGCGATCTTCGGGTGCAGCGTGGTGACCACCAGCGGCGCCGTCAGCTCTTCGCCATTCTCGAGCACGACCCCGCGGACCTGACCACCGCTGGTGAGCACCCGCGAAACCTTTGCGTTGGTGCGGATCTCGGCCCCGAAGCTGCGCGCCGAGCGCGCGATGGCCTCCGACACCCCACCCATGCCACCCTCTGGGTAGCCCCAACTGCCGAGCTGGCCGTCGCCGACGTCGCCGATCGAGTGATGGGCCATCACGTATGCGGTGCCCGGTTCGCAGGGTCCGGCCCACGTACCGATGATGCCGTTGACGGCCATCAGACCTTTGACTTGTGGTGATTCAAACCAGTCGTCGAGCAGGTCGGCGATGCTCATGGTCAGCAGTCGGGTGATGTCCGCGGTGAGGCGCGGCGTGATGCTGCTCCGCATCGGCCAGGCCAGCTTGGCAAGGTCGAGCAGATCCGACGGCCGCTTGCTGCCGATGTTTGGCGGCACCTGCGTGAGCAGCGGGCCCATCACCTCGGCGATGCCCTCGATCCACGCGTAGTACTCCGGCAGCGCGTCCGCGTCCTTCTTGGAGAACTTGGACAGCTGCTCGTGGGTCCGCTTGGGGTCGTCCTCGTAGATGATCAGCGATCCGCCCTCTGGAAACGCCTGGTAGGACGGTCCCATCGGGTGCACCTTGTAGCCGTGCCGCGCCAGCTGGAGTTCGCGCACGATCGTGGGCGGCATCAGGCTCATCACGTACGACAGCCGGGTGACGCGCAGGTGCGGGGCGTCCTCCCATGGCGCTTCGGTGGTGGCCGCGCCACCGAGTGCACCGCGGGACTCCAGCACGAGAGTCTTGGCGCCCGAGCGCGCCAGGTACGCCGCCGAGACCAACCCGTTGTGGCCGCCGCCGATCACGATCGCGTCATACGAATTCGACATGAGGACCCTCTTCCCGTCGGGCTCACTGAGTCCCGGACACCGGCGGACTGACTGACTGTTCAATCTAATCAAGTGTTAGGCTACAGACAAGTGCCACTGCCGCCACATCGAAGAGGGGGAGACTCACAGACATGGCCGATCCTGCACCTGCCACGGAGCACAACGAAGCCCGCCGCATCGAAATGCTGCGCGCGGCAGCAGAGCTGATCTGCGAGCGCGGTTTCGGGGATACCCGCATCGCGGACGTGGCAAAGCGTGCTGGCGTGAGCTCGGCGCTCGTCATCTACTACTTCGGCACCAGGGACCGGCTGCTCGTCGACGCACTGCGCTTCTCCGAGGAGTCGGGCTACGAAGCCGCCGAGAAGATGCTGGCCGAGGTGACCTCCCTGCGCGAACGGCTTTCGCTGTTGATCAAGTGGACGTGCGTGCCGTCGGCTGACAACGAGATTCCCGGAGCGTGGGGGCTCTGGTTCGACCTGTGGGCGCAGGCTTTTCGGCACGACGAGGTCAAGGCGGGCCGGGTCGAGCTCGACGCCCGTTGGCGCGGGATGATCGTCGACGCCATCAAGTCCGCGGAGGCGTCTTCCGAGTTGGACGCCGCCGTCGACGCCAGGATGTTCGCGCTGGAATTCGGCGCACTACTGGATGGGCTGTCCATTCAGGTGGCGCTGGAAGATCCCGAGGTCGACTCGAATATCGCCTACGACATCGCGATGCGGTTCGCCGAACGCGAGCTCAACCTACCGCCCGTCAGGAAGCGTGCTGCGCGGAAAACCGCTACAGCGAGGAAGAACTGAGCTCGTCGGCGCCTTCCAGGTCGTCCACCACCGGATCGGTTACCGGTTGCGCGCTACTGCGATGCAGCACCCGGACGGCATCGTGGGTACAGATGCACGCGACGGCCGCACCCGGCTGGTGCGACACCGACGTCGGCCCCGACGCGTTGGGCACCTCGACGATCATCGTAGAAGGGGCGCCGACATCGACGTGGACCTGGGTACACGAGCCGAGATACACCACTTCGGAGACGATGCCACGAATGGCGTTGTGCCCCTGAGCTACTGGTACATCCGGATCCTGTAGCACGATGCGCTCGGGTCTGATGACGACGGCCGCGGGCCCGGTGCTCGTCGAGCCGTCAACAGCCGCACCCAATCGGGTGTGCAGCGCCGAACATACGGCCGAGGAGCCGTCCAGTTCGAGCACCTCGGCGTCGAAGATGTTGGCCGCGCCGAGGAAGCCCGCGACGAACGTGGTGGCCGGCGCCGAATAGATCTCCTGCGGAGGCCCGACCTGCTCGACCTTGCCCTCTGCCAGCACCGCGATCTGGTCGCTCATGGTGAGCGCTTCCTCTTGATCGTGGGTGACGTAGACGAAGGTGATCTCCACCTCGCGCTGGACCGCGCGCAGTTCCAGCTGTAACCGCTTGCGCAGCTTGGCATCCAGCGCGCCGAGCGGCTCATCGAGCAGCAGCACCCGCGGGCGTAACACCAGGGCTCTGGCCAGCGCCACCCGCTGCTGTTGGCCACCGGACAGTTGGCCAGGGCGGCGCTTGGCGTAGTTGCCCATCTGAACCAGTTCCAGGGCTTCGCCGACGCGCTCCTTGGTCTCCTGCTTGGAGACCTTGCGGTACCTCAGCCCGAACGCGACGTTGTCCCACACCGACATGAATGGGAAGAGCGCATAGGTCTGGAACACGGTATTGACCGGGCGCTTGTGCGGCGGATCGCCCGCCACGTCGCGGCCGTCGAGTTCGATGCGACCCGAGTCCGGCTTCTCGAACCCAGCGATCATGCGCAACGTGGTGGTCTTGCCGCAGCCCGAGGCGCCCAGCAGTGAGTAGAACTGCCCGGCAGGGATGTCGAGGTCGATACCCGTGACCGCGGGCACCCCGTCGAAGGACTTCGCCAGTTCGACCAGGCGGATCGCGCCGCCTCGATTTCCCGAGTCGGTCATGCGAATCCGCTCAATTCGCTACCGCAGCGGCGAAGCGGGTGAAGTTCGCGACGAACCGCTCGACATCGGCGCGGTCGTGCTGGACGGA
This sequence comes from Mycobacterium sp. RTGN4, assembly GCF_033804635.1. Classification (NCBI taxonomy): domain Bacteria; kingdom Bacillati; phylum Actinomycetota; class Actinomycetes; order Mycobacteriales; family Mycobacteriaceae; genus Mycobacterium; species Mycobacterium sp. RTGN4. The sequence continues at coordinate 188,705 of NZ_JAPZLB010000009.1, read as the reverse complement.
CAACAGCCATTGCTCCACCTTCCCCCATGGCGGCAGAAAAACCCCGCCATTGTGCTGAACGAGCCAATGCAGGTGCCCGAGTCTGGCGTCGATGCCGAGGAAGTCACGGAACTCCCGCACCCGGTCGCGACGGAACGTCACGCAGCCCTTGGCGCCCACCGATACGACGTGCCAGTCGTAGCCGTGCTCCGCGATGACGGACTCCAGCGACGACCGCAGGTGTGTCGCGAGCCCATGCAGATGGCGGTACGCGTCCGGGGTGAGCACCTCGGACAGGGTGGCGCGGGTGGACGCCATCGCCAGCGGGTTGCCGTTGAAGGTGCCGACCTGTTCGTAGCGACCGTCGGCGATCGCCGACATCACCTCCACGGTCCCGCCGATCGCGGCCACCGAGATGCCACCGCCCAATGCCTTTGCCAGACAGATCATGTCGGGCACGACGCCGGATAGTGCGGTCACCCCGCCCGGGCCGGTGGTGAAGCCGGTCTTGACCTCGTCGAAGATCAGTAGCGCGCCTTCTTGGTGTACGAGGTCGCGTATGACGGCCAGGTAGCCGTCGTCTGGCGGGATGATGCCCGCGTTCATCATCACCGGTTCGAGAATCATCGCGGCGATCTGACCGCGGTGTTCGGCCAATGCCCGCGCCACCGCGGACGTGTCGTTGAACGGCACCACGATCACCAGGTCTCGGATCGCGGCGGGGATGCCGGAGTTCCCAGGCACGCCGATGGGATGGTCGCGCGGGCCGACTTCGTCAGCCTCCGGCAGCACCGACACCTGAACCGAGTCGTGGTGCCCGTGGTAGCAGCCCTCTACCTTGATGATGAGGTCGCGCCCCGTCAGCGCGCGGGCGAGGTGTACGGCATCCATGGTGGCCTCGGTGCCCGAATTCGCGAACCGCCACTGCGGAAGCTCGAACCGGCGGGCCAACTCGCCTGCGATCCAGATGGCGTCCTCGGTGGGCTGGGCGAAGTGCGTGCCGCGCCGAACCTGATTGCTGACGGCGGCGACGATCGCCGGATGTGCATGTCCTGCAATGGAAGCACCGTAGCCGCCGTGCATGTCGACGTACTCGGTGCCGTCGACGTCGTAGACCTTGGAGCCTGCTCCGTGACTCATCCAGACGGCCTGCGGTTGGGCGATCTGCCAGTTGGACGTGGCCCCGCCCGCGAGGTGTTCACGGGCCAGTGCGATGAGTTCGGTGCTGCGGGGCTGGCGGCGAAGGAACACGCGTTCTTCCTCGGCGATCAACTCATCCACGGCGTCCGACACCGGGCTCTGCATCACCGTGGAAGACACGGTAGAACCTCCACTCTCCAGCGGTTGACTGAGCATTCAGTCTATGCGAGAGTCGCTAACAGCCACAAGACATGGAAACCTTCGGGGAGGCCCAGATGCCCGTGCCCAACAAACCCGCTCCGAACCGTCGACAGTTCCTGCAGCGCGCGGCAATACTCGCCGCGGCCGCACCGACACTCGGCGCATTCCTTGCTGCGTGCTCCAAGTCGGGGCCAGGGGGAACACCGTCATCCGGACCGACCCTCACGCTCGCCAAACCGGACAGCCCGGTGAAATGGCCCATCCCCGATGACAACAAGCCCATCGCCGACGGGCTGGCCCCGGAAAAGGGCGCGACGCTCAAGATCTACAACTACGCCGACTACCTCAGTCCCCAAGCCATCAAGGGATTCGAGGAGAAGTACGGCGTCAAGGTCGAGGTCTCGACGTTCAACGACGGCGACGAGGCCATCACCAAGCTGCGCAGCGGGGTGGACTTCGACATCTACAACGCCAACTACACCGAGATGAGCAGGCTTGTGACCGGCGGGCTGGTGCGCCCGCTGAACCACAGCTACATCCCGAACATCTCCAACGTGTGGCCGACGTTCACCAACCCGTGGTACGACCAGGGCTGGCAGTACACCGTGCCGTACACCATCTACACGACCGGAATCGGTTGGCGGAACGACCAAGTGCCCGCCGACATCGGTGCGCTGAAGAATCCCTATGAGTCGCTGTGGGATCCGAAGTACAAGGACAAGACCGCGATCATCGACGACTGGCACACCGCGATGGCGATGGTGCTGTTGAAGCAGGGCATCACCGACGTCAACACGTCGTCGGCCGACGACCTGAAGATGGTCGGCGAGCAACTCTCCGCGCTGGTGAAGGCAACCTCGCCCAAGGTCACCATCACGATGTACAGCGACATGCCCGCGGGGCAGATCGGGCTGTGTCAGATGTGGTCCGGCGACATCATCAACGCGCAGTCCTACCTTCCCGAGGGGGTGGGCACGGAGATCCTTCAGTACTGGTTCCCCAAGGACGGCAAGGGCTTGGTCGACAACGACATGTTGGTCACGCTCAAGGGCGGCAAGAACCCGGTGGCGGCGCACCTCTTCCTCAACCACATGCTCGATCCCGCAGTGGCCAAGGAGAACTTCTCGGCCATCGGCTACCAGCCCCCGCAGAACACCATCACGGCGGACTCTCTCATCGCAGACGCGTTCATCCCGGAAAACCTGCGGTCGGCGATCGTCAAGCCGGAGTACTTCGACACCGGCTTCCGGACGTTGGAGCTCGACGCTGCCAATGACGCTGCGTGGCACAACGTTTGGAATGCGTTCAACGCCGGCGGGTCCTAGTAACGGTGTTGTTGCGGGAACGCGAACGCAACACCCGGCTGTGGGCCGCACTGGCCGCTCCGGGCATCGGATGGCTGCTGCTCTTCTTCCTGGCTCCGCTCTACGTGGTCCTGGCCATCGTGTTCGGCCAAGTGGATCCACTCTTCCGGACGGCCGTTCCGGTGTGGAATCCGCTGGAGTGGAACGCCGATCAGTTCACCTACGTGCTGTCCCGCATCGGGCCGGGGGGCGTTTACTTTCCGGCCATCCTGCGCACCATCGGCTACGTCGGGGCGGCCAGCATCCTCTGCCTAGCCATCGCGTTCCCGGTGGCCTACTACGTGTCACGGCTGGCCGGCAGGCATAAGGGCCTGTTGATCGCGCTGCTGATCGCTCCGTTCTGGATCAGCTACATGATGCGAATGTTGGCCTGGGTCAACCTTCTTCAGAACGACGGCCTTGTCAACCGGCTGCTGAACTTCGGCGGGTTGTTCGACGTCCAGGTGGACTGGTTGACGGGCCAACCGGTCGTGGTGATCCTCGGCCTGGCGTACGGCTACGTGCCGTACATGATCCTGCCGCTGTACGCGGGACTCGACCGCCTGTCCCAGCCGATGCTTGAGGCCTCCCGCGATCTCGGCGCGAGCAGAGTGTCGTCGTTCCTGCGCGTGACGCTGCCGTTGTGCAGGCCGACGATGCTGGCCGCCGTCCTGTTGACGTGCCTGCCCATGCTCGGCGACTACTTCACCAACGACCTGCTCTCCGCATCGCCCAAGACGGCGATGGTCGGCAACCTGATCAACGACAGCGTGCAGGCGCCTGGTCAGACCGGACAGGCCGGGGCATTCGTGATGCTGGTGCTGGTCGCGACCATTCTTCCGATGCTCTACTACGTCAGGACGACGCTGCGCGGAGACGAGGTACGCACGTGACGCGCGGCCCGATCGGTTGGTATCGCGATCCCTGGCGGCGGCCAAGGGTACTGGCCGGTATCACCATCGGGTATCTGGTGTGGTCACTGCTGCCGGTGCTCATCGCCGTGATGTTCTCGTTCAACGACGGCCGCTCCCGAACCAATTGGCAAGGCTTTTCCTTTCGGTGGTACTGGGGTGACCAGACCCGGTCGGTCTGGCACGACGCCGCGCTGCACACCGCGTTATTGCAGACCCTGAAACTCGGCGTCATCACCACCGTGATCTGCGTGCCGCTTGGAGTGCTGTTCGCAATCGGCATCGACCGGTGGCGCGGCCGACTGCCCTCCGGGGCGAACGTGCTGATGCTGATCTCGTTCGTCATTCCCGAAGTGCTGCTTGCGGTGGCACTGCTGTTCGTGGTGACCAACCTGGCGCTCCCGATCGGCCTTGGCACCTCCGCACAGGTCGTCGGGCTGGTGACGTACCAGGTGGCCTACCCGGCGGTGTTGGTGCGGGCCAGGCTGGCCACCATCGGCAAGCAATATGAAGAAGCCGCAACGGATCTCGGCGCGTCGGCCTTCGGAGCGCTGCGCCGGGTCACGCTGCCCATGCTGATGCCAGCGATCTTCGCCAGCACGGTGCTGGTGTTCGCCGACGTCATCGACGACTTCGTGCTGGTGCGCTACCTGTCCATCGGCGCATCGACCGAACCGGTGTCGGTGAAGATCTACAACACCGCCCGCGCGGCGCCGACGCCTGCGCTCAACGCCCTTGCGACGCTGCTGCTGGTGGCGTCACTCGCGGCGGTCGTGGTGGGCTTCCTGATCTTCCGGCGGATGACGCGCAACGACGACACCACGGCCGACCGCGGCATCGGGGCCTTCGCAGGCGAGCTTTAGCCCCGCGAGCAGACGCATCTGTGCCGCGACACGCCGGTTTCCTGGCACATTTGCGTCTGCTCGGCCGGTAGACCGGGGCACGCTTGCGCACTAAACTGACTGTATGTTCAAACAGCACAGCCCGGCACCGGTTCCCGCCGACGATCTCGCCGCGGCGCTCGCGCCCTTCGGGCGGTCTCGCATGCTGCCTCGCGAGGCGTACGTCGACCAAGCGGTGTTCGAGTGGGAGCAGGCCAACATCTTCTCCGGCTGGAGGTGCGTGGGCCACGCGAACGAGCTCGCAGGAGTAGGCGCCCAACGGGCGGTGGGCTCGGGGGCCAACGCCGTGCTACTGGTCCTGGGCGAGGATGACGTCACTCGCGCCTTCGCGAACACCTGCAGGCACCGCGGGCACGAACTGCTCGCGTGCGGCGCAAGTGCCAAGCGCCGCAACATCGTATGTCCGTATCACGCGTGGTCCTACCGACTCGACGGTCGGCTGCGCAATGCACCGGGATTCTCCGAAGTCGACGGCTTCTCACCCGAGGAGTTCGGGCTTGCCCCGCTACGGCTGACCAACTGGCACGGCTGGTTGTTCGTCGACCCAAGCGGATGCGACGTCGAGTTCAGCGCCCACGTCGCAGGCATGGAGAACGTCATCGCCCCGTACCGCCCCGAGGACCTGACCGTGGTCGCCCGCCACTCCTACGAACTCGCCACCAATTGGAAGGTCATCGCCGAGAACTACCAGGAGTGCTACCACTGCTCGAGCATTCACCCCGAACTGTCCCGGATCAGCCCACCGACGAGCGGCGAGAATCTCCAGACCGACGGGGCTTGGATCGGCGGCTGGATGTCGATGATCGACGAAGCGGAGACCATGTCGCTCACCGGCGCCAGCGGCGGCGTCGCCATTGCGGGCCTCTCCGAACACGAGCTCCGCACGGTGATGTACGTCGTCGGATACCCCAACCTGCTCGTCAGCCTGCATCCCGACTACGTCATGACCCATCTCATGACGCCGTTGGCCGCGGATCGCACGCACGTCGAATGCGCATGGGCGTTCCCCACCGAGGTCGCGGCCAGCGCCGACTTCGATCCGTCCTACGCGGTGGACTTCTGGGACCTCACCAACCGGCAGGACTGGGCCGCCTGCGAATCCGTACAGCGCGGGTTGAGCTCACCGCACGCGCGCCCGGGTCCGATGGCACCCGACGAGGACGGCGTCTACCAGTTCGTCACCCGTGTTGCCCGTTCGTACCAGGGCCATTCCCACGCTGATCCTGCTGACGCGTCGCCGTGACCGAATGCTTGGGATCTCCTGAGGCCGTCAGCTCCGCGGCGGGACGCCGTTGACCCCTTCGGTCGAGTGGGCGTAGGTACCTACGGCAAAGGCCACCGCGGGAGCGGTGATCGACAGCGCGTGCCGATCGACGTTGTCGATGTCATCTATGGGAGTGCCATTGTTCGGATCGAATGGCTGCCCGGCCCGACCACCCCAAAGCCTGGCCTGCACTTCGGTTTTCCGTTGGTTCGTGCCTGCGGTGAGCCCGCCGATCGGAATTCCGGCCAAGAGAAACGGGCTGTAGTCGCTGGCGCGGCCCAGTGGCATGTCGGCTGGCCGCACGCCTGCGAGGTTCAAGTAACCGGCCAAGGTGCGTTCGATGCCTGCCGAACCCGCAGGCACGCTGGCCGCGGGCACGCTGGGGTTGGGCGTTCCGGACTGGTCGCCGTCGTAGGTGAAGAATCCGGCGTTCGTCGAGCCGAGCGCGTCGAAGTTCAAGTACAGCGCGACATCGCCAAGCCCCTCACGGCCAAGTCCCTGAACGTATTTCGACGAGCCAGCCAGACCAGCCTCTTGCGAACCCCAGAACGCGAACCGCACCGCATTGGTGAGCGGCGCCGATCCGCCGAGTTGCAGCGCGGTCTCGAGCACCGCCGCGACCCCGGTCCCGTTGTCGTTGATTCCGGGACTGCGCGGAGCCGTGTCCAGGTGAGCACCCGCCACCACCACGCGGTGCTGATCGCCGGTCTTGGTTTGCGCCACGACGTTTCGGGACTTCACCATGACGGACTTCGCGTCCAGAGTCAGCTTGACGGGCACAGAGGTGCGGCGAAGCTGCGCGTCGACGTCCTTGCCGATGACCGCCACCGGGTTCTTCAAGTCTTGGTAGTAGCCGGGGGTGAAGAGCCCGGCCGCGGGTCCGTTCGGACCTGGCTCGCTGACCACCAGCAGCCCGACCGCGCCCTCGGCCGCCGCGACGTTCTGCTTGTCGACCACCGAGCACCCGGTGTCGTCGACCACGGCGAGCGCGCCCTTCACGTTCACCGAACCGTAGTCGGCGGCCGCACAGCCGGCCGGCTTGGCGGGCCGCAGCGTCAGCGCGGACAAGCCACCGGCCGCGGTGCCGACGAGCAGCGACGCCTGGTCGACGGAGAAGCTGCGGCCCGCGACGGTCAGCGTCGGGTTGCCGGGCTGTTGGAGGGCGACGCGCTCGAACTCCGGGGTCTGGACGTCGAAACCCTTGTCGCGCAACATTCCTGCCACGTAATCGACACTGGCCTCGTACCCGGGGGTGCCCTCAGCGCGACTGTTCTTGTTGGCCGTCGCGATGTCGGCGAGCTTGCGCAGGTGGGCATAGACGCCGTCGATGGTGACCTTGGACGCCAGTTCGCGGGCCGGGTCAGCGGGTGCGGAGGACGGCGGCGCCGAGGAACACCCGGCCAGCGCCAGCGCGACTGCGGCGAGTAGCGCCGCCGACCTCACGAGTCCGACACCGTGTGGCGCGTGCGATCGTCTCGAACGGGTACGCCGTTGCGGCCCGTCTGGTCCTGCGCATACAACCCGATGGCGAATGCGACTCCCCTGCCTTGAATTTCGAGCGACGTGCGGTCGATGTGATCGAGCGTGTCGGTGGACTTGTGATAGTTCGGATCGAACGGCTGGTCCGCGTCACCGCCCCATAGCTTGGCCTGATCCTCGGTCTTCTTCTCCTCGGCCCCGGAGAACAACCCCCCGGCCGGAATGCCCGCCTGCGTGAAGCCGTCGTAGTCGGACCTGCCGTTGAAGTCGGTGTCCTGCGACGTCTTTCCCGCGTTCTGAAGGTAGGCCGCGAGCGTCCGTTCGATACCCGCCGAGCCCTCCGGCACGCGCGGCACCTCGGAGGAGGGCGGCGCCGACTGGTCGCCGTCGTAGGTGAAGTACCCAGGGTTGGGCGAGGCGAGCATGTCGAAGTTCAGGTACAACGCGAGGTCCTTGAGCGCCTCGACGTCGAGGCTCTCGATGTAGTTGGTCGAGCCCACCAGACCTTCCTCCTCGGCGCCCCAGAAGCCGAACCGCACCGCGTTGCGCACGTCAGGCGAACTACCCAGCTGCACAGCGGTTTCCAGTACCGCCGCTGCGCCCGAGCCATTGTCGTTGATGCCGGGGCCCTCCGGAACGCTGTCGAGGTGGGCGCCTGCCATCACGACGTCGTGCGTCGACCCGGTCTTGGTCTGCGCAATGACGTTATGCGTGCGCTCGACTCGCACCCCCGCGTTGAGCTTGATGGTGGCAGGGCCCGGGTTGGCCCGCAGCCGGGCTCCGTCGGCCTTGGTGATGCCGATGACCGGAATCTTGACGTCGGTCCGCTCGCCAAGTGTGCCGCCTTGGAACTTGTCTCCTTCGGTGTTGTTCGCGACGATCAGCGCGACCGCGCCGCTTTTGGCCGCCGCCGTCTGCTTCTCGGAGAACGGGCAGGAGCCACGGTCCACCAACACGATGGCGCCCGCGACGCCACGCCCGTCGTAGTCGTCCGCGGTGCAGCCAGGCGTGTCATCGCTGCGCGCGGCAACCAGCGGGGCACTCAGGCCACCCGCCGGGGTGCCGATGGTGAACTTCAACGGCGCCGCCTTCACGGTTTGGCCTCCGACGGTCACCACGGGTTCGTCGGCGAAGGGCAGTCGGACCTCGAACTCGTTGGTCGTCACGTCGAAGCCCTTGTCCTTGAGCGTGTTGGCGACGTAGTCCGCGCTGGCGGCATAGCCCGGTGACCCCAGCGCCCGGTTCCCGCCGTTGGCGTTGGCGATGTCGGCCAACTTGGTCAGGTGAGCCATCATCGCGTCGGTCGTGACCTTGGCCTGCAATGCCTTTCCGAACTCCGCGGCGGGTGTCGAGGGCAACGCCGCGTGCGTCGGCGTACTCGATTGGGGGGCCTCGGTACGCCCGCATCCGACCATTGCCACCGCTAGTCCGACCGCCACCATCGCCCAAGATCTACGCCGCATTGCGTTCAGGTTAGTCACGGACGGGAATGAACCGGGGAATCCCACGGTTTGATTGACATGTCACGCAATTTCCGAAGCTCGGGCATTCACGCAAAAGGAGAAGTCATGGGATCACTTCCAGACCTAGTGCCCACTGCGCTCACTCCGGTGTCGGCAGCGTTCCTTCCCGCAAGATCGTCTGATACACCTCGCCAAGGAGGTCGCCGAGGTCGGCGGTGCGGTCAGCGGGCAGACCGGAGAAGAACAACTCCCGCACCAGCGCCACGTGCTTGGGGGCCGCGTCGCGCAGCTCCTTCAAACCCCGCTCGGTCAGCGTCGCATCGGTCGCGCGGCCATCGGTGGCAGACGGCGCCCGGTCGACGATGCCGCGGCTGGCCATGCGTTGGAGATGATGCGACAGCCGGCTGCGCTCCCACCCCATCGTCGTGGCCAATGTCGATAACCGGAGCCGCCGCCCCGGCGCCTCGGAGAGCGCGTTCAACACCGTGTAGTCGGCCAACGACAGCCCGCAGTCGGCCTGCAGTTGGCGGTTCATCTCGTACTCCATGCGCAGGTAGACGCGCATGTAGTTCAGCCACGTGCGCTGTTGCACGGCGGTCAACCAGATCTTGTCGGCCATGCTCCACATCATGGGCGATGAGTGAAACATCACGCAATCAATTCAAGGAGGATCAACCATGACGGTGAACGAAACAACGGAGCGGCTGATGCATGCCAACCTGCTCGAAGTATTCAACGAACGCGATTCGCAAACACGCGGCGCGGCGATCGACCGGACCTACGCCGAGGATGTCCTTTGGACCGACGATGAGGGCGTGACGGTCGGCCGTGCGGCGCTTGCTACGAAGGCCGGGCTACTTCAACAGCATCTCGGCGACCTGCAGTTCAGGGCGGCCGGCCCCGTACAGCAGACGCTCGGGTTTGGCTACCTCGCATGGAATTTGGTCAATCCTGCCGACGAAACAGTGGTTTCGCGTGGCTTCGACGTCGCGCTCATCGCGGAGGATCGGGTCACCCACCTGTATACGGTGCTCGTCGAGTCGTGAGCGTCACGCGTCGCGCTTGTTCACCACGGTGACGGCCGCGACGAACGCGACCGCGGCGACGACGGCGAAGTACAGCAGCGAGCCGAACCCGCCCCACGGCATCGAGTACGCCGGGAACAGCCACTGCACGTCGATGAAAACGAACGCGTTGACGAACGGCAGGTACGGACCGACCTCGGCCCCGAGATGGGGCAGGTTGCCGAGTATCGGTTCGGCCACGAGTGGCCACAGCAACAGCACCGCGACCGCACCTGCGGTGTGACGCAACAGCGCACCGACGGCGACGCCGAGCACTGCCGACAGCATCGCGATGAGCGTGATCGCCCCGACGACGCGCCACACTCCCGAGGCCGCCAGCGACAACCGGGCTCCCACCAACGGGTCGGCCGACAACCGCGCCACGACGACCGCGGCGATCACCAGCACCGCGGCGTACACACCGCCGGCCACCGCGGCGACGACGGCCTTGGCCACCAGCACCAGCGTGCGACTGGGCGTCGCAAGGAAGGTGGTCCGGATCATCCCGGTGCGGTATTCGCCCGTCACCAGGATCGCGGACAGGATCATCAGCACGGGAAGCCCGAAGATCACCACGCCGGTGACCGCGTCCTGCGGGGACAGGCCCGCCGCACCGTAGGCGTTGGCCCCCTGCAGCGCGCCGACGCCAAGGCTCAGCAAGGCGGCGAGCGCCGCCGTCCACAGCGGCGAGCGGATGGTCGCCAGCTTGATCCGCTCGGCGTTGAGTACCGCCAATGCCGTCACGTGCCCACCGCCCGGTACTCCACGTCGGCGTCGGTCATTCGCAGGTACGCATCCTCGAGCGAGGCCTGCCGAACGCTGAGCTCGTGCAGCGCGATCGCGTTGCGCGCCGCGAGTTCGCCGATCACCTCGATCGCGGCACCCCGCACCGACAGCGCGGAACCGTCCGGTTCGGCCGCGACCTCGATGCCCGCGTCGGACAACAGCTCGCGCAGCGTGTCCAGCGCAGGGCTGCGTACCCGGACCGCTTCACTGCCGGAGCGGCTGACGAAGTCCTCGACCGTGGTGGACGCGATCAGCTTTCCGCGACCGATCACGACGAGCCGGTCAGCAGTGTCGGCCATCTCCCCGAGCAGGTGACTCGACACGAACACCGTGCGACCCTGCGCAGCAAGCGAGCGCATCAACGTCCGCACCCATCGGATGCCCTCGGGGTCGAGTCCGTTGACCGGTTCGTCGAAGAGCAACACCGGTGGGTCGCCGAGCAGCGCCCCCGCGATGCCCAGCCGTTGGCTCATGCCCAGCGAGAGGGTGCCCGCGTTCTTGTCGGCAGCCGACGCGAGGCCAACCGTGTCGAGCACCTCGTCGACACGGGTGACGGGGATGCCGTTGGTCGCCGCGAGCCACCGCAGGTGATCGCGCGCCGAGCGGTTCGGGTGGACCTGTTTGGCGTCCAGTAGCGCCCCGACCGTGCGAAGCGGGTTCGACAACTCTCGATACGCGCGGCCGTCGATGGTCGCCGTGCCCGACGTCGGCCGGTCGAGTCCGAGCACCATCCTCATGGTCGTCGTCTTGCCTGCGCCATTGGGACCGAGGAAGCCGGTGACGACGCCGGGTTCGATGGTGCAGCTGAGATCGTCGACGGCTCGCGTCCGCCCGAACACCTTCGTCAATCCGGACAGCTCGATGACGTGTTCCACGTGTCTAGCTCAACCTCTCCACGATCAGGTTCGCCGCCGCTCGCATGCCCGCAGCGTTCGGGTGCATGGGAGCCGGACGCCAGGGCCACGGCAATCCGAGTCCGACAGCCCACGGGTCGTTCGACCACGGGTGGTGTTCCCGGCTCGCGTCGCTCCAAAGCACCAATTCGCAACCAGTTTCCGCGGCCGCCACCGCGGTGAGGCCTTCCAGCGTGCCCCCGACGTGTCGGCCCAGCGCGGCGTCGGGGTCAGGCAGCGGCCGTGCGGGCGTGCCTTGCGGTGGCAGCAGTGTCAGGTAGTCGACGAACAGGACCCTGGCCTTCGGTGCGCGCGCCCGAACCTCGCGGCCGACGGCCTTCAACGAGTCGGCCGCCTGAGCCAGCGCGAGTTCCTTGGCCTCGGGGTCGGTTTGTGCTCGGATGGCGCGCCCGACCGCAGGCAAGGCTCGCACCAACCTTGGCAACCCCGCCGCGAGCAGCATCGGGACGTACCCCACGTCGTTGCCCCCGATGGTCACGGTGACGAGCGCCTCCGAGCCGTCGAGCGCCTCGACCTGTGGGGGTGCCCCATTCTGGGCGTCGGTCAGCACGTTCGCGGTGGTGGCGCCGGAGTAGGTCACGTCGACCAGGTCGTAGCCCAACCGCGCGGCGACGAGGTGCGGGTAGTTGACGGCCGACCGCCCGGCCAGGAGTGGGGCGCTGGGCGCACGTGGTTTGATGCCGGGGCCCGCAGCCACTGACGAGCCGATGGCTACGTAGCGCGGGCTCACAGGTCAGGGCTCGACGCCTGCGCCCAGAACCGCTTGGGAATTCGGCCCGCCTGGCGGGCCAGGTAACCGGCGGTGACGGCCGACGCCATCGCAGCGGCCATCACCGGCGGATCGGTGGCCCGGGTGACGGCGGTGGCCAACAGCACGGCGTCGCAACCGAGTTCCATCGCAAGCGCGGCGTCGCTGGCCGTGCCGATGCCCGCGTCGAGCACGACGGGCACTCCCGCCCCTTCGACGATCATCTCGATGTGGTGCGGATTGGCGATGCCAAGCCCGGTGCCGATGGGCGAGCCGAGCGGCATCACGGCGGCGCAGCCCACGTCCTCGAGCCGCCTGGCCAGCACCGGATCGTCGTTGGTGTACGGCAGCACCACGAACCCGTCGTCGACCAATTGCTCTGCCGCCCTGACCAATTCGATGCCGTCCGGGAGCAGCGTGCGTTCGTCGGCGATGACCTCGAGCTTGACCCATTCGGTGTGCAGCGCCTCGCGGGCCAGCTGCGCAGTCAGCACTGCCTCCGCGGCTCCGCGGCAGCCCGCCGTGTTAGGCAGCGGGGTGATGCCCAACCGCTGCAACAGCTCCAGCACGCCGGTGCCGCCGTGAGCGTCGACGCGGCGCATCGCCACCGTGGTCAGTTCGGTACCCGAGGCGACGAGCGCCTCCTCCAGCACAGCGAGGTTGGCCGCGCCGCCGGTACCCATGATCAGCCGGGAGCCGAAACTGCGTCCCGCGATGGTCAGTTTCTGTGACAAATCCCCGGTCGCTGCGCTCCTACCCTCCGAATCAGCCACCCTGCACCGCCGTCACCACTTCCACCTTCGCGCCGTCGGACAACGGGAGCTGCCACTGCGAGCGCGGTAGCACTGCCCAGTCGACGGCAACCGCGATGCCCTTGTCCGAAATCCCGAGCGTCTCCAGAAGCTTTGCGACAGTGGTCTGTTCGTCGAGTTCGACGGCTTCGTCGTTGACGGTGATCTTCACGAGCGGCGACCCTTCATGCAAGTACCCCTACCTCCAATTCGGACGCGATTCGGTCGGCGGTCCATGGCGCGAGCAGGAAACCCGACCTGCCATGCCCAGCGGCCACCAGCGTGCGCCCGTCGAGCCTACCGACGATGGGCACGTTGTCCGGCGTCATCGGACGCAAACCCGCGGCGCACTCGGCGAGTTCGTATTCGCCGAGCGCGGGCATCACGGCGCAGGCGTCGTCAAGCAGATCGCGCACACCCGATACGGCGGGCGCGGTATCGCGGCCGTGCTCGTACTGCGTGGCGCCCACCACCACCCCGTCGGCGCGGGGCACCAGATACACCTGCCTGCCATGAACCCTGGCCCGAATCACACGTTGCGGCAAGGGCATACAGCCGCGACGCCAACGCAACCGCAGCACCTCGCCCTTGACCGGCCGGATCGGAAGCCCCGGCCACAGCGCGGGCGCGTCGATGCCGTTGGCGATCACCGTGGCATCCGCGTCACGGGTGGCGTCGAGCGTGTCCACCGGCGGCGCCCAACTCACGCCGAGCCGTTCACAGTGCTTGGCCAGCGCCGCTACCACCGCCCGATTGTCCACGGCCAGTTCGGTTTCGGCGCAGAAGCCGTGTCGGATGCCCTGGGCGAGCAACGGCTCCAGGTCGCGGGCCGACGTCGTCGGGGTCACCGGTTGCCCCTGACCGGCGAGCCACTGCATGACGGTGCGTAGGTCTTCGACGTCGGCCCGATCGACGGCCACCACCAGCGACTCTCGGGCCGTCACCACCTCCGGCGGCAGTCCGTCGAGGAACCCGTCGTGCCACTTCTGCAACGACGCGAGCCCGATCTGCAGCAGCCCCTCTTCACCCGGCCAGCCCTCGCTGTGCGGGGCCAGCATGCCGCCCGCCACCCAGGAGGCGCCGCGCTCCTCGGTGCGGTGCACCCGCACCGACCAGCCGTCCAGCGCGGCGCGGCGGGCCACGGACAGCCCGATGACGCCACCGCCGACGACGGCCAGTGATTTCGCGGGCATCTCTGCTCCCTTCGCCGGCATGACCCGGATCAGGTGTGACGGTAAGGGCTGGTCGTGCCCACTCTCAGTCCCCGTCCCGGGACTCCCGTGTCGGGTATCCACACTACTCGGGCCAGTAACGTCACCGATGTGGAGAACCCCAGAGCGCGCCTAGCGACCGCCCTGCTGTACCTATGCACCGACGCCCGCCGCGAGCGCGGCGACCTGGCCGAGTTCGTCGACGCCGCCCTGGCCGGCGGCGTGGACATCGTCCAGCTGCGCGACAAGGGCTCGGTCGGCGAACAACGTTTCGGACCCTTGGAGGCCCGCGCCGAGTTGGCCGCGCTCGAGGTGCTCGCCGACGCGGCCCGCCGTCACGGCGCCCTCGTTGCGGTCAACGACCGCGCCGACATCGCGTTCGCCGCGGGTGCCGACGTGCTTCACCTCGGACAGGACGACCTACCGCTGCCGAAGGCCCGCGCGGTCATCGGAGCCGCTCCGCTCATCGGCCGCTCCACCCACGACGTCGCACAGCTGAACGCCGCGATCAACGAACAGGTCGACTACTTCTGCGTCGGACCGTGCTGGCCAACGCCGACGAAACCGGGCAGGCCGGCGGCAGGGCTGGACCTGGTGCGTTCGGCGGCCGAATCGGGAACGGACAAGCCATGGTTCGCGATCGGTGGCATCGACGGCGCACGGCTGCCAGAGGTGCTCGAAGCTGGGGCACGCCGGGTCGTCGTGGTGCGCGCCATCACCGGGGCTGACGATCCGGCTGCTGCAGCGGCGGAGTTGAAGGCGGCGCTTACGGCTCGTTGACCAAGAGCGGGAGCGACGTCGTCAAGGTGCGGAGCTCGTCCCAACTGGCCGCGAAACCCGGGTGCAGCGGAAGCGCGGCCACCTCGTCGACGTCCACCCATCGCAATTCGGCACTCTCCCGATTGGGCACCGTGGGCAGCAGTTCGGAGGCGTCGGCGACGACCGTGGTGTAGGTCCAATCGCCGCCCGCTGCGGACGCGGTGACCTTGGTGGTCCGCACGATCAGTTGATCCGCGGTGAGCCCGGCCTCCTCGTGGGCCTCGCGCGTGGCGGCCTCCTCGACCGTTTCGTGGCTGTCTCTGGCGCCGCCGGGCAGCCCCCAGGTGCCGCCCTGATGGCTCCAGACGGCCCGGTGCTGAAGCAGCACGGCCACCCTGCCGTCGGACTGCGGGGCCCGCAGCAGCAACCCGGCCGCGCCGTGCCTGCCCCAGAAATGGCCGCCGTCGTTGGACAAGACCCAGCCATCACCGTCGCCGCGCACGGGTTCAGGATAGGGAACGCGGCCGGAATTGACCTGGCCGGGCGGACTCGAAGTTCGACACCACGCCCCGAATCCGCCCCCTCGCCGCAATCTGCTCTTAGACTTTCTTCATACAAGTTGGGCAGTCGAGAAAGTAGCCGGGAAGTTGAGGTCCGCACACAGGTGACTGTGGAGTTGGCGCACCCTTCGACCGAACCGATGGCGTCGCGGTCGCCGACCACCACGGCGCATCCACGCTGGTGGTTCCTTTGGACGACCCCAGGTCGCATCCTCACGATCGGCGTCGTGCTGTCCGCGCTGGTGGTCGCGTGCGCATTCGCGACCTCAACCACCATCGACGATCGCCAGCAGGCACTGACCACGGTGCTCGACCACACCGAGCCATTGGCCTTCGCGGCCGGGCAGCTCTACACCACGCTTTCGGTGGCCGACGCCGCCGCCGCCACGGCATTCATCGCAGGCGCCGAACCCCAGGACGTCCGACAGCGCTACGAGCAGGCGATCACCGACGCCGCCGTCGCCGTCACCCAGGCATCGAGCGGGCTCACCGACAAGGACATGATCCGGCTGCTCGGCGAGGTCAACGCGCAGTTGGCCGTCTACACCGGACTCGTGGAGACCGCCCGCACCAACAACCGGGCCGGCAATCCGGTCGGTTCGTCGTATCTGTCCGAGGCGTCCGCGCTCATGCAGACGCAGATCCTGCCCGACGCGCAACGGCTGTACGAGCGGACCTCCAAGCAGGTCGACGTCGAGACCACGGCGTCCACCCGAATCCCTGCGTCGGTCATCCTGGTGGTGCTCGCGACGCTGTTGTTCGGGGCGTTCGCGAACCGGTGGCTGGCACGTCGCACCCGGCGGCGGGTGAACATCGGGTTCGTCGCGGGCGGGCTGGCCGTGCTGATCATCGTGGTGTGGGTCGGCACCGCGCTCGTCATCTCGACGCTGGACAGCCGGAGCGCGAAGAGCACGGCCGCCGAGTCACTCAAGACCGTCACCACCATGGCGATCACCGCCCAGCAGGCGCGCGCCGACGAGACGTTGTCCTTGATCAGGCGGGGCGACGAGGGCGCCCGCAAGCAGTCCTACTACCAGCGCATCGACACCATGCAGCAGCAGCTGTCCGACTACCTCGGCCGCGACGAGGCCATCGACAAGACGGACCTGGCCGACGCGGAGCAACTGCTGCGGCGCTGGCGGGCCGCCGACGACCGCATCAACGCCTACATCGCCGACGGCGAGTACCAGCGGGCGACGGACGTCGCGCTGGGCACCGGCGAGGACGACTCGACGCCTGCCTTCGAGAAGCTCGACGCCGCGTTGGCGAAGGGCATCGAGGAAAGCCGCAAGCAGTTGCGCGGCGACATCGTGAACGCGCGCCGCGTGCTTTCCGGCGCGACCGTCGGCGCCGCGGTACTGAGCGTGATCGCCGCGATGGCCGTCACGCTGGGACTGTGGCCCCGGATGAGCGAGTACAGATGATGGTGATGAGGAAGTTGTTCGTCGTGATCGCCACGGTCTCGGTGCTGGTGGGGTGTGGCCAGGTCGCACCCATGGGCTCCGAGCCGGGGATCACCCTTGCGCCACCGACTCCGGCGGGCATGGAGCAGGACCCTTCGGCGGGTTACGACGGGCCACCGCCGGACGACGACAGCTGCCTGGGCAGCCTTCGGCCGTTCCCGACGAAGACGCAGGCCGACGCCGCAGTCGCCAACATCCGCAATCGCGGCAGACTTATCGTCGGGCTGGACATCGGAAGCAACCTGCTCAGCTTCCGCGACCCGATCACCGGCGAGATCACGGGCTTCGACGTCGACATCGCGGGCGAAGTGGCACGCGACATCTTCGGAACCCCGTCTCAGGTCGTGTACCGCATCCTCTCGTCCAACGACCGCATGGAGGCGTTGCAGAACAACAAGGTCGACATCGTCGTCAAGAGCATGAGCATCACGTGCGAGCGACGGAAGCTGGTCAACTTCTCGACCGCGTACCTGATAGCCAATCAGCGGATCCTGGCTGCCCGCGACTCCAACATCGAGAAGCCCTCAGACCTTTCCGGCAAGCGGGTGTGCGCGGTCACGGGCACCACGTCGCTTCAACGCATCCAGCAGCTCAAGCCGCCACCTGTCGTCGTCGAGGTCGTGACGTGGTCCGACTGCTTGGTGGCGCTGCAACAGCGGCAGGCCGACGCAGTCTCCACCGACGACACCATCCTGGCCGGCCTGGTGGCTCAGGATCCCTACCTTCACATCGTCGGGCCAAACATGAGCGAGGAGCCCTACGGCATCGGCGTCAACCTGGAGAACACCGGCCTGGTGCGCTTCGTGAACGGGACGCTGGAGCGCATTCGCCGCGACGGCACCTGGAACACGTTGTACCGCAAGTGGTTGACGGTGCTCGGTCCGGCGCCGTCGCCGCCCGTCCCGAGGTACATCGACTGATGGCCGGCCAGGAGCAGCACGCCGACGACGACATCCCGGGCACACAGCCCGCGGAGGCCATGACGTACGACTCGCTGGCGACCATGCGTCCGATGGCCACCCAGGCGGTGTTCCGGCCGGACTTCGCCGACTCCGAGGGCATGTCCGTCGGCACCGCCGAGACCGAGCCCACCGAACATCCGACGCCAACCACTCGAATGTTCGCGCCCATCCGCAGGCTCGGTGGTGGGCTGGTCGAGGTGCCGCGCGTGCCGGCCAGGGACCCGTTGGACGCGCTGATGACCAACCCGGTCGTCGCGGAGGCCAAGCGGTACTGCTGGAACTGCGGCAAGCCGGTCGGCCGTTCGAGCTCGGACGGCCCTGCACTGTCCGAAGGCTGGTGCCCGCACTGCGGCAGCCCGTATTCCTTTCTGCCACAACTGAGCCCGGGCGACATGGTCGTCGACCAGTATGAGATCAAGGGCTGCATCGCGCACGGTGGACTTGGCTGGATCTACCTGGCGTTCGACAAGAACGTCAACGATCGGCCGGTCGTGCTCAAGGGCCTGGTGCACTCCGGTGACGCCGAGGCCCAGGCCATCGCAATGGCCGAGCGGCAGTTCCTCGCCGAGGTCACCCACCCCGCGATCGTGAAGATCTTCAACTTCGTCGAGCACGAGGACAAGCACGGTGAGCCCGTCGGCTACATCGTGATGGAGTACGTCGGCGGCACCTCGCTGAAACGGGCAAAGGGCGCCAAACTCTCTGTCGCGCAAGCCATTGCCTACATGCTCGAGATCCTGCCCGCGCTCGGCTACCTGCACTCCGTCGGGCTGGTTTACAACGATCTCAAGCCCGAGAACATCATGCTCACCGAGGAGCAGCTGAAGCTCATCGACCTTGGCGCGGTGTCGCGCATCAACTCGTTCGGATTCCTTTACGGCACCCCGGGTTATCAGGCCCCGGAGATCGTCAAGACGGGTCCGACGGTGGCCACCGACATCTTCACCGTCGGCCGCACGCTCGCCGCCATGACGCTGAACCTGAGGACGCGCAACGGACGTTACGTCGACGGGCTTCCCGATGAGGATCCGCTACTCGCGCAATATGATTCGTTCGGGAGGATGTTGCGACGGGCGATCGACCCCGACCCGCGCCGCCGCTTCGCCAGTGCCGACGAGATGGCCGGACAGCTCTTGGGCGTGCTGCGCGAGGTCGTCGCGAAGGACAGCGGAGTATCGCGGCCTGGTCTTTCGACGGTCTTCAGCCCGTCGCGGTCGACGTTCGGTATCGACCTCCTGGTCGCCCACACCGACGTCTATCTCGATGGGCAGGTGCACTCGGAAAAGCTGACCAGCCAAGACATCATCCGGGCGCTGCCCGTGCCACTGGTCGACCCGGCTGATGTCGGGGCCACCGTGCTGTCGGCAACCGTCATGAGTCAGCCCGTGCAGACGCTGGATTCGCTGCGCGCGGCACGGCACGGCACGCTGGACTCGGAGGGCATCGACCTCTCTGACTCCGTCGAACTGCCGCTGATGGAGGTGCGGGCCCTGCTCGATCTCGGCGACGTCGCCAAGGCCAACCGCAAGCTCGACGACCTGGCCGACCGGGTGGGCTGGCACTGGCGGCTGGTGTGGTTCCGCGCCGTGGCCGACCTACTGTCCGCCGACTACGAAACGGCGACAAAGCACTTCACCGAAGTGCTCGACACGCTGCCAGGTGAGCTGGCGCCCAAGTTGGCGCTCGCGGCCACGGCCGAACTGTCCCGCACCGCCGACGAGGGCACGTTCTACAAGACGGTGTGGAACACCGACAACGGCATCATCTCCGCCGGGTTCGGACTGGCGCGCGCACAGTCTGCGGACGGTGACCGCGGCGCCGCCGTCAAGACGCTCGACCAAGTCCCGCCCACCTCAAGGCATTTCACAACCGCTCGGCTCACCAGCGCCGTCACCCTGCTGTCCGGGCGGTCCGGCAGCGAGGTCACCGAGCAGCAGATCCGCGACGCCGCGCACCGGGTGGAGGCACTTCCCGAAACCGAGCCACGGGTGCTGCAGATCCGGGCGCTGGTGTTGGGCACCGCGATGGACTGGCTGGCCGACAACGTCGCGAGCACCAATCACATCCTCGGCTTTCCGTTCACCGAACACGGGTTGCGGCTCGGTGTCGAGGCGTCGCTGCGGGGGCTGGCCAGGGTTGCGCCAACGCAGGCGCACCGTTACGCGTTGGTCGACCTTGCGAACAACGTGAGGCCGATGAGCACGTTCTAGGGATCTGCCTTCGCGACATTGCACTGAGGTAAGTGCGCACTCGCACGTTTGTTGCGTGACTTCAATCTCGCGCGGGCTCAGCCGTCAACCGCACCCGTGCACGCCCGCGCGATGGCGAGCTCCTCGTCGGTCGGGATGACGAGCACGGTCACCGGAGACATGTCGACCGTGATCCGCCGCGGTCCCCTCGCGGGGCTGGTGTTGAGGTGCTCGTCGAGCTCGATGCCAAGCGGCGCAAGGCCGATGAGCGCGTCGCGCCGGACCGCCGCGTCGTTCTCGCCGACACCCGCGGTGAAGGTGATGACGTCGGTGTTGCCCAACAACGCCATGTACGCGCCGATGTACTTGCGCAGCCGGTGGATGTACACCTCGTAGGCCAACTGCGCGGCCTCGTCACCCGCGTCGATGCGCTGGTGCAACACCCGGAAGTCGATCTCGCCGCCCAGGCCCAAAACCCCGGAGTTGCGGTTCAGCATCGACTCGATCTCCTCGACGCTCATACCCGCAGTCCGCCAGAGGTACGTGATGATGCCGGGATCGAGATCGCCAGAGCGCGTGCCCATCACCAGCCCCTCCATCGGGGTCAACCCCATGGACGTGTCAATGGGACGACCGCCAACGATCGCCGAGGCCGACGCCCCGTTGCCGAGATGAAGCACGATCTGGCTCAGCGATTCAGTCGGCACCCCCAAGAACGCGGCCGCCTGCTCGCTAACGTACTGGTGCGACGTGCCGTGAAAACCATACCGTCGAATATGCCACTGCGCGGCCAGGTCTCGGTCGATGGCGTAGGTAGCGGCGGCGGCGGGCAGGTCGTGAAAGTAGGCCGTGTCGAACACCGCGACGTGCGGCACCTCCGGCAGCACCTTGCGTGCGACCTCGATCCCAAGGATTGCCGGCGGGTTGTGCAGTGGCGCAAGCGGTGAGACCCGCTCCAGCGTCGCGATCAAGGCGTCGTCGACGATGGTCGGGCGGTACAGGTCGGGTCCGCCGTGTACCACTCGGTGCCCGACCGCGACGAGGTCGAGTGCTTCCAACTCGCAGCCCGCCTCCGCCAGCGCGACGAACGCCGCTCGGAGCGCGGCCTCGTGGTCGGCAGGGCCGCCGTCGTCCCCGATTCGTTCGACGATCCCGTCGGCGAGTTGCCGCCCCGAATCAGGTTCGACGACCGCATATTTCAGCGACGACGAGCCACAGTTGAGTACCAGGACGGTGCGCATCACTTGCCCTGCGCCTGGATCGCAGTGATGGCCACGGTATTCACGATGTCTTCGACGAGCGCTCCGCGGGATAGGTCGTTGACCGGCTTGTTGAGCCCTTGGAGCACGGGCCCGATCGCAATGGCCCCAGCGCTGCGCTGCACGGCCTTGTAGGTGTTGTTGCCGGTGTTCAGGTCGGGGAAGATCAGCACGGTGGCGCGGCCAGCGACCTTCGACTCGGGCATCTTGGTGGCCGCCACCGACGGTTCCACCGCCGCGTCGTACTGGATGGGTCCCTCGACGAGCAGGTCCGGCGCCCGCTCCCGCACCAGTTCCGTTGCGGCTCTGACCTTGTCGACGTCAGCCCCAGTACCGGAAGTACCGGTCGAGTACGAGAGCATCGCCACCCGCGGCTCGATGCCGAACTGGGCGGCGGTGCGCGCCGAGGAGATCGCGATGTCCGCCAGCTGTTCCGATGTCGGGTCCGGCACGATCGCACAGTCGCCATAGGCCAGCACCTGATCGGCCAGGCACATCAGGAAGATGCTCGACACCGTGGTGACTCCTGGCGTCGTCCTGATTATCTCGAACGCGGGCCTGATGGTGTGCGCGGTGGTGTGGCGCGCCCCAGACACCATGCCGTCCACCATGTCGTTGTGCACGAGCATGGTGCCGAAATACGAGACGTCGTGGATGATCTCGCGCGCCTGCTCGAGGGTAACGCCCTTGCGCTTGCGCAACTCCGCGTACTGTTCGGCGAACTTGTCGCACAGTTCGCTGGTCTTCGGGTTCAACACCACGGCGTCCGACAGGTCGACGCCAAGCTCGGCGGCACGGGCCCGAACCTCCGGCTCGTCACCGAGAATGGTGAGCTCGGCCACCGAACGCTGCAACAACCGTCCGGCTGCCTTCAGAATGCGGTCGTCGTCACCCTCCGGCAACACGATGCGCCTGAGATCTGAACGCGCGCGGTCCAACAACTGGTAGGTGAACATCTGCGGCGTCACGACCGACGGGATCGGAATCGACAGTTGCGCAATGAGATCGGCGGTGTCGACGTGTTTGTCCATCAACTCGAGCGCGGTGTCGATCTTGCGCTGCGACGTCGCCGTCACACGCCCGCGCGCGTGCGAAACGGCGCGCGCGGTGTCATACGTACCGAGGTCGGTGGCAATGATCGGAAGCCGCAGCCCCAGCCCCGAGACCAGCTTCGCGATCGACGGGTGCAGCGGAAGCCCGCCGTTGAGGATGAGGCAGGACAACGACGGAAAGCCCTCCGCGGCATGGGCACTCGCCATCGCGAGCACGACGTCAGACCGGTCGCCAGGGGTGATCACCGCCATGCCTTCGACCAACCGCTCGAGCACGTGTTCGGCGGTCATCCCTGCGACGAGCACGCCGAGCGCCTCGCGGCTCAGCAGGTCCTCGTCGCCGCTGATGACCGTCCCGTGCACCGAGTCGCGCAGCTCGGCGACCGACGGGGCGACCAGTAGCGGCTCCTCGGGAAGCACGTAGCACTTGAGGCCATCCTGATCGATGCGCCGTAGTGCCGCGGCCACGGCATCCAGTTCAGCTGGAGCGCAGCGGTTGGCCACCACCGCAGCGGTGTGGGCGTGCTGGCCGGCAATCTCCGCCAGACATAGTTCGACGACGTGCGCGACGTCGTCGGGCGTGCGGTCGGCGGCCCGCACCGCGAGCACCACCGGCGCGCCGAGGTTCACGGCGATGCGCGCGTTGACGGACAACTCGCTCGGGGATGCGACGTCGGTGTAGTCACTTCCGACGATCAGCACGGCGTCACACCGCTGCGCCACCTGGTGGTAGCGATCCACGATGTCGGCGAGCGCCGAGTCGGGGTCGTCGTGCAGTTGCTGATACCCGACTCCGACGCACTCCTCGTAGCTGAGCCCGGCGGTGGTGTGAGCGAGCAAGAGTTCGAGGATGTAGTCGCGGTCCTCGCCCATCCTGGTGATCGGCCGGAATACGCCCACCTTCGCGACCGTGGCCGCCAGCCGGTGCAGGATTCCCAGCGCGATCGTCGACTTGCCGGTGTCGCCCTCTGGCGACGCTACGTAGATTGCGACCGCGGTGCCTGAGCTCACCCGCCCAGCTTTCCCTACCCGAGCCGACGCCGCCAAAAGTCGAACCGATCCCGCCCGGGTTCGAACCCGGCCGACTCGACGACGTCGACCGCCACGTCGAACTTGTCGCCAACCCGGAAGGCCTGGTGCGCATCGCTGCCGAACGACACCGCGTCGCCGCCCTCCTGCCACCACCACCGGATCAACTCCGCGGACGCCAGCGGGCTCGACGTGTTGAGCTCAAGGGCCCGACCGGACGATGCGAGCTCGCGGAAAACCGCGCGGTAGCCCTCCTCGAAATCGGCCTCCCGGTAGGCGCCGACGCGGTCAGCCGGCCAGTACCGGCGCGGATAGTCGCAGTGCGCGAGCACGTTGAACACCGAGGAACTGCCGACGAGCATCACCATGTCCCGAAGGTATTGCCGCATCAGATCGTGTGGGTCGACGGCGCGGAAGAGCCTGGCGTTGACGTACTCCAGGCGGCCGTCGAACTCCACCGCATGCAGGCTGCCCAATACCCGTTCGAAGTCACCTGCGGCGAGCACACTCGCCACGCTGGCCGCGAACAGATGCGGCTCCCCCGCCTCGATTCCAGACTGGATTCGCAACTGCGGGAAGAGGTCTCGACAGCGTTCGATGTTCGCCAGGTAGCCATCGACGTCCAACGGCGAGACACGGGGCCGTGCGCCGACCTGCCCGACGGCATCGCCGTCACCCCACTCCGTGAAGTCGACGTGCTCGGTGAAGGCCAACCCTGGTAACCCAAGCTCGACTGCCCGCGCACACGCGAGTTCCATGGTCGAGCCGTCCGCGGTGTCCCATGACCACCGTGAGTGGACGTGGTTGTCGGCAGGAATCATCCCAGCTTGCGAAGCCGCGGCTCCAGATCCTTCTGGAAGAGTTCGAGGAAGCGGCGCTGATCGTGGCCCGGCGCGTGGAACACCAGATGGTTCAGGCCCCAGTCGACGTAATCCTTGACCTTGGCGACGGCCTCGTCGGGGTCGGACGCGACGATCCAGCGCTTGGCGACCTGCTCGATGGGCAGCGCGTCGGCGGCCTTCTCCATCTCGATCGGGTCGTGAATGTTGGTCTTCTGCTCGGCGGTCAGCGACAGCGGCGCCCAGAATCGCGTGTTCTCCAGGGCCAGTTCGGGATCGGTGTCATAGGAGATCTTGATCTCGATCATCCGGTCGACGTCGTCGGGATTCTTGCCCGCGGCCTCGGCGCCCTCGCGCATCGCGGGGATGAGCTTGTCCTTGTACAGCTCTTCGCCCTTGCCGGACGTGCAGATGAATCCGTCGCCAGCCCGCCCCGCGTACTTGGCCACCTGCGGCCCGCCCGCGGCGATGTAGATCGGGATCCCGCCCTCGGGCACGTCGTAGATCGAAGCGCCCTTGGTCTTGTAGTACTCGCCCTCGAAGTCGACCCGGTCGCCCACCCACAACTCACGCATCAGCTTGATGGACTCGCGTAGCCGCGCGTAGCGCTCCTTGAACTCGGGCCACTCGCCCTCGTATCCGGTGGCGATCTCGTTGAGCGACTCGCCGGTGCCGACGCCCAGGAAGATCCGGTCCGGGTACAGGCACCCCATGGTGGCGAACGCCTGCGCGATGACCGCCGGGTTGTAGCGGAACGTCGGCGTCAACACCGAGGTGCCCAGGATGAGCCGCTTGGTGCGCTCGCCGACCGCGGTCATCCAGGCCAGCGAGAAGGGCGCGTGCCCACCCTCGTGCCGCCACGGCTGGAAGTGATCGCTGACCGTCGCGCTGTCCATGCCGTGCGCCTCGGCCTCCACGGCGAGTTCGACGAGTTCGCGTGGGGCGAACTGCTCCGCCGACGCCTTGTATCCGAGTTTGAGTTCAGCCACAGTTAGTTTCTACTCCTCGGGCGGGCGCAGTATTCCTCGGCGTTGCGTCGAGCGGGAATTTGACCACGAGTTCCGCGGCGCGATTTCGTCGTGAGCTTCGCACTCGCGATGACGAAATGCGGCCACACCTAGACTGACCGGGTGGGGACTTCAGTCGATCTGACGCAAATCACCGACACCGTCCACTTTGCGCAGACCGACCTGGTGAATTGGACCCTCGTCACCGACGACAGCGGCCTGTTGATCATCGACGCGGGCTTTCCCGGCCAACGCGACGACGTGCTGGCCTCCATACGTCAGCTCGGGTACGACATCGACGACATCCACGCGTTCCTGCTGACGCACGCCCACGTCGACCACTTCGGCACGGCGATCTGGTTCGCGAAAACCCATGGCACACCGGTGTTCTGCCACGCGGCCGAAGTCGGACACGCCCATCGCGAGTACCTCGAGCAGGTCTCGCTGGTCGACCTCGCCACCAAGATGTGGCAGCCGCGGTACCTCAAGTGGTCACTGGAAATCGGTACCAAGGGCGCGCTGACGCACGAGGGCATCCCCAGCGCGCACGCGCTGACCGAAGACGTCGCGGCCGCGTTGCCGGGCACCCCGATGGCGATTCCCTCGCCGGGCCACACCGGCGGGCATTGTTCCTACCTGGTCGACGGGGTGCTGGTCGCCGGGGACGCGCTCATCACCGGGCATCCGGTGTCGACGCGACGCGGCCCGCAGCTGCTTCCCGACATCTTCAACCACGATCAGGACGGGTGCGTGCGGAGTCTCGACGCGCTCGGCATGCTCGACACCGACGTCCTGCTCCCTGGCCACGGGCCGGTGTGGCGCGGGTCCATCCGAGCGGCGGCAGAGCAAGCCGCACGATGACGGGCCGCGCTCAGGTGAGGATCTTGTAGCCGAACAGGAAGACCGCCACCAGGCACAGTCCGCAGGAGATGATGATCGCGGGCATCAGGATCATGGCGTCGAGTTCACCGTCGTCGAGCGCGTCCTTGGCGATGGGCCCGAACAGCACCCTGGCGACCGCGGTGCCTCGGAAACCGCGGACGATCCGCTGCACGCGCTCCGAGTTGCGGTGGCGCCCGAGCAGCAGCCGTACGAAGATTCCGCCCGCGAAAGTGAGCAGCGCGCCAGCGAGTAGCAGCCATCCCACGACCGTTTCGGACAGCATGTGCACCCCCGCTGAGTGTTTGTTTCAGCGGGGGTCAGCCTAGCCCGCGGGGTGCGGCAACCTCAGGTGGTCGCGCAACGTGGCGCCCGCGTACTCCGAACGGAACGTGCCCCGTTCTTGTAGCAGCGGGACGACCTTGGCCACGAACTCGTCCAGTCCGCGTGGGGTCAGGTGCGGGACCAGGATGAATCCGTCGCAGGCGTCGGACTGGACGTGCAGGTCGATCTCGGCGGCCACCTGTTCGGGGGTTCCCACGAACTGCTGCCGGCTGGTCACCGCGATGACCAGTTCGCGAATGCTCAGTCCCTCCGACTGCGCACGCTCGCGCCACGCGGCGGCGACGGCCTTCGGGTCGCCGTGGCGCACCCGGCCCTGTGTGACGGTCGGATCATCGAGTGGCTCGACGTCGGGCAGCGGTCCGTCGGGGTCGTAGCCGGAAAGGTCGCGCTGCCACACCTGTTCGGCCATCGCGAGGGCCGTGGGACCGGTGACCTGCTGACGGCGGATGTGCCTTGCCCGGTCGGCAGCCTCGGCGGGCGTGTCCCCGAGCACGAACGTCGCGGCAGGAAAGACCTTGACGTCGCGTCCGTTGGCGACGGCGCGGGCCTTGACGTCCGCGTAGTACTTCTGGCCCGCGGCGAGTTCAGAATGCAGGGTGAACAGCGCGTCCGCGTGCTTGGCGCCGAAGTCCCTGCCGTCGGACGAATCGCCGGCCTGCAGCAGGATCGGATGCCCCTGTGGGCCTGCGGGCAACGTGGCCAGCCCCCGCACGTCGAACTGCGCACCGTGGAATTCGACGGCATGCACGCGCTCGGGGTCGACGTACTGCCCGGAGGCGTCGTCGGCTGGCACGGCGTCCGCGTCCCAGCTGTCCCAGAACTTCCGGGCCACGGTGATGAATTCCTCGGCCCGCACGTAGCGGTCGGCGTACTCGAGGTAGCCGCCGCGCCGGAAGTTGGCTCCGGTGAACGCATCCGAGGACGTCACCATGTTCCAGCCGGCCCTGCCGTCGGAGAGGTGGTCGAGCGTCGCGAACTGTCGAGCTACCTCGAACGGTTCGTTGAAGGTGGTGTTGACGGTGCCGATGAGGCCAAGCCGGTCGGTGACGGCGGCCAGCGCCGCGAGCACGGTGAAGGTGTCCGGACGGCCGACCACGTCGAGATCGTGGATACGGCCGCGATGCTCACGCAGGCGTAGCCCCTCAGCCAGGAAGAAGAAGTCGAACAACCCACGTTCGGCGGTCTCGGCCAGGTGCACGAACGACGAGAAGTCGAGCTGGCTGCCCGAGTCTGGGTCCGACCACACCGTCGTGTTGTTGACGCCGGGGAAGTGGGCTGCCAGGTGAATCTGCTTGCGCTGCTTGCCTTCTCTCATTGCAGACCCCAACGCTTCGCGATGAGTTCGTGCGAGTGCAGCCGGTCGGCGTGGCGATGCGTGACCGAGGTGACGACCAGTTCGTCGGCGCCTGCCAGCCGCTGCAGCGTCGAAAGCTGGTGGGCCACTTCGTCGGGATCGCCGACGAACTGCGTCTCGATGCGATCCTCGACCACCGCGACCTTCTCCGGTGTCAGCGGCGGCGCGGTGTCGGGATCGGGATACGGGACCGCACCGTCACCGGCCCGGATCGAGTACACCCAGTGCCCGTAGGTCGAGGCCAGGTGCCTGGCTGTGGCGGTGTCGTCGGCCACCACGATGTCCGCCGACACCACGACGTACGGTTCGGGCAACCGCGCCGACGGCTGGAAGGTGTCGCGATAGACGTCGACGGCCTCCAGCGCGGTGGCTGGGGTGATGTGATAACTCGCCACGAAGGGCAGTCCGAGCGCGCCTGCCACCCGCGCGCTCTCGCCCTTGCTGCTGCCGAATACCCACGGCCACAACGTGGTTCCCTCACCGGGCACCACGTGCGACTCCACCCCGTCGGCTGCATAGCCACCACCGAGCATGGCGAGGATGTCGGCGACCTGATCCGCGAAGTCGGGGGTTACGGCCTCGGGTTGCTGCAGCACCGCCAGCCTGGCCCGCAGCCGCGGGTTCTTCATCAGCGCACTGACGTCGAACGGCAATGGGATCACGACGCCGTCGACCTCACGTCGTTCGCGCGGCGGCTTCGGCGGGGCGTTCGTCGGCTTCGGCGGCGGGGGCTTGCGATGGCCGGACCGTCCGACGCCGAGGTCGATGCGGCCCGGGTGAAAGGCGTCGAGAATGCCGAAGCTCTCGACGACCGCTACGGCGGTGGTGTGGCCCAGCTGTACGGCCGCGGTGCCGACGCGGATCCGATCCGTCGCCGCCGCGAGCTGTCCGACGAGCACCGCGGGCGACGAGCTCGCGACCGCGACGAAGTGATGTTCGGCAATCCAATACCGCCGATAGCCCCATCGTTCGGCGTGCTGGGCCAGGTCGACGGCGTTGCGCAGTGCCGTCGCGGCATCACTGCCCGCGCTGATGGGGGCCAGGTCCAGTACTGACAATGGGACGTTCACGATTGCCCCGCATACCTGTTGACGGCGACGGGCAGGCCCAGGCGCCGACGCAGCGACTCGTCCTCGTACGCCGTGCGGAACACCCCGGCCTGCTGCAACAGCGGCACCACCTCGTCGACGATGAACGGCAGGTCGATCGCGTTCACCGCAGGCCGAAGCCGCACGCCGTCGACCCCGATGCGCTGCCATCGCAGCAGCAACTCCACCAACTCCGGTGCGCTTCCGTCGACGACCACCGCATCCGACCGGCTGTCGACGACGCCGGTCGACGCGACGTAGACGTCGGCGTAAACCTTCAGCGCATCGCCACCCACCTCGGTGAGCTCGCCGAGAATCGCACGCAGCGAGCCGTCGTCGGTCGGGGTGATGAAGACGAGATCGGCACTGCGGGCAGCGAATTCGTAGATCGGTCTGGCGTGCGCGAGCGCGGCGATCACGGGCTGACCCTGCGGTGATCGCGGCGTGATCGACGGACCCTTGACCGAGAAGTAGGTCCCGACGAAGTCGATGTAGTGCAGCTTGTCCCTGTCCACGTAGCGGCCCGAGGCGACGTCGCGGATGACGGCGTCGTCCTCCCAGCTGTCCCACAATCGACGGACCACCTCGACCGCTTCGCCGGCTTCTTTGAACAGGTCCACGGTCGTGACGTCCCGTCTGCCGAAGAGCGCCGCCTCATGCGAAGCGCCGCTGACTCGGGGTTGCCAGCCCGCACGTCCGCCGGATATGAAGTCGAGCGTCGCAATGGCCTTCGACACGTGGAAGGGCTCGGTATGGGTGACGGTCGCGACGGGCACCAGCCCGATGTGCGACGTGGCGGGGGCGACCCGCGCGGCGATCATGACGGCGTCGGGGCGACCGGCCAGCCAGCCCGGTTCCAGGCCGGGCCTGCGCCGTCGCTGCGGCGAGAGTCCGTCGTCGATGGTGACGAAGTCGAGCAGGCCGCGCTCGGCCGTCGCGGCAAGGCCCGCCCAGTACCGGCCGCTGAGGATCGGTTGACGGTCGGGGGTGTGCCGCCAGGCTTCCGGGTGCCACCCGTAACCCTCGAGTGCGACGGCCACGTGTAGGTCGGTCACGGGAGATCCTTTGCGAATGCCATTGGATAGACCTCACCCTCGGCGGGGAGTGGTTCCTCCAGTCGGTGATATCCGGTCGCCAGATACAGCGCCTCGGCCTCAGGCTGGCGGTTGCCGGTCGTCAGGTAGATGCGTCGGTACCCCCGCGCCGCGATCTCGCGTTCCAAGGCCGCGAGCAGCGCGCGAGCGTGCCCACGTCGGCGCTCGCGCGCGTCGGTCCAGATGCGCTTGAGCTCGGCGGTGCCGTCGTCGAAGCGACGGAAAGCCCCGCCCGTGACGGGCACGCCGGCGAGCAATCCGAGGAGCATGCCCCCTGCGGGCGGCTCGAACTCCGCGGCCGGATAGCCGCGCAGCCATTCTCCGACCCCGCTGACGGTGCCGTTATAGCGCGTGGCGTATTCGAGCGCGAGTTCGTCCAAGAGTGGTTGCGCCAGCGGGTCGTCCTGACCGACGGGTACGAAGCGCAGCTGATTCACCGCCGACACCGACATCACCTCACTCTCCAACGCACGTCGCTCGACCGCATTCCGTGGGTCGCCATCAAATCACCACGAGCGAAAATCACGCCTGTTCCCACCCCCTTCAAAGTGAAACTTGACAGGTGTAAAGTTTGGCGCCATGGATAACGTCACAGGCAGGACCATCGCGATAACCGGCGCCGCCCGCGGCATAGGACACGCCACCGCCAAGGCCCTACTCGCCCGGGGTGCGCGTGTGGTCATCGGCGACCGCGACGTGAAGGTGCTCGAGTCCGCGGTCGCCGGACTCGCGAAGTTCGGGCAGGTCACCGGCTATCCGCTGGACGTCACCGACCAGGCCTCGTTCGCGACGTTCCTCGACAAGGCCCGCACCGACGGTCAAGGCCACATCGACGTGCTCATCAACAACGCAGGCGTCATGCCGGTCGGTCCATTCCTGGAACAGACCGAGGCGGCCATCCGCTCGTCGATCGAAGTGAACTTCTACGGCGTGCTGACCGGCTGCCGGCTGGTGCTGCCCGAGATGGTCAAGCGGCGCAGAGGGCACATCATCAACATCGCGTCGATGGCAGGCATGGTCGCCGTACCGGGCCAGGTCGTCTACGCCGGGACCAAGTTCGCGGTCGTCGGGCTTTCCACCGCGCTGGCCGACGAGTTCGCGCCCCAAGGCGTCGAGGTGACGGTGATCCTTCCGACGTTCACCAACACCGAATTGATCGCGGGCACCAAGAACACGGGTGCACAGAAGCCCGTCCAACCCGAAGACATCGCCGCCGCGATCGTGAAAGCTCTCGACAAGCCCAAGACGCACGTCTCGGTCCCAACCCCGCTGCGGTTCATCGGCGCCGCCACGTCGATGCTCGGCCCGCGCGGGCGGCGGTGGCTGTCCAAGCAGATGGGCAACGACCACGTCTTCCTCGACTTCGACAAGACGGCCCGCCAGGGCTACGAGGACCGCGCCCAGAGTGCCACCGGAGTCATCGAGAAGTAGGCCCGTCACGTCTGCGCATGATGGCCGCAAGTTCGGCGCGCGTGGTCACTCCGATGCGCTGGCAGGCCCGAAGTACGTGCCCCTCGACGGTTCGCACGGACATGACCAGCCGGTCCGCGATGTCCTTGTTGGTCAGCTCCGCGGCCACCAACTCGGCGACTTCGCGTTGTCTGCCCGTCAGCGGTGTCGGTGCCCCGAGGCTGCGGGTCGCAGGTGTGCACAACCCGCCGCAATCGCGGGCCAACTGCTCGGCCGTCGCGGAAGCCAACAGCCCGCTGCCACGATGCTGCGCGGCCATGAACGCCACCGCCGCCTGCGCCGCGGCGTCCGCGGCAGTGGACTGGTCGCCGATGGCCTGGTAGGCCGCCGACGCCGTGAGTAGGCCTTCGCCGCTAGCCGAGCGCAGCGACTCAGCATGCGTCGCAACGGCTTCGGCCAACGGGAGTGCCAATTCATCGGCCAGTTCGCGGGCACGCGTGGCAATTGCGCCCGACCCGTCGGTGACGCCCCACTGCAACGCGGCCTGGAGGCAGGCCAACTCGTGGGTCGGTTGTTCCCGGTCGCGGGCCATCCTCGATTCGCCCAGCACCGTCTCGATCGCTTCTGCGAGCGAACCGCCCGCGGCCTGACTCCACCCGGTCGCCAAGGCCAGCCCCGTCTGCATGAACAGGAAGTCGGGCTGAACGCCTCGGCGCGCCTCGGCCAGCATCACGGCGGACGCCTCGGCATCGCCCAACTTGGCGTACATCTCTGCCAGTGCGAACGTACACGCAGGCCGCAAACCCGTTGTGATGCCATGGTTTTCAACACCAGCGAGCGCCTCCCGCAGCATCACCCCCGCGGTGTGAAGGTCTCCGCGCATCAGTTGGGCGTGGCCGAGCAGGAATATCAAATTCGCATAGGCCAGCCCCGGAGCATCCTTGGCCAACTCCGACAGCACTTCCGCTGCGGTGAGACATTCCGCGATGCGGCCGGTCAGCCGGCAGGCCCTTGCGTACACGCCGCCCGCCCAGAACCGAAAGTGTGCGGACTCATAGGAATTCGTCGCACGGTCCAGTCCCGCACGGGCCACCGGAGTGAGGTCCTCGGTGTGGCCAAGCGCACCGCACGCCATCATGAAGGCCAGCGTGGCCAGCAACGCACCGAGGTCGGAGAGCTCGTCGCTACTCAAGGCCGCACGGGCCTTCTGCTCGGCGGAGCCACAACGCGCGAACACGGCGTCGACACACGCTTCCACGGCGAAGCGCTCCGCACGCTGGGCGTCGGTCTCGGAGCCCAACGCAAGCTCGGTCAGGATGTGCGCGGCCTCGGCAGGTCGACCCAGCATCCAGACCAGATTCGCCGAACGGATGGTGGCCCAGCGGTGCCGATCGACGCCGCGCTCGACGAGCTCACGAAGCAGTTCCTCCGCCTTCTCGCCGTCACCTGCCAGGAACCGGTTGATCGCCTGAAGTTCGACGGCCTCGACCGAACCCAGCGCCGCGGCGGCGGCCGCGAACCGGTCCGCGAGGTCGAGGTCGAGCAGCCGCATGCTGTGCCGGGCGGCCTCCAGGAAGAGCTCCGCGTCCGACGTCTGGTCGGATTCGAGCACCAGAAGCGCGCGACGGACCGTGGCCTGCGGATCACGGTCGGCGTCGGCGGACAGCCGCTTCGCCAACTCGCCGCGCACCGTCGACAGATGAAGCTCACCAGCCGCGGCGCGCCGCAGTTCACCGAACAACGGGTGCGCCAGCCGCGCCATGAGAGTGCCGCCCGTGCGCTCGACGTTGATCAGGTGCAGGCGGTCGGCAGTCTCGAGATGTTCGCGCCCGACGAGGTCGGCGAGCACGTCGGCCTCGAGCGGCTCGCACTGGGACAGCATGTCGACAACGCGCGCCAGCTCGGGCGTCAGGCGATCCAGTTGGCTACCGACCAGATCGGTCATGCTCTGTGAGACCGCCACCCCGCCGTCCCAGATCCAGAACCCGGCCGCCTTCCGGATTCGGTCCGCCGCCACCTGGTCTCGGACCAGTTGTTGCAGGTACAGCGGATTGCCTCCCGTGAGCTGCCAAAACCGCTTCGCACTGCGCGGGGCGATCGGGCCGCCGAGCAGGTCCTCCACCATCGCCTGACTTGCGTCCTCCGACAACGGATCCAGGTCCAGCCTGGCCAGCAAGCCGTCCTTCCACAACGCGGTCACGGCGTCGGGCGCGGCGGTACCGGAGCGCACCGTGACCACCAACCGGGCCTCGCGGGTTTGAGCGAGATGGTGAACGACGTGTGCGGAGTACCCGTCGAGCAGATGCGCGTCGTCGATGCCGATCAGATGTCGGCCCTTCCCCTGCCCACCGACGAGCGAATCGATGACCCGCCGCACACTCGGGGCGGGCTCCGTCATGGCCGTCATGGCTTCACCACTGAGCGTTGTGGTGAACGCGCCCAACGGAATCGGGCGGGCGGAGGCCGTCCCCACGACCCAACTGGGCTGGATGCCCGCTCCGGCGGCACGGGCCATCAACTCACGGGCAAGCCTCGTTTTGCCCACGCCAGCTGCCCCGGCGATCACCACACCCGCGTACTTGCCGACCCCGCCCAGCGCCCGACGCAACTCCGCCAATTCTGTGTCGCGTCCGGTCAGCGCATCCCCGCTGATCACGGCCAAACTATAGCCGCGTCACAGGAATAGGGCAGCCAAACAACAGGCAAATCGCCAGGCCGCCACTAGCTAACCGAAGTTCGGCGCTGGATCGCCAATCCGATACGCCTCGATCACGTCGAGTCGCGCCACCAGATCGTCGACGGTGAAGGTGTAGTCCGCGCCCACCTCGCTGGAACCAACGAGGATCACATGCGGTTCGGCGGGATCGGTTACCCAGATCCGACTGACCGGCTCGACGGACTCGTCGGAGACCTCGGCCGCCGACGGCGGGTAGTACCAGGTGATGAACTTCTCGTTCGAGTAGTCCTGATCGAATTCCCAACCCCGCCCGACGATCTGGTTTGCGATCAGCGCGACGCCCTTGACGTCGGCCTGGACGTCATCGGGCAGCCAGCGATCGTTTTTCGCGGAGATCCGCCGTTTACGCCGCGCCTTCTTTGCTGCCGTCGACTTGGACACGGTCAGATGCTACGACGGCTCGCGCTGACTGTGCGTCCATGGCGGAAAATGTCGCGCTTGAATCCCCGCGAGAAACGCCGCCACCGGCGCACGTTCGGCGCATGAACGCTAGCTCAGCGCGCGGTCCAGGTCCGCGATCAGATCCTGGGTGCCTTCCAGCCCAATCGAGATCCGAACTACGCCGTCGCCCAAGCCAATCGACGCTCGCCCCTCCGGACCCATGGCGCGGTGCGTCGTGGTGGCCGGGTGCGTGATCAAGGATTTCGCGTCGCCGAGGTTGTTGGAGATGTCGATGACCTCGAGCTTGTCGAGCACCTCGAACGCCCGCTCCTTCGTGCCACCGTCCAACTCGAACGTGACGACCGTTCCGCCGCCGCGCATCTGACGCTTCGCCAGGTCGTACTGCGGATGCGACTCTAAGAACGGGTACTTCACCCACGACACCGACGGATGGCCCTCGAGGAACTCCGCGACCCGGTGCGCGGACGCATTGGAGTAGTCCACGCGGACGGCCAGGGTCTCGAGGCCCTTCAACATCGTCCACGCGTTGAAGGCGCTGATCGCCGGACCGGTGTGCCGCATGAGCTTCTGCACGGGTCCGTCGATGTACTCCTTGTCGCCAAGGATCGCCCCGCCGAGCACGCGGCCCTGGCCGTCGATGTGCTTGGTTCCCGAGTACACCACGACGTCGGCGCCCAGCGGGAGCCCCTGCTGCAGCAGTGGGGTGGCAAAGACGTTGTCCAGCACAACTTTTGCGCCCGCGGCGTGAGCCAGGTCGCACACCGCGGCGATGTCGACCAAAGATTGCATCGGGTTGGACGGCGTCTCGAAGAACACCGCCGTCGTCGGCACCGACAACGCCTCTTCCCACTGGGCGAGGTCCTCGCCGTCGACGAAGACCGTCTCGATGCCCCACCGTGGCAGGATCTCGTTGCACACCACGAAGCAGGATCCGAACAGGCTGCGGGCGGCCACCAGCCGGTCGCCTGCCCCGAGCAGCGCCCCAAGCGACGTGAACACCGCGGCCATCCCGGTGGCCGTCGCAAAGCACGCGGGGGCACCCTCGATGAGCCGCAGTCGCTCCTCGAACATCGTGATGGTCGGATTGCCGTACCGCGAGTAGACGTAGCGGTCGATGTCTCCGGTGAAGGCCTTCTCGGCCTCCGACGCCGAGGAGTAGACGTATCCCGACGTCAGGTACAACGCCTCGGCTGTCTCCTCGAAGCCGGAGCGCAGCAGCCCGCCGCGCACGCCGATGGTGGCCTGGCTGACGCCCTCCGGTAGCGGCTTCGGGATGCGGACGGACGGGACCGGTTGATCGGGACTCATTTTGCGCCTCGCGTCCACGGGATGGTCATGATTGCGTCCACGGAAGTCCGACGGCCCGCCATCCGGTGCCGCCGCGGTGCCGCTGGTCGTCGAGGTTGCCCTCGAATCCATCGAGCACGTTGTAGGACGGAGCGATGCCTGCCTCGGTCGCGGCTTCGGCGGCTCCGATGGACCTGTTGCCCGAACGACACAGGAAGACCACTGGCCGCTCACCGGGTGTGACGCCTGCCGCGACCAGGTCGTCGACGAAGCCGTCGTTGTGGGTGCCGTCGGAGGCGTTCCATTCGACGAAGACCACGTCACGCCCGAGGCTTGAGACGTCGGCCACGCCGACCCAGCGCCATTCGGCCGCCGTTCGGCAGTCCACCAGCACGGCGTCAGGGTCGTCGTTCAGCAGTTTCCACGCCGCTTCGGGGGTGATGTCTCCGGCATAGCTCACGACCGCGAGTCTCCCATAACTACCTGCTGCAAACCTTCCACGCCCCGTCCTCCCGGAGCAGGGTCACCTCGGCGCTCGACGTCGTGTCCGGCGTCTTCTTGAAGTGGTAGGTGACCTTCGCGGTCGCCCGGTCTCCGGCGATCCGGAGGTTGGACACTTCGTCGACGTAGCGCTCGCCGCCCTTGGCGAGCGAATCACGCTGACCAGCAAGGACATCCGCTTCGTTTCGTTGCTCGGCACGGCAGGTGAAGTCACGGAAATCGCCGTAGTCCTGGCGCTGCAGCGCGTCGTTCTGGCCGACGACGGCGCCCCTCAGCTGCTGGTCGGGGGTCGTATCCGAACTGCCGAAGACATTGAACGCGACTATTCCGATCACGACGAGCAAGATGATTGCCAGCGCCCCGACAAACGGTGCCATCGTGGGCCGGTCCTCAGGGAGCTCGGACGCATCCGATGCCTCGGAGCCGGTCACGATCGGGGATTGGACAGCGCGACCGCCAAGCGATGTGCCCTGTCCCGCGCCCGAACGACGTCGGGCGCCGAGGCCAGCGCGACCGCCGAACCGCCGACGCGGCGCACGTCGGCCTCGGGGATCGACAGCGCCTCGGCCAACACGGGCACCGACACCGACGAGTCGGTGGCCTCACTCACCTCGGCGGCGGCGGGCGAGATCATGATGGTGTCCAACGGCAACCCGAGGATCCCCCTGGCGTGCAGTTCGAACTGCGAAAGGCGTTGCGACCGCAGCGTCACCAAGCCCGTGTCACCGGTCAGCACGTTCACGGTCGAGAAGTAGACCTCGTCGTCACGCACCAAGAGTTCGACGCTGAAGACCCCGCGCCCGCCGAGCGAATTGGCGATGCGGGCGGCGATCGAACGCGCGGCGTCAAGCGCCGCAGGAGGCAAGGGCTGTGGCTGCCACGCCTCCAACGGGCCCTCGCTGTGCTCACGGTGGCCGATCGGTTCGCAGAAGTGCACCGCCGGACCCGCCTGGCCGGTGGTCCGCACCGTGAGCAGGGTGAGCTCTTCATCGACGTCGACGAGGGTCTCGGCCATGACGCGCGGGCCCGCCACCGACGGCGCGTTGGTGGCGATCCGCCACGCGGGTTCGACGTCCTCGGTCCGCAGCATGACCGACCGGCCGTCGGACTGTGCGGCGCTCAGCGGCGTGACGGCCAGCGGGAAGCCGGCGTGCTCGGCGATGGCATCGAGTTCGGCTTCCGACGAAGCGAACCAGAACGGCACCGTCGGCAGCCCCAGTTCGTCGGCTGCGAGCGTGCGCAAGCCCTCCCGATCGAGGCTGAGTCGCATGGCGCGAGGAGCCGGGAACACCTCGACGCCGGAAAGCTCTGCGGCGGCGATCAGCGCCTCGGGGGGTACGTCCGCGGACGTCGCGACGACGAAGCCTGGTGCGTGCTCGGAGAACAGCTCGATGAGATGCTCGGCGTGCGCCCAGTGTGCGACGGCGATCACCTCGGCCCCGAGGCGCTCGAACGCCGACTCGAGTTCGCGGCCCTCGTCACCCGAGCCGAGCAGCATGACCTTGATTTCGCTGCGCGAGGGCGTCTTTCCCAAGTCGCTGCGCTCGTGCCTGCCCGGCAGCACATCCCCCAAGTCGCTGCGCTCTTGCCCGCCCAGCACGTCCCCCGACTCGCTGCGCTCATGCCCGCCGGCTGTTTCACTCATCGCCGACCACCCTGCCAGACGATCAGCCCAACTGGATGTCGACATAGCACCACCGCCAGTTCTCCCCCGGCTCCACCGAACGCATCACTGCGTGTCCGGTTTGGCGGAAGTGAGCTCCTGCGTGCTGGTGCGGGCTGGAGTCGCAACAGCCGACGTGGCCGCACGTGAGGCACATGCGCAGGTGCGCCCAGGTATCGTCGCCGTGCTCGGCACATTCAGCGCAACGCCCCGGCGTCAGAGCCTCCGGCTCGGCGGCATCGACGGCAGCGGCCAGGTGCTCGCAAGTCTGGGGCGAGGAATTCACATCGCGCCGTCGCGTTCTCCTACGCATGCTGTTCAAGGATAGGGACGGTTCCTGTTTGTCCAACGGCAGGTCTGAACTACCCGACGGCAGGTCGACATAAGACAGGGAGGTTCCGAACGTGGGTGCCCCACTACTCGTGGTCCTGGTGATCTCGGTGTTGTTGGCCGGGGTGGCGCGACGTTACGACGTGTCCTCGCCGCTGGCGCTCGTCGTCGCCGGGCTTCTGGCCGGCCTGATTCCCGGCCTGCGCGGCATCGAGCTCGAACCCGAACTGGTCTTGTTCGTCATCCTTCCGCCGCTGCTCTGGTCGGCCGGGCTGGAGAGCAGCTACGTGGACCTGCGCAGGAACATGCGGCCCATCGGGCTGCTCGCGGTCGGGCTGCCCTTGGCGACCACGTTTGCGGTCGGGGTTGTCGCGTTCCACACGGTGCCCGAGCTGACGATCGCCGCGGCACTGACGCTGGGCGCGATCGTCGCGCCGCCCGACGCGGTGTCCGCGGCGGCGATCGGACGCAGGCTCGGACTGCCGCGCGAGATCATGACCTTGCTCGGCGGCGAGAGCCTGCTGAACGACGCGACGGCCCTCACGGCCTACAAGGTCGCGCTCGCGGCGGCGGTCGGCACCGCGGCCACCTGGGAGTCGGGACTCGGCACGTTCGTGCTGGCGGCCGCGGGCGGCGCGGTCGTCGGGGGGCTACTCGGACAGCTGATCGTCGCGGTCAGGAGGTGGCTCGACGACCCGATGGTCGAAAGCGCGATTGGTCTGGTCGCCCCGTTCGTCATTTACTTCGTCGCCGAAGAGGTCCACGGCTCGGGCGTCATCGCCGTCGTGGTGGCTGCGCTCATCCTCGGACAGCGCTCGGCGCACGCCGGCTACGCCACCCGACTGCAGGACACCGCGGTGTGGAAGGCCGTTCAGCTGGTGCTCGAGTCGTTCGCCTTCCTGCTGATCGGGCTGCAACTGCCGACGGTCGTCGGCGAGCTCGCCGGCATCAGGGCATCAACGCTGGCCATCGCGTCGGTGTCGGTGTTGGCGACCGTGATCGTGGTGCGCCTGGTGTGGGTGTACGCGTTCGCCTATCTGCCGCGCATGCTGTCGGCCCGAGTCCGCGAGCGCGAACCGCGGGAGCCCACCAAGTCGGAGGTCTTCATCGTCGCCTGGGCGGGGATGCGCGGCGTGGTGTCGTTGGCCGCCGCGTTCGCCGTCCCGCTGACGACGGGCTCGGGTGCTGAGTTTCCAGGGCGCCCGCAGCTCGTCTTCCTGACGTTCGTCGTGGTCGTCGGGACGCTGCTGCTTCACGGTTTGACCCTGCCCTGGCTGATCAAGGTGCTCGACGTGGAAAGCGACGACGACCAGCGGGACGCATTGCAAAGGGCAGCCGCGCAGACCAAGGCCGCCAGTGCCGCTGCTGCCCGACTCGACGAGATCCTCGCCGACCAACGGCCGGGCTCCCGGGTCCACGATGCCGCGGACATCCTGCGCGGCTGGAACGACCGCAGGCAACGCTCCGCGTGGGAGAGCCTCGGCCGCGGACCCGACGAGATCGGCGAGGCCCCATCGGCGGCCTTTAAACGACTGCGACTGGAAATGCTTGCGGCCGAACGGGAATCGTTCATCGCCGAACGCGACGCGGGTCGGATCAGCGACGAGGTGCTACGGTCGGTGCTGCACGGCCTCGATCTCGAAGAGGCGACGCTCAACCGCGATTGACGTCCGTGTCGGTCGGTGCGGCGGCCAGGTCTTCCCGGAAACTGCGCATGGCGGTGATCATCGCGCCGAACACCCGATGGGCTGCCTCGAGGTCCTCGTCCGGCAAGTGCGCCATGGCCTGTTCGTTGTGCTTCAACAGTTTGCTGAAGAACTCCATGGCGACGGACATGCCGTGCTGGCCGTAGCGGAGGATGACCTTCCGACGGTCGCTGGGATCCGTCTCCCGCCGCAAGTGTCCGTTGTCCGTCATGCGCTCGACGAGATAGGTGATGGCGGCCCCTGACAAACCCATCTGCTTGCGCAAATCGCCAGCCGAGAGATGGACGCCCGTCCGTTCGGCGAGCATGACGAAGAGCAGTGCGCGAAACTCGTTGGCGGACACATGGTTCTGTTCGGCGAAACTACGGGAAATCCAGTCCGATTCGGACGTCAATTCCCGAAGGTCGGCCCCCATCCGACGTTCGAGCTGCGCCCGGGAGTCAACGGTATCGGTCCGATCGGACGTCATTGGCGTTTTCCTTTGGCCACAGGTGTGTCCACAGTCTAAGTCGATTTCGACGGGGTCCATGCACGAACTTTTCAATAACCGAACAAAGTGGTTCGGGGAGGATCCCGCCACCGTCAATCAGCTGATCGCGAACTTTCTGGCGCGGTGGGCTTGGGCGGTGCCGCCCGTCGAAACCGTCGGTACCGTCGAACAGATGACCCAAGCTCCCGCGCTGCCACCGGTACACATGCGGCGCAACGCCTTCGACCCGATCCCCGAACTCGGGGAGATCCGGGCTGGCGTCGGGGTCAAGCCCGTCGTCAACGCCTTCGGCATGCAGGTCTATCTGGTCACCCGCCACGACGACGTCAAGGCGATGCTTTCCGATCATGCGCACTTCGCCAATTCGCGCCCACCCGGTTTCGTACTACCCGGCGCCCCCGCGATGCCCGAGGAGGAACAGGCCAGCGCCAGGGCGGGCAACCTGTTGGGGCTCGACCCGCCTGAGCATCAACGACTGCGCCGCATGCTCACTCCGGAGTTCACCATCCGCCGGATGAAGCGGCTGGAGCCTCGCATCGTCGAGATCGTCACCGAACACCTCGACGCGATGGAGGCCGCGGGTGCACCTGCCGACCTGGTCGAGTCGTTCGCCCTGCCGATCCCGTCGCTGGTGATCTGCGAGCTTCTCGGGGTGCCCTACGAGGATCGGGAAGACTTCCAGAAGCGTTCCGGGCGCCAGCTCGACCTTTCGCTGCCGATCCCCGAGCGCATGGAGATGCAGCGCAGGAGCCGGGAGTACATGCGGTCGCTGGTGGAGCGCGCCCGCACCACACCCGGCGAGGACATCCTCGGCATGCTGATCCGCGAGCACGGTGCCGAACTGACCGACGACGAGCTCGTCGGCATCGCCGGACTGCTGCTCTTGGCCGGCC
This sequence comes from Mycobacterium sp. RTGN4, assembly GCF_033804635.1. Classification (NCBI taxonomy): domain Bacteria; kingdom Bacillati; phylum Actinomycetota; class Actinomycetes; order Mycobacteriales; family Mycobacteriaceae; genus Mycobacterium; species Mycobacterium sp. RTGN4. The sequence continues at coordinate 147,211 of NZ_JAPZLB010000009.1, read as the reverse complement.
ACGAGACCACGTCGAACATGCTCGGGCTCGGCACGCTCGCACTGCTGCGGCACCCCGACCAGCTGGCCGTGATCAGGGACGATCCGGACGCGGTCGGCCCGGCCGTCGAGGAACTGCTGCGTTGGCTGTCGATCGTGCAGACGTCGATCCCGCGCATCACTACCGCCGAGGTCGAGCTCGCCGGCGTGACCATCCCGGCGGGCCAACTCGTCTTCGCGTCGCTACCCGCGGGCAATCGCGATCCGGCGTTCACCGATGCGCCCGAGGTGTTGGACGTCAGACGCGGCGCGCCAGGGCATCTGGCATTCGGTCACGGCGTGCACCACTGTCTCGGTGCGCCGCTCGCCCGCATGGAGATGCGCATTGCGTGGCCCGCGCTGTTTCGCCGGTTCCCGAACCTGGCACTCGCCGAGGACTTCGAAGACGTCGCGTTCCGGTCGTTTCACTTCATTTACGGGTTACGGTCATTGTTGGTTAGGTGGTGATGATGAAGCTCAGTGCGGATCGCGACGACTGCATCGCGTCAGGCAACTGCGTGATGATTTCGGACGCGTTGTTCGATCAGGACGACGACGGTGTCGTGGTGCTGCTCACCGAGGACGTGCCCGAAGCCGAGGAAGACCACGCCCGCGAGGCCGTCAAGACTTGTCCGGCGTCGGTGCTGCACCTGACCTGAGTTCGTCGTCGGGGCCAGCATCGTCAACCTGAACCCGTGCGCCTCGGCGATCTTCAAGGCACAGGCATCCGTCTGTACGACGCCACCTGGCAAATGCCCCTAGGGGGCCGTCATACGGCGGTCCTCCGGGACATCGGCGATCAGGTACTACTACACCTTCATTCAGCTGTCGTAGGCCGTGTTGGCACCGTACTCAGCCTCGCTCGGGGTGAATCCCTCAGACTTCAGTTGGTCAACCAACCCCGAAAGGGAAAACGAGGTGTAGTCCAGGTAGCTCTTGGCGCTCTTCACCGCCTGCTCACTCCAGTTCACCCCGCTATTGGTCTCGATGTTCTCAACCGCGAATGCGGCGTCTGCCTCGCTGAAGTCCTCGGACTGCAGTTGTTTGATCAGCCCTTGCTTGGAGAACGAGGTGTAGTCCAGGTAGCTCTTGGCGCTCTTGATTGCGTTCTTCTGGGCGGAGGTGAAGTTGGGCTCAGGAGTGCGAGGGGGTTCTGGTGTCGTTGAAGCAGCCGCGAAAGTCCTACTCGTGCTGGCGGTACTAGAAGACGTAGACGAGGTTTTGTCGCTGTCTCCGATGGAGCCGAGGGCGATCAACGCCACGACTGCGGCTCCTACTCCGAGTCCGATCTTCTTCCCTGTGGACATGCCCGGCTTCGCCGGTTGGCCAATGCCAGATGTCGCTGCAGCGAATGGAGCGTAGTTCTCGGTCCACGCCTGCCCGTCGAAGTACCTTTGGCGACTCGGGTCGGATGGATCGGGATACCAACCCGCTCTTGGCTGCGTCACAAAGGCCCCGTTTCTGTTTAGCGGTCATACATACAGGCGGGCGTCAGCATAGCCACAGGTTCCGACAAGGCGCGGAAGATCCCCACCGGGCTGTCGCTAGCCCTCACCCGACATCTCGTTCAAGGTCGTCCTGAATGCCAGATCTGTTGGCGATCAACGGAATGTGGATACGCGCCTTCAGCAGAACGTATTTCGGCATTCGGTCGCTAGGGTTTCGCTGGTTCATCGTCGTCGTGGTGCAGGTCGATGACCCCGGCCCGCACCAGGACCAGCAGACTGACCACCAGCACCCACACTGGAAAGGTCAGCACCACCCACGTGTTGAGGTCGCTGGCAACCAGAAGGCCAAGTGCGACAAGGTAAGTCACCACTACCAACCAGGTCGGCATCAGCCGGGTCTTGAGCCAGATGGTGCCGAGCGAGATCATGAACACCCCCGCCATGCGTAACGCGTAGGTGTTGCTCAGCGAGAGCAGCATGGCCTGACCGAACGCCGAGACCGCGGTGCGAGCGGCGGTGTCGGTGGCGAACTTTCTGCTGGCGATCAACCCGGCGCCGACGGCCGACGACGCGAAGATCATCGCCAGGAACAACAGGCCGCTGCCGATGAACACCGTCGAGAAGAACTTGTCCTCGAACTTGCCGAAACCGTCGCGCACCACGCCGATGAACCAGAGGAACGCGATGCCGGAGAACGGCATCAGGAGCGACGCGACCTTGATCCTGCCCGCCGCGCCGTCCACCCACTGCGACCCCGGTGCACCGCCCTCGGGCAGCGCCGAACGGATCAGGTACAGCGCGACGCCGAACAGGATCGCGAAGAGCACGCCCGCGAAGGCCGCCGCACGAGGCGTCGACAGGATGCGGAGGTGACGCTGCGCGGGATGTTCAGGCATGGAGCCATTGAACTCCCAGTCAGGGCTGGCCGGGCAGCAACCGGATCATCAGGCCGTTGGCCTCAGCCAGCAAGTTGTCGTCCGGGTCGCGCAGTTCGGCGTTGACGAACGCCTTGCGCCCCTCGGTCTCCCGGATCCAACCGGTCGCGGTCAGCGGCGTATCGATCGGGGTGACCTTGCGGTAGTCGACGTGCAGGAAGCCGGTGCGGCTGATCGGACGGCCCGCGCCGTGGATGACCATGCCGAACACCGAGTCGAACAGCAGTGGCAGCACGCCGCCGTGCACGGCATTGTTGCCGCCGACGTGGTAGCGGCTGAACTGCACCTTCAACTCGACGCCGTCGGCATCCAGCCTGCCCACGGTGAAGGGTGGCATCAAGAGGTTGCCGCCGCCCGGCATCGACGGCATGCGGCTGGCAGGCCCCACGCCCTCGCCGGCCTGGTACGGCTCCAACAGTGCGACGAGTTCCGCTACACGCGCCGCCGCCTCGACCCAGGTGTCGCTGTCGGGGTCGGCGGACACCGCGAGATCCTGCAGCCTGCGCATCGACGCGATGAAGGGCGCAAACCCCGGTCCAGGCTGCGCCGGTTCGAACAGCGGGAAGCCGCCGTGCCTGTCGTAGTCGGGGTCGACAGCCGTGGGATCGTCTGTCACTTGGGTGCCAGGATGTCGCGCCGCACGATCGTCTGATCGCGACCCGGGCCCACACCGATGCACGAAACATGTGCGCCGGCAAGCTCTTCGAGCCTCAGCACGTAGTCGCGCGCCTTGGCGGGCAGGTCGTCGAAGGTGCGGCACGAACTAATGTCCTCCCACCACCCTGGCAGTTCCTCGTAGATGGGCTGGGCGCGCGCGATGTCGCCCTGCGTCATCGGCATCTCGTCGGTGCGCTTGCCGTCGACGGTGTAGCCGACGCACACCGGCACGGTCTCCAGGCTCGACAGCACGTCGAGCTTGGTGAGGAAGTAGTCGGTGATTCCGTTGACGCGCGTGGCGTAGCGGGCGATGACGGCGTCGAACCATCCGCAGCGGCGGGCGCGTCCGGTGGTGACGCCGACCTCCCCGCCGGTCTTGGACAGGTACGCGCCGAACTCGTCGAAGAGCTCGGTCGGGAACGGGCCCGAGCCGACGCGGGTGGTGTACGCCTTGAGGATGCCGAGCACGGTGGTGATGCGGGTGGGCCCGATCCCGGAGCCCACCGCCGCCCCGCCCGCCGTCGGATTCGATGACGTCACGAAGGGATAGGTGCCGTGGTCGACGTCGAGCAGCGTGCCCTGTGAACCCTCCAGCAGCACCGTGTCACCGGCCTCGAGCGCCTGATTGAGCAGCAGTCGGGCATCGGCGATGCGGTGCTTGAAGCCCTCGGCCTGTTCCAGCAGGCTGGCCACCACCTCGTCGGCGTCCAACGCCTTGCGGTTGTAGATCTTGACGAGCACCTGGTTCTTGAACTCCAGTGCGGCCTCGACCTTTTGGGCCAACGACTCGGGATCCAGCACATCCGCGACGCGAATCCCGATGCGCGCGATTTTGTCCTGGTAGCAGGGTCCGATACCGCGCCCGGTGGTACCGATCTTCCTGCTGCCCATGTAGCGCTCGGTGACCTTGTCGATGGCCACGTGATACGGCATCAGCAGGTGCGCATCGGCCGAGATCAGCAGGCGCGAGGTATCAACGCCGCGCTCGTCGAGACCCTTGAGCTCGGTGAGCAACACCCCAGGGTCGACGACGACGCCGTTGCCGATGACGTTGGTGACGCCGGGCGTCAGAATGCCCGAAGGAATGAGGTGAAGGGCGAAGTTCTCGCCATTGGGCAGCACGACCGTATGGCCGGCATTGTTGCCGCCCTGGTAGCGCACGACCCATTGGACGCGTCCACCGAGTAGATCGGTGGCTTTCCCCTTGCCCTCGTCGCCCCACTGAGCGCCGATGAGCACGATTGCCGGCATGGCATTTCTCCCGCTTAAAGTGATGCAGCCGGTGAGCCACCCTATCTGACCTCACCCCCATCCGTTCGCATCGAGCGTCAACCGCCCGGACTGTCGCCGGGCGCGGGGCTAGGTAGTCGCGCGCCCGGCTGACGCGAAATCGAGTAGTCGGACTAGCGCAGGCGGGAAAAAAAGAGGTAGTTCGGCCCCGGATACCCGGCCCTCGTTGGCGCAGATGATGCCAACAGAGTCGACAAACTCCGCGTCGACCGCGGTTCGCGAACGGGAGTTCCTGTGAAGAAATCTGTCTTGATGTTGACCATCGGTGCAAGCGCACCGTTGCTTGCGCTCGGCGTAAGCGCCCCCAACGCGGCGGCCGCCCCGACCTCGACGTCGTCCGTCGGTGGTGCTTCGATCTCGGTGAACGGCCACACCGTCGGCTTCGGCAACAGCTCGGCGTCCACCACCGCGGGCAGCCACAGCATCGCCGTCGCGATCAACGGCAGCCAAGCGACTGCCACCGGTAGCCACAACCTCGCGATCGCGATTAACAACAGCACCGCACAGGCCGTAAACGGCAGCAAGAACAAGGCGATCGCCATCAACCAGGGCACCGCCTACGCGGGCGACGGCAACAACAACACCGCGAAGGCCTACAACAACGCCGACGCCGGCGCCTACGGCGGGAACAACAACAGCGCGCAGGTGAACGGCGCCTGCCCGAAGGGCATCGTCTGCGGCCACAGCCACGGAAACGCGGGCGTCGGCAACAACAACACCGTGAAGGTAAGCGGTGGCAACAACTCGGTGAACGTCGGAACGGGCGACAACGACACCGCCATCGTCAAGGGCACCGGCAACGGTGCGCTCTCGGGCTACGGAAGCAACAACACCGTGAAGATCAACGGCAATTCGAACAGCGGTCGCGCGGGAAGCAAGGTCGGCCACACGTCGAACGGCAACACACTGATCATCAACGGCAACGACTACCACGAACCGCAGACCGTGGCCGACCAAGGCGGACAGACCATCATCCTGCCGCCGACGAATTAGGCTGCGCGCTAGTAGGAACAGTTAACATCGCGACGTGGCCGGGGCCAGTGTCGTCGTGTTGCGATTCGGAGCCCGTCGGGTGGCGCGTCCACTCGACGGGCTTCCGGTCGTCACGATCTCGGAGGCATCCGACATCGACGACGCCGTCCGCGAGGTTCGCCGGGTCATCGTGCTCGGTTCGCAGAATGACCTGGCGGCCGTGTTGACCCGGCTGTTGCGGTCCGAAAAGCTGGACGTAGAAGTCGGTTTCGCGCCACAGCAGCGGCGCGCCCGAAGAGCTCGCACCGGAGTGGCGCGGCGCGTGCCCCTGATCCGCGACGAGACGGGCGCCGTGCTGGCCGGTAGCGCGGAGTGGTCGGGAACCGACGGGTCGGCGCTGCACGGTGAAGCGGTGGTCGACGACAGCGTGTTGTTCGACGGCGACGTGGCAGGGGTTCGGATCGAACCGACGGCCACGATGCCCGGCTTGCGTGCTGCAGTCTTGACGCGACGCGGACGGCCCCGACGCTGGGTGGCCGGCCGTGCTGCGCAACTCGGTACGACGGGCGCCATCGTGGTCCGCGACGGGGTGGCTGCCGAGCGCCCCGTCAAGCGGTCGACCTTCTACCGCCACACGCAGGGCTGGTTAGCCGTCCGGTGAAAGGTAGCGTCGAATCGTGAACATCCGTCCGCTGCGCCAATCGGTGCGTCCCAGCCCGGTCTTCCTGGTGATCGTCGCCATCACGGTTGCTGGCGGGGCGCTGGCCTGGCTAACCCCGCTACCACCTGACGGTCGTCCGCCAGTGCTGGCCTACGTCGGGGTGTTCATCTTCGTCATCTTCGGCTGGTTGGTGTCGTTGTCCCTGCACGAATTCGGCCACGCGTACACGGCATGGCGGTTCGGCGACCGCGACGTCGCCGTGCGCGGGTATCTGACGCTGAATCCGCTGAAGTACTCGAATCCGATGCTGTCCCTTGGGCTGCCGGTGCTCTTCATCGCGCTGGGTGGCATTGGATTCCCCGGAGGCGCGGTCTACCTGAACACCGCCGGAATGACGGCGGCGCAGAAGACACGCGTCAGCCTCGCCGGACCGCTGGCGAACGCCGTACTCGCAGTGGTGTTGCTGACGATCACGGCCCTGTTCTTCGACTTCACACATGTCGTGTTCTGGGCCGCAATGGCGTTCCTGGGCTTCCTGCAGGTGACGGCCTTGGTGCTCAACCTGGTACCGGTGCCCGGGTTGGACGGATACAGCGCGCTGGAGCCACACCTCAGCCGGGAGCTTCAGCTGAAACTACAGCCGATCAAGCAATGGGGACTGCTGGTGTTTCTGCTGCTGCTCTTCATCCCGCTGTTCAACCAATGGTTCTTCGGCGGGGTGATGTCGCTCGTCGGACTCACCGGGGTCGACGAGCAACTGGTCGCCTGGGGCAACTCGCTGACCCGGTTCTGGTCGGCCTGGTTGTAGCGGGGTTCGATTCCGTCTGCTCACAGCCGCACCAGCGCGATCGGATACGTGAACGTTCCCGGAACCCCGTCGCACCCCGCCTCGAACGAGGAGACCAGCGTGCCGGACAACGTTGTTGCGTCCCATGAGTAGACGTCGTGGGTCGGCGCGGTGGGACCGTAATAGACGTTCCCGCAACGAAGCCCGAAGGGGTCGTCGACGGTGAGCGTGTAGCGCCCACCGACGAGATTGGCGTCGCCGGTGTAGTTGAACGCCTTCGCATTTGGTCTCGCGATCCCGGTCACCTGAATGCAGGCTGGTACCGGTGCTGCGTCGCTGCCGCACGCGCTGACCATCCAAACCCAGGTGTGGAAGTCCGTCCTGTCCGGAATGATCAGATCGAAATTTCCTATCGGGTTGAAGACGGCGTTGGCGACGGGAGCGATCACCGTCGCGAGCGCGGCGAGCGTGGTGGTGAATGCGCCGACAAGGGACTGCGCCATTGAACACTTCATGAAACCACTCGCTCGTCCCGACTAGCGGTCGGCGTCCGTGTACCGGATGACGCCGCGAATGTTCTTGCCGTCGACCATGTCGCGGTAGCCGTCATTGATCTGCTCCAACGAGTAGGTATTGGTGATCATGTCGTCGATGTTGAGCCGACCGACCTTGTACATGGACAGCAGTTGCGGGATGTCGTATTGCGGGTTGCCGCCGCCGAAGATGTTGCCCTGCAGCCCCTTTTGCATCAGGGTAAGCATCGCCAGATTGAGCGTCACCTCGGTGTCGAGCAGCTTCCCGACGGCAGTCAGCACGCAGAGCCCGGACTTGGCGGTGATCCCCATCCACTTGTCGACGTCGTGTCCGTCCACCTCGCCGACCGTGACGATCACCTTCTTGCACATGCCGCCTGCGGTGACCTCGGCCACGCCCGCGGTCGCGGCCTCGATCGACTCGTAGACATGGGTGGCACCGAACTTCTTGGCGGCCTCGCGTTTCCACTCCATCGGTTCGATCGCGAACAGATACCGCGCTCCCGCATTGGCCGCCCCCTGAAGCGCGGACATACCCACGCCACCCAACCCGATCACCGCGACGTCCTCACCTGGCCTGACCGCTGCGGTGCGGGTGGCCGACCCCCAGCCCGTCGTGACGCCGCAACCGACCAGGCAGGCCACCTCGAACGGGATCGCCGGATCGATCTTCACCACCGAGGTCTGGTGCACCACCAGGTAGGGCGAGAATGTGCCCAGCAGCGACATCGGGTAGACGTCCTGACCGCGAGCCTGAACCCGGAATGACCCGTCCGACACCGACGCTCCACCGAGCAGCCCCGCACCGAGATCGCACAGATTGCGCAGGCCCGCCTGACACGACGGGCACTTCCCGCAGGACGGAATGAACGACAGCACGACGTGATCACCGACGCGAAGGTCCTCCACGTCGCGTCCGACTTCGGTGATGATGCCTGCGCCTTCGTGGCCGCCGAGGACCGGGAAGCCGAACATCGGGATGCCACCGGTCATGAGGTGATAGTCGGAGTGACACATGCCCGCAGCTTCGAGTTGAATCTTCACCTCGCCGCGACGGGGGTCACCTATTTCGATCTCCTCGATCGACCATGGTTCGTTGAAACCCCACAGCAGGGCACCCTTCGTCTTCACCAACAACGCCTTTCTAGAGCTATTGAATGATTCGTTGCAGCCGCATAGGCAGCGTGATGACGAGTAGCTTGTTGATGCCGCAGGCACCGCTGCGGCCAAAGGTGGTGTCGCTGCCCGCCAACAACGTGGTGTTCGTGTCATCGGTCTGACCCGCGGGGTCGACGCCCCAGAAGTGGTACTTCTGGTCCCCAGGTGCAGACGTGCCGTCGGCGCAGGGTTCCCAACCGTCGACGACGCGCTCGATGACCCACCACGCGCCGTCATAGCGGAGGTCGGCGGTCCAACCGGCACTGCTGCTGACCTGACCGGTGCAACTCGTCGAATCGACGCACGACGACGTAATCGTCCACACCTGCCTGACGGTGGTTTCGTCGCGGTAGACGTCGTTGGTGGTGGCCCAATCACCGTTGGATGTCGCCAGGTAGCGCCCGTTGAGCGGGGAACCGCCCGGCCGTGCCTGAGCGCTGGGTGCCGATGTCACTGCCACGACCGCCGTCGCAGCCACGATTACCATGGCGCGGCTCAGCATCGAGTTCAAAAACTCGCAGTTGATCCGAATCATGCTCACTTCCTTGGTATTCGGGTCGCAGTGACCGGCGTTCACGTGGGTAGCAAGTCCTTCCAGGTTTTGGTCGGCGAGCCGGGCACGAGATTCGATTGCTGCTCGAGACGTCCGCCCGGACTGAGGTAGCGGCCAGTCGCGGGATCGTAGCGAGCGACGGCCACCGAGGGGTGATGGCTTTGGTTGCCGCTGAACGCACTTGGTGCAGCCGGAATCGCTCCGGTGTCGTCAGTGGGCGGGGCCTGGTCGGCCGAGGGAGGCGCAGCGTCCGGCGGCGGTATCGCCGACGGTGGCATAGGTGTTCCGGCAACCGGGCCGTAGAGATTGTCGGACCGGTTGACTCGACTGTCGGGTGGTATGCCCTGCGAGATCAGGTTGGGATCGATTGGGCTGGGGCCAAACTCATGCTCTCGCACGGCAAGCGGCTCGAATGGTTTGTCGCTGTTGCAGATCTCGACGGTCGGTGCACGCTTTCCCGGTTTGCCTGCGCATGGATAGTTGCGGGCTCCTCGGACCGAGATCGGCGAATCCTGTGGCAGCTTGCAGTAGAGCCCGTCTGGAGTGTCCGCCTCACTGGTGTCCGCGGGTGAGCGCCACTGTGATGGCGGCAAGAAGCCAACGGTGCATGCGGGTGGGTCGTTGGCGGTGATCGTGAAGTCGGCCAGCGGCCAACCCGTCGGATTGTTCTGCGGTAGCGCGAACGAGTCTTGGTTGGCGATGTAGGCGGGCAACAACACCAGAATCTGTTCCAGCCCAGGGTTGTACGTCACCAGAATCTGCCCGACCGTCGTCAGGTTGGCCAACAGCACCGGCAGCGTGGGCTTGAGCTGCCCCAGCAGCGCAGAGACTTCCTGCGCAGCCCCTGGTGCCGTGCGCAGAATGGTGCGCAGCTGCGGGTCGTTGGCGACGAGTTGGTCCGAGACACCGGCCAGACTGTGTGACCATGTTCTGATCGAATCAGTGGTCTGCGCTTGAGAATCCAGCAGCGGAACGCTGTCGTCGATCAGGGCGCGGGTCTGATCCGACACACCGTTGAGGTCGGCGGTGAGCTTCGACGAGGAATCCAGCAGCGAGCCCAGGTCGTACCCCGCGCCGTTGAAGGCGTGGAATGATTCGTCGAGAAGCCGGCTGAGCTTGTCCTTGGGAATGCTGTCGACCAGTTTGCTGACTTGATCGAGCATCGGGCCCACCTGCTGAGGAACCGACGTGCTCGCGACGGGGATGACGGAGCCGTCACGCAGATAGCCCGCACCGTCGCCGCGCGGCAGCAATTCCACGTACTGCTCGCCCAATGCCGAGACGCTCCGCACGTCGGCCTTGAGATCGGCCGGAATCCTGGGCGAGCTCTCCAGCGTGAGCACCGCTTCGGCGCCAGTGGACGTCGGAACGACGGAGGTCACCTTGCCGACCTGAACCCCGCGATAGGTGACGTTGGCGAGCGGGTAAAGCCCTCCGCTGGACGGCAACTCCAAGGTGACGACGACCTTGCCGACCCCCAGCATGGTCGGTAGTTGCATGTAGGTGAACACCATCACCCCAAGCCCGATGACCGACGCGGCGGCGAATATGACCAACTGAATACGAACCAGGCGACTCAGCATCAGCCACCACCATTCGGCGGAGTGGGCTGTGCGGGCACCGCATCCGTCGGCCAATTGCCGTAGGGCCCAGCGAAGATCGGCCCAGGAGCGCCCGTACTCGGTGAGGTGACCGGCGGCGTCATCATCGGAGGCTTCACCGGTAGCACCGCCTCGTTGAACGGCGGCATCGGTCCCGCGTCCAGCGGCGGTGCACCGGCCACGGGATCGGCCAACGTCGGGCCTGCTGGCACGTCGGCGGGCATGGCGGTGCCGGGCGGCGGTGGTGCCAAGGGAGCGCTGAGCGGCTCGTAGGTGTAGTTGAGATACCACGGATCACCCGGCGCCGGAACCAGCTTCGCGCCTTCGTCACCCCAGCGGGTGCCCAGCAACAAGGTGCGCTTCAGACGGGGGATGGTCAGATCGACGATCACGCTCAGGTTCGCGTAGTCACCGCGGAAGGCCCGATCGATGACGTTCTGCGTGAACGGGAACACCGCCGCGGCGGCGATCGCACGATCTAGATCCGGGCCGACATCAGCGAGCGATTTGATGGTGGGCTCGAGGTTCTTGAGGTTGGTGACCAAGTCTTCCTGACTATCGTTGACGAGTCGAGTTGCGACATCACTGAATTGGCCGAGTTTTTGCAGCGCCGTCGTAATCCTCGGCCGCTCCCGGATCAGCACGTCGAGCGCGGGGGGCAATTCGCGCAGCAGACGGTCGAGGACGTCACGCTGGTCGGCGAAAGTGGCGGCGAACCGATCCAGCGACTGGATCGTCGCCACGATGTGGTCGCGTTGCCGGTCGAGCACACCGACGAAATCGTTGAGCCGGGAGAAGAGCTCGCGGAAATCTCCTTCGCGACCCGACAGCGCGGCATTGAAGTTATGGATGACGTCCTCGATTTGGCCCAGCCCGCCGCCGTTGACGACCACCGAGAGCGACGACAGGGTCTGTTCGGTGGACGGGTAGCTCGACGACCGGTTCAACGGAATCGTCGCGCCCGGCTGTAATCTGCCGGCGGGCGGCTGGCCGAGCGGCTGGTCGAGCGACAGGTGCATCGAGCCCAGCAAGCTGGTCTGCCCAACCTTGGCCACCGCGTTGGCGGGTATCACCACGTCGGGCTTCATCGAGATCTCTACATCGGCGTGATTGTTCTTCAACGTCATGTTGGCGATGCTGCCCACCACGACGTCATCGATGAGCACGGGCGAATTCGACTCCAGCGAACCAACATTAGCGATCTCGACGTGGTAGCTGCTCGAGCCGGACCCACGTCCGACGGTGCCGGGCAGCGGCAGCGAGTTCAGGCCCGAGAAGGCGCAACCCGACGTCGACACCACGACGACGAGGCCGGCGGCGAGCATCGATCGAACCGCCGTCATGGCGTGCCTCCAGGGGTGGACGACGGACCCTGGGGCGTCTCGGCGGGCAGCAGCATGTCGGGCACGTTCGACACGGTGGGCACGGGCGCGCCGGGGAACAACGCCGGAGACGGATACGACGGCGCCCCCGCTACCCCCGGCGCGGTCGGCCCTGGCGCAATGGCAGGAGGCTGCCCGTAACCGGGCGGCGGCGCAGCGTCGCCGTCACCCGTGTAGGCCGACACCGCAGGCGGCAGTTCGGCAGCTCGAGGCGGCCCGACTGCCCCGGGAGCCAAGGCCGGGTCGGTGTAGATGATGTTGCCCGGGCTCGCCGACTTCGCCAGGTACGGATTCGCAGGCACGGGCAGGTAGTTGAAGTTGAGCAGGCTCAGCGCGGGCCCGAGGTACTGGGAGCACAGTTTCGCCGTCTCCGGTGCGGTGACGTTCTCCACCCCGCCGATCGCTCCGCAGATGAACGTGGCCGGGTTGCTGAAGTTCGCGAGCGTGAATCCGCCGAGGGTGGTGCCCGTATCGGGGTTGTAGATGTTGTAGCCGTTGGCCAGCGCGTTCGGAGTCACGTGCAGCAGGTTCTCGACCGCGGACTTGTTGTCCACCAAGTTCTGGGTGACGTTGGCCAACCGCTGAATCTGCTCCGAGGTCTGGTTTCGGCTGCCCGCGACGAAGCGTTGCACTTCACCGATCGCCGTAGACAGGTTGCGCAGCGCAGCGTCCAGATCAGACGTGCTCTCATTGAGCACGCTTGTCAGCGTGGCGAATTGGTTCTGGAACGAGACGATCTGAGTTTCAGAGTCGCGCAGTGCGGTGACGAAGGTCTGCAGACCCTTCACGGTCTCGGCGATGTTGCCGCTGCCGTTGGCCAGGATTCGGCCCACCCCGGCGAGTTGGGTCAGCGTCTGCCTCAACTTGTCACCGTTGCCGTCCATGGCGGTGGCGGCACTGTCGATGAAGCGACCCATCGAAGTGCTCGACAGATTGCTGGTCGGGCCCAGATCGGTTGCTAGCCGGTTTAATTGAGACTTGACCTCGTCCCACTCCACGGGCACGGCAGTACGATCGACGGGAATCACCGCGCCGTCGCTCAAGGTGGGCCCGCTACGACGGTATGCCGGGGTGAGCTCGACGTAGCGCGCGGAGACGAGATTCTGCGCGACGATCACCGCCTTGGCGTCGGCCGGGATACGCACGCTGGGATCAATGCTCATTGTCAGCTTGGTCCGAGTGGTCTCGGGCTGCAACGAATCGATGGTGCCGACCCGTACCCCGGATACCCGGACTTCGTCTCCTGGATAGATCGAGGTCGTGGTGACGAAGTCTGCACTGATCGTCATGGGCGCAAAGAACGTGGCGCGCACTGCGAGGAAACCGCCCCCGATGAGTGTCACGGCGAGGACCGTGGCGACGACAGTTAACTGCAACTTGCGGCCTGTTCGTCCGCCCGCGCTCATCGCGATCCCCCGGGGATACCGTTGCGGGGGAACGGGAATTCGGCCCTGGGCCCGGCGTTGTCGGGTGGTTGTCCTGCGTCGACCCCGCGCCGGAATCCGAAGGCGTAGTCAAGGAAGGGCTGCAGGAACTGGCCCGGTATGACGTTGGGGATGTAGGCGTTGTAGTAGGCGCCGTTGGAGACTGATTCCCCCTGGCTCAATTCGAATTTCGCGAATCCGGGAATGATCTTGGCGATGTTGTCGCGGTTCTTCTCGAGCATCGCCGAGACCGAGTTCAGCTTCTCCAGCGTGGGAGCCAACTCCTTTTCGTTGTCGGCAACCAATCCACTGAGCTGTTGCGCCACCACCGAGGTGTTGGCGAGCAGATTGGCGATGTCGAGTCGTCGCTCGTTGAGCACCGCGATCAGATCGTGGGCGTTGAGGATGAGCGTGTTGATCCGCTGGCTGCGTTCACCAACGACTCCGCTGATGTCAGCGGTGCTCTTGAGCAGCGCACCCAGGGAATCGTTGCGGCCATTCAGTGACTGCGAAAGTCTGGTCAGCCCATCGAAAGTGGGCCCGAGCTGCGGCGCGACTTGATCGATGGTTTGCGACAGCGTGTCGAGGGATTGATTGAGCGACCCGGTGTCGGTGCCCGCCGTATTGGTGGTGAGGTCGTTGACCGCCTCGGACAACGAATACGGCGACGAGGTCCGGGAAGGAGGTATCACCGCGTTCGGTCGCATCGTGGCGCTGCCCGCGGAGTTCAGCGTCACGACCCGCTCTCCCAGCAGCGTCCCAGTGCGGATGTGCGCGGTGGTCTCAGACCCCAGTTGCACTCCGCTGTCGACGGTGAAGGTGACCAGTGCGTCACCGTAGCTCAGCGAGATGTCCTCGACGGAGCCGATTTTGATCCCCGAGACCGTCACCGAGTTCCCGACGGTCAGACCGCCCGCCTGGCTGAACAATGCTTGGTATCGGACGTTGGTTGCCATGGATGTCAGCTGCTCCGTCTTCATGCCGACGGTGACCGCCAGGATGATGAGGACGGCGCCGATGATGCCGATCCGGATCGCTTTGTGGCTGCGGTACTTGTTCATTCGGGCTCCGCGCACCTTCCGGTGTCCTGCTTGATCCAAGGAAATTCAGCAGTTCTGCCCTGCAGATCACTCACGCGGACGGTGACGCCACAGATGTAGTACTGGAACCAGGCGCCGTACGCGCCGAGCCGTGACAACTTCCGCAGATTGTTCGGCATCTTCTGTAGCGCGCTGTCGATGCGATCCTGGTCGTCGGCCACGATGGGTGCCAGCCGGTTCAGCTGGTCGACGGCGCCGGCCAGCGGCGCACGGGCCTGGGTGAGCAGGCTTGCCAGTGAAGCGGTTCCGCTGTCCAGCGAGGTGATGGCGGTCCCGATCGGGTCACGATCGGCCGACAACCCGGAGATCAGTGTTTCGATGCGGTCGATGGTGTCCCCGAACTTGCCATCGGCCTTGCCGAGCGTGCTCAGCACGGCGTTGAGATTGTCGATCAACTGCTCGATGACCTGGTTGTTGTCGCCGAGGGCATTCGAGAAGGACGAGGTCTTCGACAGGAGAGCTTCAAGCGTGTCACCCTGACCCTGAAACGCCTGAATCAAGGAACTGGTCAGCGCGTTGACGTCCTGCGGATTCAGCCCCGAAATGACGGGCTTCAGTCCCCCGAGCAGCAGGTCGAGGTCGAGTGCCGGCGCTGTGCGATCGACGGTGATCCGCGTTCCTGGCGCCAACACATTCGTCGGCCCCGGGCCCTCGACGAGATCCAGGTAGCGGTCACCGACGAGGTTGAGGTAGCGCACGGCGACCTTCGTGCCTCCGGTCAACGGGACCGTGCGATCGGTATCGAAGCTCACCAGCACGGTCTTGTCGGACTGAAGCCGAACGTCGCCGACTGTGCCGACGCGGATACCGGCGACGCGAACGGAGTCTCCCGACTTCAATCGGGAGGCATCGGCGAAAACGGCGGAATAGCCGTTGGTCGAACCGGTTCGGTACTGGCCGAAGATGAAGAACAGGGACGCAGTGAGCAAGACCATCACAACCGCAAAGGCGAGGAATTTGACCAATGTCGCGTGGCGTGACCACCTCATCCGGGCTGCCCGATCTGTGCGGAGTTGCGTGGTGGGCCGTCGATCGGCCCGAACAACATTTGCTTGAGTCCGTCGGAGTTCAGCAGCAAGCCCTGGTTGCCGTACTGAGTGCGGTTGGTGCCGATGTCGGTGACCAGGAACGGCGGCCGAAACCCTGGAGGCACGATGGGCAAGCCCAACTGCTGGCACATCGGTTCGGCTGACGCCCCGACCTTCGGCAGATCCTGCGGATAGCGATAGCGCTCGGTGCCTAGCGTGAAGTTCACGTTCACCACGATTGACGCCGGGGGCAACGGCGGCGCCTTCGCGAACGGCACCAGCGCAGCGATGCCGCAGTACAAGGATTCGTGGTACTTGTTGAGCAGGTCGGTGGTCGGCACCAGCAGGTGCAGGACGTCGGTGAGGCTCTGCCGGTTGTCGCCGAGCACCTGGTTACCCAGGTCCGCCAGCCCGGTGGCACTGACGAGGATCCTGTCGAGGTCCTGCGCCGTCCCGACGATCGTCTTGCTGAGCCGAGTTGCGTTGTCGGCGGTCTTGACCAGATCCCGGGCGGCGTCGGCGTAGGCGTTGAAAACCTCAGGGGCGACTTGAAGTTCGTGCTCCAGGTTCGGGAGGCTGGGGTCGAGCTTCGCGAGCAGATGGTCGAGGTCCGTCACCGTTTGGCCCAACTTCTCGCCGCGTCCATCGAAGGCCGACGCCACCGCGCCAAGAGTCTCGTTGAGCTTCGCGGGGTCGATCTTGTTCAACACCGAAGACAGCTGCTCGAAGACGGTGTTGAGCTCGACGGTCACATGGTCGGCGTGTAGCACCTGACCGACTTGGATCCTCGTCGATGATGGCTCGGGCGGTGGAATCAGTTCCACGAACTTGGCCCCGAACACCGTCGTCGAGGCGATGTCCACCCCTACGTTGGACGGAATCAGGTGCAACGCCGAAGGATTCACCTTCAGGTGAAGTGCGGCTTGTCCGTCCGGTAGCAGCTCGATCGAGCTGACCGTGCCGACGGGCACGCCGTGCAACTTGACCTTGGCGTCGGGATTCATCACCAATCCCGCACGCGCCGAAATCACGGTGATGGGCACCGCCTTGGCCAGCCCATCATTGAACAGCGTCACTGCGAGTACGACGACGGCGACGATCGCCAAGACGGTCGCGAGTCCGGCCAGTGGGCGGACAGCTGCGCTAGCCAGCCTCACGTCTGTCACGCGGCTCCTGAGCGGTCGGGAAAGCTTTCGATTACAGGTTCGGTCGGGTGGAAGAATGGCAAGTGCACAACTATTGCATGTGCCATAATAAGCAGACGACGGCGCCGCGAATCAGAGAATTCCCGAACTGCCCACGCCGCGAGCTCAATGGTCGACCACTTGTTGTTAAGTAGCTGAACAACCATGTTGTTAAGGTACTGTACAACTCTCGATTCGGGTAGTGCCACATCCTTCGCCCACCGGAGTGCGGAGCCACCGAGCCAGCGCGCGGGCATGATTCGCCGGCCAGCGCACGCCTACGTCGTAATCGGACCTCATCGCACGGGCCGCGCGGGCACCTGTCAGGGCTTGGGTCCAAGACAGTTGTGCGCACTCCAGTCGTTGAGCTGCCGTACGCCGTGCTGGACGTCGACGAAGTGCGGCGCGATGAACGTCTTGGTGATCGCCATCAGCACCATCAGGATCCCGAGGACGGCGAACGCCGAGATCGCGACAGTCTTCAGCGGTGTCCGCTCTCCTGGCAGGGTGTCGAACTTCGTGTAGAACAGCAGCGCGGCGAAATGCCATGAGCCGTAGACCAAGACGTTGAGCCCCCACATTCCGACACCGTTGTCGAAGCAGTAGTTCGATCCGGAGTACGCGAAGGTTTCGCCGAGCGGCATCGGTACGGCCAGAATGGCGCACAGAATGCCGTGGCGCCACCAGGTGTCGTGGGCGAGCACGGTGTGCGTACGGCCCAGCAGCTGTGTGCAGATCCGGTACAGCGTGCCGAGAATGACCGAGTAGAAGGCAAAGACGCTGATCGTCATGGGCAGCATGAAGAGCGGAACACCGTTGGGGTTGAGGTCCGTGTTGAAGGCGAAGTGACCGTGCAGTACCTCGTACCAGGGGTCAGTTCCGATGAAACCGCCCAGCACGGCCCAGACGGTGAGGAAGATGCCCATCCTGAACCCGTACAGGTCCTTCAGCGGCCTGCCCTTGTCCTCCGCGGTGCGGAATACCAACGGCCAGATGAGCGTGCCCAGCCCCATGACGAGGGCCTGCGACACCAGCGGAAGGTCATTGGGCCTGTCGTAGGACAGGTGCATGGTGACCAGGCCCTGCAAGGGCACCGAGACGAGAAACCAGATCACGTAAATGATCTCGGTCCGACGCTTGCCTGGATTGAGTGACAACCAGTGCCACTTCTGCGCCGCATCAGGGTCGGGCGAGACCGGGTTGGTCGTGTCAGTGCTGACCATCATTCGTCCTTTTCAGTTGCATCATGACGACCAAGACATCGCGAACCATGGCCTACCTCTCCGGCGAAATGCACTAGCCGTGAACGACGTTTCTCAACGTAACACTTTCTATTGCACCTGCAATAGTATTGCGGGAATGCGGGGCAGCACGAAGTGCGCGATGGGCTTACGCGTCGTCGGTGCGGGCCGGTTCGCCGTCCACCGTGACGTCTTCCCACTGCTTGACCACACCGGAGTGGAATGACTCGAGTTTGGTGACGAAGCGTAGGTACGCGCGCAACTCGGCCGCGCTTTCACCGCCGAACATCGCCACTGCCATGGCGGCTTTGAAGTCGTCGGCTACCGCCGCGGCCCGGTGCCCATGAGGCGTCAACGACAGTTGTTTGCGCTTGGCGTCGCGCTCCGACGCCCTTTCGGTGACCAGGCCCTTGATCTTCAGCTTGGAGATGATCTGCGACGTCGCCGAACGGGTGACGGCGAGTTCGTCGGAGAGTTCGCTGCCGGTTACCCCGTCGTTTCTGGCGATCAGAGCGCACATCTCGGCTTCGAGCAGCGTCATCGACACCCCGGCGCCATAGTCCCTAGGCACCCGCCGGCCCTGCTGGATCTTGTTGATCACCCTCAGCAGCGACATGGTGATCGTTTCGGCGACGTCGGCCTTCGGCTTGGCGCGCGGGCCTGGTTTCGATGCGGGAGTAGCCATGCCGTCTCTTCCTCCCCTTCGGCGCGGTGGCTCCTCGTCTCGAGGGCCAGCGGGTCGGACGAGCGAGCCACTCACGCCGACGAACTCCTCATGCTATCGGGGCGGCCGGTGCGGGGGCCGGTGCAGCGCGACTCGGTGTCGGTCAAGGTGGCAGCCCGGGCGCCAGGTGTGGTGATGTAGTAGCCATGACGGCCAAATCTGCGTCCCGCCCGGTGCGTGATCGGAATGCCCGCACCCAGGAACGGGGCGAACGGACGCGGGCGCTGGTGATCGAGGAGACCATCCGCTGCATCCGGGAAGAAGGCTTCGCAGCAGCGAGCACGCGCCACATCATCGACCGGGCCGGAGTGAGCTGGGGTGTCATCCAGTACTACTTCGGTGATCGCGACGGGCTGCTGACGGCGGTCATCGACCATGCCAACACCACTTTGACCGCATCACTGGAACAGCTCGCCGACACTGCCGCCGCGGTCGAAGATCCTCAAGAGCGCGCCGAATCGCTCTCCGCGGCCGCATGGAAGGTGTTCTTCAGCCCCATCTGCATGACCGCGCTGGAGATCCTCATCGCCACCCGCGCAATGCAGGGCACGCTGTCTTCCGACCAGCTCAGTGGAGTCCTGGCCGCCATCGAGCGGATCGGCGATGCGATCGGCGGCGACACCCCGCATTCGACCGCGATCGCGAACCTGCTGTGGTCCAGTCCGGTCGGCATGATGGTTGCGCAAATGGTCACGACCGAACCGCTTCCCACCGACCCGGAGCAGCACGCCATGGCTGCACTGATCAGTGATCATCTCGACGCCAGTCAGCGGCGAGCGACATCGAAGGCGAAACCGCGCCGTCGCACCGGACGGTGAGCGCTCACGCGGACGTCACCGCATGCAGTTCGGCGAGTTCGGAGTCGAGCATCGTGGCAAACGGATCCCCCGCTGCGGGCAACGCCCAGAACGTCCCGTCCTCCAGTGCGCGCAGAGCCCACGAGACGGCCACGTCCGGCTCGACGCCAGCCTGATTGAGCGCATCGTGCATGCCGCCTACGAGCTCGTCGGATATCGACGCGTCGGCGGGTAACCTCGCCGCCGAAGTTCTGATGAGGTTGGTCTTGACCATCCCGGGGTTCAACAGTGCGACACGAATCGACGGCGCCACGATCGCCAGTTCGGCGTGCAACGACTTCGCCAACGCGATGGCTCCGGCCTTGCTGGCCGCGTACACCGCGCTGTAGGGCGAGGCCACCATGCCCGCCATCGACGCGGTGATCACGACGTCTGCGGCGTGGCCCTGCGCGACCAGTCTCGGTACAAAGGTCTTGATGCTGTGGAAGAGGCCGAGCAGATTCACCCCGACGACGAAATCGTAGGTGGCGTCGGCCGTCTCCCACACCGTCGAGCCTGTCGAGGTGACGCCGGCGTTCAGGCAGACCGCGCCGAGCGGTCCGAACGCGGCCGCGACCTCGCCAAGCTCGGCGACCGACCCGGCATCTTGGAGATCCACCCGGACACAGTCGATCCTGGCGCCCTGCTCGGAAAGTCCAACGCGGACTTGGTCCATCGCCGATTCGTCGATGTCACCGATCACGACGTGTGCGCCGCGCTCGGCGTACGCGCGGACGAACGCCAGTCCGATTCCACTGGCGCCACCCGTGACTACTGCGACCGACTCGGAATTGCTCATCGGTAGTTCGGGATCAGTTCTTTGCCGATCAACTCGATCGACTCCATGATCCGGTCGTGCGGCATCCCGCCCATCTGCATGTGGATGATGACCTGATCGACGCCACTGGCCTTGAAGCCGTCGAGCACCTTGGCGCAGTCGTCCGGGTTCCCAGCCATCACGAAGCCCTCGTTGATCATGAAATCCTCGATCGCAGCGGGGTCGGCCTTGGCCGCTTCGCGCAGCATGGCGATGTCGCCGCTGCCGAGGTGCGCGTAGCTGGGCGACGGCTGGTCGTCCGGCCAGCCTTTCGACATCCAGTCGAAGCCGTGCAACGTGTGCTGAACGGTGTTGTGGGCAGCCAGTTTACGGACTGCATCACGGTCGTAACTACACAAACCGTTGACGAAACCCGCCGTCTGCTTGTTGACGTGTCCGCAGATCGGCTCGGCCTGGTCGATGTTGGCGTAGTACGCCTCCGTCGCCTCGCTCAGTCCGTCGTAGTCAGTCTTGTGGGCGAAGAAGAGCATGCCAAGACCCTTCTTGGCGGCCCGTTCGGCGTTGCCGGGTCCGACGCCGCCCACCCACATCGGTGGGTGCGGCGTCTGCACCGGGCGGGGTACCACCGTGCGAGCCGGCATCTTCACGAATTGACCGTCGAGTTCGACGTTCTCCTCGGCCAGCAGGCGCGTGACGGCGTCGACGCCCTCCTGCCATTGGGCGCGGGACTGCTCGGGGTCGATGCCGAAGCCGTAGAGTTCGGCCGGCGTGGTCGATCGGCCGGAGCCCACGTCGACCCGTCCGTTGGACAAGCAGTCCAGCATCGCCACCCGTTCGGCGACGCGGACCGGATGGTTGTACGACGGCGGGGTCAGCGCCAGTCCGAACCCGAACCGGATGTGTTCGGTCTGATATGCCGCCGCACCGAAGAGCACCTCGGGCGCCGACATGTGCGAGAACCCGCGAAGGAAGTGGTGCTCGGTCATCCAGACGTAGTCGAAGCCGCTCTTGTCTGCGTGCACGATCTGGTCGACGGTCTCGCGGATGATCCGCGCTTCGGCGTCGAGTTCGTGAGGCGGAACGAACATTTCATAGAAGATTCCGAACTTCATTGTGCTCCAATCATTTCTATCCTCAAAAGGACGCGGGTGCGTTGGCGGCCGCGGGAAAGTAGCCGCCCCCGAAGGTGCCGAGTTCCAGGCGGGTCTTGATGCCGGGCGAGGCTGCGCACACCGCGGGAATGGCGTTGACGGCGGCCATCGCCGTGGCGATCGAGGTACCACGGCCGGTGTCGCTGTCGATGTCGAGCCGACACGTCAGTGTCGGGTCGCCGGTGATCGTGACCGCATAATGCGCTTTGCCTGAAGGCCATTCGGGCGCAGCGTCGTTGGACACGCGCCAGATCAGCTCATACTCCACCGTCGTCGAACCGGCGGTAAGCGCCTCGATGACCATTCTGCGCACCGCCACCGTGCCCGCGTCGATGCGTCCCCACGGCAGGTCGATCGGCACGTCGGTGACCGCCTTGGTGTGGTGAATGACGAACTCGTCGTATGTCACACTGAGCGCGTCGGTCAAAAGCTGCACGCACGGAAAGTACGGGCTCCAGCGCAAATCGGTCAGGTACTCCATCGGCGCCGTGACGTCGGGGCTCAGC
This sequence comes from Mycobacterium sp. RTGN4, assembly GCF_033804635.1. Lineage (NCBI taxonomy): Bacteria > Bacillati > Actinomycetota > Actinomycetes > Mycobacteriales > Mycobacteriaceae > Mycobacterium > Mycobacterium sp. RTGN4. The sequence goes on along the minus strand of NZ_JAPZLB010000009.1, from coordinate 125,245 downwards.
CCCATGCCGATCAGCTCGGAGACGATCGACTCCGAGGTGTAGTCGGACATATCGACCAGTTCGAGCACGTGTAACCGGTCGATCCGACGTGCCACCGACGTCAACGCGATGGGGAACGCATCGAATGCGAAGCCGGGGTTTACGCCGGTGCTGAAGAACGTCGTCTGCCCCTTCGAGCAGGCCGCCTCGAGCCGCTCCCGATCCTCGGGATTGATGGCCTCGGGATGGGTGTGCGTGCTGATCGCCGTGGAGACCACGTTCTTGCCCGACTCGAGGAACCCACAGATGTCCGCCAGACACTGGGCCGCATCGCCACTGTCGCCGAGGGCGTTGTAGACGACGCAGTCCGCGTCCACGGCGCGGATGTCTTCGGCGCTGTTGGTCGCAGCGACTCCGAGCGGGTCGACTCCGGCCAGTTCGCCGAGGTCTCGGCCTGCCTTGCCCGGGTCATAGACGTAACCGCCGACGACGGCGAAGCGCGGGTCGGCGAGCAGGGCGCGTAGCGATTGCACCCCAACGTTGCCGGTGGCCCACTGTACGACCTTGTACACCATGTTCATCCTTTTGTTTAGCTACTTAACAAGCACGCTATCCGCTCCGCTGCAGCGGTGTCAATGATGAAGTCTCCCTACAGCAATCCCAACAGTTCCAGGGACGTGGCGTACTTGACGATGATTGATGCCGTGATGTGCGGAATGTCCTTGTCGGGACCAATTCTCGCGTTCTGGACCCCCGTGCGGAACCGGTCGGTCGATGCGATCGCGCCTGTCGGCGCCGGCCCGGGATACCGATACGTGTTCACCAGTGGCAAGACCGACGCCTGACGCTGGCGGTCCGGTAGCCCACGGATCGACGTCTCAAAGCGGTGGAACCAGTCGTCGTAGTCCGGCACCCGGTGAAGTGGATAGCCGGCTTCGACCAACCAGTCGACGTATTCGTCGAGTCCGATGCCGTCGTCGTACGGGTTCATCACGTGGTAGGTCTGAAACCCGTCGACCTGAAGCTCGCCCAACGTAGAGATGGCTTCGGCGATGAAATCAACGGGGAGCCCGTCGTAATGGGCTCGCTGACGCTGTCCGTTGCTGTCTAGTTGATAGAACGAGCCAGGAGCTATTCCCGTCGCCACCACGCTCAACATCAGCCTGGTGAACGTGTCGGGCACATTGAGCTGGCCCTGATACCTGTTGTCTGCCAATATCATTCCGCAGCGGAAGACCGAAACCGGCAATCCACACAGGTCGTGCGCCTCACGTAGTAACACCTCGCCAGCCCACTTGCTGTTGCCGTAGCCGTTGGTGTAACTGTCGTCGACATTTCGAGCCGGACTGATCGTCCGCATGTCGGCGTCTTCGGTGAAGAGCGCGGGATCGATTCCGACGATGACGCCGATCGTCGAGACGTAGGCGAACTGTTTGTGCTTGGTAGTGATGGCGATTCGGATCAGCTCGGCGGTGCCCACCACATTCGGTCCGAATAACTCGCTGTAGGGCAGCAGATGGTTCACCAAGGCAGCCGGATCGACGATCAGATCGACGGTGTCTGCCAGGCCCTGCCAGGTCGACTCGTCGAGACCAAGGTTCGCTTCGGCCTTGTCGCCTGCGAGCACCCGCAGATGATCGGCGGCCAGTTCGCGGTAGTGGCTGAGCAATTCCGGATCACCGGTGTCGAAGATGGCATCCATCCTGGCGCGAGCAGCGGCATCGTCCTTGGCGCGTACCAGGCAGATCAGCGTGCCGCCGACGAGACGCATCCGCTCGAGCCATTCCAGGGCGAGGTAGCGCCCGAGGAAGCCACTGGCGCCCGTCAGAAGCACCGTGCGGAGCTCGCCGCTCGGGCCGGGCAGCGTCGGGGCCGTCGCCAACGTCGCGGCGTCGATGAACTTGTCCAGCGTGAGGTCGCGGGCATGCGCCTCAGTCGCCCCTCGGCCGTGCACGGTGGCGAAGGTCGGTCGCTTCGAGCTCGCCGCACGTTCGACTTCGATGTAGTCGGCAATGGCGCGCAGATCCGTGGCCGGGCTGACGATGACGCCCACCGGCACCTCGATGCCGAGGATGTCGTACAACAGTTTGGCAAAGGTCAACGCGGACAGTGAATCTCCACCCAGATCGGTGAACAGAGCGCTGGGGTCCGGCTCCGTAGTCGCGGTACCGAGCAGGGCGCTCGCGGCACGGCCGACGATCTCGAGCACGGGCCGGTCGGCGCCGTCCCGGCGAAGTGCTCGCAACTCGCCCGCCTGACCCTCCGCGAGCTCGACGTAACGCTGCTCAAGCGCAGGACCGTAGCGCTCCCTGAGTTTGGGACGCGCGAGCTTGCGAATGCCGGTGAGCAGACCGTTCTCCAACGTGAACGGGGTGGCCTCGACGATGACGTCGCGTGGAATCTCATAGGACTGAAGCCCTGCGGCTCGCGCCACTTTCTGGAGTGACTCGCTGAGCGCAGGCTTGAGCGTGTCAACGTCGCCGCCTGCCCCCGACAACGCGCCGTCCGTTGGGACGATCACCGCGAGCAGGTAGGCGCGGGCACTGTTGCCATACACGTAGACCTGGCTCACCAGTGGGCTATTGGCGAACTCGGCCTCCAGTTTGGAGACGGCGACGAACTCCCCTTGCGACAGCTTCAGCACCGCGTTCCGACGGTCCAGATACTGCAGCTGATCGGTCCCGAGCTCGGCCACGATGTCGCCGGTGCGGTAGAAGCCGTCAGCATCGAACACCTCGGCGGTAAGTTCGGGGCGGTTGTAGTAGCCAGGGAACAAGCCTGTGGTCTTCACTAGGAGCTCACCGCGAGGGTGCGGCCGATCGGTGCGAAAGTAGCCGAGGTCCGGCACATCGGCCAGCTTGTAGTCGATCACGGGCGGACGGCGCACCGTACCGTCGGCGAATACCGGGCCGGTCTCCGTGGAGCCGTAGCCCTCCAGCAGCGGCTGGTCGATCAGCCGCTCCACCCATGCCTTCATTTCCGGGGAGATGGCCGCCGAACCCGACGACACGCCAATGTACCGACCGCCCAGCACCTTTCGCCGGTACTCGGCGAGCACGTCGGCTTCCACCGCCTCGCGATCGATGCCGTCGACTGCGCGACGATCGACCTCGTTGGTGACCTCTTCCAGCAAGATGTCCCAGATCCGAGGCACGAAGGTCAACAACGTCGGTCGCACCAGGGCAAGGTCGTCGAGCAGGGTCGACAGATCACTCTTGGGCGCGAAGTACGCGATTCCTCCGGCACCGAGCGCCGAGTACAGCAGGCTGCGTCCCATCACGTGGCTCATCGGCACGAAGATCAACGAGATCAACGCCAGCGGACTGTGCTCACCGTTCAGCGTCGGTGACAGCCAGGAGGCGGCCACGATGTGCTCGGTATGCATTGCCCCCTTTGGTGATCCGGTGCTTCCCGAGGTGTAGACGAGCAGGGTCAGCGGATCGGCATCGTCCGAGATGTAGGGATCGACCGGCGGGAGGGCGCGGCCGCGCTCGAGCACCGCACTCATGGTCTGCACGACTACCGCGCTGCCCGCGTCGGCCAGTCTGGTGCGCGCGGACTGCAGGACATCCCGATGGTCGTCGACCTGCTCGGAAAAGTCGAAGACGACAATCGCGGCCGGCGCATGGCCGGTCAAGGCGAGTTCCACGGCGTCGGGCAGATGGTTGATCGCCGATGCGATGAGCACTGGTTCGGTCTCATCGACGATCGGCCCAAGCTGTGCGACCGGAGCGCCGGTCGGCAGCGAGATCGCCACCGCCCCGAGCTGGACGAGAGACATGTCGATGGTCGCGTAATCGATGCTGGCGAAACCAAGGATGCAGACCCGGTCGCCCGGTCGCACCGCCGCATCCGCTGCGTCGGACAGGGCGCTCGCCGTCGCGATGACCCGGTCCCCTAGCTCGCGATACGTGATGGTCTCGAATCGTGGTTGCAGCTCCGCGGTGGTGCGACCCGCCGCATCGGTCACCAACTCGATTGCTCGCTGCCCCAACGCGGGACGCTCGGCGTACCCCTCGAAGACCGTCCGAACAAGTTGCGGCAGGCGCAGTCCCGGCGCATCGAGCGCGGCATTCACGCCTGCGTCGGGCATCGACGCTGCAAACTCGGCATCGGTAGTCAACAAGTCCACGACACGGTGGAGCATCCGCTCCTGGAAGTCATCATCGGGCATTGCACACCTCGGTAGCGATCTCGTCTTCCTTCGCCGTGACACGAACGGGTTCCCCGCCTGCGGCGAAGTCCCGTGTTCTTGTTAAGATACTTAACAAGAAGTTAGCCCGTGACGGCGGGACTGTCAACGGCAATCACCGCCGGCCAGAAACCCTCGCCCGCTTTCCTATTGCATTTTGTTTAGCCACTTAATAACCTAGCGCACGTCCGGTCCACGAATATCGGCGTGCTACGTCGGCACGCCATCGATGGGCCTTCGAGGAGCGACGTGATGTTCGTCCGGATTGCGATCGACCAAACCGTGTCGCTCCACGAGGCCGACGATCTTCGCAGGCTTCACGTGGAGATCGCGGGCCTGGATGGCGCCGCCCTCACATCAGCCGTGCGACGGCACCGACTGGGCCGTGTCGACGGCGACGGCGACGTCGAGTTACGCGTCGCCACCTTGGTCGAACTGGCCGGCGACCGCGACCAGCACTGGGCCGACGCCTTCGCAGACATGCTCGGCTACGCCAAATCCAAGGGGTGGATGAGCGATAGCGATCACGTGCGCGCGCACTGTGTTCGCATTCCGGCGGTGCCCTTCGACCAAGCGCCGCGCTAGCCCCGCTGACGGTGGCGCATCAACGCCTCAAGGAGCCAATGACATGCCGCGAACTCAGCACTCCATCTGCCGGGTGTGCCAAAACAGTTGCGCGGTGTTGGTAGACGTCGACGACGACGGGCTACTCACCGGCGTCCGTGGCGATCCCGACAACCCGGTCTACCACGGGTACACCTGCGAGAAGGGCCGCAACGCCTATCGCTCATACACTGACGCCGGCCGAATCCTCCACTCACTCAAGCGTCGACTCGACGGTCAATTCGCACCGGTGCCCATCGGCCAGGCGATCAACGAAGTCGGCGATAAGCTGAGCGCGATCCTCGACCGCCACGGACCCCGTTCGGTTGCGCTGTTCTTCGGCACCAACTTCACGCTCGACAGCCCGCTCAGCCTGACGATCTCCCGAGCATTCATGACGGCCATCGGGTCACCGATGACGTTCAGTCCGGAGACCCTCGATCAACCGGGTAAGACGATCGCCAAAGGCATGCACGGAATGTGGATGGCACCCGGGCACGCCGCGAACCGCCCGGACGTGGCATTGCTGATCGGCAACAACCCCCTCGTCAGCCATCAGGGTCGCTACGCCGCACCCATGGACTTCATCAAAGACATTCGGGCCAGGGGTGGCGACGTCATCGTCATCGACCCACGCCGGACCGAGACGGCCGGCCGGGCCACCATGTTCCTTCAACCCCGACCCGGCCAAGACGTCGCGATCGTGGCAGCGCTCATCAACGTCATCATCGCCGAGAAGCTCTACGACGCCGAGTTCGTCGAACTCGAGACCACCGGTTTCGACGTGCTGTGCGCAACGGTCGCGCCGTTCACTCCGCGACTGGTCGCCGAACGGGCCGATGTCGACGCAACCGACCTGGTCGCGATCGCGCGTGCGTTCGGCCGCGCGCACCGAGGCTATGCCGCCGCAGGTACGGGACCGAACATGGCGGCGAAGGGCTCGCTGCTGGAATACCTTCTGCTCTGCCTGGACACCATCTGCGGGCACCGGCTGCGCGCGGGCGAAAAGGTGGACAGCCCAATGACGTTGATTCCCAAGGAGGCCCAGCCGCAGAAGGCTCAGGCGATGCCTCCGTTCCCGCCCACTGGTCCGGGCTATCCGGAGATGCGGGTGCGGGGGCTGCTGCACAGCGTGTCGGGTCCGCCGGCAGCAGCGCTCGCCGAGGAGATCACGCTTCCCGGGGACGGGCAGATCCGCGCGTTGATCAGCGTCGGCGCCAACCCCGCCAACTGCGTGCCCGACCAGCTGACACTCATCAAGGCGCTACGGTCGCTCGACCTGCTCGTCCAGACCGACGTGCGGATGTCCACCACGGCCTCGTTGGCGCACTACGTGATTGCGCCGACCATCCCCTACGAGGCGCCGTGCTCGACCGGCATGTCCGATCTCTACTCGCTGTACGCCGACGACTGGGGCTACCCGGGCGGATACGGACAGTACGCCGAGAAGGTCGTCGATCCACCCGCCGGTTCGGACGTCATCGAGCAGTGGCGGTTCTTGTTTCGCGTGGCGCAGCGCATGAAACTTCAGCTGGTGCTACCGCCGGGCCTTCTGGGGATGGGCGCAGCACCCGACGATCCGGCGTTGGAACTCGACATGAGCAAGGACCCCGACATCGACGAGTTGTTCGCGCACATCCACCGCGGGTCGCGCGTTCCGCTAGACGTCGTCAAGCAGCATCCCGGCGGAGCAATCTTCGCCGAACCCGCGGTGTACGTAGCCGAGAAGGACCCCGGCTGGGAGGGCCGGCTCGAATTGGGCAGTGCTCCAATGATGTCGGACCTCACGGCTGAATTGAAGGCCTCGGACGTCGGCGGTGAGCGGTATCCGCTCCGGCTGATTTCACGACGGACTTCGTCTGTCATGAACTCGCGGTCGCAGACGCTGCCGCCCAAGCGATTGCCCTACAACCCGGCCTTCCTCCACCCCGATGACCTGAGTGCGCTGCACATTGACGAGGGCGACCGCATCGTGATCGAGTCCGACCACGCCAGCGTGGTGGCGATCGCCGCGGCCGACACGTCGCTGCGACGCGGCCTGGTCTCGATCAGCCACAACTGGGGCCACGTGCCCGACCTCGATGACGACGTCAAACGAGTGGGCACAAATTCTGGCGCGTTGGTCGCCAATGATGGTGTGTACGATCAGTTCTCAGGCCAGCCGCGGATGAGCAACGTGCCCGTGCGAGTCTCGCCCGTCCACCCGTGAAGTCAGGTGCGACCGCTCTCTTGCGCAAGCTTGTCGTGTAACTCGCTTGCGGGGGTGTCCAGGGCGCCAAAGCCGTCGAAGTGTTCGAGTGGCACCCGCACGTACACCCCGCTGGCCGTGAACGAGACCTTTCCGCTGCTGTTGGTGCCTTGTGCGGATACGAGGATCGCGCGGCCCTTCTCGCCGTCGACCCGTCCCGTGATCCTGTGCGTCTCGTGCAGGGGCACCGGAGCCAGATAGTCGATCGTGAGCGCTCGGGTCACGGCGGGAGCGCCGATCAGCCACACCGAAAAGCCCAGTAGTTCATCGCATGCAGACGCAATCGCACCCCCGTGCGCCAAGCCGGGACCACCGATGTAGCGCTCGTCGAACTCGACATCGGTGAAGATCTCATCCCACACTCGGTAGACCTTCAGACCGAGCCCGGAGGCGTTCTCGCCGCCGCAGCCGAAGCAGTTCGGAGTATGCCCCGGCAGCAGCCGCGGCTCCGTGTCGTCTTGCGAAACGCCATCCGTCATTCGGTCTCCACTTCACGGGAAGCTGTCCAACAAAATATTGCGTTCGTAATAATACTGCCCCTGCAGTCACGGCCTCAGCGAGTCCACCGCGCGCCCGGCGAACGGCGGGAGCGCGAGATGGCCCGCCCACCACCCAGCGCGTCGCGTATGTTTGGCGATAACCGACACCTGGGAGCACCGCATGGCGCGATCCGAGGCTCTCGACGAGTTGGATCTCAAGATCGTTCAGGCGCTCAACCTCGACGGCCGCGTGCCGTTCAGCACGATCGCGCGCGTCATCGGGGTTTCCGACCAGACCGTCGCGCGGCGCTACACCCAACTCCGATCGACGAACGCCATTCGCGTCGTGGGGCGCACCGATCCGCACAGCATCGGCGAAACCTCGTGGTTCGTGCGCGTGCGCTGCAGCCCCAACGTCGCGCTTGCGGTGGGCGAGGCGATGGCACGTCGCCCCGAAACCTCATGGGTGAAGCTGACTTCCGGCGGAACCGAGGTCGTGGCAGTCGTCCGCGGCCCGGCACATGGCGATAGCCCTTCGCTGCTTCTCGAGCAGCTTCCTCGTACCCGCGATGTCCTCGACGTCTCGGCCAACTGCATGTTGCACATGTTCTTCGGCGGCACGGACGGTGTCATCGACGCGCTGTCGAACGATCAGGTCGCGCAGTTACGGGCCCCAGCTGCCGACCACTCGACCGACGTCCATCTCGATGACGTCGACACACATATCCTGCGACTACTGGAGGACGACGGAAGGGCGGAGCTCGCCGAGCTCGCCAAGGCCTCCGGTATCGCGCCGACCACGTTGCGGCGGCGGTTGGGCGAGCTCCGCCACAGCGGGGTGCTCTACTTCGACGTCGATCTCGACTATCGCCGACTCGGTTTGGCGAGCCAGACCATTCTTTGGCTGACGGTCAGTCCAAACGCGTTGATACAGGCGGGAACCGCGCTCGCCGAGCACCCCGAGGTTGCGTTCGCCGCGGCGACGACCGGCACCACCAACGTGTACGCCAACGTTGTGTGCGCCGATGCGCCCGCACTCTTCGAGTACCTCACCACCAAGGTCGCAGCCCTTCCATCGCTTCAAGCTGTCGAGTCCGCGCCCGTGATCCGAACGCTCAAGCGCGTGTAGTCAAGGAATCACGACGGTTCGCCGTGCTCGGATCGCGGGAGTGGCCCGTGGCGTGGCGAGTTGGTGCGGTTTGTCGGTCTCGGTGACGGTTGCCATCGGGGCTGCCGACGGTCTCGCGATCACGGTGATCACTTGGAACTTCGCGTGTGCATCGGTCGTCGACACCGGAGTGGACGAGGGCGCGGAGATCGACACCGCAAAAGCTGCGATCACCGCCGACGCGCCGATGACAGCCGAGATGCGTTGCAAGACGACGTTTTCGATGGCCATGAGAGGTACCTCGCTTTCGTTGGGGACTACGTGTTGCGCCGCAGTCGGCGCCGTTCCAGTGCGAACGCCAGCAGGTTGAGCCCGAGCGCCACGCCCGAGACCGCGGGCTGCGGACCGCAAATGCGGGGCGGAGTCCCCGACGGCGGGGCGGGCGAGTCGTCTCGTGTGAACGCGTTGGCGCGGGCGCCGCGCGGGCTACGGCCATGGTCGAAGAGCGCCGTGCCGGGGTAGAGCGCCGCCGAGAGTTGGGTGACCCAGTAGCCGGAGGCGCCCATCGTGGCGGCCGTCAACGATCGTCGGTCCCATGGCTTGCCACTCCACAACGCCCATAGCGCGGGGGCTCCCATGTACACGCCCATGCTCATCGTCTGGGCGTTGTGAAACTTGGCGTGCGGCGTCCAGTCTGGGTTGTGAATGTGGGTGTCGTTCCAGTCGAAGACGTAGCTGCCCACTGCCGACCACGTCGAAGTAAGTGTCAACAGAGCCTTGCCAGCGCTGATGTGTGTCATGCCGACGACGATCGTCGCGCCGATCGCAATCTCCGAGCAAGCGGGCACTACGCGGCGATTTTCGACTTTTCAAAGGCTCATGTGGCGCTTTGGCCTCAACCATTGGTTGCATGCAAGGTTGCATGCATACCTGATATAGTGTCCGTCGTGCCCACCACGGAAACCTCGAACGCCGAGCGCGCCTACCAGGCCACCAAGGACCAGATCGTGTCCGGGCGCGCACGGGGTGGCCAGCTGCTGAGCGAGGTGGAGGTCGCCACCCAACTCGGCGTGAGCCGCACCCCGGTGCACGAGGCCTTCCTACGGCTGGCGGCGGAGGATCTGCTGGAGTTGCTCCCCCGCCGCGGCGCCATCGTCGTACCCGTCTCGCCGCGCGACGCCATCGACCTCTTGGAGATGCGCCTTGCACTGGAGGTGGCCGCCGTTCGCCGGCTGTGCCGCACCCCCGCGGCCGTCGACTCCGTCTTCGCCGACCTCACCGACCTGATCGAGGAGCAGCGACGCAGCGCGGCATCGGGCGACCTGCAGTTGTTCACCGCGGCCGACGACGCGTTTCACCGACGGATCGTCGAAGTGTCCGGCAATGCGATCGCCCAACGCTTCTATGGCGTGCTCAGCGACCGGCAGCGACGCATGATGGCCGACGCCGTCTCGGCCGCTTCCGCGCGGGTCACGCTGCTGATCGACGAGCACGACGAACTCGCCTCGGCGATCGCGCAGCGCGACGTCGCTCGCTTCGAGGCCACCCTGGTGACACACCTTGAGGCGACCTATCGCGTGGTGCTGGGATGACGGCCGTCGAACTCCGCTCCACGCCACACGCTCAGCGCCGCATGCGACCGTGGGTCGCCGTCGCATCGGCGATCTTCGTGATCGGTTGGGGCGGAAATCAATTCACTCCGTTACTAATTGCCTACGCGCAGCACTCGGGCTACACCCGGGTCGACGTCGACGTCCTGCTGGGCGCTTACGTGCTCGGTTTGGTGCCCGGACTGCTCGTCGCCGCCGCCCTGTCGGATCGGCACGGTCGACGAATCGTGATGGCGATCGGCGTCGTCAGTTCCGGTGTCGGAAGCCTGATCCTCGCCATCGGTGACGTGTGGGGCTTTGACGCCTTGTTCATCGGTCGACTGTTCAGCGGACTGGCCGTCGGCATCGCCATGGCCGTGGGCTCGGCGTGGATCACCGAACTGTCCCGCCCGCCGTTCGAGCAGGCGTCGGTCGGAGCCGGAGCACGCCGGGCGTCGATATGCCTGACGCTCGGATTCGGCGTCGGCCCGCTGTGCGCCGGACTGCTCGCAGCCTTCGCACCGCTACCGCTGGTGCTCACGTACCTGGTTCAAGCCGCGCTGTGTCTGCCCGCGCTGTGGGCGGTGGCATGCCGCACCACGGAGACCAGGACCGCCTCGACCGGCGGTTCCCTCCTCCGTGCACTCAGAGTGCCGTCGGCGGGTCATCGACGTTTCGTGCACGTCGTTATTCCCATGGCGCCGTGGATCTTTGGCTCGGCAGGCATTGCCTACGCCATCGTGCCTGCGCTGGTGGCCGAGACCTTGGGTTCCTGGGCCCTGCTGTATACCGCCGGGCTCACGGTCCTGACGCTGGGCAGCGGCGTGCTGGTCCAGCCCATCGCGCGCCGGCTCGACGACCATTCGAGCGCGCGGGCCGTGGTGGTGTCGATGGTGCTCATGGCCATGGGCGTCTTCGCCGCGGTGGCAACCGCGGTCACCCGATCCCCCGTCGTGGCGATGTTCGTGGCGGTGCTGCTCGGCAGCGCCTACGGCATCGCCATCGTTTCCGGGCTGCTCGAGATCCAACGAATCGCCGAACCCGACGACCTGGCAGGCATCACCGGCGTTTACTACTCGCTGGCCTACCTGGGCTTCCTACTGCCGGCTGTGTTGGCGGGCCTCGGCCACTACCTCAGCTACCCCGCGATGCTGACGGGCCTCGGACTGCTCGCACTCGTCAGCACCGCGTGCTGCGCGTCGGGCTGGTCGAAGCACCTCGAACCTCGGACGCCCAGCGCCGCACACATCGCCTAGCGGCGACCCAACCACTGGTTCCTGCCGCCAGCGATTACCAAAAAACTGGCTGCAAAAATGTGTCGCCACCGGCGCCCCTACTCACTCCTTCCTAGTGAAAGCAGCTCGCCGGAGCCGCCAACACCGAAGGAGACATCATGGACACCAGTAACTTCACCGCCCGCCCAGTAGGGAAGGGGCGTTTCGCGCGTGCCGCACTGCTCGCGGGCGCGATTGCGATCGGAGCCAGCGCGTTCGGGCACACCGCGATCGCCAGCGCCGAATGGGATATCGAGGCCTACGACCGCTGCATCACGCTGAATCAGGTCTTGCACAAGGCCCCAGTGGAAGACCTCTATTGCTGCCTCAACAGCGGCGGGAACATCTCCGAGCACACGGGAAACTGTGTGGCGCCACCCGCCAACAACATTCACAACATCCCGCTGGGGCCAAAGCTGGGGTCCATCACGCAGCCGATAACGCCGACCGGCACGCCGGTGAGCTGACACGTCGCCTCATAGACCCGTCAGGCGGCGGCTTGACCGCCGTCGACGATCAGATCCGAACCGGTGAGGAACGACGACTCAGCCGATGCGAGAAATAGTGCGGCTGCGGCGATTTCGCCCGGATCGCCCAAGCGGTCCATCGGGGTCGCGACAACCGAACCGTCGTCTGCTGGAACTTGTGCGGCGAATTCGGCCATACCGGGTGTGGCGACGGGCCCGGGGCACAGCGCACTCACCCGGATGCCACGCGGCGCCAATTCGATGGCCCAGGAGCGGGCGAAGTTGCGGATGGCAGCCTTGGTTGCGGCGTACACGCTCACGCCGGGAAGGCCCCTGATACCCGCGACCGACGACAGCAGGACGATCGATGCGCCGTCGTGCAGGAGCGGCAGTGCCTTTTGCACCGTGAACACCAGGCCCTTGACGTTGCTGTCGAACGTCTCGTCATAGTGCTCTTCGGTGATGTCGGCCAGGCTGATGATGCTGCCGCCACCGGCGTTGGCAACCACCACGTCGAGCCGACCGCTGCGCGCGGTGATGGTCGCGTAGAGCGCGTCGAGCGAGCCGAGATCTGATACGTCGCCGACGATTCCGGTCACGTCACCCTCGATGTCGGCGACGGCGGCGTCCACCACGTCCTTGCGGCGTCCGGTCAGGTAGACCTGCGCGCCTTCTGCGGCGAAGCGCCGAGCCGTCGCGAGTCCGATGCCTGCGCTGCCACCGGTGACGAGCGCTACCTTGCCTTCGAGTTGTCCCATGATTGATTCCCGTTCTGTTGTGCCGGTTTTCGCGAGCTTGGTCATCAGCGAGCGTGACTCGAGTCAACTCGCGCAACGACTTCTGCAGAAGGGCGCGGCTTCCTAGGAGTGCTACACCCAGGAAGGTTCGCCCTTCTGCTCGTGTCGCTGCGCGGGTTGACTTGCCACGCGTTCAACTGCATCCCGCGGCGGAGCCAGAAGACACCAGAAGGAAGTCCGGATGAAGTTCGGCATCAACTGCACCTTTACCGATCAGTCGAGGGTCACCCCGGCCGAATACGGTCGCGCCGTCGAAGACCGCGAGTTCGACTCGATCTTCCTCGCCGAGCACACCCACATTCCCGTCAAGGCGGTGTCACCGTATCCATTCGGCGACCGGCCAGCCTCGCTGTCCCACACCATCGATCCGTGCGTGGCGCTCAGCGTCATGGCCGGAGCCACCGATCACCTGTTGTTGGGCACGGGTATATCACTTGTCGCCCAACGGGATCCGACCGTGACGGCGAAGCTCATCGCCTCGCTGGATCTGATTTCGAACGGCCGGTTCATCTTCGGGATCGGGACGGGCTGGAACACCGAGGAAATGGCGACCCACGGCGGAGATCCCACCAGGCGTGGGGCCATCGCGACGGAGCACATCCTCGCGATGAAGGAGATCTGGCATCACGATGAGGCGGAGTTCCACGGCGCGTTCGTCGACTTCGACCCGATCTATTCGTGGCCCAAACCCGTACAGCGCCCGCATCCCCCGGTCTACGTCGGCGGAGGAGAAAAGGCGTTCCCCAGGGTCGCGGCAGCGGGCGACGGCTGGTTCCCCAACCCGGTGTCGCCTGACGGACTGGGCGACCAGATTCGACGGTTGCGCGAACTCGCCGGCTGGGACGTGCCCGTGACGGTCATGCACGTGGGTCCGGCCGAGGCGGAGCTCGTCGCCGGATACACCGAGCTCGACGTGGAGCGGGTGGTCTTCCCCGTCGACACAGAGGCGACGGACCCGTTGGCGACGCTCGACCAGCTCGTCGCACTCGCATCCGAGTTGGCGCTTCACGCGCAGTGACCGAGTGCTGGAAATATTCGCGGTCCCGAAGCGGTTCTAGACGCTGCGATGCTTATGTAACGTCGTTCTATAAGGCGTCGCAGCACTCACCGAACCGAACGACACCAGAAGTCGACAGGACCCACCATGACCAACGTTGTCTTCATCCACGGGCTGTGGATCGCCCACACTGCCTGGCAGCCGTGGATCGACCGCTTCGCCGCACAGGGCCACCACGCCATCGCTCCGGCGTGGCTCGGTGAACACGACACCGTCGAAGAGACTCGCAAGAACCCGGCTGATCAAGCGGGCTTCGGCATCGACGAGTTGACCGAACACTTCGCACGCATCGTCGAACAGTTCGACACCCCGCCAGTGGTGATCGGGCACTCCTTCGGCGGCCTCATCGCCCAAAAGCTCCTGGGGCAGCACAAGGTTGCCGCAGCGATCGCGATCGACCCCGCTCCTATCAAGGGCGTCAAGCCGCTTCCGATCGCTCAGCTTCGGTCAGCCTTTCCGGTGCTCGGTAACCCGCTCAACCGCGGACGCGCCAAGGCACTGACAGAAGCGCAGTGGCGCTATGGGTTCGGAAACGCTTTGACCCAAGCCGAATCCGATGAGCTCTGGGCGCAGTGGTCGATCCCGTCGCCGGGCAAGCCGTTGTTCCAAGCCGCAGCGGCGAACTTCTCAGGTAAGTCGCCTGCGAAGGTCGACACCGCCAACGGCACCAGGGGGCCGCTGCTGATCACCGGAGGCACCGCTGACCACACCGTGCCCTTCGTGTCCGCGAAGGCCACCCACGGGCTGTACGCAAAGTCCAACGCCATCACCGACTTCCACGAATTCGAGGGCCGCGGACACTCGCTGACCATCGATCACGGATGGCGCGACGTCGCTGACATCTCGCTGGCCTGGCTGGCCCACCGCGAGGTCACCGCGTCGGCATGAGCAAGGCTCCGGTCCGCCGCCGCACCGCCAGCCATCAGGTCTCGGCCGCGTTACTACACGCGGCCGAGACCGTGCTGGATCGCGACGGAACCGGTGGGGTCACGGTCCGCGCCGTCGCGGCGCAGGCCGCGGTTTCGCCCATGAGCGTTTACAACAGATTCGAGAACAAGGACGGCTTGCTCGCCGCGCTGGCGATGCGGGCCATGAACCAGCTCGGCGAAGCCATCGAGGTACCGACGGACGTCGAACCGATCGAACGCTTTCGCCAGTCGTGCCGAAACTACCGAACCTTCGCCCTTCGGCATCCCGCGCGATACGCGTTGATCTTCGGGGCGGGCAGTCCGCTCGAAGACCAGTCGTCCGACGTCGCGATTGCCGGTCACGCAGTGTTCGACGTCTTGGTCGAACTGATCCGGGCAATGCGAACCGATGCGCCAGAACAGGATTCGGCCGAGGCTGCACAAGCCGTCTGGAGCGCAATGCACGGTGCCGTCACCATCGAACACGCCCGAATCGGGCTGACGCCCGACTCCACCACTACCTACGAGTACCTGCTCGACCTACTCACAAGCAGCCTCGTGACTGGTTAGCTGGCAGTGTGAACGATCAGGATGTCGATCTTCGCCTTGCGCGCGACTTCCGCGGGGACCGAGCCCAATAGCCGCCCGGCCACCGAGTCCAGCCCGACGTCGCCGACGACTATCAAGTCGGCCTTGACGTCCTTGGCCAGTTTCGTGAGCGCCTCGACGGCGGCACCGACCACTGCCCGCTCTTCGACGTCCTTGGCCCCTGCCGCCTTGGCGCGATCGCGGGCATCGTGAAGGATTTCGTAAACACTCGCGTCGCCGTGCACCCGGTACCCATCGCGTCCGAGGGCATCCTCGGCACGGCGATCACTCACCTGGTCGGGTGAAGGCGCCCTTGACCAGCCGCCCTTTTCCTCATGGTGGAAATGCGCAGTCGCGACGATCAGCTTCGCGTTCTCCTGCGCCGCGAACGCGCCAGCTCGCTCGACCGCACGCATCGACGAATCCGAGCCGTCGGTTCCGACTATTACGGTCCGATAGCCACTCATGCTGACTCCTCTGCGGTGGACGCGACAAAGCACCCTAACTCCGACTGGACCGCCACCGCTGAGATTTCAACCTCCTGGCCGACAGCGCCGTGGAAGCGGCAGCGGGAGCCTTGGCAAACGCTTCGGCGACCGTCGAACATCCCCGAATCCGATTTTTTCGCAGGTGACATACATCACTTGACAGTCCCGGTATCGAACCTCGGAAATCCCCACTTGTAGCAGGCAGATGCCACCTCTACATAGAAGCGATGGCAATGGACGGGGAGCACCTCATGCGTACATCTCTACTAGCCCGCACGGCCCAAACGATTGTGCGGCTGGCGAAATCGGCGACGTTCACCACACTCGCGCTGGCCGCGATCGTCGTGGGCATGTTCGCCGGTACAACGGCGACCGCGAATGCCGCCGACGACTCGTGTCCCGCCGTGGAGGTGGTCTTCGCTCGGGGCACGCTCGAGGCTCCGGGTGTTGGCGCCACCGGACAGGCGTTCGTCGACGCCTTGACCGCCCGCCTGCCGGGCAAGTCCGTCGGCGTGTACGCGGTGAACTACCCGGCATCGCTGAGCTTCGGCCAGGCCGTTGACGGAGTCGCGGACGCCAGCAACCAGATTCAGTCGATTGCCGCACAATGCCCGTCGACCAAGATCGTGCTCGGAGGTTACTCGCAGGGTGCAGCGGTCGCCGGCTACACCACCGCGAGCACCGTGCCCGAGGGATTCGCCCTGCCCGCGAGCATCTCGGGCCCGATGCCCGCTTCAGTCGCCTCGCACGTCGCGGCTGTCGCCCTCTTCGGCACGCCCGACGACTGGTTCCTGGGACTGGTCGATCGCGGTGCCCCGTCGATCGCCATCGGTGACCTGTACACGGCCAAGACCATCCAGCTGTGTGCCCCCGGTGATCCGGTCTGCTTCCCCGGTGGTCTGGAACGCTCCGCACATAGCTCGTACAAGTCCAACGGGATGGCCGATCAGGCAGCCGATTTCGTGGCGGGTCGGCTAGGCGCTCCCGCCCCTGCCGCGACGTTGGTTCAGACGGCTGGCGAGGCCGAGCCCGGCAACTGAACAAGCACCGACCGACGGCCGGAACCCAGTCCACTGTGGACGGTTCCGGCCGTCGGCGCTATGCGTTCCACACACCGCCGCCGCCGCCCTCCTTCCGCACACCTGAGCAACCGCTTGCGATATATGCGGGTTTGCGCATATATTGCTGACATGAGTGCCGGTCACGATCACAGCCACGGCGGCGCCGACACCCGCGTCAGCCGGATGGTGCTGGCCGCCATGGTGTTGGCCGTCTTCTTCGTCATCGAACTGACCACCGCGCTCCTGATCGGTTCCATCGCCCTGCTCGCCGATGCAGGCCACATGCTCACCGACCTGGTCGCGATGTTCATGGGGCTGACGGCCGTCCTGTTGGCCCGCCACGGACCCGCGTCGGCGGCCCGCACCTACGGCTGGCACCGCGCCGAGGTGTTCACCGCGGTAGCCAACGCCGCGCTGCTGCTGGGGATGGCGGCCTTCATCCTGTTCGAGGCCTTCCAACGGCTCGGCAACGCGCCCGAGGTGCCCGGCGTTCCGATGATCGTCGTCGCGCTGGCCGGACTGCTCGCCAACCTCGTCGTCGTCCTACTGTTGCGCTCGCATTCGGAGCACAGCCTTGCCGTCAAGGGCGCCTACATGGAGGTCGTCGCCGACACCGTCGGCAGCATCGGCGTGCTCATCGCGGGCATCGTGACCGTCACGACGCACTGGCCGTACGCCGACGTCGTCGTCGCCGTGCTCGTCGCACTGTGGGTGTTGCCGCGGGCGATCTCGCTCGCCAGGGCCGCCCTGCGCATCCTCTCGGAGTCGTCGCCGAGCCACATCGACGTCGACGAACTGCGCACCGCGCTGCAGTCCGTGGACGGCGTGACGGGCGTACACGACCTGCACGTGTGGACGTTGGTACCCGGTAAGGACATGGCCACCGCCCACGTCACGTGCCGCGGCGATTCGGCCAAGGTGCTTGCGGACGCGCGGGCGGTGCTGTCCGCGCGGGGGCTCGAGCACGCCACCGTCCAGGTCGAACCGCCCGAGACGTCGCAGGACTGCGAGCAGCAAACCGGTGGCTGCGACTAGCTCCTGGTGAACCAGGCCAGCCAGTCCCGGCTCGATGAGCGCAGGTAGTGCTGCGGGTCGACGCGCTCAGCGGGGTACAGCCTGAAACCCTTTGGCGGACTACTGGATTGGTTGCCGTTCGTGTTGGGGAAGTACGCCCCACTCACCCACGCCGGGTTGATGTCGAGCTCCATCCCGCGAACCACGCCCGCGTCGGCCATGATGCGGCCAAGGCTGCACACCGAAAGCGCCGGACCGCCGACGTACACCTCGACTCCGGTGGCCGTCACTCCGAACCCGGACCGCTGGATGAAGGCGGCCTGCCCCACCGTATTGCCCCACTCCTTCTGGCCGCCCGTGGCGCACGACGGATTGACCTGGCCGCCGTCGACCAGCGGGACGAGGTTCTGCCGCACGCTTGCCACTGTCGGATCCATCCGGACCTCGTCGTTCCACGTGCCGACGTCGGCCGCGCCGTCGGTGTGCAGCACCAGGCTCGCCTCTCCGTCGAGCAGTGGTACGACGGTCCGGCCATCGCTGTAGTAGCCGCCATGGCTGGGATCGCTCAGGCGGAACCCGCCGTTGAATACCGCGGCGACGGTGCGCTGCTCGGGTGCGGTCAAGGACGTCGCCTCCTTCCAGCTACCGCCGGGATCCCGCGTGCCGGGCCGCAGCTCGCCACGGATCAGCTTCGGGTCCATGCGCATGACGCCTGCGACGAAGGACGTGTGCGACGCATCCGGCCGCAGTTCCGCGACCTGGACGGCAGCGCCGCCGTGCACGGTGACGACGGTCTGCCACGTGCCCTCGTTGGGTAGCCGCGGTCCCGGGGCCAGCACCCCGAGCGGCGTCGGGTCCAATGCGGTCGACGGCAGCACCCGGGTCACCGCACCGGCAGGGACCGCGATGCCGCCGGGCGGCGAACCGCCGACGGCGGGCGGATCCTCGTCGTACTGGATGCGTTCGAGGAGCGTGACCTCACGGTTCAGGCCGTGATCACGCCCCCATTCGGCCAGCTTGGCCTCGACCCCGTCGGTGCCAGGAACGCGCAGCGCCTGCACCACGAGCGCAGCGAGGACCACGATCACCACGGCTGCGGCACTCGCCAGTATATTCATGCACCGACGCACGGGACTCACGACGGTGAGCGTGCCACGCAGGGTTGGGAACTAGCTGAGTCCAAGCTGGGAGCGTGCCCCAGGATCGCAGTCGTCGACCAGGTCCAGGCAGCGTGCGTATTCGTCGGTCTCGCCGATCGAGTCCGCGGCGCGGGCCAGCGCGGCGACGCACCGCAGGAATCCACGGTTGGGCGCGTGGGCGTACGGCACCGGCCCAAACCCCTTCCACCCGTTGCGGCGCAGCTTGTCGAGCCCGCGGTGATAGCCGGTGCGCGCATACGCATACGCCGTGATCGCCTTGTCGTCATCGAGCGCGTCTTCGGCAAGCACCGCCCACGCGATCGACGCGGCCGGATGAGCCGCGGCGACGGTGGTCGCCTGCTCACCCGCCGCGAGTTCGGCCTCGGCTTCCGTGTCCGCGGGTAGCAGTACCGGATCCGGCCCCAGCAGATCGCCCATCCTCGTCATATGCCTATTGTGCCGTGCGGACACTGGGCGTTGACCACAGGGCCGGGAGCGTTGGCAGCGGAAGCTCGGCGCGGGTGGATAAGCTCCAAGGGGAGCAGTACGAGGAGGCTGAGGCAGGCATGTCGAACCCATCGGGGACTGACGGGGACCCGCAGCCCACCGCAGCCGATTCGGTGGTGGCCGAACCGGGGACGGACACCGGCGCACCCGAGCCGGCGGCCGGTGGCGAATCCCCTTCGGCCACACCCGAGCGCCGCTTCACCGCCCCTTCGGCGTTCGACGCAGGCAAGACGCAGGTCATGCACACCGCGCCCGAACCTGAGACGGAGATATTCGCCCCGCCGGGCGACGCGGCCCTGACCGAACCGATAGCGGCCGCGGGTTCGGTTGCCCCACAACTCATTCCGGGCCGCACGGACGCGCCGAAGCCCCCGGGCCGCAGCCGCAGCTGGGGCTGGGTCATCGCCGTGCTCCTGGTGATCGCCGCCATCGTCGCCGTGGCCATCCTCGGCACGGTGTTGCTGACCCGCAACGAAACACCAAAGGCCTCGCAGGAGGAATTGGTGCGCACCACCATCTCCAACTTCGACACCGCGATCCAAAAGGGCGACCTGGACACCCTGCGCAGCATCACGTGCGGCATCACGGCCGACAGCTACATCCGCTACGACGACAAGCGGTGGGCCGACATCCATTCGCGCGTTGCCGCGGCCCGCCAGTACCCCGTGGTGGCCAGCATCGACCAGGTCGTCGTGCACGAAAAGCACGCCGAGGCCAACGTCACGACGTTCATGGCGTTCGATCCGGCCACCCGCTCGACGCGCAGCTTCGACCTGGAGTTCCGCGACGAGCAGTGGAAGATCTGCCAGGCCCCCCAGTAATCCTTGCGATTTGGGCGCGCTTTTCGGGTGTCAGCCCGGAAAAGCGCGCCGAAATCGCAAGGGGGGGTTAGCCGGCGGAGACGCTGCGGCCGCTGCTGTGCAAGTCGTTGCACGCCTCGACGACACGCTCGGTCATCGAAGCCTCGGCCTTCTTCAGGTAGCTACGCGGGTCGTAGACCTTCTTGTTGCCGACCTCGCCGTCGATCTTCAGCACGCCGTCGTAGTTGGCGAACATGTGCCCGGCGAGCGGCCGGGTGAAGGCGTACTGGGTGTCGGTGTCGACGTTCATCTTCACCACGCCATAGTTCAGCGAGTCCTCGATCTCGGACTTCAGCGAGCCCGAGCCGCCGTGGAAGACGAAGTCGAACGGCTTGCTACCCGCGGGCAACCCGAGCTTGGCCGTGGCCACCTCCTGGCCCTCCTTGAGCACCTCCGGCTTGAGCTTGACGTTGCCCGGCTTGTACACGCCGTGCACGTTGCCGAAGGTCGCGGCGAGCAGGTACTTGCCGTGCTCACCTGCGCCGAGCGCCTCGATGGTCTTCTCGAAGTCGGCCGCCGTCGTATAGAGCTTGTCGTTGATCTCGGCCTCGACGCCGTCTTCCTCGCCACCGACGACGCCGATCTCCACCTCGAGGATGATCTTGGCGGCGGCCGCGAGCTTCAGCAGTTCCTGACCGATCTCGAGGTTCTCGTCGATCGGCACCGCGGAGCCGTCCCACATGTGCGACTGGAACAGCGGGTCCTGGCCCTTGGCGACCCGCGCGGCCGAGATGGCCAGCAGCGGACGGACGTAGGTGTCCAGCTTGTCCTTCGGACAATGGTCGGTGTGCAGCGCGACGGTGATGTCGTACTTGGCGGCGATCACGTGCGCGAACTCGGCCAGCGCAACCGCTCCCGTGACCATCTCCTTGATGCCGAGCCCGGACGCGAACTCGGCGCCACCCGTCGAGAATTGGATGATGCCGTCGCTGCCTGCATCGGCGAAGCCCTTGATCGCGGCGTTCACGGACTCCGAGCCGACGCAGTTGATGGCCGGGAACGCGAACGAGTGCTCCTTGGCACGGCCCAGCATCTCCGCGTAGACCTCGGGGGTGGCGATGGGCATGGGGGTTCCTCTCGGCGATACGGCTCAGGTGTCTCGTGCAGTATCTCAAGAACGGCGACGACGTGGCAGCCCGACCACTGCGATTGGTGAATCCCGGCGAAGAAGTGTGGCTGCCGGGGGCACAAAGCCCCGGCTAGACGGATGCTTAACCAGCTGAAACGCTCGGTTGATCCATCCGAACAACGCGTCGCCGAGCTCGTCGCAACCGGATGGGCCAATTGGACGGCCAGGGCTAGGTGGTCAACACCACGCGGTAGCGCGCCTTGCCGCTGTCCATGGTCTCGAAGCCTTCCGCGGCCTTGGCCAACGGGACCTCCTGGACCAATGCGCGTACACCGGACAGCAGCGCGAAGTGCATCGTCTCCTCGACGTCGCGCGAGGTGCCCGACGGATGACCCGTGACCGACAAACCCGGGGTGATGAGGTCGAGGGGGCTGATCGGAAGGTTGTCCGCGGAGACGCCGATAGTGACCAACTGTCCCTGCGGGGCGAGGCCGCCGACCGTCGCGGCCATGGCCTCGGGGTTGTTAGCCGTGGCGAGCACCACGGTGGCGCCACCCAGCTTCTTGAGCTCCGCGGCGACGTCCGACGCGGTCGAGTCGACGTAGTGGTGGGCGCCCAGTTTCTTCGCTTCGTCGGCCTTGCCTTGGCCGCGCGCGATGGCGACGGTCTCGAAGCCCATCGCACGGGCGAATTGCACGCCCGAGATGGCCGAGTCCGCCGACGCCGAGCACGGCGACCAGATCACCGGCCTTCGCCCGCGTGTCACGCAACCCGTTGAACGTCGTCACCCCCGCGCAGCCCATCGGGGCCGCTTCGACGAACGACAGCCCGTCCGGGATGCGCGCCAGCGCCGTCGCCGGCGCCACTACCGATTCGGCGTAGCCGCCCGGGTAACTCAAGCTGGGCACCTGCCCACGTTCACACTGCATGAACTGACCCTTGCGGCACGGCACGCAGCGGTTGCAGTTGCCGCCGAACCAGCCGACCGCCACGCGATCGCCGAGCGCCCAGTCCTCGACGCCGTCCCCCACTTCGGCGACCGTGCCCGCGATCTCGTGCCCCAAGGTCAGCGGCCACTGCATGCCAGGGAAGTGGCCCGCATGGAACTCGCGGTCGGTTCCGCACACCCCGCACGCGGCGACGGCGATTCGGACCTGATCGCGAGGCGGAGAAGTGGTCTCGACATCGACGAGGGTAAGTGGCTGGTTCGCGGACGCCACATGGACGGCCTTGTGCGTGGGCATGCTCAGAGATTATTGCCGCCGCATCGGCTCCCGGCACGGTATTCGGAAGCTCCTCATCACGGGCCAAACTCACACCAAACCATAGGGAAACCCCCGATTTCTTCTGGCCGACGAATGATTACCGTGAATTCGATGAGCAACGCCACGCCGGTGCCCTGCTACCTCGTCGAGTGGTACGGCCCGAGAGTGGCCGAGGAGCCCATCGAGGACACCGCCGCCACGCTCGACGACTGCGCCGCGTCGATGTCCGCGGCGGGCTCATCCGTGCGGCTGCTCACGATCCTCGCCGTCCCCACCGACGAAGTGCTCTTCGGAGTGTTCACTGCCGACTCCGCCGACCTCGTCGCCGAGACCTGCCAGCGGGCCGGGCTGCCCGCCCAACGGCTCACCCCCGCCTTCGACGCACATTTCGGAGGCTGAGTCCGCCTCAGCTGGCGCTTAGGTTCCTACCGGTATCTTTGAGCACCGTGACCACCACCAACCTGGCCCTCATGCCGAGTTTTCTCGACCCGCTGACGCTGCTCGGTTACTTCGGCACCTGGGCGCTGGTGGGCCTACTTGTGGTCATCTTCATCGAGTCGGGTGTGCTCTTTCCGGTGCTGCCCGGCGACACGCTGCTCTTCGTGGCGGGCATGCTCGCCGCAGGGACCGCGGCCCAGGCCGAAGCCGTCCAGGCCAACTTTCACCTGTGGCAACTGCTGGTGTTCATCCCCATCGCCGCCGTGCTCGGTGGCCAGGTCGGGTACTGGATCGGCCGTAGCATCGGCACGTCGATGTTCAAGCCGGACGCGCGGTTCCTCAAGCAGCGCTACCTCGACGAGGCGCACGCCTTCTTCGAGCAGCGCGGGCCCTTCGCCATCGTGCTGGCCCGGTTCGTTCCGATCGTCCGGACGCTGGCACCGATCACCGCGGGCGCGGCCCGGATGGGCTACGGGGTGTTCACGCTCTTCAACGTCGTCGGTGCGGTGGTGTGGGGCATCGGGCTGGTGCTGCTGGGGTACGGGCTCGGGCAGTTCGAGATCATCCAGAAGCTGTTGGAACCCATCTTCATCCTCATCGCGTTGATCTCGGTCACCCCGCTCATCATCGAATGGCTGAAGCGGCGCCGGGCGGCCAAGCACGCGGGCCCGGCAGCCGGGCAGTCCTAGAGTTCGAGCGCGGCGGCGAGCTCACGCAACGCGGGCCGCGGGTCGGCCGTCGGGTTGGCGCCGATCACCTGAAGCACGACGTGGTCGGCCCCGGCATCGAGGTGGGCCCGCACCGATGCGGCCGCCTGCTCGGTCGAGCCCGTGCCGACCAACGCACGTGCTAGCCGATCCGAGCCACCTGGCACCAGATCCGATTCGTCGAAACCCTGCCGCAGCCACGAGTTGCGGTAGTTGGGCAGCGCACTGTAGCCCGTGAGATGCCCGTGCGCCCATTGCAATTGCTCGTCGGGCGTGCCGCCGACGGTGACGGCCTGCTCGGAGACGACCCATTTGTCGGGCCCGACGATGTCGCGCGTGACCCTGGTCTGTTCGGGCAGCACCAGATACGGGTGAGCGCCGTCGGCGTCGGTCCCGGAGAGCTCGATCATCTTCGGACCAAGCGCCGCGAGTACCCGCACGGGCCGGGGCGCACCGGGCTCGAACGCCTCCGAGACCGCCGCCATCTTCTCGAGGTACTGGCGCATGGTGGCCAACGGCTTGCTGTAAGTGCCACCGATGCCGTGTTCGACGAGCGGTCCGTGACTGACCCCGAGGCCCAGCATGAACCGCCGCGGGAACAGTGCGTTGATGGTGCGGCCGCCTGTCTCGGCGGCCTGCGGGATCCGGACGTGAATGTTGGCGATCCCGGTTCCTACCACCAACCGCTCGGTGGCCGACAGGAAGGCCATCGACTCGACCAGGGCATCCTTGCCGCCGATCTCGGGAATGAAAAGTGAACCGTAGCCAAGGGATTCGATGTCTTTAGCGACCGCTTGGGCGTCGGGCATGGCCCAGGTCTCGCTGGCCCACCAGACGCCGACGCGGCTTGGGAAGTCGACGGGTGGACGCTGGGTGTCAGTCACCTAGCTGACTCTATGCAATCGATTTCTTGAACCGTCCGGCGAACCCCCGCAGCGGGAGGTCGGCACTGGTGACCAGCCCGGGCGGCGCAGCGACGACGGACTTGATGGCATTCAGCGCGGGCAGCCCCGTCACGGTCATGCCGATCGAGGCGAAGTTGTCCGGATTCGACAGGTCGACGCCGGGCTTCGGGAAGATCATGTGCTTGTTGTAGATGCACGGGTCGCCCATGATCTGAGTGATGTAGCAGCCCTTGATATCCCAACTCGGATCGGTGTGCGGCGTCATCTGCCACTCCAGGTGCGTCTCCACCCGCGCCACTCCGTCGACCATGCCCTGATACTTGATGTAGTTGCCGCCGAGCGAACCCTTGGGCAGCAGGTACCAGCCCAGGTCGACGTCCTTGGTGCAGGCGCCGAGTTCGTAGCTGAACTTGACCTCGTCGAGTTGCAGATCGAAGCAGTCGGCCATCATCAGCACGCTGTCGGCGAATACCCGCGTGTACTTCTCGAGCTTGCCGGGAATGCTCGGATCATCCACGGGCAGGCCGTAACCCACCTCGATCCAGGTGTCCTTGCTGTGGTGGCACGACACGTCGACCGACTCGATGGTGGTGACGTTCTCGATCTCGGCGACGTCGGCCGAACACACCACCCCGAGGATCTGGTTGACGCCGGGGTTCATTCCGGTGCCGTAGAACGTCGATCCGCCGCGCTCGCAGGCCTCCGAGAGCAGTTGCGTCACCGGCTTGCCGGACGGGTGCGGATGGTTGGTGTCGCGGTGCCAGCCGGTGATCCAGTCGGCGGTCGTGACGATGTTGATGCCTGCCTCAAGGACTTTCACGTAGAGGTCCTCGTCGGGGAACACGCCGTGAAAGGTCACCACGTCGGGCTTGGCGGCGATGATGTCGTCGATCGAACCGGTGGCCTTGACCCCGATGGGCGCCACGCCGACGATCTCACCGGCGTCACGGCCGATCTTCTCCGGTGTGTAACAGTGCAATCCGATCAGATCGAGGTCTCGGTGCGTTGCGATGCGCTTGATCATCTCGGAGCCGACGTTGCCGGTCGCTACCTGGAAGATGCGGATCGGTGAATTCATGTGATGCTCAATCCTTCTGACGTGTTGAGTTCCGCAGCGGAACCACCGCGGCCATCTGGATAGAACTGCATGGACCACTTGCGAATTGCGGTGAAGCCCTCGTACTCCGACGTCGACAGCGCGGGCGGATCCGAATAGCGCTGATGGCTCCAGATGTGGACGTCCTGCGCGAACTGCCGGATGACCTCGTCGCCGAATTCCTTGGCCTTCTGCTCCGCCCGCGGCGAGTCCCTGCCCGGCACGCGACCGATGTACACCATGAAGCGGACGTCGGAGGTGAACTCGTCGACGGGGGTGATGGCCGAAATGGTCCGGTTGTCGATCATGCCCCAACTCTTGGTGACCGCGATGCCCAAGCCGCCGTTGACGGCCTCCACCCCACTGTTGACGTCTTCGATCTTCTGCCCGTCGTCGCCCTCGAAGGTGATGGTGAAGTCGACGTAGGACACCGGTTCGGCGAAGTCGTGACGGGTGAACACTGGCACGATCGGCGTCTTGTGCACGAACTTGAAATGCGCGAAGTCGACGCCGTTTTCGAGCACGTACTGCGGATGCAGTTCCAGCGCTTCGCGGTACAGCCGCTGCTGCGGGTAGTAGTCGTCGGCGCTGCCGCCGCCGCCGAAGCTGGCGAACACGTCAGGCGCTTCGAAGAACGGTTCCCGACCGTCGGCGTCGTGCCACATGTAGATGGATGCGTTGAGTTCGGCCACCGGGTAGGTGCGCATGCGACGGCCGCGGTTGGGGCGCGGCTCGTAGGGGATGCAGACGTTGCGGCCCTCGGAGTTCCACTGCCAACCGTGGAACGGGCATTGGATGACCTCGCCCTCGACGTGCCCGCCGAAGCCGAGGTGCGCGCCGAGGTGTTCGCAGTACGCGTCCATCACAGTCACCTGCCCGGACTGTGCGCGCCAGGCGATCAGTTCCCGGTCGAAGTACTTCATCCGGTGAACGTCGCCGACCCCGACCTGGTCTGACCAGGCGACCTGAAACCATCCGGTCGGCTTCATGGAAAGTGGCGGTTTGGCCATGTCGACAAGAATCACAGAGGCCTCTATGATTCGTCAAGTGTCTGGGGTGACGAGTGAGCGACGGACCAACAAACGCGGCCAGGCCACGCGCGATGCCATGCTCGACGCAGCGCTGCGCGCGCTGGCGACCGGCGACTCGGGAGCGGCGTCGGCCAACCGGATCGCCAAAGACGCGGGCGCCACGTGGGGCGCCATCAAGTACCAGTTCGGCGACATCGACGGGCTGTGGGCCGCCGTCCTACGCCGCACCGCCGAACGCCGCGGCCTGCTGCCCTCGCAGGCCACCCCCGCCGCTCCGCTGCACGAACGTGTCGCCGCCATCATCGATCTGCTCTTCGACGGGCTCAGCGCTCCCGACTCCCGTGCCATCGAGACGCTGCGTTCGGCGCTCCCCCGTGACGGCGCCGAACTGGAGCGGCTGTATCCGCAGACCGCGGCCGAACTCCAGTCGTGGGGGCGCAGCTGGATCGAGTCCTGTCAGGCGGCCTTCGCCGACGTCGACGTCGACCCCGAACGCGTGCGCGAGGTGGCCTCGTTCATCCCCGGCGCCATGCGTGGCCTCGTCTCCGAGCGCCAGCTCGGCTCGTTCTACGACCTGGACCTGGCCCGGCGCGGCATGACCAACGCGATCGTCAACTATCTGCAGCACTCGCGCTGACCACCGAAAGGTCGTGCAGCAGAGCCTATTCGGGAAGCTTCGGCCCAACCTTCCTGGCTAGCTCGACCGCCGCGTCGTTGGCTTGTTCACCGCTGATCATGCTGAGCACCGCGACCTGAACGGTGTTGGACCGGCCGCCTGCGGCGAACTCCACCGAACCAGGCCCCAGGAACCGCATGCCGTCGGGTCCAGGAGTGGTCAGGTCGGGGAATCCCTCCTCCGGCGCAGGCAGCGTGTCGCCTGGGGCGGTGCCTGGATTGCCGATCTCAAGGGAAACCGATTCGTAGTTGTCGGGGTTCTCCCACATGCACCCCGGCGGAAACTTCGGATCCGTCGACGTCGATTTTCCGTCTATGGGCACGCCAAGCAGTTTGGTGATGTCTGCCGCGTCGATCAGCGCGCAGGCGTCGAGCGCGGCCACACCATCCGATTCGGCCGCGTCGGGCGTGTCCGCTCCGGATTCGAGTGCGGAGGCCGCACTCTGGGCGCGCGACTCATTGCCCGCGCCCGTCGACGACGCGTTCGACCCGCACGCCGTCAGGGCGCCGCAGACTACCGCCAGCACGAACACGTTTTCGACCTTGGCCATGCTCCGAACGTAACTCGGCAACGCCGCGGACAAATCGGGTGTTTCCCTACCGTCGAGTCAAGGAATCGCTCAACTGACTGTGTTGATCCGCATCAATTCCCGAGTCGCTCCGCTCCTGCCCTCCGTCATGCTGATGGATCCGGCCGGCCACCTCGGTCAACGGCCGTCCCCCGCCACCCCATCTGGCTGCGATGATCTCGGCCGCGATCGACACCGCGGTCTCCTCAGGGGTGCGGGCCCCGAGGTCCAATCCGATCGGGCTCGACAACCTGTCGAGTTCGGCCTCGGTCAGGCCCGCTTCCCTCAGCCGTTGCATGCGATCGTCGTGCGTTCGGCGCGAGCCCATCGCTCCGACATAGGCCACCTCGGGCAGCCGCAGCGCGACGTCGAGCAGCGGAACGTCGAACTTCGGGTCGTGGGTCAGCACGCAGATCACGGTGCGCGCGTCGATCGCGCCCGCCTCGGCCTGGGCGGCCAGGTAGCGGTGCGGCCAGTCGACGACGACCTCGTCCGCCGTCGGGAAGCGCGCCGACGTCGCGAAGACTTGGCGGGCGTCGCACACCGTGATGCGGTAATGCAGCAGCGAACCCTGTTGGGCCAGCGCCGCGGCGAAGTCGCTCGCACCGAAGACCAGCATGCGCGGACGCGGCGCGTGGCTCGCGACGAACACCTCCATGCCGACCCCGCGGCGCTGCCCGTCGGGCCCGTAGGTCAAGACCTCGCTCTGGCCCGCGGCCAGCAGCCCCCGGGCGTCGTCGGTGACGGCGGCGTCGGCCCGTCGCGAGCCGAGCGAACCGGTGACCTCGTCGGCGCGCACCACGAGGCGGCGGCCCACCCAATCGGCGGTGGGATGCGCGATGACGGTCGCGGCGGCCACCGGGCGGTGGGCTTCGATGTCGGCGACGAGCGCCTCAAATTCGGGGAATGTGCTGTGCGACACCGGCTCCACGAAGATCTCGATGGTCCCCCCACAGGTCAGGCCGACCGCGAAGGCGTCGTCGTCGCTGACGCCGTAACGCTGCAACACCGGCACCCCGGTGCCGGTCACCTCGGTGGCGAGCTCGTACACGGCGCCCTCCACGCAACCACCCGACACCGAGCCACTGACGGTGCCGTTGGGGGCGACGACCATCGCCGCGCCGGGCAGCCTCGGGGCGGACGCGTACGTGCGCACGACGGTGCCGACGCCGGCAGTGCCGCCGGAGCGCCAGACCGCCAGCAGTTCGCGAAGCTCGTCCCTCACCAGGCCCAACGTAGGCGCATTTCCTGACACCGGCACGACTTCGGACCTGGAGTTGAGTTACTCCGGCGCCTCCAGCGCCCGAATCAGACTCGCTGCGTCCCATGGCCCCTGGTGCCGCCTGCCGTTGACGAAGAACGTCGGCGTCGAGTTCAAGTCCATCAACTCCGCATCCTGCGCGTCGTCCTGCACCCGGTGCAGCACCTTCGGCGAATGCAGGTCCTCGTCGAACTTGTCGATGTCGAGCCCAATTCCGTCGGCGTACCGGTAGATGTGCTCCCACTCCAGGTAGTCCTGGAACTCGAACATCTTGATGCCCATCTCGAAGTATCGGCCCTGCAGCCCGGCGGCTTCGGCCGCACGGGCCGCGTCGATCGCGTGCGGATGGACGCGTTCCAACGGCAGATGTCGCCACACGTACCGCAATTCGTCGCCGAAGTGTGCGCGGACCTCGTCTATGGAACCGGTGGCCCGGCTGCAGAACGGACACTCGTAGTCGCCGTACTCGACGAGCGTCAGCGGGGCGTTCGGATTGCCGCGCATGTGGTCACGGTCCGGGTCGACCTCGCGGATCAGCGTCATGCCAACGGCGACCGGAGGAGAAAGCCAGTCGGTGATCCGGAAGGTCGCCCAGCCGAGGAACAGCGCCAGCACCGACGCCATCAGTACGCCGACCCTGGCCTGATCCTGCTTGGCAGGGTCTGCGATCGCGATTTCGATGATGAACAGCGAGATCGTGAACCCGATACCGGAAAGGGCGGCTCCGCCTGCGACGCGCCGCAGCGTCAAACCCGGTGCGAGCGCGCCCATCCCAGTGGCCCGCACGATGGCCGTGGCACCAGTGATGCCGACGAACTTGCCGATGACGAGCCCGGCCACGACGCCCCAGGTCAGCGGCGAGCGCATGGCGGCGGACACGGTGTGTGAATCGAGGTGCACTCCCGCGTTGGCCAACGCGAACAGCGGCAGCACGACGTACGAGACGTACGGCCCGAACCCCGTCTGCAACCGTTCGTTGATCGAGATCGACTCGCGCAGACTGCGAGTCGCCGCGCGCGCGTACTCGGAGTTGGGCGACTGTCGGAAGGCCCGGATCACCTGCACGGCCTCCTCCACCCGCTGCCGCTCCGGCGTGAACACCGGAACGAGCAAGGCGACCGCCACGCCGGCCAGCGTGGGATGGACACCGCCCATGAACAGCGCGAGCCACAGCGCGAACGCCAGCACGGAATACGCGGGCCCGCGACCGACGGGCAAGAGCCGGACCGCCGCGATGGCCGCGACGAGCACCAAGGCGATCAACAGCGGCACCAGCCGCACGTGCTCGGAGTAGAACAGCGCGATGGCCAGCAGCGCTCCGACGTCGTCGACGACGGCGAGCGTCAACAGGAACGTGCGAAGCCGGGCCGGGGATTGCGGCCCGATGATCGCCAGCGCACCCACCAGAAACGCCGTGTCGGTGGAGATCACCACACCCCATGCGCGCGCGTCGTCGCCGGAAGGATTGAAGAGAAGGAAGACGAGCGCGGGCACCACGAGGCCCGCCAGCGCGGCGATCACCGGCACCGACGCACGGGCGCGATCGGTGAGTTCGCCGATGGTGAACTGGCTCTTGACCTCGAGCCCGACGATGAAGAAGAAGAAGGTCATCAGGCCGTCGTTGACCAGATGCTTGACCGTCAGCTCGGCGCGGAACTCGCCGACGTGGAAGCCGACCACGGTGTCCCAGAAGTCCGAATAGCTCTGCGCCCATGGCGAATTCGCCCACACGATGGCAGCGATCGTGAACGCCAACAGCAGTGCGGCCGCGGTGTTCTCACCGCTGCGGGCAGCTGTCGGATCACGACCCAGTTTGTCTGGCGTCGACCTGGCCAGCCGTGGACCGTCGTTCTTCGTCGACCCGTCGGTGGCTGGTTCGGTCACGTTCGGATCTCCATGGTTCGCCAAGTGTCGGACATTTCTGCGCTCCGAGCCACCCCTAACCGGAGCCCTTGGCAGTTCAGGCTTGGAGCCGGCCTGACAGGAGATGGGCCTGATCGAGCAACAACGTGCCCAGTTCGTGGTGGCGCTCCGGCTTGAACCGCGTCTCGACTCCCGTGAGGCTGAGCGCCCAGGCGGGCCGTCCGCTGCGGTCGAACACCGCCGCACCGACACCCCAGCTGCCTTCGACGATCAGCCCGGGGTTCACGGCGTAACCGTGGCGGCGCGTGGCGGCGATGCGTGCGCGAATCGCGGGCTCGGCGTGACTGAGCCCCCAGCCCGACTCGGGTCGGACCCGGCTGAAGTATGCGTCGACGTCCCGATCGGACAGGTGACTGAGGATCACCAGCCCGGCGCTCGCCACCCCTAGCGGAAACCTGATGCCGACGTGCAGCACGTGCGACCGCAGCGGGAAGCTGCCCTCCTCGCTGAGCACACACACCGTCTCGTCGCCGCGACGCGCGGAGAAGAACGCACTCTCCCCGGTCTCCTTGGCCAACGCCGTCACGACTGCGCGCGCATGGTCGGTGACGTCGTATCGGTAGGCGGCGCCCACCCCGAGTAGATACAGTTCCGGCCCCAGCGACCAGCGCCCCGATTTCGGATCGCGGGCCACCAGGTGCTGCTCTGCCAGCGACACCAGCAACCGGTGCGCGGTCGGGCGCGCGAGCCCGGCAAGCCTGCCGAGTTCGGTGGTCGAGGCTCCGGTGGGTTCCGCGGCGGCCACCGCCCGTAGCACCGCACCCACGCGCGCGACCACGCTCACCACTGCCACATCCTTGATGCTAAGCGTTCATTTAGTGAACGCCAATGTCGCGGGTGCTCACTGGGCGAACAGTTTGCGATCGGTGCCGCGCAAGGGTTGATTCGACCAGAATGATCGTTGTTCAGTAGCTATCGAGCCAAAGCGCCGGTCATCGGAGTTGGCGTGCCAGCGTTTGCAGAATGAACGTGAACCAGACACGAAGGAGAGTCATGCCCTCGAAGGTGTACGAATCGGCGGCCGCAGCGGTCGCCGACATCGCCGACGGCGCCACACTTGCAGTCGGCGGATTCGGACTGTGCGGTATCCCCGACCAGCTCATCGAGGCCATCGCACAATCGTCGGCGACCGACCTCGAGGTCTTCTCGAACAATTGTGGCGTCGACGGCGTCGGCCTCGGCGCGCTGCTGTCGCTCGGCCGCGTGCGGCGCGTCACCGCGTCCTACGTCGGCGAGAACAAGGAGTTCGCCCGCCAATACCTGGCAGGCGAACTGGAAGTCGAACTGACGCCGCAGGGCACGTTGGCCGAACGCATGCGCGCGGGCGGTGCAGGCATCCCCGCCTTCTACACACCGGCCGGTGTCGGCAGCCCGGTGTCCGACGGCGGGCTGCCGTGGCGGTACGCCCCCGACGGCTCGATCGCGGTGGCCTCGCCGCCCAAGGAGATTCGCGTGTTCAAGGGCAAGCGCTACGTGCTGGAAGAGTCCATCAACGCCGACTTCGCGCTCGTCCACGCACAAATCGGCGACACCGCTGGCAACCTCGTCTTCAACAAGACGGCGATGAACTTCAACCCGCTGGCGGCCATGGCGGGGCGCATCACGATCGCCCAAGTCGAGCAGCTCGTACAACCTGGCGAAATCGACCCGGCCGCAGTACATCTCGCCGGGGTGTTCGTCCAGCGGGTCGTGCACACCGGACCCCAGGACAAGAAAATCGAGAAACGCACCGTCAGCGAACCGAAGGGAACCGCCCAATGAGCGACGTGACGACCACCGGCTGGAGCCGCAACGAGATGGCCGCGCGCGCCGCGGCCGAAATGATCGACGGTGAGTACGTCAACCTCGGCATCGGGCTTCCGACGCTGATCCCCGGCTACCTCACCGGCGACGTACACGTCACGTTGCACTCGGAGAACGGCATCCTCGGCACGGGCCCGTACCCGACCGACGACGCCGTCGACCCCGATCTGATCAACGCGGGCAAGGAGACCGTCACCGTCAATCCCGGTGCGGCGTACTTCGATTCGTCACTCTCGTTCGGCATGATCCGCGGCGGCCACATCGACACCGCGGTGTTGGGCGGCATGGAGGTGTCCAAGAACGGCGACCTCGCAAACTGGATGGTGCCCGGCAAGATGGTCAAGGGCATGGGCGGAGCGATGGACCTCGTCCACGGGGCCGCCCGCGTCATCGTCGTCATGGAGCACACCGACCGCGCCGGGAATCCGAAGATCGTCGCGACCTGCAGCCTTCCACTGACCGGTCAGGGCGTCGTCGATCGGGTCATCACCAACCTGTGCGTCGTCGACGTGCCGGGCGACGGCACCGTCGTTCTTCGCGAACTCGCGCCCGGCGTGACCGTCGAGGACGTCGTCGCGGCCACGGGTGTCGAGCTCGTCATCGCCCTGGACTGACCGCGCTCAGGACGCGAGCGTGTGCGCGGCCTCCATCAGCATCCACCCGGACAACTGGACCGAGAGGTCGCGTTCGGGTATCTCAGAGGCGTTGACCGCGCCTTCGACGAACTGCGCGTCCTTGCCTCCCGCCCTTGGTATTTCGGCGGTGCGGTCCCAGAACGCCGCGAACAGTGGAAGGCCATCGACGGTCTGCCGGTTGTCCCAGGCCGACTCGGCCGACGTCAGCACCAGTTGCTTGGCAGTGGCGCGGGCCTCGGTGTCCTCCGGCGACCGCTCAGGAAGTATGACGGCAACCAGGGCGAGGTAACGCGCGAGGATGCCGCCGAAGAGGCCGCCGTCGCCGCCGCCCGCGCCCTGGATGACACCGCCCGGCGCCATGTGGTCGCGAACCCCCGCCACCAGTCGGTGCACCCGCTCCGCATGATGTGCGTCTTCCGTGCGCGCCGCGAGTTCAGCTTCGAGGCCGAGCACCACACCCTGGCAGTAGGTGTACTGCGCGCGGACCAGCGAACCGGCCTTGATGCCGTCGAACACCAGCCCGCTCTCCGGGTCGATGAGCGTCTCGTCGATCCAGTCCGCCATCTGCTGGGCCCGCCGCAGCCGATCGTCGTAGCGCGCGAGGAAGATGCCGGCCGGGCCGTTGGCAGGCGCGTTGAAGAACTGGTCCTGTTTGCGCCACGGAATCCCGCCGCCGTCCTCGGGCACCCACGCGTTGAGGAATTGGTCGGCCAGCTTCTCCAGCGCCCTTGGGCGTTCGACCCCGGCGAGCCGGGCCGCCCGCTCCAGCGCGATCGCCAGCCACGCCATGTCGTCGTAGTAGTCGTTGACCCAGCGGCCGGTGTTGCGTATCCGGTGGGCGCGGACCTGACGTTCGATGCGCAACTTACGGTCCGGCTGCGGGTCGCGCACCTGCGCGTCGACCAGGCAGTCCAGCAGGTGCGCCTGCCACCAGTAGTTCCAATTCTTGAACTGGCGATAGCCCCGATCCGACGGCCACGCGCAGACGCCGAGCTGGGTACCGGGCAGCTGCCACAGTTTCGTCAGATGGCGCTTGGCGATGGCCTCTTCGGCACTGCCGGCGCGATTGGCCCATAGCTGATCCATGGTGACGATCCTGCCCTACCAGGCCCCGTTGAGGTCGGCATGTTGCGCGATCCACACGTGCATCGCGATACCCGCCGCGACCGAGGCGTTGATGCTGCGCGTGGAACCGAACTGGGCGATCGACACCGTCGCCGACGAACCGAGGCGCGCCTCCTCGGTGATGCCGGGGCCCTCTTGGCCGAAGATCATCAGGCAGGA
Source organism: Mycobacterium sp. RTGN4 (assembly GCF_033804635.1). Lineage (NCBI taxonomy): Bacteria > Bacillati > Actinomycetota > Actinomycetes > Mycobacteriales > Mycobacteriaceae > Mycobacterium > Mycobacterium sp. RTGN4. The sequence continues at coordinate 90,226 of NZ_JAPZLB010000009.1, read as the reverse complement.
GCGCGGCAGCCGAGCGTGCTCGAGCCGAACCGAACCTGGCACGTTGTCGACGGCCACCACCTCCAATCCGGCGTCGGCCGCAAACGCGAGCAACTCGGCGGTGGTGTCGTGGTGGAGAAGTCGCTGGTAGCGGTCGGTGACCATGGCGCCGCGCCGGTTCCAGCGGCGCCTGCCCACGATGTGGACGGTGTCGACGGCGAATGCGTTGGCGGTCCGCACCACCCCGCCGATGTTGGCGTCGTTGCCGAAGTTCTCGATCGCGATGTGGAGCGGGTGCCTGCGCTGGTCGATGTCGGCGATGATCGCGTCCCGCGTCCAGTACCGGTAGGCATCGACGACGTTGCGGGTGTCGCCGTCGCGCAGGAGGTCCGGGTCATAGCGCGCGTCGTCGGGGGGCGGCCCGTCCCATGGCCCGACGCCGGGGCCGCTGGCCCACTCCGTCGGTCCGGCCCCGCTCACGTCTTGGTCCACAGCGCGGCGTGCGTGCCGATCACGGACACCGACGCATACAACAGCGCCTGGTTGATCTCGCCCTGGGTGCACAACGACGCACGCACCGAGACCGCGTCCAGCGAGGCGTCCGGCAGCACCAGCAGCGACGCCCCGTACACCGCGCAGGCGTGGGACAGCCCGGCCCCTGGCAGGGTCGGCCCGACCAGGATCATGAGGGGCCCGCCGCGCCGCTTCGAGTCCTCCCGGTATTGCGCTGCGAGCCCGCTGATTTCGAGTCCGAGCAGCATGTAGCCGTTGCCGCTGAAACCCGCGGGGTCGCCGAGTGCGGTCGGGTCGAGCTGTGCACCGTCCGCGCGGAACGCATCCACGCTGGTGGACCTCAGCCCCAACCCGGTGTCAGCCGGGTTGATCGGCCCCAATCCGACGGGGAAGGCCGCCGCGTAAGCGACTGTGGTGCCTGGCATCCGGTCCTGCGGCGAGTACGCGTATACCCCGCGCACCTGACTCTGGTCGCGCAGCGGGCCCAAACAGACTGTGCCACCGAGCTTGTCGGGGGACGGCGCCGAGGCCGGCGTGGCACTCACACCCTGCGCGTCGGTGCAGCCACCCAACGCGAACGACTCGATCGGATGCGCGAGCGCACCGTAGAGGCCGAACCGGAGCGATTCCGGTTTGGCATGTGGGGCATCGACCTTCGCGACCGATGCGTCCACGTCGACCAACACGTAGTCGCCTTCGAACCGAAGATTGGACACCGAGACGTTCCATCCGAGCACCGCCAGCGATTCGCCGACCTTCGCGGACTGCGCGCCATACGTGCGGTTGGCATCGTCGCCTGAACAGCCGACCGCGAGCAGGGCCAGCACCATCAGCTGGGTGACTAGTTTGCGCACGCGACGCTAGGTCCGACCGCGGCCGCGGCCGACCACTTTGGTCAAGGCGCGCACCAGGTTTCGCGGCACCATGCGTCCGCCGGTGGTCAGCACCTTGTACTGCAGGCCCGGCACGATCACGACCTGCCCCTTAGCGACGTCGGCCAGGCACTCGCGCACCACGTCGCCGACCTCGAGCCACAGGATGGATGGCGTGCCCGCCATGTCGATGCCCGCGCGCGCGTGAAACTCGGTGCGCACGAAGCCGGGGCACAACGCATGCACGCCGACGCCCGTCCCGCCGAGGCCGTTGGCCAGGCCCTCCGAGAACGAGATCACCCAGGCCTTGGACGCCGAGTACGTCGACCCGCGGCCCGGCAGCAGCCCCGCGACGCTGGCGACGTTGATCACGGTGCCCGCGCCGGCCGTCAACATGGGCGGCAGTGCGGCGTGCGTCAGCTGCATCACCGCCGTCACGTTGACGTCGAGTTGAGCCTGCAGCGCGGAAAACTCGGCCGACCAGAACTCGCCAGAGGTGCCGAAGCCTGCGTTGTTCACCAGCACCTGAACACCCCGGGACAGCCGCTCGCAGACCCGCTCGCGATCCGCGGCCACAGCCAGGTCGGCGGCCAGCACTTCGACGTTGGCCCCGGCTTCGTCATGCAATTCGGAGGCCAGCCGCTCCAGGCGCTCGACGTCGCGGGCGACCAGCACCAGATCGTGCCCGTCGACCGCGTAGCGCCTGGCGAAACCCGCGCCCAACCCAGAGGTCGGCCCAGTGATCAGTGCGACGGGGCGAGACATGCCCGTGAGGGTACTCAAGCCGTCGGCGGAGCCGACCAACTACCTCTGATAGTGCGGTGACTGGCGACCGTTGCGCACGGGCGGGCGCTGCTGCGTGTACCGGCCGACGTCGGCGCGGCCGGGAGGCTGGTCACTGCGGCCCGCGGGCAGTGCGGGCGCACCCGAGAGCGGGCGGCTTGGCGCTCCACCGCGGCGGGCGATGGCCTGGCCTGCCACGCCGTTCTGACCTGGCTGCGGGATGGGCGGAAGCACGCGCAGCAGATCGTTGAACTGGCGGACGGTGAGCAGACCCTCGTCCCACTGGGCGCGGGTGCTGCCGATCGGCATGCTGACGAGCGTCCAGTTCTGCTCATTCCACATGATCTCGGCGCAGTCGGGGGCGGCATGGGCGAAGGTGACCATGCGCCGGTCGCACGCGCGCCGCGCGGCGTCGAGGTTGGTGGAGTACACCATCCGCGGGCCGATGGCGCCGAGCAACCAGATGTCGCCTTCGCGCGGCTCCTTGATGTCCTTGAGGCGCACGTCGACGACGACGTTGGTGCCGACCTTGCGGTGCAGCGCGATGACCGTCGCGACGTCCTCGAGATCGAAGATGAATACGGCCTCGCCGCGGATCTGACCGAGCACCACGTTCTTGGCCGCCACGTCGCCGACGGTCGACATGACGCCGCGCTTCCAGCGCTTGACGATGTCGTGGGATTCGTGTTCGTAGTCGAAGCCATGCGACTTGGCCCACGACTTACGGCGACGGCCGAGCCCACGCCGACGGTCGATGTCGACGTACAACAACACGGCCGCACCCACGAAACAGAGTGCAGACAACGTGAACCAGAGCGGGACCATTGCCCCCAGACTACTGGTTGGTACGGCTTTCGCCCGAACTCGATCAGATCACAATGACGTTACTAGGTGGCACCACCTCGGCGAGCGGGGTGCACTTCCCTGCGAACAGACGCGAAGGGCCTTCATTCGGTGCGAATGAGGGCCCTTCGCGTCTCTTGGCGGGGAGGTGGGCGGTGGGTCAGGAGCAAAGGAACGCGTCGGTAGCTCGAGTCGGCGAACTGTTCGGGACACCCGTCGAATCTGCAATGACGGTCCGCGCACCAGGTGTGACCGTTGCGTGCGGAAATTTTGACGTGGGCAAACAGTTGGGCGGTGGACGACGCGCGTCCGACAAGCGTTTTGGCGGAGTCAGCTAACTCCTGATCCGATCGGGACCTTATGGGTTTCCAATTATCGTTGGCGTCAGACACTAATTCCTCTAACATCGCCCGCCGCGCGCCATATAACGACCTGTACCAGCAAAGTTACCCTTCGGTAGAGGCTGGGAACCTCGGGATGATCTTGAAAAAAAGAACACGTTCTATTTCGTAATTCAGCCGTTACTTAGGAACTTCTCAGGTACGTTCCGCGTGTTCAAGATCACATCCAGATTGAAGGGGAACCATGCAGATATCTGTTCGCTCGCAGCTCACGGCAGGGATAGCGATGGTAGGAGCCGCCGCCATCGCGATCGCCCCAATCCAGCCGTCGATGCCCGATGTCCAAGTCCCATCGCTGCACTCGGCTTCGGTAGAACTCGCCGCTTTCGCGAATCCCATCGAAGCCTGGCTGGAAGTCCTTGGAACAGGTGCCGCTAACGTCGGCGCGCTGGGCCAGCAAGTGCTAGCGGACCCCGCGCCTGTCTTGCAACAGCTCATCACCAACCAGTTCGCGAACGCGGCCGTCCTCGGGGACGCAGGTCAGCAGGCCGTCACAGCGCTCGTCGCTCTGGTACAGGGGCTGCCGGCCGCCGTCGAAGCCGCGGTCGCGACGGGCAACATCGTCGATGCCGTGAACAGTCTGGTGTTGTACGTGATCAGCAGCGGGCTCGGGTTGGTTGGCAGCCTGGTCGAGGGCTACACGGTCGTCACCAACACGCTGCAGAACGTGCAGAACGTGGCCGGGGTGATAGTCCCCGACGTGGTGCTCGCACTCGGGCTTGGTGTGATTGCCCCCATCGTGAGCACCCTGACCGCGGGCGCAACAACTGCCCAGGAGGTCGTCGACGGGGTGGGCGGCGGGGACCCGGTGACGGCCCTTAGTGCCATCATCAATGCGCCGGCCACACTCACGGGCGCTTTCCTCAATGGGTATCCCGGTTCCTTCCTTCCTGCCGGAGTGCTCAGTCCGTGGACTGGGGGCGCGTTTGATTCCGGCCCCATTGCCATCGCGCTTGCGCTACGTGACGAGATCGCCGGGGCACTGCACCCGCTGCCGCCTCCGGTGTCCATCACGTCGCTGAATGCCGAACAGTCGAAGGTGGAATCGACGCTGACCGACACGACACGCGATAACGCGACCACGACCACCGACACGGACACGACCACGACCACGACCACGGACACCGGCACGGACGTGAGCGAGGTCGGTGACGGAGCCAACGAGAAGGTCACGTTGGCGGTGGTGAAGCCCAGCGTGAAGGAGAAAACGGCGTTCAAGCCAGGCAATCTGTTTGCGCCCATCACCAAGGCGGGCGCCAACGCCGGCACGTCGACCACTCGCCCGACACCTCTCCGGGATATCGGCGAAGGGATCAGCAAGACCGTCAACGACATCAGCCACGGGATCAAGAAGGCCCTTGGCATCGACAAGAAGGTCGACAAGAAGAAGGCGGCCAGTTCGACTGACAGCAGCAAGTCCGGTGACAGCGGTGCGGGTGGCGGCAGCAGCAGCGCAGGTGGCGAAGGCTAAGCGCACCTTAGCGGTCACCAGTTGACCGATCACGCAGACGCTCGGCTGGGTATTCCAGCCGAGCGTCTTGCGTGGGTGGCACTTACCCGAGAATGAGGCCCTCGCCGTCGGCGCTGACATTGACCGGAACCACGTCGCCGTCGTGCACGTCCCCGGCCAGCAGCAGCTTCGCCAACTGGTCGCCGATGGCCTGCTGGATCAGCCTGCGCAGCGGACGGGCTCCATAGAGCGGATCGAACCCGCGCTCGGCCAGCCATTGCTTGGCGGGCAGCGACACCTCGAGGATCAGCCTGCGCTGGGCCAACCGCTTCTGCAGCTGCTCCAGCTGGATGTCGACGATCGACACCAGTTCGTCGGGCTGCAGCGCGTCGAAGACGATCACGTCGTCGAGCCGGTTGATGAACTCGGGCTTGAACGCCGAGCGCACCGCCGCCATCACCTGCTCCTCAGTGCCACCGGCGCCGAGATTGCTCGTCAGGATCAGGATGGTGTTGCGGAAGTCGACCGTGCGGCCCTGACCGTCAGTCAGCCTGCCCTCGTCGAGCACGGCCAACAGCACGTCGAACACGTCCGGGTGGGCCTTCTCGACCTCGTCGAACAACACCACCGAGTACGGCCGCCTACGCACCGCCTCGGTCAGTTGACCACCCTGGTCGTAGCCGATGTAGCCCGGAGGCGCACCGACGAGCCTTGCGACGGAATGCTTTTCGCCGTATTCGCTCATGTCGATGCGGATCATCGCCCGTTCGTCGTCGAACAGGAACTCCGCCAGCGCCTTGGCCAGCTCGGTCTTGCCGACGCCGGTGGGCCCGAGGAACATGAACGAGCCCGTCGGCCGGTTGGGATCCGCGACGCCTGCCCGGGTACGACGCACCGCATCACTGACGGCCTGCACCGCTTTCTGCTGCCCGACGACGCGCTTGCCCAGCTCGGTCTCCATGCGGAGCAGCTTGGCGGTCTCGCCTTCGAGCAGTCGCCCGGCCGGGATGCCGGTCCAAGCGGCGACGACGTCGGCGATGTCGTCGGGGCCGACCTCTTCCTTGAGCATCACGTTCTCGCGCGCTTCGGCGACGGGCAGCGCCGCGTCCAGCTTCTTCTCGACCTCGGGGATGCGCCCGTACCGGAGTTCCGAGGCCTTGGCCAGGTCACCGTCGCGCTCGGCCCGGTCGGCCTCGCCGCGCAGGGTGTCGAGTTGCTCGGTGTAATCGCGCACGATGTCGATGGCGTTCTTCTCGTTCTGCCACCTTGTGGTCAGCTCCGCCAACTTTTCTTTGTGGTCGGCCAGTTCGGCGCGCAGCTTCTCCAGCCGGTCCTTGCTTGCGGCGTCCTCTTCCTTGGCGAGCGCCATCTCCTCGATCTCGAGCCGACGGACCAGCCGCTCGACCTCATCGATCTCGACGGGCCGGGAGTCGATCTCCATGCGGAGCCGGGACGCGGCCTCGTCGACCAGGTCGATGGCCTTGTCCGGCAGGAAGCGCGACGTGATGTAGCGATCCGACAGCGTGGCCGCAGCCACCAGCGCGGAGTCGGTGATGCGGACGCCGTGATGGACTTCGTAGCGGTCCTTGAGCCCGCGCAGGATGCCGACGGTGTCGTCCACCGAAGGCTCCCCGACCAGCACCTGCTGGAACCGGCGTTCGAGCGCGGCGTCCTTCTCGATGTACTTGCGGTACTCGTCGAGCGTGGTCGCGCCGACCAGGCGCAGCTCGCCGCGCGCCAGCATCGGCTTGATCATGTTGCCCGCGTCCATCGCGCCCTCGCCGCTGGCGCCGGCGCCGACGATGGTGTGGAGCTCATCGATGAAGGTGATGATCTGCCCGGCCGAGTTCTTGATGTCGTCGAGCACGGCCTTGAGCCGCTCCTCGAATTCGCCGCGATACTTGGCGCCGGCCACCATCGAGCCAAGGTCGAGGGAGACGACGGTCTTGCCTTTCAGGCTCTCGGGGACGTCGCCCGCGATGATGCGCTGGGCCAGGCCTTCGACGATCGCGGTCTTGCCGACGCCGGGCTCGCCGATGAGCACCGGATTGTTCTTGGTACGACGGCTCAGCACCTGGATGACGCGGCGAATCTCGTTGTCGCGGCCGATGACTGGGTCGAGCTTGCCTTCCCGCGCCTGCTCCGTGAGGTCGGTCGAGTACTTCTCCAGAGCCTGATATGTGGTCTCTGGATCCGGGCTTGTGACGCGGGCGCTGCCGCGCACCTTGACGAACGCCTCACGCAGCGCCTCGGGTGAAGCGCCGCTGCCGGTGAGCAGCTTGGCCACGTCGGAGCCACCTGTGGCCAGCCCGACGAGCAGGTGCTCGGTCGAGACGTACTCGTCGTCCATTTCCGTGGCCAACTGCTGGGCCGTGGTGATCGCGGACAGCGAGTCACGCGAGAGTTGCGGCGTCGAATTCGAGCCGGTCACGCTCGACAGCCGGTCGAGCAGGTGTTGCGCCTCCGTGCGGATGGTCGAGGGTTCGACTCCGACCGCTTCGAGTAGCGGGGCGGCGATGCCTTCGTTCTGCGTCAGCAACGCCATCAACAGATGAGCGGGCCGGATCTCCGGGTTGCCTGCGACGGTAGCCGCTTGCAACGCCGAGGTCAGCGCCGCCTGGGTCTTCGTGGTCGGGTTGAACGAGTCCACGACACCTCCATTCGTTTTGAGCTGGCCGATGCGCGGCCAGGGAAAATGCTTGTCGCGTTGTTCAACGCCGTCAAGGTTGAGTCTGTTCCACTCAACTCTGACCAATTTCTCGGGACAGGTCGTCGCGGGATCGCCGCTCTGTGCATCGGCTGTCAGGATCGGCCACACTTATTCGATGCGCTTCAACCCGCCGCCGAACTGGCCGCCCTCGCCGCCAGGCTGGACACCTCCGCCGGGCTGGCGGCCCGACCCGTCGTGGCCGCCCCCTCCACCCGGTTGGCAGCTGTGGGCTTCCGAGGGGTCGTCGAATCGCAAGAACGGACTGATCATCGGCGGGCTCGTCGCGGTGCTGTTGCTCGTCGTCGGCGCGGTGATCACGGTGGTGCTGCTGAGATCGTCGGACAGCACCACGACGAAGTCGACGCAGACGTCCGCAAGCCAAAAGACCGACGACGAGCAGATCGAGGACGCCGTCAAGGCCTTCGAAAAGGCGTGGAACGACCGCGACTTCGACGGCTTCAAGCCGATCCTGTGCCTGGAGATGCGCAGCGACAAGGAGTTCAACGAGGAGGACTTCCTCGATGCGCGCGGCGAAAGCGGTGAACTGAACCTCGACGTCGAGTCGGTCGAAGTCGACGGCGAGGCAGCCACCGCCACCGTCACGCGCGACGGCGAGGACGCCGACGACATCGACTTCGTCCGCGAGGACGGCAGCTGGAAGTGGTGCAAGCTCTGAAGGCTCGGGGTCGCTAGGACGGCTGGCCGAAAGTACGGTTGTTACACGCAAAACGCGCTTGGGTACAGCCCACTAGCCCGAATCCAACAGTCGACCCATGACGTACACCTCCACGATCGATGATTCCCGGATACCCATTAACAGCGCGAAAAGCGTTTGTTCACGGGCCAATTCGGGGCCTGCAGACCGCGCCCCGTACGTCATCGGCCCGGCCAGCGCCGGAGTTCGGGACGGATCGACGACGACGAAGTCGGCCTCCTTGCCGACGTCGAAGTTACCGAACCGATCCTCCATGTCCAGCGCTCTGGCGCCCGCGAGCGTTCCGGTGAACAGCATTTCGGCCGGATGCATCGACACGCCGTCCTCGCCGGGTTCGGTGATGTGCACCTTGAACGCATCACCGAGTACCCGGGGGATCAACCACTCGTCGCCCCCACCGAAATCCGTTCCCGCCGCGATGTTCACGCCCGAAGCCACCGTGCGTCTCCACGGCATCGTGCCCGAGCCGAGGAACAGCTGCGAGACCGGACAGTGCGATACCGACGTCCCCGTCTCGGCCATGCGCTCCAACTCGGCATCCTGGCAGTGCACGCAATGGGCCAGGATCGTGCGTCGGCCGAGCAGGCTGCTGCCACCGACCACCGACCCCGGCAAAAACCTTCCGTCATAGGTGTCTAGGTACGAATCCACCGCATACGTCCGCTTGGTTACGTCTACTTCGCCGGTGCCGGGCCTGTTGTTCTCGTTGAGGTGGCTGTGGACGTAGACGCCGCGGTCACGCACGGAGTCGTACAGGTCGCCGAGGTTGCGCAGCGTCTCGGGGGTCACCGACAAGGAGAACCGCGGCACGATCGCCACGTGCAACCGCGCCGTGCTCACGACGCCGGTGTCGGCGCCGTGCCACTTGTCGATCTCCTCGCGGGCAAGTCGGATCGCGTCGCGTTCGGAGGTCAGTAGCGGTGCGGCCGTGTCCGGCCCGACGGTCTGGATCCCGCGCCCGCTGACGATGCGTAGCCCGCGGCGTTGCGTCTCGGCGAACAACGCGTCCTGCGCATGCGGGAACGCCGAGCCGAACACCATGGCCGCCGTCGTCCCCGCGGCGATCCGGCGGTCGCAGAACTCGACCGCGGCGCGCGCAGCGAACTCCGGGTCGGCGAACCGGGACTCGGAGGGGAAGATGCAATGATTGAGCCACTCGAGCAGCTGACCGCCACCGTATGAGTCGCCCGCGTAGGTCTGAGGGAAGTGGACGTGCGTGTCGACGAACCCAGGAAGCAGGTAGCCGGGGCGGTGATCGTGCACACGTGCGGAGCCAAGCTCGGCGGGTACCTCAGATCTGCTACCGCAGAACATGATTCGGCCAGAATCGTCCACCACCAGGGCCCCGTCGGGAATGTCGACCAGAGCGGCGGCGGATTCGGTGACGGTCGGCCGACCCGCAACGTGGACGACGTGCCCATAGTGAACCTGGCTCATCTGCTCATGATTACAGCAGCCGTGCGTTGACGCAGACGCAAGCAGACTTCGCCCAATCGGGTGCCGCTCCACGACAACCGACATAGAGTCGGGCAGCAAACGCCATTGCGCCAGGTGGACGGGGCCGCCACGGTGCAGGAGGGGACGCAGTGGACATCAACACCATCACCGAGGTCGTACGGCAACCGCCGGACCGACCCGGCCCAAGCTGGCAGCCCGGCGACGCATGGCTGGCCGGTGGAACATGGCTGTTCTCCGACAAGCAGCCGCACCTACGCAGGCTTATCGACCTGACGCCACTCGGTTGGGACACGCTGACCGCAGGCGCACCCGGGCTGGAGCTCGGAGCCATGTGCACCATCCGCGACCTGTATGCGTTCGTTACACCCGAAGACTGGTGTGCCGCCTCACTTTTCACGACCAGTTGCGAGGCCTTCCTCGCGTCGTTCAAGATCTGGAATGCGGCGACGGTTGGCGGCAACATCTGCATGTCGCTGCCTGCCGGACCGATGATCACGATGACGGTCGCATTGGAGGCCAGCTACACGCTCTGGGCCCCCGATGGGACCGAACGCACAGTGGCCGCAGTCGATTTCGTCACCGGCAACAACGAAAACGTGCTCGCGCCAGGCGAAGTGCTCCGCAAGATCGACATCCCCGACCGCGCGTTACGCAAACGCCACGCCCACAGGCGGTTCACGCTCACGCACCTGGGACGGTCCACGATCTTCATGATCGCCACACAGACACCCGACGCCGACGACCTCCTGCTGACCGTCACGGCGGCCACCACCCGCCCCGTCCGGTTCGCCTTCGACTCGATGCCCGACGCCGATATCCTCGCTCAGAGCATCGACGCCATCCCGCCCGATGTGTGGTTCGCCGACGCGAACGGCACCCCGGACCACCGGAAGCATCTCGCCAAGCACTACGCCGAAGAGTTGCGCACCGAGTTGGGGGGACTGTGATGGGCTACACGGTGAACGGCAAGACGTTCGACCAGGAGCCACACCCCGGGCAATGCCTGCGCACCTTCGTCCGCACACTGGGCTGGTTTGGCGTCAAGAAGGGTTGCGACGCAGGCGATTGCGGGGCATGTACGGTCTGGCTCGACGGGACACCGGTGCACAGTTGCATCACGCCCGCGTTCCGCGCCGACGGCCGCGAAGTCACCACCATCGAAGGGCTCGGCACCCCGGACGACCTGCACCCCATGCAGCGACAGTTCCGTGACGCCGCAGGCTTCCAATGCGGCTTCTGCACCGCGGGCATGATCATGACCTCGGCGACCTTCACGGAAGCACAGAAGCAGGACCTCCCGCGGGCACTGAAGGGAAACCTCTGCCGCTGCACCGGATACCGCGCCATCGAGGATGCCGTCAACGGCGTCTCCGCGATCCAAGAGCCCAAGCCCGGCGAGGCCGTCGGCACCAGCGTCGGCGCCCCCGCCGCGACCGGCGTGGTGACGGGCACCGTCGAATACACGATGGACACCGCGCCAGAGGGCCTGCTGCACCTGAAGGTGCTGCACTCGCCGCACGCCCACGCGCGCATCGTGGCCATCGACAAGACCGCCGCGCTCGCAGTGCCCGGGGTGCACCGTGTGTACACCTGGGAGGACGTGCCGCGCAAACGGTTCTCCACCGCGATTCACACCGATCACCTCGTCGATCCCGACGACACCTACATCCTCGACAACGTCGTGCGATTCGTCGGTCAGCGCGTGGTGGCAGTGCTCGCCGATTCGATCGGAGCGGCCGAGGAGGGTTGCCGCCGGGTGGAGGTCGAATACCAAATCCTGCCAGCGGTATTCGATCCCGAGCAGGCCATGGCCCCCGGCGCGCCACAGCTGCACGGCTTCAACGACCCGTTCGTTCAGGACCCGGAGCGCAACATCCTGCTCGAGCTTCACGGTGAAATCGGTGACGTGGAAGCGGGTTTCGCCGAAGCCGACGTCATTCACGAGGGCACCTACTTCTCGCCTCGCGTGCAGCACGCCCATCTCGAGACGCACGGTTCGATCGCGTGGATGGAGGCAGGCAGGCTCAACGTGCGTACTGCGTCGCAGTCGCCGTCGATTTGCAAGGTCAAGCTCGCACACCTCTTCCATCTGCGACCCGATCAGCTACGGGTGTTCTGCATGCGCGTCGGCGGCGGGTTCGGCGGCAAGCAGGAGGTGATTTCCGAGGACCTGGTCGCGCTGGCCACCCTCGACACCGGGCGGCCGGTGTCGTGGGAGTACACCAGGGAAGAGGAGTTCACGACGGCCTCGCCGCGGCATCCGATGAAGGTCACGGTCAAGCTCGGGGCCAGAAGCGACGGCACGCTGACGGCCTTCCACTACCGCAACGTGTCCAACACCGGCGCCTACGGCAACCACGGCGGCGAGACCTTGTTCGCCGGCTCCGCGGCCGTCTCGATCTACCGTTGTCCCAACAAGAAATTCGACGCCTGGTCGGTGTACACGAACACCGTGCCGAGCGGTGCGCTGCGCGGTTACGGGATGACCCAGCCGGCGTTCGCGGTCGAGAGTGCCATGCACGAATTGGCCGTCAAACTGGGCATCGACCCGCTCGAGTTGCGGCGCCGCAACATCGTCCGGCCCGGTGACCCGCTGTTGGCCATAGGCGATCACCCCGACGACGTCGAGTTCGGCGAAGACACCCTGAGCCAATGCATCGACCTCGTCGACGCGGCGCTGCAGCGCAATGACAACTCACATGCGCTCGGCGAGGACTGGCTCGTCGGCACCGGCACGGCGATCTCCATACATGAGACCGCTCCCCCGACTGACCACAGCTCCGAGTGCTGGGCCACCCTGCGCGACGACGGTATCTACGAAATTGCCGTCGGTACGGTGGAATTCGGCGAAGGGACGTCGACTGCACACGTTCAGATGGCCGCTAACCAGTTGGGCACGACGCCCTCCCGCATCCAGCTGGTGCAATCCGACACCGACCGAAATGGCTTCGACACCGGAGCCTTCGCCAGCGCGGGCCTTTTCGTGTCGGGCAACGCAGTCCTTCGGGGGGCCACTGCGCTGCGCGACCGTATCCTCGCCTTCGCGGCCGCCCAGGCCGGCGTTGACGTGAACGACTGCGCGATGGACGATGACGGCGTGACGTGCGGCGCGCGCCGGTTCACCCTTGCCGAACTGATCGCCGTGGCGCGCACGCGTGGTATTCGATTCACCGAGGCGCGCAAGGCCTTCGGCTCGCCGCGGAGCGTGACGGCCAACACGCAGGGCTTCCGCATCGCGGTACACCGCGTCACCGGTGAGCTGCGAATCCTTTACAGCGTGCAGGCCACCGACCCGGGCATCGTGATCAACCCGGAACAGGTGCGCGGGCAGATCGAAGGTGGCGTTGCGCAGGGCATCGGATTCGTACTGACCGAGAACTTTCACGTCGACGACAACGGAGTCATGACCAATCCGAACCTCCGCAACTATCGGATCCCCACCTATGCCGACGTTCCCCGCACCGAGGTGCTGATCGTGGAATCGCGGGATTCGGTGGGGCCTTGGCATTCGAAGGGCATCGCAGAGTGCTGCATCAACCCCGTGGCGCCTGCGCTGGCCAGTGCGCTGGAGCACGCGACCGGAGTGCGCTACCGCGAATTGCCGCTCACCCCAGAGCGGATATACGTCAGGCTCACCACCCCCCGACTGATTCCGGCGACCTGAGCCATGGACGAACGGAAGACCACCGACAACGCAGCCACCGTCATCATCGGGCAGAAGGTGCGCGCGGGATCCGAGCAGGCCTTCGAGGCGTGGCAAACGGATCTGAACACCGAAGCCTCCAAGTACCCGGGGTTCATCGGAGCCGAGATCAGTCCGCCGACCGCCGTCCAACCGGATTGGGTGGTGGTGTACCGGTTCAACTCGGTCGCGCATGTGCAGGCCTGGATCAACAGCGCCACTCGCCAGGAGCGGATGAGCCGTGGCGCCCAGTTCTTCGACGGGCCTGGTACCCAACAGGTGATCGGTGGCGGCGCGCGCTCCACCGACCCCCTGGTGACCGTGGCGGTCAGCCATCGCGTCAGCCCGGAGAACGTTACGGACTTCCTCGAGTGGCAGGAACGACTCCGCGTGGCGGAGAGCAAGTTTCCGGGCTTTCGCGGCACCGAACTCTTTCGACCGGTGGCCGGTGTGCAGGACGAGTGGACCGCGCTGTACCGCTACGAGAACGCGGACGACCTGGACAATTGGCTCATCTCCGACGAGCGCCGCGTGTTGCTCGCCGAGGGGGAGAAGTTCGCCGAATACCATTCGCGCACCATCGACAACTCGTTCGGCAGCTGGTTCGCCTTCGACGAGAACGGCCACCAGGCGCCGCCGCCGTCGGACTTCAAGACCGCGATCGCGGTGTGGGTCGGCCTCTACCCCACCGTGGTGCTGCTCACGCTGGCGGTGTCACCGCTGCACATGCCGTTGTGGCTGGGCATGTTGGTCGGAAACCTGATGTCCAGCTTCGCCGTTAGCTACATCGCGATGCCGTACTACGTCAACCCGCTGCTGAAGCGTTGGCTGCGCCCGCCTCCGGACGTACCCATCGCCACCACCAATCGGCGCGGCGCGGCGATCGTGGTCGCAGCCTTGACCGTATGCGCGCTTATCTTCTACCTGATGACCAGAGTGTTCTGGCACCTGCCGTGAATTAGCGGCCGCCCAGTGGGGCCGCTGCCGTCACTCCCGGGAGCACCGGAAGCGTCGCAATCAACTTCGGGGCAACCGTCTTGGCGTCCGGGGTCGCACGCTCCAGAGTGAACTTGCGCACCTCTTGGCCGCCTGGGACCAGACCTGCCACCAATAGATCCGCGCCGTAGACAGTGCTGCTCGTCGCCACCGTCACTCCTGGCGAGCTACCGGGAAATGGCGAGAACGACGCGACCTGTTGGTATTTGACGTTTTCCTCATGATGGTTCGGGTTGTCCAGGTACATCGCGGGCTGACCGTCGAGCAGCGACCCGCTCGACCATACGAGCACTTTGCCGTCACCGCCGAGTTGACTGGTGACGATGCTCTTCGATCCCCCCTCGGCGCCGATGACCCAGCCGGTCGACAACGCGACGCCGTCCTTGTAGTTCTCGTCGTACGCCATGAACTGTGACGTCATCCTCGGATCTGACGGCTTGCCGGAATGTTGCTGCGGCGTCGTACCATTCGCCTGCGCCCTGGCAGTCGGGGTGTACAGGTCCCAGCGGAAGGACTTGATCAGCGGCGGCTCGCCGGGCCCGGGCGCGGTCACGATGCTTTCCCTGCCCGATCCCGATTCGACCATGCCGGTGGCCACGCTGACACCGGACTGGGACCCGGGGTACGGCGTGAACGCGGAGAAGACGTCGGGCGCCTTGCCGTTCGGCAGCGTGGACGAGAACACCTTGATTTGCGACTCCATGCCTGGGCCCGACCCCACGATGATGTTGTCGGCCATGGCATTTCCGTCGATGTCCGCTCCGGCGACGGTCACGCCACCCTGGAAGCCGGCGTCGAAGGGGGCGAAGCGCGTCAGTTCCGTCTTGAACACGCCGTCCTTGGTGTTGTTCCCGTCGTAGACGACCACCTCCGGCGATACGCCCTTGCCGGTGCCGACGATCAGGTCGAGAATGCCGTCGCCGTTGACGTCGGACACGGCGACGCTGGGCGCGCCCTCGAAGCCGGGGAACGGGAAGACCGTCTGCAAGACCTTGTCGCCGTTGGCATCCCGCACTTGAACCGACGCCGGCTTGCCGCTCGATCCCGGGATCGCCACCGCGTACGTCGACACCTCGGGGATGACGCTGATGGTGGCCATCAGGCCGTTGTCTTCGTGGTTGAGCCGGTGACAGTGGATCACGTACGTACCGGGGAACTCGAGGAATTCCTGCCGCAGCGTGAGGGACGCCGGAGTGCTCACGACGTGCATGTCATTGAATATCGGCGCAGGGACGTTGACGTTGTCGACCCCCCAAGGCTGTACCCCCGTCTTGCCCCGATTCGGGTCGTCGATGGCCGTCACTTGAAAGTCGTTGACGTGGATGTGCATTGGATGCGCGTCGTTGTTGAAGTTGGTGATCTGCCACTCCTCCACAGAGTTGAGTCGCGGCTGGATCAGCGGGACGTTCGGGTACCCGCTGGTATCGAACATGTAGATGACGGCCTTGGGGTCGTTGTTGCTGCCCTTGTCGCCGCCGATGTTGTCCGTGATCGTCAGCGCTCGCTTAACGGCGGGCGTCATCACCGACGTGTCCACGAATGACGTGTAGGCGCCGAGATTCTGGCCCGGCTCGAAGGCGGTGGTCTGACCCTCGCCGCCGCTGGTGTCCGGCGTGGCGTGGATCAGCGTCTGGGTCGGGAACACGAAGAAGCCGTCGGCATAGCTGATGTGCTTCGGGTCCACGCTCAATTTGCCGAGGACCGCCGGCGGATTCTTGGTGCCGTTGTTCGTATACAGCACAGCGGGATCCGTGATCTCCGTGGCCTTGGGATCAGGGGGGAACTCGAGCACCAGGTCACCTTGCTTGGGCATCGTCACCGCGATCGCGTACCGCGAAGCCGGCGGGATGTCGAGCGTCGTGCCGTCGCCGTAGACGGGCCTTCCGACCTGCGTGTACGGATTGCCGTCCTGTCCGACGATGGCGAACTTCGGGTGGTTTCCGGTTGCGGTCTCAGTCAGCCGCAACGTCATGTAGGAGATGTCGCTGATGTTGGCCACCACCCAGATCTCCGTCTGGCCCGGCTTGATCTTCAGCTCGGGCTGGAACTGACCGTTGACGGTGTACTGCACGTCGCGCTGGTTTTCCGGCAGGTCCGGGTTCGCGGGGACCTTAGCCGTCGGGCCGTCGAAGGTGATCAGGTTTGACGGCATGAAGTTGGTCTGGCCGCGGTTGTTCTTCGGCGACAGCGGACCGGCCCACCACGGCGCGACGTACGTGGCTCCGATGGCAGTATCGGCGATGTTGACCGGTGCCAGGCTGGGTTGATACGTACCGTCGGCCAATTGGTTGCCCTCGGGGGGCTTGAGCGTGCTCACCCATTGAGACCAGCTGTAGTTGTTCAGCTGGTGACCCTTGCCGTTTCGGTCGAACACGTAGTTGTACTGAATTGCCATGTCGCGCACCGGAATATTGTTTTGGGTGACGAGTGGCAGGTTGCCGTCGGGCCGACCGATCTCGAGCAGCCCCGCCAGCCCCAAATAGGTCTGCTGAGTAGTCATCGTGTGGCGGTGACTGTGGTACCAGTACAACCCATTGGGCATGGTGCCGGGTACGTCGTAGGTGTAGGTGTTGCCCATGCCCGCGGGAATGGACAGCAGCACGTTGTCGGCGTTGCCCGACGGGCTGACATGCAGGCCGTGCGTGTGCAGATTGAGCGGCGCCTCGGTGAGCGTCGGGGGGTAGATGGGCACCTCGCCGCCCTTGGGGGTGAACGCGGGGTCGTAGAAATCCTTGATCGTCAGGTCCTGAAGATCGTTGTCGAAGTGCACGATCAGCCGCTGCCCGGGGTCGACGCGCAGCGTGGGTGCGGGATAGAGGTTGTCCCCCTTCGTCGATCCGTCCGAACTGGTCCCCTTGATCAGGTCGTAGCCGAACACCAAGAAGTTGGTGACCGGCTCCTTGACGGTGTCGAGGTTGACGGTGCCCTGGTGCGCCGACAGCCGTACCTCGAGCACGCCGTCCTTGCTCGACAGTCGCACCGGTTCCCGGAAGGGAGCAGGCTTGCCGTCCGGCCCGGCGTTGACGCCTGGCGGCGCGTGCTCCGCTTCCTTCTGGTGCGACGTGCAGCTGACCGTCATTGCGGTCATCGCTGCGACGACCACCAGAACCAACATCGACCTCAAGCGACGGAGTGTCACCGATGTCCCCCTCACGACCTCTGACCAAGCCCCGCACTGGCCGGAACGGGCGGTACACAGCAAACCGCACGCCGACCGTCGATATGCCGGGATTGGCGAAATTTCCGCGCGGCGATGCCGCTCAGCAAAACCAAATTCCAATACCGTCGGCACAGTCCACTTCACTTGCTACGTTGACGGACGATGCTGACCGAACTGATCCCGCTGGCTCTCGTGGTCGCGCTGTCACCGCTGTCGATCATTCCCGCGGTGCTGGTGCTGCATGCCCCGAGCCCGCGGCCAACGGGGTTGGCGTTCCTGGTGGGCTGGGTCGTCGGCCTGGCCGTGCTGACCTCGGTCTTCGTCGAGGTGTCGAACCTGCTCGGCGGCGGCCGCGCCACGCCACCGTCCTGGGCGTCCTACCTGCGCATCGTCGTCGGCGCCGCGCTCATCGTGTTCGGCGCCTACAAATGGTTGACCCGCAAGCGCTCCGAACATTCGCCGAAGTGGATGAACAGTTTCGCGAAGATCACCCCGCCCCGGGCTGTCGTCACCGCCTTGGTCCTGGTCGTCGTCAACCCGAAGGTGCTGTTCATGTGCGCCGCAGCGGGTTTGGCGATCGGCACCGAGGGCCTGGGCCGGACGGGCACCATTCTCGGCATCGTTTACTACGTAGTGGTGGCCGCGTCCACGGTCGCGCTCCCGATCCTGGCCTATGCGATATCCGGCGACCGGCTCGACGAACCGTTGACCCGGCTGAAGAACTGGATGGAAGCTCAGCACGCCGTGCTCGTCGCGGCCATCCTGGTGATTCTCGGTCTGCTGGTGCTGTACAAGGGAATTCACAGCCTGTAGCTGGGCGGCACGTCAGCGAATGAACCGTCGCCTACACTCGCGGCGTGGGACTCGACGACCGAGCAGGGCTCGCGATACTGCGCGCCGCGGTCGACCCCGACGCTGGTTCGGAAGAGCTCATCCGCAGGTTCTACACCCGCTGGTTCGCCATCGACACCTCAGCCGCCGACCTGTTCTCACCCGACATGAGTAGGCAGCGCGACGTGTTCGCGCGCGCGTTGACCTGGCTGTTCGGCGAGCTCATCGCCCAGCGCGCCGAGGAGCCCGTCGCCTTCCTCGCCCAACTCGGCCGCGATCACCGCAAATACGGTGTCACCCAACGACATTACGACAGCATGCGCGACGCGCTCGAGACGACGTTGCGCAGCCACCTCATCGAGCAATGGGACGACGGGCTGGCCGGGACGGCCCGCGACGCCGTTGACCTGATCATCGGGATCATGCGCGGCGCAGCCGACGCGGAGAAGGGTCCGCCATTCCGCGATGGCACCGTCATCGAGCACATCCGGGCCACCCGCGACGTCTCGATCATCCGACTCCAACTCGACCGCCCGCTCTACTACCACCCCGGCCAATACGTCACCGTGCAGGTGCCGCAGTGGCCGCGCCGGTGGCGTTACCTGAGCCCGTCGATCCCCGCCGACCGCTCGGGCGCCATCGAGTTCCACGTCCGTTCGGTCAGCGGAGGCATGGTCAGCACCGCCATCGTCGGTGAGACCAAGCCCGGCGATCGGTGGCGACTGTCCAACCCGCATGGGGCGATGCACATCGACCCCGACGGCGGCGACGTGCTGATGGTCGCGGGCAGCACAGGACTGGCGCCGTTGCGGACGCTCATCATGGACCTGACTCGACGGGGCGTTAATCCCCGCGTGCACTTGTTCTTTGGCGCGCGCTATCCATCCGAGCTCTACGACCTGCCGACGTTGTGGCAGCTCGCCTCCACGAACCCGTGGCTCTCGGTGACGCCCGTGTCGGAGTATTCGTCGAACCCGCCGTGGGCCGCCGACTACCCGGACCCGTCGCCGCCCCGCGGCCTGCACGTGCGCCAAACCGGCACGCTGCCCGACGTCGTGACCAGATACGGAAACTGGGGCGACCGGCAGATCCTGATATGCGGCGGGCCACAGATGGTCGAGGCCACCAAGGCCGCATTGACCGCCAAGGGCGCGCAAGCGAACAGCATCCAACACGATCCGCTCGCCGGCTGAGGCGTGACAGAATTCGAGCATGCCCGAGCTCGAAGCCGTCACGCTGAAGGACCCGTCGTCATCGTTGACCGCTACGTTCGTGCCAACCGCCGGCATGATCGGCACGTCCTTGGCCGACGACGGCGCTGAGTTCCTCGGCCAGCGCCGTGGCCTCGACGCCTATGTGAACGCGGGCAAGACCATGGGCATCCCGATTCTCTATCCGTGGGCAAATCGGTTGAGCGCCAGCAAGTACGGCATCAATGGCGCCGTCGTAACGCTGACCCCGGGCACGGGTGGTGTGCGCACCGACGAACACGGCGTGCCCATCCACGGCGTGCTCGCGGCGTACCCGGGCTGGCTGGTCACCGCCCGCACGGACAACACGTTGACGGCAGTGCTGGACTACGGCGGCAGGCCGCGCCTGCTGGCGTCTTTCCCGTTCCCACACGTACTGACCCAGGAGATCACGCTCTCCGACCGGAAGCTCACCATCGAGACGACGGTCATGCCGACCACCGCGGCGTCGGTGCCGCTGTGCTTCGGCTACCACCCGTATGTCGTGATCCCTGGCGTGCCGCGCGAGGAGTGGGTCATCACCACGCCGAACATGCGCCACCTGCCAGTCGATAACTGGGGCATCCCGACCGGGGCACACGAAGAATGGACTGGCGCCACCGAACCGCTGAAGGACGTCACGTACGACGACGGATTCGACAAGGTGCCGGACGGTTCGGTGTTCGTGCTCGCCGGCGGTGATCGGCGCGTCGAGGTCAAGTTCGAGAAGGGTTATCCCGCCGCGCAGGTGTTCGCGCCCCGCAGTGACGACGTCGTCTGCTTCGAACCCATGGCGGCGCCGACGGATGCCCTACGCCGTGGCGACTATCGCTACGCCGTTGCCGGCAAGCCCGAAACGTCGCGCTTCTCCATCACGGTCACGTGATTTCGTAGGGAAACACCCGATATCTCGACGTGCCGCAGTGCGTTAGCGTCCAAAGTAACGGCTAGGTGCATGGGTATCAGGGGGAGGGCCACATGCACCTAGCCGCTAACTATCGAGGTTTCCGTGGCTGCCACACGACCAGCGCCGTGCTCTTGGGCACCACCGCGAGGTCGCGGCGTTGAGTGGTGCGCAGCCGGTCTACCTCGCCGGCCAGCTCGACGAGCCTGGCCTGCAACGCCTCGACCTGATTGGTGAGCTCGATGATGCGCTTGATCCCCGCGAGGTTGACGCCCTCGTCCTGGGACAGGCGTTGCACCTCGCGTAAGAGGTCGACGTCATGCTGCGAGTACCGCCTGCCGCCGCCCGAACTGCGCTGCGGGCTGACCAAGCCGAGCCGGTCGTAGGTACGCAGCGTCTGGGCGTGCATGCCTGCCAACTCGGCGGCCACCGAGATCAGGAAGGTTCTGGCATCCTCGCTACCCCTGGCCATCAGTGCCATCGCTTCTTCGCGCAAGCGCTCATCAGTGCCCCGCCCAGTTGGCACGCGGGTCGAACCCGCTTGCCCGCTCCGCCTTCGCGTAGGCCTCCAGTGCCTCGGCCGCTTCGCCTTCAAGGTTCGGCGGAACCGCGACCTTCACGGTGACCAACAGGTCGCCGTGACCGCCTGCGCGCTTCGGCACGCCGCGTCCACGCACCCGCAGGATGCGGCCGTCGGACGTACCCTTGGGCACGCGGACGCCGACCTTGCCCTCCAGCGTTGGCACGGAAAGCGTTGTGCCCAAAGCCAGTTCGTAGAAGCTGACGGGAACGGTGACGGTCAGGTCGTCGCCGTCGCGGCCGAAGACCTTGTCCGCTCGCACGTGCACGGTCACGTACAGGTCGCCCGAAGGGGCGCCCCGCAGGCCGGCCTCGCCCTGTCCGGCAAGCCGGATGCGCTGGTTGTCCTCGACGCCAGGTGGGATCCGCACGTTGATGGTGCGGGTTCTGGTCGTCGCGCCCTTGCCGCCGCACTCTTGGCATGGCTCATCGATGATCGAGCCCGTGCCACGGCAGTCGGTGCACGGTTCGGAGAACCCGAACGCACCCTGGTTGCGACTGACGGCGCCCGACCCGTTGCACGTCGCGCAGACCCGTGGGCTGGTGCCCGGCCGCGCGCCACTGCCATGGCAGTTGGTACACGGCGCCGGGCTGGTCAGCCGCAACGGCATCGCGACGCCCTTGGTGGCCTCCAGGAACGAGAGTTCCGTTTCGGTCTCGAGGTCGTTGCCCCGTCGGGGCCGGCTGGGCCGCGGCTGTTGGGCGCCACGTCCGAACAGTCCGCCGAACAGGTCGCCGATATTGGCTCCACCGGTCTGGGGAGCCGCGTCGAAGAGGTCGCCGAGGTTGAATTCGGCGCCGTCGGAACCGTAACCGCCGAAGCCGCCGAAGTTCCCGCCACCGCTGGGGCGCCGCCCGAACCCGCCGTTGGCGAAGAGTCGACGGGTCTCGTCGTACTCCTTGCGTTTGGCGGCGTCCAGCAACACTTCCTTGGCTTCGGTGACGGACTTGTACCGTTCCTCGGCCTCTGGATTGTTCGGATTCCGGTCGGGATGCAGTTCGCCAGCCAACTTGCGGTAGGCGCTCTTGATTTCACTGGCGGTGGCCTCGGAGGAGACGCCGAGCACCTTGTAGAAGTCCTTCTCAACCCATTCGCGTTGAGCCATGCTGCGTCACCTCCTTCGTCGTGCGCTCGTCGTTACTCGTTTTATTCTGCGTGCTCATCACTTGCGTCGCCGGGATTCTCGATCGTGTCGGCCACCTCGACCGAGTCGACGACGCCGACCATCGCGTGACGCAATACCTGGTCGCCAAGCTTGTAGCCCTGGCGCATCACCGTGCCGAGCGCCGGATTGGAGCCGTCGCCCTCATGTTGTACGGCCTCGTGCAACGACGGGTCGAAGGGGTCACCTTCGACACCGAACGCCACTAACCCGATGGCCTCGAGCGCGCCGGCGAGCTTGTCGGCCACCGACTTCAACGGGCCGGCCTCGAGGTCGCCATGGCTGCGTGCGCGATCAAGATCGTCGAGCACGGGCAGCAGCTGGACGGCCACGGCCGCCTTGGCCCGATCGGCCGCGGCCTGCTCCTGACGAACGGACCGCTTGCGATAGTTGTCGTACTCCGCCTTGACCCGTTGCAGCATTTCCTTGAGCTCGGCCGCTTCGTCGGATTCCGCCGCGGGCTCGGGGCCGTCCGGCGCCGGCCCACTTGGGGCCGGCCCGGACTCCCGAACTTCGCCGGTGATCGGATCGACGCGCCGTTTGTCGGTGATGGTCACCGGCTCGTGCTCATCGCGATCGGTCACTTGCGCTCCTCGTCGTCTTCTTCGACGACCTCCGCGTCGACCACGTTGTCGTCATCCTGGGTAGCGGAACCACCGGCTCCCCCACCAGCGGCCTGCTCAGCCTGTGCGGCTTCGTAGATCGCCTGGCCGAGCGCCTGGGACTCGTTTCCGAGCTTCTCCATGGCCGCCTTGATGGCGCTGATCTCATTGCCCTCGAGCGCGGTCTTGGCTTCCGCGATGGCGCCGTCGACCTTGGTCAACGTGTCTTCGGGGACCTTTGAGCCACCCTCGGCTTCGCGCTGCTCCTTGACGAACTTCTCCGTCTGGTAGACCAGCGATTCGGCCTGGTTGCGAACGTCGGCCTCTTCGCGCCGCTTGCGATCTTCGTCGGCGTGCGCCTCGGCGTCCTTGATCATCCGGTCGATCTCCTCCGGGGAAAGGCCTGAGCCCTCCTGGATCTTGATCGTGTTCTCCTTGCCGGTGCCCTTGTCGCGAGCGGTGACGTGGACGATGCCGTCGGCGTTGATGTCGAAGGTGACCTCGATCTGCGGCACCCCACGCGGGGCGGGCGGAATGTCGGTCAATTCGAAGTCGCCGAGCAGCTTGTTGTGCGAGGCGATCTCACGCTCACCCTGATACACCTTGATCTGCACCGACGGCTGGTTGTCGTCGGCCGTGGTGAACGTCTCGGTCTTCTTGATCGGGATCGTGGTGTTGCGTTCGATGAGCTTGGTCATGACCTCGCCCTTGGTTTCGATGCCAAGGCTCAGCGGGGTGACGTCCAGCAGTAGGACGTCCTTGACCTCGCCCTTGAGCACGCCGGCTTGCAGGGCCGCGCCGACGGCGACGACCTCGTCGGGGTTGACGCCCTTGTTGGGCTCCTTGCCGCCGGTGAGTTCCTTGACCAGCTCCGACACCGCGGGCATGCGGGTGGAACCACCCACCAGCACCACGTGGTCGATGTCGCCGACCGAGATGCCCGCGTCGGAGATGACCGACTGGAACGGCTTGCGGGTGCGATCGAGCAGGTCCTGAGTGATCTTCTGGAACTCTGCGCGAGTCAACTGCTCATCGAGGAACAGCGGGTTCTTGTCCGCGTCGACGGTGATGTAGGGCAAGTTGATCGAGGTGCTCTGGCTCGAGCTCAGTTCGATCTTGGCCTTCTCAGCCGCCTCGCGGAGGCGCTGCATGGCCATCTTGTCCTTGGTCAGGTCGATGCCTTGGCTCGCCTTGAACTTGTCGACGAGCCACGTCACGACCCGCTCGTCCCAGTCGTCGCCACCGAGGTGGTTGTCACCGGAGGTCGCGCGGACCTGGACGATTCCGTGCTCTTCGTCGAGCTCGAGCAGCGAGACGTCGAACGTGCCGCCACCGAGGTCGAAGACCAGGATGGTCTGTTCCTTGTCGGCCTTGTCCAGCCCGTAGGCCAGGGCGGCCGCGGTGGGCTCGTTGACGATGCGCAGCACGTTGAGTCCGGCGATCTTGCCGGCCTCTTCGGTGGCCTGGCGCTGGGCGTTGTTGAAGTACGCCGGCACGGTGATGACCGCGTCGGTGATGTCCTCACCCAGGTAGGCCTCTGCGTCGCGCTTCAGCTTCTGAAGGATGCGGGCGCTGATCTCCTGAGCGGTGTAACTCTTGTCTTCGATGTCGACGGACCAGTCGGTGCCGATGTGACGCTTGACGGACCGAATGGTGCGATCGACGTTGGTAACCGCCTGGTTCTTGGCGGGTTGGCCGACCAACACCTCGCCGTTGCGCGCGAATGCGACGACCGACGGCGTGGTGCGCGAGCCCTCTGAGTTGGCGACGACCACTGGGTCGCCACCCTCGAGAACTGCGACCACGGAGTTGGTGGTCCCGAGGTCGATACCGACCGCACGAGCCATGTTTACTGCCTCCTGATAGACGTTTTGGATGGGTCTGAGTGGACCGGGCTCAAGTCTGCTGTGGCGGACCCATTAAGTCAACCCAGACTTGAGTCAAGCTCACTCAAGTTGTCGAAGTGGTCAACGGGGGGTGTGTGGGATTTGTTCCCGTGCGTTCACGAGTGTAGGAATCCGCATAAGTTGTCGGCCGATCGCCTGCGGCACGATGGGAGATTTTGATGGGCTCGTTCGATGTGCCACTTGACGAGGAACGCACTCAGCTCGAGGCATTCGTCGAGGAGTACCGGAGAGTCCTCGAGCTAACGCTCGACGGCCTCACCGAGGAGCAAGCCCGTCGCCGACTCGTCCCATCGGCGACGACGTTGCTCGGGTTGCTCAAGCACGTCACATGGATGCAGCGGGTGTGGTTTGAGCAGTGCGTCGGCGGCACGTCCCGCCGGGAGCTCGGCCTGGTGCAGAGCGTGGAGGAGTCCTTCCAGCTGGCCGACGACGACACCATCGCCTCTGCGACTGCAGCCCACCGAGCGGCCTGCACGACGGCCCGGGCGTCGGTCGCCGACCTGTCGCTGGACGTTGTCGTCACCGGTCACGAGGCTGGACCGCGCACGCTGCGCTGGGTGTACTTGCAAGTCCTGCGCGAGCTGGCCCATCACTGCGGGCACGCCGACATCCTGCGCGAACAGCTGATCGCCGTCTGAGGTCTAAACCAAGCCCGATTTCGCGCCCGATCGCGTGAGCGTTCTGCTCACCCTGCCACCGACCACGTATAGACGTCGATAGCCACGACAAGGAGGTCGGTCACCTCGTCCCGTTCCGCCGGGGCACGGTCCGCGAGCAACGGCCCAAACACATCGAGCACCCAGGTGCGGTCAGATCACACCAAAGTGTCTGGCGCGGGCGACTGTCACGAACTCGCGGTTGCCATCGGCTGGGCGGTCAAGATCGTGCGTTCCGCGTACACCTTCTCTACACGTTGGGTGTACGATACGTGTATGGCGAAGGTTCGCACGAACATCGAGATTGAAGACGTCTACGTTGAGGCGATAAAGGATCGTTACGGGGTCCACACGAAGACCGAGGCCGTTGACCTTGCGCTGCGGCATCTGGCGGGCCAGCCGATGACGCGTGAGCAGGCACTGGCGATGCGTGGTACGTGCGCAATCGATGAGGTTCCAGCCGACGTCGCTCCCCGTGGCACCGCGTGATCCTGGCCGATACCTCTGCGTGGGTCGAGTATGACCGCGCCACGGGCAGCACCGCCGACCAACGCATTGCCGAGCTGATCGCCACCGACGGGGCGCTGATGGTCACCGAGCCAGTTCTGATGGAGGTACTAGCCGGGGCCCGTAACGATGCGCGGGAGCAGGATCTGCGGCGCATGCTCCTGCGGTTCGGACTGGCGCACTTCGATGCGGTCAGCGACTTCGATGCCGCCACGACGATCTACCGTCGGTGTCGAAGCGCAGGCGTTACCCCCCGCGGGATGGTCGACTGCATGATCGCCGCGGTGGCGTATCGCCGCGCCCTCGCGCTGCTCGCCTGGGACGCTGACATGTTCCGCGTCGCCCAGGTAATCGGGATCGAACTGGATGAGGCATCGCTTCGCGCTTGACCCTGCGGCGCTGCTGAATCCGACGGAGGGGCGCCACCGACGGCGCGTCAGACGTCGAGGATGACCGCGGTGACGTTGTCCTGTGCGCTGTGTTCGACTGCAGCGGACACCAAATCGTCAGCGGATTGCTGAGGTTCGAGGTCGGGTCTCAACGCGGCTACCAGCTCATCGACGACAAGAGTTCGGAACAGGCCGTCAGTGCAGAGCAGCAAGCGGTCACCAGGCTGGCAAGAAACTCCGGCGTAGTCGAGGTCGACCGTGGGAGCTACGCCTAGCGCTCGCAGGAGGATCTGGCGATGAGGATGGCCCTTCGCCTCTTCTTCGCTGAGTTCACCGGCGCGCATCAGGTCATCAACGACGGTGTGGTCGATCGTCAGCTGATCGAGCCGCCCGCGTCGAGCCCGGTACAGTCGTGAATCCCCTACGTGCACAACGACAACACCAACATCAGAAGTGATCGCCAGCGCCGTCAAGGTCGTGCCCATCGTTGCGCCCTCGTCCTGAGTATCCGCCTGCAGCCACACCGCCCGATTGGCCTCTTGGCATGCCGCGAGCAACCCGGCGACGCTGCGGTCGGCGGAAAAGCCGGCGCGCAGCGTCTCCAACGCCACCTGACTGGCAAGCTCGCCGCCCCGCCCAAAACCGTCTGCCACAGCGAACAGATCCTCGCCGACCAGCGCACCATCCTGGTTCACATCGCGGATGCCTACGGCGGTAGCGACCCCACTCGCAGCGTTCATATTCATCCCAGATCCTTTCGTTGAGTGCGTGAACGGAGGTGTTGGGCAGCCGTCGTGCTCCGCCAACGCAGTTCGGGCCTGAGCCAGCGCGTTGCGCCGCGCTATCGAATCAGTGGCCACCTCGCGTTCCCAGCGATCCACCACATCCAGGTCCGGTTGGTCGACAAACTCTGCGATGTCCGTCACCGCGATCCCGGCCTGACGCAACAACGCGATGAGATGGGCCTGGCGCAGCTGACCGGCCGAGTAATACCGATAACCCGAGAAATGATCGACCGCCGCAGGCTTCAGCAGGCCAGCGGCGGCGTACGACCGAAGCATCTTCGCTGACAGGCCGCACCGGGCAGAGAACTCTCCAATACTCAACAATCCGTCCACGTCGGAGAGCATGAACTCTGCCCATAGGACAAAGTCAAGAACGTCACCGCGCGAGCTGCCGCGCAGGCGTCCCCCAATCGGTGGACATCGGATTCACCCGATGCCTGGGCCGGTCGCCCGACAGACGCGCTCCTGGATTCGCGACATAGTTATCTCATCGCCGGAATACACCGGCCGAGAAACGAAACACCAACGTACACAGAAGGATTGAAGCAATGAAGAACGTGACCAGATTCTTGGCCCTCTGGCTGCTATCCGCGTGCCTCATCGGCGCCGCCGCAGTCGGGCTGGCCGTCACGGCCAACGCCGCCGCAACGGAACCGAGTGGCCCGGGCTACTCCTACAGCCCCGGCACCTACGCCAAGCCCGCCCCCACCCAGCAGCCCGGCTGGCACAACCACCACGGCCCGCAGCACCTAGCCGGCCTGAATCAGCGCTAGCCCCCACGAACCAAGAAGGCCCTGCCCTGGGGGTCAGGGCCTTCTTCACGCCCCCGTCAGCCGACGTACCGCGTCCACGCTCAGGTCCCACGCCGGGGTCCCGACCGTGATGAGGTCGTTGTGGCCGCCATCGAACGTGCGCAGGTCGGAGTTGTCGCCCGCCTGCTGCGCCGCCGCCACGAAGCGCTGGGACTGTTCGATCGGTATCACTGTGTCGGCGGTGCCGTGTATGCACACCGTCGGAATCCCGAACGGAACCAAGGCAATGGGTGACGCCTGCGCATATTCCTCGGGTCGCTGGTCTGGGCTGCCGCCGAGGAACTCGTCCACGGCGCCGCCGCCGAGCCCCTCGGCCGCACCAAGCACCAAGTCGAGCAGACCGGCCTGCAGCACCGCGCCGGACATCCGGACGGGCGCCGAACGACGCGACGCCAGCCACCCAGCGAGTTGCCCGCCTGCCGAATGCCCCAGTCCGACAACGTGACCGAGGTCGAGCCGGCCACCAGCCAGGCTTTGGCCATCAGCGCGCAGGGCGTCCACGGCGTTGGCCACGTCGTCTCCGGTCTTTGGCCATCCGCCTCCGTCGCCGACCCTGCGGTATTCGACGTTGAGCGCCGCGAAGCCCTGGCTCACCAGGTCTGCGGCCAACGGCCTGCCCAACTCGGCGCCGTAGCCCACCCGCCAATACCCGCCGTGGATCACCACCACTACCGGCAACCGTCCCGTCCCTTCGGGCAGCGAAAGCTCCGCGTACTGGCTGGGATGCGGGCCGTAGGTGTATCTCATCGGTGCACTTTGGTCGGCCTGGGCCTTGGGCGAGGAGGCCAGCCGCGAGCAGCCCGTCATGGCCACCAGACCGCCCATCAGCTGGAGCACCGTCCGCCGGTTGGGCTCCCAAGTCATGGGCGCAATGGTAGGCGGAGGGAGCCGGGGCCCCGTTGGAACCATGGTCTGTCGGATCGCGCGATGTCCGGACGTGAACCGATCCCGTTGTGCCATCCTGCGGAGGTGTCCACACCGGATGCGCCCATGGGGGTTGTGACGTTCCTGTTCACCGACATCGAAGGTTCGACGGGTCGGTGGGAGGCCGATGCCGACGCGATGCGCAACGCACTTGCCGAACACGACCACGTGCTGCGCAAGGCCATCGAGGCCCACGACGGATGGATGTTCAAGCACACCGGTGACGGAGTGCTTGCCGCGTTCGCCTCGCCGCGTTCCGCGGTCGATGCCGCAGTCGCCGCGCAGCGCGCCTTGCAACTACCCGTCCGCATGGGCATCGCGACCGGTGAGGCAGAACTACGCGGCGAGGACTACTTCGGCCCGGTACTCAACCGCGCCGCGCGGGCGATGGGCGCTGGGCACGGTGGCCAGATCTTGGTCGCCGACTCCACCGCTGGTCTGCTCAGCGGGATCGACTTGATGGCGCTCGGGCCGCGCCGCCTACGGGACGTGCCCACGCCGATTGAGCTATTTCAGGTCCGAGCCGACGGCCTCGCCACCGAGTTCCCACCGCTGCGATCGGTAGATGCGTCGCAGGGGAACCTGCGGCCCGCCGCGACCAGCCTCGTCGGAAGGGCGTCCGACGTCGCACGGGTCGTTGGCTCACTGCGTGCGCACCGACTGGTCACGCTCACCGGTGTCGGCGGGGTCGGCAAGACTCGGCTCGCGATCGAGGTCGCCAACCATCTCGCCGACGAATTCCTAGACGGCGTCTGGCTTTTCGAACTCGCAGCAGTGAACGATCCGGCCACGGTTCCGGACGCGGTGGCTGCGGTGCTTGGCATCACTCAACAGGTCGGCATGAATCTGACCAAGAGCGTGGCCACGTCGCTTGAAGGCCGCGTCAGATTGCTGATGTTCGACAATTGCGAACACGTGCTCGACGCGGCCGCGGATCTGATCGAGGCAATTCTCGCGCAATCGGCAACCGTCAGAATCCTGGCCACCAGCCGCGAGCCGCTCGGGGTCGCCGACGAACAAGTCGGATCGGTCCCTTCACTGAGCGTCGACGCGGGAACCGACTCCGCTGCAGTGCAATTGTTCGCTGAACGCGCTAGGAGCCTGGCGCAGAACTTCTCGATGGACACCGATGCCGAAGCCGAGGCCGTCGTCGAGATTTGCCGCCGACTCGACGGGATCCCGCTCGCAATCGAACTGGCAGCATCACGCATGGCGTCCATGACACCGACCGAGGTGCGGGACCGTCTCGATCAACGCTTTCAACTGCTCGTCGGATCACGCCGCGGCCTGGAACGGCACCAGACGCTGCGCCATGCGGTGACGTGGTCCTATGACCTGCTCGACGATTCGGAGAAGGCGCTGCTGGAACGGTGTTCGGTGTTCGCGGGCGGATTCGATCTCGACGGCGCTCGCGCGGTTACGCGCTCTGCCGACGATGGAGACGAGTTCCCCATCCTCAACATTCTCGACGCCCTGGTGCGCAAGTCGCTGATCGTGGCCGATCGGCTGACCGGCAGAACACGATTCTCGATGCTGGAAACCATCCGCCAGTTCGCCGAGGAGCAACTCGTAGTCCACGACGGTGCGGACGAGGCCAGGACCGCACATGCCCGCTTCTACGCCGGGCGGGAAGCCGACGTCATGACGTTGTGGGACAGCCCGTCGCAACTCCACGCCTACGAATGGTTTGCGGTCGAGGTGGCCAACTTGCGCAGTGCCTTTCGGTGGGCCGCGGACCGCGGTGAGCTGGACGACGCCGCCCCCATCGCGACCTACGCGGGACTCCTGGGCTACTGCGTAGAGAACTACGAGCCGCTCGCCTGGGCTGAGGAGCTCGTTGAGCCCGCCGAAACCGTTCATCATCCTCGGCTCGCCTACCTGCTTTTGATCGCGTCGATGTGCTGGGTGGTCGGGCGCGTCGATGCGGCGGTTGTTTACAGCGAGGAGGGGCAGATCGCGATCGGAAAGGGCGGCGAGGTCCCGTTTGGCATCGAGGGCATGGTGACCAGCGTGTACACCGCCACCGGGCATCTCGAACGCAACATCGAATGGTGCCAGGCCCAGCTGGCGCACAATCGCGACACACATACCTTTCTCCGGTCCCAACTCGTCACCGTGCTCGCGATCACCGGGTCAGCCGGGGAGGCAATGGCGACGGCGGACGGGCTGATCGCGGCGGCCGAAGCTACCGGTAATCCCGACGCACTGGCGATTGCGCTCCTCGCGTACGGGCTCGCGTTCTCCGACGCCGACCCCCCTGCTGCAGTGGGTGCCTTTCGTCGGGGTCTGGCGGTCGCACGAGAAAGCGGGAGTCGTTTCTCAGAAACACACCTTGCGGCCGGTCTGATTCGCATCGAGGCCAAATACGGCGATCCCCTTGCAGTGCTCGAATACGTCCACATCGTGATCCAAAACCTTCACGACTCGGGTAATACCGCCACAATCCGCAGCCCTTTGGCTCTGCTCGCAGGCTTTCTGGACCGAATCGGTCGCCACGAACCTGCTGCCACCATCACTGGCTTTGCCGTCGGACCCATGGCCACGGCTGGATTTCCCGAGCTCGCCGCCACGGTCGTCCACCTGCGCGAGGTGCTCGGCGACGTCGCGTACGAGTCACTGGCCCGAAATGGCGAATCCATGACTACTTCCGCCATAGTGAACTACGCCTACCACCAAATCGACCAGGCTAGAACAGAATTGGAGCACAAGTGAGCACTCTCGCCGATCAGACGCGCTGGATGGATGCCGTCGCCCAGGCCGCACTGGTCGCCGCAGGCGAGGTGTCACCAACCGAACTGCTCGAGGCCGCGATCGAACGCATAGAACAGTTCGACCCGAAGCTGAACGCCGTCGTGATCCGTTGGTTCGACCACGCGCGCGAGACCGCCCGCGGCCCGCTCCCCGACGGCCCGTTCCGGGGCGTGCCCTTCCTCATCAAGGATCTCTACGCGTCGTATGCGGGCCAGCGAATCAGCAACGGCAACGTCGCCTTCAAGAACGCGCGGGTCGTCTCCGACGCCGACACCACTCTCGTCGGTCGGCATCGCGCGGCCGGCCTCGTCATCGCGGGGCGCACCAACAGTCCCGAGCTCGGAAGCGTCCCGACCACCGAGCCCGTCGCGTGGGGGCCGACCCGGAATCCGTGGGACACCACCCGCACCCCGGGCGGATCCAGCGGTGGCGCGGCGGCGGCCGTCGCGGCGGGCATGGTCCCATTCGCCCACGCCAGCGACGGTGGTGGGTCGATCCGCATTCCCTCCTCCTGCTGCGGGCTCTTCGGCCTCAAGCCGAGTCAGGGCAGGATCACGCTCGGCCCGGTGCGCGACGAGAGCGGGCTGTCGGTCGAGCACTGCGTTAGCCGCACGGTGCGCGACAGCGCGGTACTGCTCGACGCGACCCGTGGGCCCGGAATCGGCGACACGGTCATCGCGCCCGCCCCGACGCGACCCTACGTCGAGGAACTTGGCGCCGATCCCGGCCGGCTGCGTATCGGGCTGCTCGACCACCACCCCCAGGGCGGCCCGGTCGATGCGGAGTGCACGACGGCCGCGCGCAACGTGGCTGCGTTGCTCGAGTCGCTCGGCCACATCGTCGAGCCAGCCTGGCCAAAGGCGTTGGAGGACACTGCCGCCGGCGCGGCCTTCGGTGCGCTGTGGAGTGCGAACATGGGCGTGTCACAGCGCAGGTTCGAAGCGCAACTCGGCCGACCGCTGGCCGACGACGAGTTCGAACCGATGAACCGGGTGCAGGCCGAGTTCGCCGCACACTTCTCCTCGGTCGACTACGCGCTCGCGCTTGCGGCCGCTGCCCAACACCGGCGGGCCATTCAGTCGTGGTGGCACGACGGCTGGGACCTGTTGCTTACGCCGACGCTGGCCGAACTCCCGCTCAAACTCGGCACGCTCGCCAACGATCCAGCCAACCCGATGGCCGTCATGGCGCGGGCGGGTCAATTCGTGCCGTTCACTCCCCCGTTCAACATGAGCGGTCAACCGGCCATCAGCATTCCGTTGGAATGGACCGCCGACGGTTTGCCCGTGGGAGTGCAACTGGTCGCGGGCTACGGCCGGGAGGACGTGCTGTTCCGCATCGCCAGTCAACTCGAGCAGGCGAACCCGTGGGCCGGTCGCACTCCAAACGTCTGACCCGCCACCTGAAGTGATGCGTTGTGTCATCCTGCGGGAGTGGCTGCGGGGGCGCCTTCGGGTGTTGTGACGTTCCTCTTCACCGACATCGAGGGTTCGACACGTCGGTGGGAGGCCGACGCCGCGCAGATGCGCCTGGCGCTGGCCGCCCACGACGAAGTGCTGCACAAAGCCATCGAGGCGCACGGCGGTTGGTTGTTCAAGCACACCGGCGACGGCGTGTGCGCTGCTTTCGCATCACCGCGGGCCGCCGTCGACGCAGCCGTCGCCGCTCAGCGCGCGCTGCAATTGCCCGTCCGCATGGGCATCGCGACGGGCGAAGCCGAACTGCGCGGCGAGGACTATTTCGGCGTCGCCCTGAATCGGGCCGCACGAGCGATGGCCGCCGGACACGGTGGCCAGATTCTGCTCGTCGATTCGACGGCAAGCTTGCTCAGCGGAGTCGAGTTAGTGGAACTGGGTCCGCGCAGACTCCGAGACTTACCGGCGCCCGTCGGCTTGTTCCAGCTCCGCGCCGAGGGCCTCGCCACCGATTTCCCGCCGCTTCGCACCGTTGATTCGACACCGGGCAATCTGCGTCCGACCGGCACCAGCTTCGTTGGTCGGTTGCGAGAGGTGGCTTCGGTGACATCAGCGCTGCGGGAACGACGGCTGGTCACCTTGACCGGAGTGGGCGGCGTCGGAAAGACCAGGCTCGCATTGGAGGTCGCCACCCCGCTCGTTGATGAATTCCCCGATGGCATATGGGTTTTCGAACTTGCAGTGGTGAGCGATGCCGCTGCCGTTCCGGACGCGGTCGCAGCGGTGCTTGGAATCTCTCAACAGCCTGGCACGACACTGGCCGAGAGCGTCGCCACCGCGCTGGAAGGCCGGAAACGACTGTTGATCTTCGACAACTGCGAGCACCTAATCGACGCAACTGCCGATCTGGTGGAGCTGATCCTCGCGCATTCGGCGACCGTGAAGATCCTAGCCACCAGCCGGGAGGGCCTGGGCCTCGCGGAGGAGCAGGCGTGGCCGGTCCCCACGCTCGACGTCCGCGAGGGAGGCGAATCGCCCGCGGTAGCACTATTCGTCGCACGAGCCCGTACGGTTGCGCCAAACTTCACGGTCGAGCAGGCCGACGACGCCGCCGCAGTCCTGGACATCTGCCGGCGTCTGGACGGAATCCCGCTGGCCATCGAGCTGGCGGCCTCACGGATGTCGTCAATGACGGCGAGCGAGGTTCGCGACCGCCTCGATCAGCGCTTTCGACTACTCATCGGATCCCGGCGCAGTCTCGAGCGGCATCAAACGCTTCGCCACGCCGTGGCATGGTCCTATGACCACCTCGACGAAGCAGCGCAGGTGCTGCTCAAGCGTTGTTCTGTGTTTGCAGGCGGATTCGATATCGAAAGTGCTTGCACGGTAGCTAAATCCGACGACGACTATGCCGTCCTCGACGTACTCGACGCACTGGTGCGCAAGTCGCTGCTGATGGCCAATTACGCCGCGGGGCGGACCCGCTACTCGATGCTAGAGACCATTCGCCAGTTCGCCGAGGACGAACTGGTCGCCGATGGCACGGCGGATGCCACACGTGCGGCCCACGCCGCCCACTTCGCTGCGCGCGAAGCCGACGTGCTCGCGCTCTGGGACAGCCCGCGCCAGCGGGAGGCGTATGACTGGTTCATTACCGAACTCGCCAATCTACGCAGCGCATTCCGCTGGGCGGCCGACCACGGCGACCTCGACGTCGCCGCTCCGATCGCCGCGTTGGCGTCGGAACTCGGCACCGAGGTCAACCACTTCGAGCCCATCGCGTGGGCCGAGGAGCTCATCGAAGCCGCCCGCGACGTCGGCCATCCCCGACTCGCCTCCCTGTACGTGATGGCCGCGCGGTGCTGCCTGCCCGGGCGGATCGAGCATGCGCTGCGCTACTGCGCGGCCGGACAGTTGGTGATCGCCCACGGTGGCGACGAATCGCCGTACTGTGCCGACGGCTGGCTCGGAGCCGCATACCAGTACTCCGGGCATCCCGAACGACTAAACGAGTGGTGCCACATTCAGCTCGGCCGCGGTCCAGATAGGCACGCGCTCGCCAGAGCGAGCCTCGTCCTCGCGCTCGCGATCGCCGGTTCCTCCGCGGAGGCGAGGGCTGCGGCGGCTGGAATGGTCGAGGCCGCCGAAGCGAGCAACAATCCCTACGCCGTCACCTTCGCCATACTCGCCTGCGGGTACGCCTTCGGCGATTCCGAGCCGCTCCGTGCACTAGAAATTCTCCGGCGGGGTCTGGCCATCGCACAGGACAGCGGCAACCGCTTCACCGAATCACAATTGACGCACAGTGTGTTTCGCGCGGAGGCCAGATACGGCGACCCGGGGACCGCGCTCGCGCTCGCCCCCATGGCCGTTCGGCTCTTCCACGATGCGGGCGCGGTCCCCACGGTTCGGACTACCCTCGCTGCACTCGCCGCGTTCTTCGACGGGCTTCGGCGCTACGAGCCGGCGGCCGCGCTCGCAGGCTGCGCGGCTGGCCCCATGGCCGAAACCAGCGTCCCCGAAATCCAAGCGGCGGTAGTCCACCTGCGGGAGGTGCTCGGCGAGCAGCGCTACGAAGCACTTCGTGGCGCCGGCGAAGCAATGACAACTGCGGAGATGGTGAACTTCGCCTACGAACAGATCGACCAGGCCCGCGCAGACGTCACCAACCCGACAGCAATACGAAGCGCCGATCTCCACCGCCGTTGAGAGACGTGGCGCACCATGGTGCGCATGGCGATTCTGAACCCGACGATGATGGCTGCGTAGGCTTGGTCCCGATGAAGCCACTGCAGGTCGGCGCATGCGCGCTCGCCGTGGGCGCACTGCTCGCGGGCTGCCAATCCACCGTGCCAGGTACGCCGACCACCCAGGCCGGATCCCCGACCGAGCCCAGCTTTTCGACACCGCGGCCCTCTCGGACACCACCGCCGTCGTCGCCGCCACCCACCGCCACACCGGCTCCGTCGCAGACCGGTACCCCACCGGGCGCCCAGGTGCTGCCCTCTGAAAATGGCTACTCGTTCATCGAGACGAAGTCCGGCCAGACCCGCTGCCAAATCGACGTCACCGCGGTGGGTTGCGAAGCGGCCTTCACGAACGCCCCAAAGGTCGGCGGCGAGCAGGCCAATGGCGTCGAAACCACCGCGGACGGCAAAACTCGTTGGCTGGTCGGCAATCTCGGCGATCCACCCGTGGTGGCTCTGGGCTACCAGACGTACTCCGCGCAGGGGTGGACCATCATCGCCACCGAGGCGAGCACCCGGTTCACCAATGACAAAACGGGTCACGGAATGTCCGTCAGCATCGAGAAAGTCGAGCCCTTCTGAAATGACTATCGCCCAACAGGAACGCGCCGCGCTCGTCACGACCATGCGAGGCGTCGGCCCCGACCACCCCACGTTGTGCGGCGAATGGTCCACCCGTGATCTGGCCGCGCACCTGGTGATCCGCGAGCGCCGCATCGACGCGGCGCCGGGCATTCTGATCCCCGCATTCGCGGGTTACACCGCACGGGTTCAGGAGCAGGTCGCCGCCGCGGATGACTGGAATGTGTTGCTCGACAAGATCGCATCAGGTCCGCCCCTGCTGTCGCCGTTCAAGCTGCTCGACCCGGTCGTGAACGTCGCGGAGATGTACATCCACCATGAGGACGTCCGACGCGCCGCGAGCGACTGGGCGCCGCGGGAACTCGATCAGGACGCGGTGACGGCGCTGACCCGTCAGGTGTCGTTGATGGCGCGCATGGCGCTCGCCAAGGCTCCGGCCAAAGTCTCACTGCGTACGCCGGACGGCAAGACGCTGGCGACCGCCGGACGCGGCGAATCCGTCGTGGTTACCGGGGAACCGCTCGAATTGTTGATGTTCAGCTCCGGTCGGGACGAGGCACGGGTGGAGTTCACTGGCGACGACGCCGCCATCGCCGCGGTGAAGGCTGGCAGAAGCGGGCTTTAGGCTGGCGGACCCGGGGTTTAGGGTGGCGGGCATGGACTTCCGCGTATTCGTCGAACCTCAGCAGGGCGCTACCTACGGCGACCAACTCGCCGTCGCACGGGCCGCCGAGGAACTGGGGTATTCCGCGTTCTTCCGGTCCGACCACTACGTCGCAATGAGTGGCGACGGGCTGCCAGGGCCGACGGACTCCTGGGTGACCCTCGGCGGCATCGCCCGCGAGACGTCGACCATCCGGCTGGGCACCATGGTGACCTCGGCGACGTTCCGCTTCCCTGGGCCGTTGGCGATCTCGGTCGCCCAGGTCGACGAGATGAGCGGCGGCCGCGTCGAATTGGGCCTCGGCGCCGGCTGGTTCGAAGCCGAGCACAAGGCCTACGCCATTCCGTTTCCCCCGTTGGGCGAGCGGTTCGACCGGCTGAGTGAACAACTCGACATCCTCACCGGCCTGTGGACCACGCCGACAGGCGAGACGTTCGACTACCAGGGCGAGCACTACACCGTGGTCGACTCGCCCGCACTGCCCAAGCCGGTGCAGGCGCCGCATCCTCCCATCGTCATCGGCGGGGGCGGCCCGAAGCGCACTCCGGCGCTCACCGCCAAGTTCGCGACCGAGTTCAACATCCCCTTCGCACCCCTGGACGTCTTGAAGACCCAGTACGAGCGCGTCGGCGCCGCGGTGGCCGACGCGGGCCGCGCCGCCGATTCGCTGACGTACTCAGCGGCCTTCGTGGTGTGCGCTGGGCGCGACGACGCCGACGTCGCGCGGCGGGCCGAAGCGATCGGCCGGGAAACCGACGAGCTTCGCGGCAACTCACCGCTCGCGGGCACCGCCGCGGAAATCGTCGACCACCTCGGCCCGTTCGTCGAGGCTGGAGTGCAGCGGGTGTATCTACAACTGCTCGACATGCACGACCTCGACCACCTCGCGTTCTTCGCCAGCGAGGTGATCCCTGCACTGCGGTGACCCGCAGGGTGATCTTGCGTCACGGTTACTATCGGGCCCGTGACCAGGGTGCGTGACGACGACGAGCGTGACACCTCGTCCGAGCCGCCCTGGCACGAGCACACGCCGACGGTGGTCGGTGCCAGCGTTGCGGCGCTCCTTGCGCTCGCCATCCTCTACTTCCTGATCTCGACCGTCGCCCGCCAGTTCAACGAGCCCGATCAGGCGCCCTCGTACTACGTGGACCCGGGTAGTTCGAGCTCATTCAGCCGAACGTCGGCGACCACCACGAGCGAGACCATCACGAGCACCGTTCCGCCCGTCACCACGGAGCTGAACCCCGGGGATACGTCGTCGACGACTACGACGACGACCACCACCACCACCACCGACACCTCGCCGAACACGAACTTGCCGACCACGCGCCGGAGCACTCCCAGCAGCAGCAGCGACGAGTCCGGCTACAGCCGGCGGCCCCGGTTCAACGAGACGCGGACGATCCCCCGGCCGAATTAGCGCCTTCGGCGGGCGCTTCCGACGAAGTGGTCGGCGTCGTCGTACTTGCCGACGTGGGAGTCGAGGTTGATGTCGGCGTCGAAGTCGAAGTCGAGGTGGGTGTACTGGTCGACGTAGTAGTGGGCGTCGTCGACGTAGTGGTGGGAGTCGTCGACGTAGTAGTCGGTGTCGTCGTCTCGGGAGCAGGCGGCGGCACCTCGGGAGCAGGCGGCGGCACCTCGGGAGCGGGCAGCGGAACCTGCGGGGCAGGCGCGGGAACGTTCGGCGCGGGCTCCTGCCAAGCCGGTGCCGCCCGCGTGTAGGTGACGACATTCGGCGCGCCGTTCTCGACGACCGTCTGGGTGACGACCGTCGACGGGCCCGCCGCGACCGCACTCGGCAGCTGAGCCTGGGACATCGCGGGCGGCGCAGCGGCCAGCGGCGCGGACGCAGAGGCATTCGCCGTATCGGTGTTGGTGCTGACGACAAGGCCCACCGAGGCGAGCACCACGGCACACGCGGCTCCGGCGAACAGCAGCGCGGGACGCTTGGTACCACGGCAGCGTAGGCGCCGCTTCGTCGTCCTGATGGGGTTCGTACTCGACCTCGGGCCTGGCCCACTGCTCGTCCTGCCAATCGAGTTCCAGCACCGGATCGTCGACGACGGACTCCTGGGACCATGCGAGCGCAGGCACCGCGGCGGCGAGCAGTGTCCCGGTCTGCGGGGCTGCGACGACGCGCGTCGCCGACTCGGGTTCCCGACTTGCCAAGAGCGCCGCCCCGATGGCCGCCACCGTTTGCGCGTCCGGCGTGGTGGTCACTGGCATCCGTAGTGCTTGCGAAAGCCATTGCGTAACAATCGGAATGCGCGCACCGCCGCCGACCGTCGCGACGGCTGCCAGGTTGGACGGCAGCACGCCGGCCCGGCGCAACGTGTCGTCTATCGCGTCGAGCAGGCCGTCGAGCGGCCCTTGCAGAAGCGCCTCGAGCTCGGTACGGGTGAGCCGCACGGTCGAGCCGGGCACCAGGCCGGGCAGCCCCGTGGCGGTCTGGTGCGACAGCCGTTCCTTGGCCGTGCGGCAGTGTTCGCGGAAGCCGGTCAGCGAAGCGATGGCCGACGTGCGCGCCGGGTCGACGTCGGCGTCGTCCAGCAGATGAGTGAGCACGTACCTGTCGATGAGCTCACCGGAGAAGTCGTCGTACCGCGTCGTCGGCCCGATGGGCTGGAACGCTCTTCCTGCGTCGACGAGCGTGATGTTGGTGCCGGAGGCGCCGAAGTCGCACAGCATCACGACGCCGCGTGCGGGCAGTCCGGGGTTGGCCCGCAGCGCGGTCAAGGCCGCGGTGGCGTCGGTGACCACCGGGACGTCGGGCGCCACGGCGCGGAACCGGGCGACGACGTGCTCGGGCCAGTGCGCGGGTATGGCGATCGACATGCCTTCCCGCGGTCCGCCCGCGGCATTGACGAGGTCGGACAGGGCATGGCTCAGCAGGCGCTGCGCGGAATGCGCGGAACCGTCGGATGCCACGATCGGAACCGGGTCCCCGATGCGCTCGACGAAGCCCTTGAGCACGTCACCGCGCCATGCCACGGCAGCGGGACGCACGGTCGCGCTACCGTCGGCGCGGGCGGCGACGAGATGAGTCGCACCCACTGACAACCCGAGACAGTCACGCATGTTCTCTATGTCGCCGCGCGAACCCGATTCGTTAGCAGCGCTAGCGGCCTAAGGCTGCGTACTCGGCGACCAGGCCTTCCGCGCTACGCACGGCGGCTCGGCAGGCCCGCGTGGTGAAGGGGTCGTTCAGTGGATGGTCGGCCCGTCGCCGCCATCGCTGCGCCGCCGCGAACGCCGCGCGCGGGCCGTCGTGGGGTTCGTCGGGTTGCAGCCCGAGCCTGCTGGCGGCGTCGGTACCGGACCCGCCGATGAGCCTGCGCAGGGAGGTCATCTCGTCGTCGTTCAACGTGGTTTGGCGCGAACGCAATTGACTGAGCAGGCGCAGTTCCTCGAAGGCGTGGGTGTCCGCCAGCAGCGGATCGATGTCGGCGACGATGTGCGGCGTCGCGAAGATGGGGTTGAGCTCGACGAAGCGTCGCAACGACAGCAACGCGGTATGCGCCTTGAGCAGATCGGAACGCTGCGCGAACTGTTGATCGATGACGTCCCGCAGGGCGATCAGCCCACTGCGGTCCAGTAGCTCGTCGGCCAGCGCTACCGAATCGCTGATCCCGGCCCGCAGCACCGCAATCGAGATCCGGATCCCGAACATCCCGAAGCGTTCGAGCAGCGCGGCCCTGGTGGCGGCGTCGACCGGCAGCGCGCTGTCCTCCCGCACGAACCTGTCGACGGACAGCATCGCCTTGGTCAGTTCGGCGACGTCGACGCCCGCAAGCTTCTCCAATGCGACGAACTCGCTCTGCCGCAGGGTTCTGGCCGTCAGCGCCAAGAGCCCGGATACCGGGACGACGGCCTGACAGATACCCGTCTTGTACATCTCGGTCGTGAAGCGGCTCGCGACGTCCTTGGCCGACATCATCGCGTCGATGCGCCCGGCCCCGATCTCGTCTGCCCGCGACGCGACGCCGATGACGCCAAGCGCACCAGCCGACCCGCCGACGAGTTCGCCGATCTGCTTGAGCAATGCGATATCCGCCGCGTTGAGAGTCCGGAGCAGGAACACAACGGCGTCGACGCGCGGCACCCCGTCTTCGGGCACCAGCAGGCGCAACGTGCGCTCGGATACGTCGCGGGACAGCGACGACGTACCCGGAGTGTCGATGATCGTCGTGTTGATGAGCTCGGCCGCAGGCCATTCGACGTCGAGGTCGACCACGTCCACCGGGTCCAGCGTGGCGAAGTCGAAACTCAGCGCCCGGTCGTGGGGGTCACGCGTCATCGGCACGTTGGAGCGTCGCCCGCCACGGTGGTTGGCGGTCACCTTGGGCGTCGGCCCGTTGCGGAACCAGGTCACGATCCTGGTGGCCTCGGTGGCGTCGGTGGGCGCAATGTCTTCGCCGACAAGCGCATTCACCAACGTGGACTTGCCCGCCTTCAAGGTGCCAGCGAGCGCGATGCGGATCGGCTGGTTCAGCCGCTGCTCGATGCGCTCCAGTTCGTTGTGCACGTCGGGGCGCTGCGCATACGCGGGATCGGCCCGGTAGGCCGCGATGGTGCCGCCAAGGATTGCGCGCACGTGATCGCTCGTGCTCATCGCTACCCGCAGTCCTTCCACTCGGCGTTCACCGGCTCCCAAGCTTAGGCACCGCGACTTGGGGTTTGCTGCCCGGCCGAACCTAGCCCGGGGCGCCGACGGCCGAGGCGGGCACCAGCTTGATGGCGTTGTCCACCACCTGGTTGAGAATGTTGAGCTGGCGGGAGAGCTCCTGGACTCGGGTGTTGCGCTCGTTGTCCTCCATCTGGGCGGCCATCAGGGTGGCCTGCAGGGATTCGTTCAACGACCGCGTCGTCTGGTTGGCGACGCCGCGGTAGTGGTCGCGCAGCTGACGCTGGATGTTTCGCAGCCGGTCCCGGGACTCCTTGTTCACCACGAACGACACGTCGTCGACGAACCGGCGCGTGTTCATCTTGGCCTCGTTGCGCACCCGGGTCATCCGGTTCTCCATGTCCTCCTTGTAGGCCTTGCGCCCCAGCACCAGACCCGCGCCGAGGGACAGCGGGTTGAACATCCCGAGGCCGGCGAATGAGGTGAGCATGCCGAACATCAGCACGCCGCCGTATGAACCGCGCATGCCGGTGATCGCCTTGTGCCCCTTGCCGATCGGCTTGGCCTCCAACTTCGCCAGCGACTTGAGCTCCCCGAATCCGGCCCCCATGTCACGGGCGCTGACGTCGGGCATCTGGACGGCGTCGAGACCGGCTTCGGTGAAGGTACGGCCGACTTCGGCGGCCAGCGCCTCTGCGCGTTGATAGGCCCACACGAAGTTGTCGCCGACGGCGGTAGCCACCGTGTTCTCAAGTTCGGCGCCGATCTCGGCCCAGTGTTGTGTGGGATCGCAGCCGTCGATGATCTTCTCGGTGTGTTGAGAGATGTGCCGGAAGCGATTTCGCAGATCGTGATCGACGTCGGCGGTCAGGTCGGCGATGCCGTCGTTGAGCACCTGTTGCCACAGCGCGGTCTGCTGGAGGGCATCCTGGGCCTCCTGCTTTCGACGTTCCAGCTCCGACGTCAGCCGTTCGCGCTTGTCAGGGTCGTTCAGCGCGGACAACTCAGATTCTGCAGACAGCTTGAGATGTTCCGCAGCAGAACGTATTTCAGCGACGACGTCATCGCGAATGCGGTCGTTCTCCCGCGTCAGCACCCGGTCGCCGAGGAACTTCACGATCGCCGGAAAGTTCGACTCCTCGTTGAGTTCCTTGTCGTTCGTAGCGATCGCGTGGCTTCGCAGCATGGAGGACACCGGGGTGATCAGGACATTGAGCCCTGCACGTTGCAGATGGGCCACGTTGGCCGCGATGATTTCGCGCCAGTGCGGGTAGAGATCGGTCTTGGTGGCGACGATCGTTGCCACCGGGCAGATTTCGAGCGCCTGACGGATGTAGGTCAGTTCTGGCTCGGTGAACTCCTGGCTGGTGTCACTCACCATCAGCATGGCGTCGGCCTCTGGCAGCAGGCCCAGTGTCGCGGACAGATGGGGTTGGCCGAGCCCACCGACGCCGGGTGTGTCGATAAATGCGAGCCCACCGTTCAGGATCGGGCTTGGCACGTTGACTTCGACCCGCAGCACTTCCCGGCCGCCGGCCTGCGGAGCCCGCCGCAAGTCGTTCTTGAGCTCGGCCATCGGTATCTCGACGCGCTCGGGGAGTTGGTCTTCGGGTCCGGGCGGCCCCGCCACCACCAGCCGTGCGGACGCGGGATCGCCGTGGGAGACGAAGGTGGCCAGCACGGTG
Organism: Mycobacterium sp. RTGN4; assembly: GCF_033804635.1. Classification (NCBI taxonomy): domain Bacteria; kingdom Bacillati; phylum Actinomycetota; class Actinomycetes; order Mycobacteriales; family Mycobacteriaceae; genus Mycobacterium; species Mycobacterium sp. RTGN4. The sequence continues at coordinate 46,908 of NZ_JAPZLB010000009.1, read as the reverse complement.
CTCTCGTCGTCGCCGACGCGCGCAACCGGCATGTTCAGCAATGAGTTGAGCAGCTGGCTCTTGCCCTGCTTGAGCTGGCCCGCGATGACGACGCGGATCTGCGGATCGTTGATGCGGTCCTTGGCCACCGCCAGGCGCTCGACGAGGTCACCTCGGTCGTGGAGCCCGGCGATGTTGCTGGTGTGGTCGATGAGCTCGACGATCACCTTGACCTTGCGGGGGTCACTGGGTGGTTGCGTCACGGCTCTCCTCGGGTGGTGTCAATGTCACGGTAAACGGCCGAACTGGCGAGGAGCTCCAGATGAGTGGAGCTCCCCGCCAGTCGGGGTCAACCTGCTCGGTCAGAAGCCGATGTGCGTGTCGGGGTCGACGTGCGTTTCGGTCGTCTGGTGCAGCGAGTTCTCCTGGGAGAACGTGTTGTCGCTGTGGATCGAGTGGTCGGTGTGGCTCGAAGCGTCGACGTGGCTCGAGTTGTCCTGCTCGAACGAGTTGTTCGTGTGCACCGAACTCACCGCGTGCGAGTCCACACTCGACGAGTTGCCGCTGCCCAGGTCGTGGCCGGCCGTCGTCTGGTTGCCGCCCACCGTGGTGGTGGCGGTGCTGGTGTTCGAGTGGTTGCCCTGGTCGTTGACGATGATCGAGCCACCGCCCCCGCCACCACCGGCGTTGGCCTCGTTGCCGCCGTTGCCGATGCCGAGCAGCCCGCCACCGCCGCTGGAGCTCGCGCTGCCGCCATGGCCACCGGACATGTCGTTGTCCTTGATCACGGTGCCCTGGTTGCCGTCGATGATGTCGCCGCCGGAGTGCTGCGACGTGTCCTTGACCGTGGTCTCGTTGCCCTCGCCGACGATGATCGGCGAATGGCTGCCACTTTCGATGACGCCGGTGTTGGCGTTGTTGCCGTGGCCGACGACGTTGCCGTCGCCCTGGGTGGTTTGGGTGTGGATGTCGCCCGAGGAGCCGGTGTTCACGACGCCGCCGTTGGTGGCGGTGTTGTTGGTCTTGTCGCCGAGCGTGATGTCACCGAAGCCGAGGTTGAACGCGCCGTTCTGGGCGTTCGCGCCTGCCGACTGATCCGGGCTCATGAAGTCGTTGTTGCTGGCGACCTGAGTGGCGTTGTGGCTCGCGAAGTCGGTGTTCGTCTCCGGTGCGAAAGACGTCTGCGGCGAGAACGGCGAAGCGATGCTGTGGTAGTCAGCGACCGCGCTCTGCAGGCCGGAGAACCCGTTGCCGCCGCCGAGTGCGACGCCGGCCGGAACGGCGGTGGCCGCAACGGCCTGAAGCTGGGCTGCCGTGACGTTGGCGGGAACGCCTGCGTCGCGCATCGTGAGCTCCGGGTCGGTTACGAACCTGGCGGCCGTCTCGGGGCTGCGGAACAGATCCATGATGAAGTCGATCAGAGTGGTCATTGCAGTTCCTTTCAGAGGTCTGTCTAGGTCTGTCACCGGATGCTCCGGCGAACTGAAGACCACGTTATTGAGCGTAGGACCGGCGGGGAACGGGGCCGGATCCCCTTGATTCGGAAGGGCATGGTGGGCCACCGCGGGGCCTGCGATTAGGGGATTAGGGGATTAACCTTGGGGGTTCCCGCAAAGCCCCTGTGACATGCGCAGATACGACGACGGCGCGGCCCGAGTGGGCCGCGCCGTCGTTCTGTTCGTGGGTGGGGAGCCCCATCGCGACCTAGATGAGGTCGTCGAATCCGGGGTCGTCGGGGGTCACGTGATGATCGTCGATAGCGTGGTGCAGCCAATCCGAATCCGCTGCCGTGTCGACAATGGGGACGTCATCGACGAGCGGTTCGTGCAGCTGCAGGCCCGGGTCGTCCACGCCGGTGATCGTCGGCACGTCCAGCGCAGGCGCGGCCGTGTCGAGCACTGCGTGACCCGCCGTGCCCAGGTCGTTTATCACCCCGCCCTGGTCGTCCACCACCTGTTGGGGCAGGTGGTCATCGAACGCGTCGAACGCCGCCGTGGCCGCGCCGCTTGTCCACACGTTGTGGTCGGCGTCGCCGGAGAATGCGTCGCCACCCGTCGATGGCACGGCCGAGGACAGCGATTCCGCGACCACCGGGATCAGGTGATTGACGTCGGCACTGGTCACGTCGGTCAGGTTGGCGTCGGCGATGGCTTGTGCCGGGTCGGCGGCATAGTGCGCCGCGGCGTCGGGATCGCGCACCAACGACATCACGAAGTCGAGCAGCGAGTTGGCCATTACACACCCCCCTTTCTTCATTGTCATCGGTTGAGTTGGCTCTAGCGAAAATGTTATCGACCAACTCGGCTTCCGTGATCGGTGCGAAACCCAGGGCTTTCGACGTCCGGTTAGGGGACCGGGGATTAGGGGTTCGCCGACACTAGGGGGATCCCCATTGCAGGCGGCGTCCTGGCGGTTAAGGTGAGGACTGCTCTAGCTGCGCCATCGTCTTTGGAAGCGGCCCGGTTCCGACACAGGGGTATCACATGAGCGACGCGCTCGGTTTATCGATCGGAACGACCAATCTGGTCGCCATCCGCGACGGTAGGCCCCCGGTCAGCCGACAGTCGATCGTGACACTGTTTTCGAACCGCGCACCCGAGGTTGGGTCACCCGCCGAGAACCCGGAGCTGAACCAACCGGGCCTGGTGTTGACGTCGTTCGTCGAGCGAGTCGGCGACCCGGTCGCCTTGGTCGCGGCCGACGGGTCCTCCCATCGCGCCGAGCTCGTCCTCGTCGAAGCGCTTGAGGCGATGGCCCACGCGGTCGGTGGCGGCGCGCCCGTCACGATCGCGGTACCCGCGCACTGGAGTCCAGCGGTCGTCGGTGCACTGCGCGCGGCCCTTGGCGCCAAGCCCAGCCTGACCGCCAACGGTGTGCCCGCATCGATCATCCCGGACTCGGGCGCCGCGCTGGCTGCGCTGCGGGCGGGCCCCGGACTGCCCCCCAACGGGATCGTGGTGCTGTGCGATTTCGGTGGCAGCGGAACCAGCATCACGCTTGCCGACGCGAGCGCGGGGCTGGCCATCCTCGGCGATACCGTGCGCTACCAAGACTTTTCGGGCGACCACGTCGACGGCGCACTGCTCAACCACGTGGTCGCCGGGATCGCCGACGCGTCTGGCGCCGACCCCGGCAGCACCGCGGCCGTCGGGTCGCTGACGCAGCTGCGCGGCGAATGCCGGGCGGCCAAAGAGCGGCTGTCCGCCGAGACGGTGACGGTGCTGTCTGCACGCCTTCCTGGCTACACATCGGACGTCAGGGTGACGCGCCCCGAACTTGAACGCCTCATCGACGAGTCGCTGGGCGGGTTGCTCAATGCGGTCGAAGATACGTTGCAGCGCTACCGAATTCCGCTGTCGAGCATCTCCGCGGTGGCCACGGTCGGCGGCGGCGCCGCGATACCGCTTGTCACCCAACGGTTGTCGGAGCGGCTGCGCGCGCCGGTCGTGACGACGCCTGCGCCGCAGTTCGTCAACGCCGCAGGCGCGGGCCTGGTGGCCACGCTCGGACTCGCCCCGGACACACCGACGGGCCTGGCGCCGGTCGCAGACCCCGGGCTGGCCGCGACGGGGCTGGCGCCCGCAGCGGGGGAAACGGGGTTGGCGCCGACGATGGGTTGGGCGGGCGAGCCCGCTGCGACTCAGCAGGCCCCGGTGCCAGATGCCTCCACCGCGTCGACGGGCCGCGCGTTGGCGTGGTCGCAGGACGACGATCAGGGTGACCTGACGCCCTATTCGGGCGCCGAGTATCAGTCCGAGTACACCGGGCCCACCGACGCACGACCGCCCCTCGTATATGCGCACGAGGAGGAGGACGACCTTCCCGACTCGGAGCCGCTGGCCTGGTACAAACGGCCGCCGATCCTCTTCGGCGCCGCGGCGGCCGCCGCACTGCTGGCGGCCGGAGGCCTGGCCGTCACCCTGACCAGCTCGTCGGAACCCTCCGGACCGATCACGGTGACGGGAACGAGCTACAGCAACGGCACGCCGGTGCCCGTGACGACCGCGGGCAGCGAGGCGCAGACCGTGACCGTCACCAATTCCAACGGCGAGACGTCGACGTCGGTGGTACCGCCTGCCACGACCACCACTGAGACCACGTCGCCGACGACGTCCCCCACGACCACCACAACTTCGCCCACCACCACCACGACGACGACAACCACGACCACCACGACGACGACGACCACCACCACCACGACCACGCCGCCGACCACCACCACAACCACGACGACCGCGCCGCCCATCACGCCGATCACACCCATCACGCCGGACGTTCCGACCAAGCCGATCATCACGGGCGTCACCCCGCCCGTAGAGGTACCTGACCAGCCGTGACCGAGGGCGGTGCCATCGCGGCATTGACGGCGGCACCGACGCAACCCGCCAAGGTGTTGGTGTCGGGCGGCATCGGCACCGGCAAGACCGAGCTGCTTGCGGTCGTCCGCTCCGCGCTGCGCGACGCGGGCGTCGCCTTCCTCAGCCGACCGCCGCGCTCCGACCAAGAGCCTGGCTCGGCCTTCGTGATCGACGACGCCCACCTGCTCGCCGACGCCGACTTGCAGCGGTTGACCGGGTTGGTCGGCGATCCGGCCACCACAGTCGTGATCGCGAGCCAGCCGTTGGCCCATCACGGCGCGTTGACCGAACTGACCACGGTCATGGCGAGGGAGAGTCCTGCGGTCGTGCTCGGCCCGTTGCCCGGCCGCGACCTGATTCGTGTGACGGCGGAGGCCATGGGCACGATGCCGCCGGCCGAACTGGGGCGCGCGTTGATGGCGGCGACGGCCGGGCTGCCGTTCCTGCTCTACCCAGCCATCGAGGCGGCTCACTCCGCGGACGGGGAAGCGCCGGAGGCCGCCGCGGCTCAGGCGGCGCGGGTCGCGCTCATCGAGCGGCTGGTGCGCGTCGACGAACCCGTGCTGGACACCCTGTTGCTGTGTTCGCTCAGCCCCGAACTCGGGCCGGACGACGTGGCGGCGGCGCTGCGCCTCGACAGTGCGGCGGCCGCCGAGCTGGTCGACCGTGCGCGCGCCAGCGGACTGCTTTCCCCTTCGCACAATGCGGCGTTTCTCCGGTCGCTGCACCGCAGCCTCGCGCAGCTCGTAGGCAACGCCCGACATCATGACGTCGAACTTTCACTACTGCGTTCGCAGCTCGAAATGTCCACATTGTCAACGGATCTCGCGTTGCGGTTGGCTGAGCACGGTATGCGCGACAGTGCACTTGCCGACGAGCTCGCCAACCGCGCGGAGCAGGGCGGCGGCGACCCCGGCCGGGCCGCGCGGCTATACCGGGCCGCGGCTTCTGCAGGCGCGACCGCACTCACGGCCCGGTTGGCCGATGCCATCGCGATGACAGGCGACTGTGCGACGGCCGGCCACCTGGCCGACGAACTGCTCAGTTCCGAAGATCCGGCCGAGCGCGCGACCGCGGTGCGTATCGCGGCCAGCATCGCCATGCACGACGGCCGCGCCACGCAAGCCGCCGACCTGTTCGGCTGGCTGGGACCGCAGCCCGATGCTCATGTGGCCTCCGCAAGCGTGACCGTGTCCGTCGCGACGGGCGATCCCGCGGCGGCCAGAGCGGCCCTCGAACTCGACGCCACCGGACCACCCACGTCGACCGCGCGTGCTGCGCGCAGCCTCGCCGAAGGACTCTTGGGCACGCTCGAGGAGCCGTACTCGGTTGCCATGGCCCGACTGTCGCAGTCGATCACTACCGATCAGCGGGCGCTCGGTGTCGCGCCCGACTCGGCGGCTGCGCTGGTCACCCTCGTCGCCTTGCACGGGGGCGATCCGGTGCGCGCGCGCAGCGTCATCGGGCGGGCCGTGCGGGCGAGTGGCGCCGCAGATGAAGGCTTCGTCGCCCATCGGCACCGCCTGCTGCAGGGCTGGGTGCGCATGCAGGACGGTCAGCTTCCCGCGGCCGCTGCGGACGTCGCGACGACCCTCGGCGCGGACCTCCACCGCCGGGACGCCTTGTGGGCGGCGGCACTGCAGACGGCGATCGCTCGGCGCAGCGGCGACAGCGGAGCGGTACAGAAGCATTGGTATACGGCCATGGAAGTGCTGTCCGAGCACTCCGTCGACCTCTTCTCACTGTTCCCGCTCGCCGAGCTCTGGGTTGCCGCGGCCCGGGTGCACCAACTGGATCGGCTGCGACATCCGCTCGCCGATGCCTTCGACCTGTTGGAGTCCCTGGGCAATCCGCTGCTGTGGTCGGTACCTCTTCACTGGGCGGGCGTGCACGCCGGGATCTTGGCCAACGATCCCGGGGCCGTTGCGCCACACGGTCAGGCGCTCACCGCAGCGGCTGCCCGCAGCCCCTTCGCCAAGGCGCTCGCGGGGGCCGGACGTACCTGGCTGCGGGTACTGGCCAACCACGTCGACGTCGACGAGGTGACGGCCGCCGCGCGAGGGCTCGCGCAGTACGGGCTCACCTGGGACGCGACCCGGTTGGCCAGCCAGGCCGCGTTGCAGACGCCAGACGGACGTATCTCCGGGGCCATGCTGCAGGTGGCCCGCGATCTGAAGCTGAATGTGGCCGGCGACGACGGGCCCTTGGACGTGGCCGACTCGACCTCCACCGTTGCGCACGCCGGCACAGTTGCGCCGCCGTTCTCGCGCCTGTCGGATCGAGAGCGCGAGGTGGCCGAGCTTCTGCTTCAGGGCAAGCAGTACCGCGACATCGGTAGTCAGCTGCTGATCTCGGCCAAGACCGTCGAGCACCACGTCGCCCGGATTCGCCGCAGGTTGGGCGCGGAGTCACGGTCGGAAATGCTGTCGATGTTGCGGGCGATACTGGCGTGACACGACCGCGCTGCAGTGACAACCACCACAGCAATGGCCGCGCCCGCTCGCGCCGGACCTGAACGCCAGTACAGCGTCATCGCAGGAAGTGCCACCATCCAACTCGCCGGGGGCACCGTGACACACCTCGGACGGTCGCCGAGTTAGGTCAACCTTCGTAGCGACCTTCTATTCCTAGATGCAACTATGAGCAGGCATCTAGCGTAAGTTACCGACGAGTAACCCTCTTAAGTTACTCTCGAGTAACCAGGGATTCGGGAGGCACGCGGTGGACGACCCGTTGGTATTGGTCACGATGATCATCGGAGTCATCGGGACACTCGTTGTCCTGGGCTTCGCCGCCAAGCGGGTGCTCTTCCTGACGAACCTGATCCGGTCCGGGCAGAAGACCATCGACGAGGGCGCCCGCAAGGACAACCTCAAGACGCGCATCACCACGCAGTTCACCGAGGTCTTCGGGCAAACTCGACTGCTGCGCTGGTCGATCCCCGGCATCGCCCACTTCTTCACCATGTGGGGCTTCTTCGTCCTCGCCAGCGTGTACCTCGAAGCCTTCGGCGTGCTCTTCTACCCGAAGTTTGCGATCCCGTTCATCGGGCACTGGGGCCCGCTCGGGTTCCTGCAGGACTTCTTCGCCCTCGCCGTGCTGCTCGGCATCATCACCTTCGCGATCATCCGACTGCGCTCCGAGCCCAAGGAGTACGGACGCGACTCCCGGTTCTACGGCTCGCACACCGGGGGCGCCTGGCTGATCCTCGTCATGATCTTCAACGTCGTCTGGACGTACGCGCTGTTCCGCGGGGCCTCCGCGGCCACCCACAACCTGCCCTACGGCTGGGGTGCGTTCTTCTCGCACGGCATGGGGGCGTTACTCAGCCCGCTCGGCGATACGCCCAACGAGATCATCGAGCGCGTCGCACTGCTGGCGCACCTCGGCGTTGCGCTCGTCTTCCTGCTGATCGTGTTGCACTCCAAGCACCTTCACATCGGCCTCGCCCCGGTCAACGTCACGTTCAAGCGGTTGCCCAACGGGCTTGGTCCGCTGCTGCCGATGGAGTCGCACGGCAAGTACATCGACTTCGAGGATCCCGACGAAGACGCGGTGTTCGGCCGCGGCAAGATCGAGGACTTCACCTGGAAGGGTTACCTCGACTTCACCACCTGTACCGAGTGCGGGCGCTGCCAGTCGCAGTGTCCGGCCTGGAACACCGGAAAGCCGTTGTCTCCCAAGCTCGTCATCATGAACCTGCGCGACCACCTGTTCGCCAAGGCGCCCTACATCCTTGGTGAAACGGACATGCCCGCCGACGCGGACTCCGCCAAGGATCTGGTCTCCACCGACGGCGGGTTCATCGAGTCCAAGCACGACGAGAGTCACGCCGTACCGGAATCCGGCTTCGAACGCATCCTCGGCTCCGGTCCGGACCAGGCGCTGCGCCCGCTCGTCGGCACGCTCGAAGAGGGCGGCGTCATCGACCCGGACGTGCTGTGGTCCTGCACCACGTGCGGCGCGTGCGTCGAGCAGTGCCCCGTCGACATCGAGCACATCGACCACATCGTCGACATGCGGCGCTACCAGGTCATGGTGGCCTCTGAGTTCCCCGGCGAGCTCGGCGTGCTGTTCAAGAATCTGGAGCAGAAGGGCAATCCCTGGGGCCAGAGCGCCAAGGAGCGCACCACCTGGATCGACGAGGTCGACTTCGACGTGCCCGTCTACGGCCAGGACGTCGACAGCTTCGAGGGCTTCGAGTACCTGTTCTGGGTCGGTTGCGCAGGCGCATTCGAGGACCGCGCGAAGAAGACCACCAAAGCCGTCGCCGAATTGCTGGCCGCCGCCGACGTGAAGTTCCTGGTGCTCGGCACCGGCGAGACCTGCACCGGCGACTCGGCGCGCCGCGCGGGCAACGAGTTCCTGTTCCAGCAGCTCGCCGAGCAGAACAAGGCCACCATCGACGACGTGTTCTCCGGCGTCGAGAGCGTCGACCGCAAGATCGTCGTCACCTGCCCGCACTGCTTCAACACGCTGGGCCGCGAGTACACCCAGCTGGGCACCAATTACACGGTGCTGCACCACACCCAGCTGCTGAACCGGTTGGTCCGCGACAAGAAGCTGGTCGCGGTGAGTCCGGTCGGTCAGGACGTGACGTACCACGACCCGTGCTACCTGGGTCGGCACAACAAGGAGTACGCGGCGCCGCGCGAGTTGATCGGCGCATCGGGGGCGACGCTCACCGAGATGCCGCGTCACGCCGACCGCGGCCTGTGCTGCGGCGCGGGCGGTGCGCGGATGTGGATGGAAGAGCACATCGGCAAGCGCGTCAACCACGAACGCGTGGAAGAGGCGCTCGACACCGGGGCGTCCAAGATCGCCGTGGCCTGCCCGTTCTGCCGCGTCATGATGACCGACGGCGTCGACGACCGGGCCGAGGCGATGGGGAAGGAAAAGGCCGAGGTGCTCGACGTCGCGCAGCTGCTGCTTGGCTCGCTCGACAAGTCCACCGTGACGTTGCCCGCGAAGGGCACCGCCGCCGAGGCCGCAGCCGCGCGGGCTGCCGCAGCGCCTGCGAAGGTCGAGGAGGCACCGGTCGAGGCCGAGCCGGCGCCCGCACCGGCCGCAACCGAGACGCCCGTCGCCAAGACCGAGACCGCCGCCCCGGCAAAGGGGCTCGGCATGGCGGCCAAGCGCCCGCCCAAGAAGGGCGCCCCCGCCGAAGCTGCCGCACCTGCTGCCGAGGCCGCGGCCGCGCCACCTGCCAAGGGGCTGGGCATGGCCGCCAAGCGTCCGCCCAAGAAGGGCGCCCCCGCTGCGGCCGCAGCACCAGTGCCTGCCGTAGAAGAGGTCCCGGCGGCACCCGCTGAGCCCGTCAAGGGTCTTGGCCTGGCCGCCAAGCGTCCCCCCAAGAAGGGCGCTCCCGCGGCCGCGGCTCCAGCCGAGCAAGCCCCCGCGGCCGCTGCTCCGGCGGAAGCCGAGCCCGCCGCCCCGCCGGTCGAGGTCAAGGGTCTTGGCCTCGCGGCCAAGCGTCCCCCCAAGAAGGGTGCCCCGGCCGCCGCGGCGCCGACTGCACCCGCGGCGGAACCCGTTGCGCCGGAACCAGAATCGGAGCCCGTGGCTTCCAACGGCTCGCCCGCAGAGCCGGAGGAGCCCGCCGCCCCGCCGGTCGAGGTCAAGGGCTTGGGCATCGCACCAGGGGTACGCCGCCCGCCGAAGAGGTAAGCGGCAACGCCAAATTCACTAGACAACGATGGGACGATGAGGACGTGAGTACGCATCAGATCCCGTGGCAAACCGGCCACCAGCCGCGCCAGCGCACGTTCGCGCAGTCGACCAAGCTGCAAGACGTGCTGTACGAAATCCGTGGCCCAGTACACGATCACGCGGCCCGGCTGGAGGCCGAGGGGCACCGCATCCTCAAGCTGAACATCGGGAACCCGGCGCCGTTCGGCTTCGAGGCACCCGACGTCATCATGCGCGACATCATCCAGGCTCTGCCGTACGCCCAGGGGTACTCGGACTCGAAGGGCATCGTCTCCGCCCGCCGCGCGGTGGTCACCAAATATGAACTCGTAGAAGGCTTCCCGTATCTCGACGTCGATGACGTCTACCTGGGCAACGGGGTATCCGAGCTCATCACGATGACCCTGCAGGCGCTGCTCGACAACGGCGACCAGGTGCTGATCCCCGCGCCGGACTATCCACTGTGGACGGCGTCGACGGCATTGGCGGGCGGTACTCCGGTGCACTACCTCTGCGACGAGACGCAGGGCTGGATGCCGGACATCGCGGACCTCGAATCGAAGATCACCGAACGCACCAAGGCGCTCGTCGTGATCAACCCCAACAACCCGACCGGCGCGGTGTACAGCCGCGAGAACCTCGAGCAGATCGCCGAGTTGGCCCGCAAGTACCAACTGCTGATCCTGGCCGACGAGATCTACGACAAGATCCTCTACGACGATGCCGAGCACATCGCGATGGCCTCGGTCGCCCCCGATCAGCTGTGCCTGACGTTCAACGGACTGTCCAAGGCCTACCGCGTGGCGGGCTACCGCTCGGGCTGGCTGGCCATCACCGGGCCGAAGGAGCACGCGGCCAGCTTCCTCGAGGGCATCAACCTGCTGTCGAACATGCGGCTGTGCCCCAACGTGCCCGCACAGTACGCCATTCAAGTGGCGCTCGGCGGGCATCAGAGCATCGAGGATCTGGTGCTGCCGGGCGGTCGTCTGCTCGAGCAGCGCGACGTCGCGTGGAACAAGCTCAACGAGATTCCCGGGGTGTCGTGCGTGAAGCCCGAGGGGGCGCTCTACGCGTTCCCCCGGCTCGATCCCGAGGTCCACGACATCCACGACGACGAGCAGCTCGTGCTCGATCTGCTACTGCAGGAGAAGATTCTGGTGGTGCAGGGCACCGGGTTCAATTGGGCCGCACCGGATCACCTGCGCATCGTGACGCTGCCGTGGGCCCGCGACCTGACCAATGCCATCGAGCGGCTCGGCAACTTCCTCGCCAGCTACCAGCAGTAGAGATTCAGCCGGCACCTCTACCCTGTCCGAGTGGCGCATTCGCATTCGCACTCCCCTGCCTCCGGCCCCGCGCCGATGGGTCCGCTGGCCGCCAAAATCGTCGTCGGCCTCCTCGTCGCGATCGGTGTAGCGGTCATCGCCGGAATGGCGCTGCTGTGGCCCAGCCACCAGCGCGTCGACATCCCGCTGCCATTCCAGAACGCCGCAGGCGGGGCCGTCACCACCGAGGCCGGTCACGTGCTGTCCAGTGCGTCCGCGCCATGCGGTAGCCCGTCGGCGGGCGGCGTGCTGACCTCAGCGCCCGTCGAGGGGTCGCCGGGCAACGGTGAGTGCGTGCAGTCGCTGGTGCAGATCGACTCCGGCCCCAACAAGGGCGCCAACACGCTTCTGGAGTTCAGTGGCGGGCCGGGTCAGCCGAGCCTCGCGGTCGGCGACGACATCCGGGTGAGCAGGCAGGTTGATCAGAACGGGACGACGTCGTACGCGTTCTTCGACTTCGAGCGCAGCTGGCCGCTTGGCCTGCTGGCCGCCACGTTCGCGATCGTGATCGTCGCCGTGGCGCGTTGGCGGGGACTGCGCGCACTGGTCGGGATCGTCGTGGCGTTCGGGGTGCTGATGCTGTTCCTGTTGCCCGCGCTGCGCGACGGCGCACCCGCGATCCCCGTCGCACTGGTGGCGTCGGGGGCCATCCTGTACGCCGTCATCTACTTGGCGCACGGGGTGAGCCTGCGGACCAGCGCTGCCCTGCTCGGCACGTTGTCGGCGTTGCTGCTGGCGGCCGTATTATCTTGGGCAGCAATTGAACTGGTGCACCTCACCGGGCTATCCGAGGATCAGAACAACGAGGTGGCCGCCTACCTGGGCAGCGTGTCGATCACCGGCCTGCTGCTGGCCGGCTTCATCATCGGTTCACTCGGCGTGCTCAACGACGTGACGGTGACGCAGGCTTCGACGGCATTCGAACTCGCCGAGCACGGCGCGAGCCGGAAGGCCATTTTCGTCGGGGCGATGCGGGTCGGCCGCGACCACATCGCCAGCACCGTCTACACCCTGGTGCTGGCGTATGCGGGTAGTGCGCTGCCGCTGTTGCTGCTCTTCAGCGTCGCGAACCGGTCGTTGGGTGACGTGTTGACCAGCGAGAGCGTGGCCATCGAGATCTCCCGGTCGGCCGTCGGCGGCATCGCGCTGGCGTTGGCAGTTCCGCTGACTACGGGCATCGCGGCGGTGTTGGCGACGCCGCAGAGTCCCACCAGCACCACTAGCCTCGAGGGTCGGTCGGCATAGCGTTCTGAAACGCAGTATCGCCAGTGATACTGCGTTTCAGAGGGCATGTCAGCCTCGAACTCAGCGCTCCAGCAGCTCGAGCAGATACGCGCCATAGCCCGACTTGAGCAGCGTCTTGGCGCGGGTGGCCAACTGATCGTCGTCGATGAAACCGACGCGCCACGCCACCTCTTCGGGCGCACCGATCTTCAGACCTTGGCGCCGTTCGACGGTACGCACGTAGTCGCTGGCATCGAGCAACGAGTCGAAGGTGCCGGTGTCCAGCCACGCGGTGCCGCGGGCCATCACCTCTACCGAGAGCGTGCCCGCCTCCAGGTAACGCTGATTGACCTCGGTGATCTCGTACTCACCGCGCGGCGACGGCTTCAGCGACTTGGCTATCTCAATGACGTCGTTGTCGTAGAAGTACAGCCCCGGCACCGCGTAACTCGACTTCGGAGTGACCGGCTTCTCCTCCAGCGAGATCGCGGTGCCGCCGGAGTCGAACTCCACCACGCCGTAGGCCGTGGGATTGGCCACCCAGTACGCGAAGATCGATCCCCCGCTGACGTTTTCGAAGCGCTTGAGGTTGGTGCCAAACCCCGGGCCGTAGAAGATGTTGTCGCCCAACACCAATGCGACCGACTCCGTCCCGATGTGGTCGGCTCCGATGACGAAGGCCTGCGCGAGTCCGTCGGGCCGATCCTGCACCGCGTAGGTGAGCGCGACCCCGAAATCGGAACCGTCACCGAGCAATCGGTGAAAGCCGGGAGCATCCTCGGCCGTGGTGATGATCAGGATGTCCCGGATACCGGCCATGATCAGCGTGGACAGCGGGTAGTAGATCATCGGCTTGTCGTACACCGGGAGCAGCTGCTTGCTGACCCCCCTGGTGATCGGATGCAACCGCGTGCCAGAACCGCCGGCCAAGATGATTCCCCGCATGGATAGACCCTAGAACGGCGTGCGGCTCAGCCAGCCGTCCCACACCGCGGCGTCGCCGAAGACCTCCAACCCCGCCTCGGCCGACGTCTTGCGGCGGGTGACGGCCAGCAGCAGGTTGGTCGCCGTCCCACGCACCGCGGCCTCCCCCTTCGTGTGGTCGTGCGACCAGTTCAGGCCGTCTTCGTCGTTGGTGATGGTCCACTCGCCCGTCGGGCCGAGCCCGTCGTCGGTGGCATGCAGGTGCAGCGCCAGCCCGCGGGTCAGCGGCGGCGCATGCGGGTCGGCCTGCGCGGTGTTGATGTTGATCCACTCGCTGACGCCGTCTGCCGCCAGTTCGGGGTCGATGGTGAAGTCACCGCCGACCGCCAGCACCGCATCGGCCCGATGGACCGTGGCCTCGTGCAACCTGCGCCGAATCCACCACCCGGCGGGCTTGGATCCGGTGAACGTCCACACCCGCGTTTCCGGGCCGACGTGATCGACCGCGTCGAAGAGCGCCTGGACGCCGTCGTTGAGCCAGCCGATCGCGGCGTCGCGATCCTCTGGTGGCTTCCCGTTGCGCACGTCGCGGGGATCGAGCTGCGCGAGCATCCGATCCGCGATGATCTGGGCACTCCAGCGATTGCCACGGCCGACGTGTTTGAAGAGTTGGTTGAGCGTCCAGCCCGGGCAGGTCGGCACGGGTGTCGACGGGTCTGCACCACGCACGACGTCCCCGAAGGCCTTGGTCTCCTCGACCAGCGCTTTTCGGAAGTCCACCCTACGAACGTACCGCTGCGCGCGCCTCTCCGAGCGTGATCGGTAGCGCCGACCAACCCCGCAGTACGCGCGTGTCGCGGCGACTCCCTGCGCCAGCCAATTGTGCCGCCGGGAAGCGCTCGAAGAACGTCCGCAGCCCCACCTCGCCCTCGGCCCTGGCCAACGCCGCCCCGAGGCAATAGTGCCTGCCGCCGGAGAACGACAGGTGCTTGCCTGCGTTGTCGCGGGTGATGTCGAAGCGATGTGGATCGGCGAAAACCTCGGGGTCCCGATTGGCCCCCGCGAGGTACAGGATGACGAGGTCGCCGGCCTCGACGTTCCGGCCTGCCACCTCGGTGTCGACGACGGCCGCGCGCGCGCTCAGCTGTACCGGCGACTCCAGGCGCAGGATCTCCTCGACGGCGCCGGGCCACAACTCGGGTTGCTCGAGCAGCATGGCGAGTTGGTCGGGGTGCTCGAGCAGGATGCGGATCCCGCTGCCGAGCAGATTCACCGTCGTCTCGAAGCCCGCGGCGAGCACCAGGCCCGCGGTGGCGCGCAGTTCCTCGTCGTTCAGTCGGGCGCCGCCCTCGCTGGACGCGATGAGCTGGCTCATCAAGTCATCGCCGGGGGTGCGGCGCAGCCGCGCGATGTGGTCGGCGAGCCAGGTGTTGAAGCCCTCCAGACCGCGCTCGACGCGCAGGTACTGCGGCCAGGACAACCCGATGTCGAGGCTGGGCGCCGCGAGCTCGCCGAATTCGAGGATGCGCGGCCGCTCGTCATCTGGCACGCCCAGAATGTCACCGATGACGGTGACGGGGAGCTGCGAGCAGTACTGCTCGACGACGTCGACGGAACCACCGTGCGCATTTTCGCTCAATCCGTCGATCAGCGTGGTGGCGGCCTGTTCCACCCGTTCCCGAAGTGCCGCAACGGCTCTGGTGGTGAACACCGACGACACCGTCTTCCGGTACCGGGTGTGCTCGGGCGGCTCGACGGACAGCAGTGACGGGGGCAGGAGCGGATGCAGCCTGCCCTTGACCAAGGTCTTGCCTTCCAACCAGCGCAGCGGGCGCGGCAAGGACTCTCCAAGCGATGTCGCGGCGAAATCGTCAGACCGCAGCAGCTGGTGGACCAAAGCGTGATCGGTGGTCAACCAGGCGGCGCGACCGCGTACCAGCCGACCACGCGTGCGGAGCTCGTCGGCGAACGCTCCAGGGTCGGCGCGTACCGCCGGGTCGGCGATCAGCCTGGCCTGCATGTCGCCGCGCTTGACGCCGAGCGTCGACATCCCGCCGACGAAGCCGTGGAGAGCGAACCAGTGTGTGCGCTGACGCAGCGTCATGATTCGAGCTTAAGCACCGGGCGCAGATCGTCCAACCGGTCGAACAGTTGCCAAATGTAGGCCGACGTCCCGTCCTCGCGATGAGCGTGCAGGTCCGCGAGCGTCGGGTCGTTGCAGTACCCGTCGAATGCATCCTTGTCGGGCCATTCGACCAGGATCAGCACTTGCCTGCCCGCGACGTCACCGAGCACGTTCTCGCGAAACTTGCCGAGCGCAACCACCTTGCCGCCGTACCTGGCGACCTCGGCCACCGACCGTTTCGAGTAGGCCAGGTATTCGTCGCGGTCGGCGACGTCGAACAGGTTCAGTGCGTAGACGCTCATGGCCTCCAAGCTACGACGCGATCGGCCCCGAGACTTCAGCGATCCGACGCCCCAGCGCGTACACCCGCCAGCCGGCGCGTTGCCACTTGCCGACGTCCAGGCAGTTGCGCCCGTCGACGATCACCTTGGCGCGCACGGTCGCGGCCAGTTGCTCGGGATCGAGGTC
Source organism: Mycobacterium sp. RTGN4 (assembly GCF_033804635.1). Classification (NCBI taxonomy): domain Bacteria; kingdom Bacillati; phylum Actinomycetota; class Actinomycetes; order Mycobacteriales; family Mycobacteriaceae; genus Mycobacterium; species Mycobacterium sp. RTGN4. The sequence continues at coordinate 30,817 of NZ_JAPZLB010000009.1, read as the reverse complement.
GACGAACTCCTGCCATTCGGTGAGCACCAGCACGGCATCTGCGCGTTCACACGCCTCGGTCACCGAGGTCGCGTAGGTCAGCGTCGGGAAGACGCGCTGGCTGTTCTCCATGGCCTTGGGGTCGTACACGTTGACGGTGGCGCCGTTGAGTTGCAACAGGCCCGCGACGTTGAGCGCAGGCGAGTCGCGCACGTCGTCGGATTCGGGCTTGAACGCCGCCCCAAGCACGGCCACGTTGGCGCCGAGCAGGGACCCGCCGCACGCCTTGGTGGCCAACTCGACCATGCGGGTGCGCCTGCGCATGTTGATGCTGTCCACCTCGCGCAGGAAGGTCAGGGCGTGGTTGGCGCCGAGCTCACCTGCCCGCGCCATGAACGCGCGGATGTCCTTCGGTAGGCAGCCACCGCCGAATCCCAGTCCGGCGTTGAGAAATCGCCGCCCGATGCGCGGGTCGTAGCCGAGCGCGTCGGCAAGCAGCGTGACGTCGGCGTCGACGGCCTCACAGACCTCCGAGATCGCATTGATGAACGAGATCTTCGTCGCCAGAAACGCGTTCGCCGAGACCTTCACCAACTCTGCGGTCTGCAGGTCGGTGACCAGGAACGGCACGTCCTCCGCGAGCAGCGGCGCGTACAGTTCCCGCACGGCCGCCTCGGCGCGCACCGAATCCCGTTGCACGCCAAGCACGATGCGGTCCGGGTGCAGTGTGTCGTGGACGGCGAACCCTTCGCGCAGGAACTCCGGGTTCCAGGCGATTTCGACGTCGACACCCTCGGGCGCGAGCCCACGAGCGCGTTCGGCGAGCTCAGCGGCTGTACCCACGGGCACCGTCGACTTGCCGACGATGACCGCCGAACGCCGCAACCGCGGCACCAGCGTGTCGATCACCGCATGGACGTGGCGCAGGTCGGCGCCGTATTCGCCCTTCTTCTGCGGGGTTCCGACGCCGAGGAAGTGCACGTCGGCGAATTCAACCGCCGCTTCGTAGTCGGTGGTGAAGTGCAGCCGTCCGGCTTCGATGTTGTCGCGCAACACCTTTCGCAGCCCGGGTTCGTAGAATGGAATGTCGCCCGAGGCCAACTTTGCGATCTTGCCGGGGTCGATGTCGACGCCGACCACTTCGTGTCCAAGCTCGGCCATCCCCGCGGCATGTGTCGCTCCGAGATACCCAGTGCCAAATACGGTGCATCGCATACCACTTGAATAGGCCCCCGCGATGAGCTAGTTGCAAAGTGACACTGAGCGCCAGGCCAACGCTGGGTAACGAGTGGGATTCGGGTCAGTGACCGCCGACAGGTGCACAGAAGATCAGGATGCACGCGCGGATGCCGCCGTGACCACCTCCACCACCCGGATAGCCGCCACCACCACCGGGGTAACCGCCATTGCCGCCACCGCCGGGGTAGCCACCGCCACTACCGGGGTAACCGCCCTGATCCTGCTGCCATGGGGGCTGCTGCGGATACTGCTGCTGCGGCGGGTACTGCGGGTAACCGCGCTGTGGCGGGTACTGCGGATACTGCCGTTGCCAGGGCGGCGTGAAGATCGGTGGCGGCGCTATCACCGGCGGGACGACCACCGGCGGCGGGGCCGGGATGTCCTCGGGCGGGGGCGCCGGGGCGGCCTCGGGCGGCGGTGCCGGGGCAGGCGCCGCCTCAGGTGGATCCTGGACATACACCTTGCGCGGAGCCTGGCGTTCCGCGACGACGGGCACCGGCGCCTTGATGGTCTCTGGCGCCGGCGGGGGCGGCGGCGCGGGGGCGGGCACTTCCGCCTCCGGGGCCGGTGGCGGAGCCTGCGGAATGACCGGTGCCGCTGGAGCAGCGGCGTTCGGGACGATCGCCTGGCCAGGGTCAGGTCGCTGGTCGGCTGTCGGCCGAATGGCCACTGCGAGCGAGATGACAAGGGCGACAACGCCAACCACGAAGATCGACGTCAGCGCGGAACCGACGAGCAGGAACGGCTTGCGGCCCTCCTCGGCGGGTACCGGTTCGAAGTCGAGATCCGGGTCGTAGTCGACCGCGTTGGCCGCTGCGGCCACGTCCACCGTGCGCCTCATGGTCGCTGCGCCGGCAATCAGCCCGTACTCGTTACCCGCCGTGGCTCCCTCGGGATCCAGCGAGTAGGCGAGCCCTGCGGTGGTCGCGTCGTACGTCGGTGCGTTGGCCGCAGCCAGTGCGGCTCCGCGGGCCAAGGCCAGGCCGGACTCCTCGGGGGCCCGCACGGGCAGGCTCACGAGGTCTTCCAGGTGTTCCTTGACCGATGTGATGTCGACGCCGGACCCGACCACGAAGATTCCCTGCGGAGGGGCATCCTGCGCTTCGACGGCGGACACCATCTCGGCGAGCATCGCCATGGCGTCCGACCCGTGCAGGTTGTTGCTCAGCACCTTCACGATGGAGCCGTCGTCGCTGCGGACTACGGACAACGTGGCGCTGTCCCGATCGACGAAGAGCAACGCCGTGTTGTCGTAACCGACGGCCCGGCCCGCGGCCTGCGCCAGCGCTCCGGCGGCGTGGAGTTCGGAGACCAGAATCACGTCGCGGATGTTGCGCCCGGCGAGCGCGTCGCGCAGTTCCGCCGCCTCGGAGCGGTCACTCCACGTGACGCCGATCGACGTCAGTTCGTGGCCACCCTCGGCGGCGCTTTCCTGGGTGCCGACTATCGCTGCGACCACTTGATCGACCGCATTCGAGGTTGCTGAGTCGCCCGACTGAGCCACCTCGAAAGTGTCGTGGTCGACGATCGCGCCGTCACCCTTGACACCTTCGACCAGCACCATACGCACCGTCTTAGGTGTCAACGAGACACCAAGTACGATGTCCATCGACCCCTCCAAAATGTTTGCTGAACTATTCAGGTCGGTACTGCGAATTCACCTGTCGCGAGCCGACGACTAGATGTTTCATCGTCCCTACCAACACAGTCGTTACACCCCGCGGCATTAGCTGATGGCTCGCCGCTGAACGCGCTCTCGACCCTACCCGCGTGTCCTTAGCGTGACTACCCGTCGGCGGCATCGGGCCGCGGTCGAGCGTCGCCGAAGTGCGGAGGGCGCCGGGACGGCAGGTGCCCGTGGACGCCTTCCGCGTAGGCGGTCTCGGCGTGCTGGGTGAAGTCGACGCCGGCCATTTCGTCGTCGGCGCTGACGCGGAAGCCCATCACGCGGTCGATGGCCTTGGCCAACAGATAGGAGACGCCGAACGCGTAGAGCGCGACGACCACGGCCGCAAGCACCTGCTTGCCCAGCTGAGTGAGGCCGCCGCCGTAGAACAGGCCCCGCGGTCCGGCCGTCATCACCTCGGTGGCCAAGAGCCCGATCAGAAACACGCCGACGATGCCGCCGACGAAGTGCACTCCGACGACGTCCAGTGAATCGTCGTAGCCGAAGCGGAACTTCATCCCGATCGCGAACGAGCAGACGATCCCCGCCAGCAATCCGACCACGACCGCACCGAGCACGTTCACCGTTCCGCATGACGGCGTGATCGCCACCAAGCCCGCGACGACGCCCGATGCGGCGCCGAACGTCGTCGGCCTGCCGTCGCGGATCCGCTCCACGGTGAGCCAGCCGAGCATGCCGAGGCAGCCGGCAACCAACGTGTTCAGGAAGATCGCCGCCGCCATTCCATTGGCGGCGAGCGCGGACCCGGCGTTGAAGCCGAACCAGCCAAACCACAGCAGTCCGACGCCGAGCAACACGAACGGAAGGTTGTGAGGCCGCATCGCTTCCTTGTTGAAGCCGATGCGGGGGCCAAGCACCAGCGCCAAGGCCAATGCCGAAGCGCCGGAGACGATTTCGACGACCAGCCCGCCCGCGTAGTCCAGCACGCCGAGCTTGGCCAGCCATCCGTGCGGGGACCACACCCAGTGCGCGACCACGGCGTAGACCGCGATTGCCCAGAGCGGGACGAACACCACCCATGCGGAGAACTTCGCGCGGTCGGCGATCGCGCCGCTGACGAGCGCGGCGGTGATGATGGCGAAGCTGAGTTGGAAGGTGGCGTACAAGAGTTCGGGCACGCCCCCGTGCACGGTGGTGGGGCCGATGCCCGCCATGCCGATGTGCGTGAGGTCGCCGATCAGCCCGCCCGCGCCGTCCCCGGAGAACGCCAGCGTGTAGCCGAAGAGCAGCCACGCCACCGTGACCAACGGGATCGAGATGAAGCTCATCATGATCATGTTGAGCACTCCGGTGGTGCGCACCATGCCGCCGTAGAAGATGGCCAGCCCCGGCGTCATCAGCAGCACCAGGGCCGTGGCGGCCAGCAGCCAGGCGGTCGCGGCGGGATCGATCTCATGCACGTCGGGCTCCCTCGTTGGAATCCCGAAGAGCATATGTTCAGGGTTTCGGCGTGGTTACCAAAACCTCACCGCGCTCAGGACTTGACGAAGTTCAGGTATGAGCGGGATGGCGTCGGACCGCGCTGGCCCTGGTACTTCGACCCGGCCTTGCTGCTGCCGTAGGGATGCTCGGCGGGGCTGGTCAGCCGCAGTAGGCACAGCTGACCGATCTTCATGCCCGGCCACAGCGTGATGGGCAGGTTGGCCACGTTCGAGAGCTCGAGGGTGATGTGGCCGGTGAAGCCAGGGTCGATGAACCCCGCGGTCGAGTGCGTCAGCAGCCCCAGCCTGCCGAGCGAGGACTTGCCCTCGAGCCGGCCCGCGAGGTTGTCGGGCAGCGTGCACCGCTCCAGCGTCGACCCGAGCACGAACTCGCCGGGGTGCAGCACGAACGGCTCGCCCTCCTTGGGTTCGACGAGCGTGGTGAGGTCGTCCTGGCGCACCGACGGGTCGATGTGTGTGTAGCGAGTGTTGTTGAAGACGCGGAACAGGTTGTCGAGTCGGACGTCGACGCTGGAAGGCTGGACCAGGTCGTCCTCGAAGGGGTCGATCCCCAACTGTCCGGATTTGAGCTCGGCCCGGATGTCGCGATCGGAGAGCAGCACCCGACGAGCGTAGCGGGTGGAAGTGCTAGCCTTCGTGATCACCAGCACAGCTGGTCAGGCCGATGTAGTTCAATGGCAGAACATCAGCTTCCCAAGCTGAATACGCGGGTTCGATTCCCGTCATCGGCTCCAGATTTCCTGGTCAAACCCGCGTTGTTGTCCGCCCGACTGGCCGGTGGTCCCCGTAACGGTCCCGTACACCGGACGTCAGAGTTGCGCGGCTTGAGGCCTGCGCGGTCGATTGCATCGCGGACCGTATCCAGCAACTGAGGGATGAATTTCCGGGGCGGATATTCGCCATTCTCGACAGCGACCATGCGAAACAGCATGTGCTCGCAGAATTGAAATTGGGTCGGCCGTTGCTGAGAGCGGGCGATTATGTGGTAGTCGAGGATTTCCAGCGTCAACGGACACCCGGTGCATACAGGCTGGGATTCGGGACCGTACGAGGCCATCGAAGAATACGTGGCGGAGTTTCCCGGTGATTACACCCACGACTCGCATCGGGACGGCAAGTTCGGGTGGTCGTTCACGACGAACGGGTTCCTCATTCGCAATTAGAGGTGACGGAGCGAAGCACCCCGTCAGACCGGGTGTAGGACAAGGATATTGACGTCATCGTGTAATTGATGGCCTCATTCGATGAGGCGATCAGCAGGCCAACTGCGAGCTGTAACGAAATTAGGGCCCGCACCGATATTCGGGCGTCTTAGTTTTGAGGTTGCCGCTGAAGGGTAGGCACGGTTTGAAAAGGACGCTTACAGTCAATTACGAAGAACGAGTCAACCAGAACAGAGGAGAATTGCAGATGGTGTTCAAGTCGTTGTTAGCTGCTGCGGCGGTCGCGGCAGGTGGTCTGGGTTTGTCGTTGAGCGCTGGCGCAGGTAGTGCGCTAGCAGACCCTGTGGTCGATACAACTTGCAGCTATGAGCAGTTCACCAGTGCGCTCAATGCCAACGACCCTTCAGTCGGCAACATGCTCGCCAACTCGCCGAGCTTGCAGCAAGGCCTGAGAGGCTTCATTGCGGCACCACCGAGCGACCGTGCGCCGGCGGTGGCGGACCTTCGTAGTCAACCGGGTGCGCAACCTTTTATCCCGGCACTCGAGCGAGCATTCAGCACTTGTAACAAGTTTTAACGACGCCGCACCCGGCACCCGCGCCTTCAAGGCCTCGTCATGAGAGCGCGAGTACACCCGCAAAGTCGTGCAACTTGATGTGCCCAACCCCGCCCGCCCTAACGGCATCGGCCTAGTAATAACTCGAGGCTTGACGCCGCCTTCACATGCGGCGCAATGTGATGTTCGTCATATGGCTATGTAGCCATTCCGGGGGGAGAGAGGCGGCAGTTCATGACCACGAGAGACAAGTACACAGACGTGCCCGAGCCGTACTCGTGGGAGGTCGCTAGCGGCGGCGACGCGCGCTTCACCTGGGAGTACGACGAGGGACGTGCCCGGCTTCTTTCCCTTTACCAGAAGGGAAAGGACAAGCAGTGGGATGCGCAGTCGCGCATCGACTGGTCGCTGGACGTCGACCCAATGAACCCGATCGGGATGCCCGACGAGTTCCATCCGCTGTTCGGCAGCCCGGCATGGGAGTCCGCCGACGAAAAGCGCCGCGCCGAGATGCGCCAGCACAACTCGGCCTGGAATTTCTCGCAGTTCCTGCACGGCGAGCAAGGAGCGATGGTGTGCGCGGCGAAGATCGTCGAGGTCGTCCCGGACATGGACGCGAAGTTCTATGCGGCCACTCAAACCATGGACGAGGCCCGCCACGTCGAGGCGTTCTCACGCTTCCTCCAGGAGAAAATCGGGCTCGTCTACCCGATCAACAAGAACCTGACGGCACTGCTGGCGGACACCCTGAACGACTCGCGTTGGGACATGCCCTATCTCGGCATGCAGGTGCTCATCGAGGGGCTCGCACTCGCCGCCTTCGGGGTGCAGCGTGACCTGGCGCCCGAAGGCTCGCTGGCGAAGCAACTGCTGGCCTACGTCATGCAGGACGAGGCCCGCCACGTTGCCTTCGGCCGAATCTCTTTGAAGGACTACTACTCCGCGCTAACCGAAGCCGAGCGGGGCGAGCGCGAAGAGTTCGTCGTAGACGCCTGTTACCTGATGCGCGACCGGTTCCGCGGCGAAGAGGTCTTCGAGACCCTCGGCCTGAACGTCAAGGAGTGCGCCGAGTGGGTCGACACCTCGCCGCTGATGCTGCAATTCCGCTCACACCTGTTCAGCCGCATCGTGCCGATCGTCAAGGACATCGGGTTGTGGGGCGACAAGGTGCAGAAGGCCTTCTCGGACATGGGCGTCCTCGACATGGCCGGCTCCGACATCGAGGCACTGATGAAGGCCGACGAGGATCAAGCCGACGCGCTGGACAAGGCGCACGCCGAGATGGCAGCCCGAGCCGTTGAGGTGGACGACGTGATCGCGGCGGCCGCGAGCTAACCGCCTGATCCGCGGACCATCTCGACGAAAGAGCCGGCGGCGGCATCCACCCCAACCTCGTCCCCGGTCGCTACCAGGTCGAGCAGCAATCCGCGGATGACCGCCAGGCCGAGCCGTGCAACTGCGGGCTCAATCGTGCCGTCGGCGGCCGCGGCGACTCGCTCCAACCACGTGTCGACAGCTCCGGGAACCATTGCGGCGTACGGCTTTTCGCCCTGAGCCCCCCTGGAGTAACACTCGAAGAACAACCGCTCGAACGGGCGGAGCTCGGGCCGCCGAACATCTGCCCACATGGCAGCGAACGAGCAGTCGTGAGTAGCGTCGTGGCCATGGACTACCGGTACCTCGGCAACAGCGGATTGAAGATCTCCGAGATCACCTACGGCAACTGGATCACGCATGGTTCCCAGGTCGAGAACGACGTAGCGATCCAGTGCGTCCATGCCGCGCTCGATGCCGGCATCACCACGTTCGACACCGCCGACGTCTATGCCAACACCAAGGCTGAATCGGTGTTGGGTGAGGCGTTGCGGGGCCAGCGGCGCGAGTCCTTGGAGATCTTCACCAAGGTGTACTTTCCGACCGGACCCGGGGGTCCGAACGACGTTGGCTTGTCGCGCAAGCACATTCTGGAATCCATCAACGGGTCGTTGCGTCGGCTCGAGACCGACTACGTCGATCTGTACCAGGCCCACCGCTACGACGTCGAGACGCCACTGGAAGAAACCATGCAGGCGTTCGCCGACGTGGTGCGGGCCGGCAAGGTGCTGTACATCGGGGTCAGCGAGTGGACGGCCGAGCAGCTACGCGCGGGTCACGCACTTGCCAAAGAGCTCAACGTGCAGCTGATTTCGAGCCAACCGCAGTATTCGATGCTGTGGCGGGTGATCGAGAACGAGATCGTCCCAACCAGCCGCGAACTCGGCATCTCCCAAATCGTGTGGTCGCCGATCGCCCAAGGCGTGTTGACCGGCAAGTACCAGCCGGGCCAGCCACCGCCGGCCGGCTCCCGAGCCACCGACGAGAGTGGCGCCAACTTCATCAGGCGCTTCATGAACGACGGCGTGCTGACCCGGGTGCAGGCGCTGCGGCCGATCGCCGAATCACTCGAGCTCACCCTGGCTCAGCTGGCGGTCGCGTGGGTGCTGCAGAACGACAACGTCGCCTCCGCCCTGATCGGGGCGTCGCGACCCGAGCAGGTGGCCGAGAACGTGAAGGCCTCCGGTGTGCACATCCCGGCCGAGGCGATGACCCGGATCGACGAAGTGCTCGGAGACGTGGTGGAGCGCGACGCGGCCAAGACCGCGACCAATGCGCCAACCGCCCGCCCGGCCTGATCGATGACGACCTTGTTGCTAGGTCGCGGTGCCACCGTCAGAACAGCCGTCCCGCCACGGCGGGTGCTGGTTCTTCGAGTTCGAGCAGGAAGCGTTTGCGTTCGAGCCCGCCGGCGTACCCGGTCAGCTTGCCGTGCTTGCCGACGACGCGGTGACATGGCAGGACGATGCTGATGGGGTTGCGTCCGACGATCTGGCCGACTTCGTAGGCGGTGGTGCCGTCGGCCAATTCGGCCGCGAACTCGCCGTAAGTGGTGGTGCGGCCATAGTCGATGTCGGACAGCAACTCCCATACTCGACGATGCCGAACGTCGCCGACCAACGCGGTCGGCAATTCGAAGTGGTGTCGGCATCCGCGTAGGTACCCATCGACCTGGGTCGCCGTTCGTGCCAGCAACACGTCGGCGTCGGGAAGGACGTAGCGACCAAGGGTGTCTGCAGCGGGGCGGGGTCGGTGGTGCCGGAAGTAGAGGCCTGTGAGGTGGTCGCCATTGGCGACGATGCTCAACGGGCCCAATGGACTGTCGATCACGGTGTGCCGGGTGCGCATGAGGTCCTCCTTCTCATGGAGTAGACGTCGCGTATCCCGAAAACGTGAGTGGAGTTCCCGTGCCATCGCCTCGAGACCCGGATGGCGTTTCGCCCGCGAGCGCCCGAAGTAAGTGCTATCCCTGCTAGATGGTGAAGCCTCTGCCGATCGGCATCTCTGCCGCGTGTGCCGCGCTGATCGTTGCACCGGTCGCTCAAGCCGACCGCGCCGAGCCACCGCCCCTGTACGGGTACTACAACGCGTTCATCGACTTCTCGAAGCAGACCTTCAACGGTGCGCCGACACCGATGGATCCGAAGACCTTCCCCGTCCAATTCACCACCCACTGTGACGTGAACGGTTGTGTTCCGCGCTGGGACAACGCGGACGATCAGGTCCGAAATCCAGGTGCTCCCTCTGCCTTCGAGTACAGATGGAACATCGACCGTTGGGAAACAAGCGGGGAGTACCCCTACTTCTGTGATCGCAACAACCCGAAGAGCGTGGTGAAGTCCATACGCTCGGACTACCTGATCCCAAACCCTGACGGCAGCTTCTTCGGAGAGCGGACCCTCACCGTTGACGGAGCCGGATGCCCCGGTGAGGGCCCAGGCATCCATTGGCTGCCGATATCTCTGACCCCCATCGACCCACCGCCGCGGTAAGCTCTCGGGCCCAATGCGTTACGGCCCGCGCGATATGATCTGCAGCGGACAGACCTAGCGCGGCCACAAGTCCACGACCACGCCTCTTGAGGACGCTGAGTCGTGCAACTCGACCGCACGGACACTCGAGCTATACCCGGCATCTCCGCGGCTCATCAGGTCCGGCGGCAGGTCGAAGGCCAACTCCGCATTCGCGGTATTGCCGGGATTGATGTCGATCGTCGCGGAGCGCGCCCACACGGCGGCCATGTGGTCCGCGGCGAACTCACGACCCGGCGTCCGCACCTTTTGGTTCGTGTCGTGAAGTCGGATTGAGTACGCCCAAAATCCGAGAAATTTCCCTAACTCGGATTAGCGGTACGGTTAATCCGAGTTAGTAGGGCTTTCGTGACACCACGAAGTCACAACGTGATGCGCTCGCGACTGCGCCGCGCGTCGCCCGTCTCGGCGTCGAAGAAGTACGTCCGCTCGGGCGGCATGACGAGCCCAATCTCGGTGCCCGACTCCAAGTCCGTCCCCGCCGGGGCGTGGACGATCACCCGGGTCTGCTCGACCAGCGCGGTCACCAGGACGTGGCTACCCAGCGGCTCGATGAAGTCGACTCGCGCCGGGACCCTGCCCGGAGCGTGGCCAACCTCCAGCCGAAGATGCTCGGGCCGCACGCCGACGGTCACCGGTCCGTCCGGCGACGGTACCGACGTCACCGACGTGTCGCCGACGTGCAGGACACCGGAGGTGATGACGCCAGGGATCAGGTTCATCGGTGGGCTGCCCATGAACGCCGCGACGAACGTGTTGGCCGGGCGGTTGTAGATGTCGTCGGTGGTGCCGAGTTGCTGCACTTCGCCGTTCGACATCACGCACAGCCGGTCGCCCAGCGTCATGGCCTCGACCTGATCGTGGGTCACGTAGATGGACGTGACGGGCACTTCGCGGTGCAGTCGCTTGAGATCGCCGCGGACCTGGTTGCGAAGCTTTGCGTCCAGATTCGACAGCGGTTCGTCGAGCAGGAACGCCTGCGGTTCGCGAACGAGCGCGCGCCCCATGGCAACTCGCTGCCGCTGGCCACCGGACAACTGGCCGGGCTTGCGGTCCAGCAGCTGATCGATCTCGAGTAGTGCGGCCGCTTCGCGGACCCGGCGGTCGACCTCGGCGCGCGGCGTGCGCCGTTGGCGGAGTCCGTAGGCGAGGTTGCGGTACACCGACATGTGCGGATACAGCGCGTAGTTCTGGAACACCATCGCGATGTCACGCTCGCCGGGCGCCAGCCCGTTGACCACTTTGCCGCCGATCCTGAGCTCACCCGAAGTCGGCTTGTCCAGCCCGGCCAGCAGGCGCAGCGCGGTGCTCTTGCCGCACCCCGACGGCCCGACAAGGATGAGGAACTCCCCGTCGGCCACGGTCAGGTTGAGGTTCTTCAGCGCGACCAGCCCTCCGGGATAACGGCGTACGACGTCGCGGAACTCTACTTCTGCCAACGTAATTCCTTCCTCATCCCTTGATCCCGGCACTGGCGACGGACTGGACGAAGTACCGCTGTGCACCAACGAACACCAGCAGCATCGGCAACAGACTCATCACGTTGGCGGCCATCAGCAGCGGCCACTTCACCCGGTGCGCACCCTGAAAGTAGCTGAGCCCCAGGGGAACTGTCATTTGATCCTGCGTGGTTATCACGATCAGCGGCCACAGAAAGTCGTTCCAGGACGTCAGCACCGTCAGTGCGGCTAGCGTCGATATCGCGGGCAGCGACAGCGGAAGTACGATCCTGAACAGCACACCGAGCCGCGACGTTCCGTCCACCCGGGCGGCCTCCTCGATCTCCACCGGGACCGTCAGGAAGAACTGCCGCAGGAAGAAGATGCCGAACGCCGTCGCCAGGTTGGGCAACATGAGCGCGCCGATGTGGTCGATGCCGAGGCCCTCCCACACGTTGTCGCCGAACCACTTGACGATCAGGAACACCGGAATCATCGTGACCTGGAACGGCACCATCAGCGTCGCCATCAACGTGACGAAAAGTGTTCCGCGGCCAAGGAATCGGATGCGGGCGAACGCGTAGCCGGCCAGGCTGCAGACGATCAGGTTGCTGACCAACACCACCAGCGTGACCAGCGCGCTGTTGAGGAAGAAGTGGGCGAACGGCGCGGACTGCCACGCCTCGGAGTAGTTCTCGAATCGGGGCCGCTCGGGCAGCAGCACCGGAGGGAAGCGGTTGGCCTCGCCCTCGGTCTCCAGCGACGTGACCAGCATCCACAGCAGCGGCACGATGAGCACGAATGTCAGCGGGATGAGCACCAGGTGCCACGGGCTGAACGGCAGGCGCAGTCCGCGCCGCGGCCGAGGTGACGCGTCCTCGGCGGGCGCGGGGCGGGCGGGTGGCGCGGACGTCGCCGTGTCGATGTCGCTCACGAGGTGCGCCCCCGCGCGAGTCGGAACTGCACGGCGGTGATCAGCAGGATGACGACGAACAGCGCGTAGGCCATCGCGGCCGCGTAGCCGGCGTCGAACTGCACGAAGGCGCGGTCCCACAGGTAGTAGACGATGACGGTCGTCGCGCGCAACGGCCCGCCGCGCGTCGTGACGAAGACCTCGTCGAACAACTGCAGCGCGTTGATCGTCAGCCACACCAAGAGGAACAAGTTCGCGGGTCCGAGCAGCGGCACCGTGATGGTGCGGAACCGGGTGAATGCGCTGGCCCCGTCGATCATCGCGGCCTCATGCAGTTCCGCGGGAACCCCCTGCAGCGCAGCCAGATACACGATCACCGAGAATCCCGTCCAGCCCCAGATCGTCATCGCCACGATCACGTACAGGGCCTGCGACGGGGACGCGAGGAATGGCTGCGACGGTGCGCCGACCGCGTTGAGCGCGGCGTTTACCAGACCGTAGTCGCGGTCGGTCAGCCACAGGAAGATGATGCCCTGCGAGATGGTCGAGACCGCCATGGTGATGTACGCGGCCGTCCGGTAGACCGAGATGAACCGGACCGACCTGTTCAGCGCGGCGGCGACGAACAGGCCGACCAGCATGGTGCCCGGCACGAACAGCACGGTGTAGACGATGGTGTGCTTGATCGCCTCGACGAACACCGGGTCCCCGGCCAACTTCTTGTAGTTGTCGAAGCCCACCCACGGCGTTTCCGGCGTGAGCAGGTCCGACTTCTGGAACGACAGTTGCAACGACATGAGTACCGGCAGCAGCCCGAAGATCCCGATCAGGATCGCCGCCGGACTCACCAGCGCCCACCCCGAGACGCCGTCGGAGCGGCCCGCGCGGCGCAGGACCGCAACCGCAGTCATCCCTATTTGCCGGCCAGCGCAGCGTCGGCGGCCTGTGCGGCCGCGTCCAACGCCGACTTCGGTTGATCCTTGTCGAGCATGACTGCCACGATGGCCTGTCCCAACGCCTCCGAGATCGCCGGGTACTGCTCGACCTGCGGCCTGACCTTCTTCACGTTGTTCAGATTCTCCACGAATGCCGAAGTGCCGGGAACGTTTTCGTTGAGCTTGTCCAACACAGCCTGATCCTGTCCCACCGAAGCGCGGATGGGCAGATCGCCCGTACCCAGCGAGAACGCCTTCACCTGTTCGGGTGCCGTCAACCACTGAACGAAGGCGAGCGCGGCCTTCTTCTTCGCGTCGCCGTTGTTGAACACCACCCAGTTGTCCGGACCGGCAATCGTCTGGTGGCCGCCGCTGGATCCGGCGAAGGTCGGCATCACCTGCACGCCGTACTCGATGTCGCTGAACTGACTCAGGTCCCACGGACCGGTCACCAGCATCCCGACCTTGCCGCTGTTCATCAGCTTGGGCCCGGTCTCGTTGGTGGTGTCCAGGTAGAGCGACTTGTCGGTGACGGCCATCTGCTGCAGCACGGTCAGCGCCCGAATTCCCGCGTCGGAGTTGAAGATTGCGTGCTTGTTGTCGGGTGACAGGATGTCACCGCCTGCCTCCCAGAGCATCGGGAGGTAGTGCCATACGGTGTCCTCGCTGCCGTCGGCGGGGATCAGCCAGCCGTACTGCCCCTTGGCCGGATCGGTGAGTTTGGCGGCCGCCGCACGGAAGTCGTCCCACGTCCAGTCCGGCGAAGGCGGCGCTACCCCTGCGTCGGCGAAGAGCTTCTTGTTGTAGACGATCGCGAGGTTGTCCACCAGAGCCGGGACGCCCACGATCTTGTCGCCGACGGTCGCGGCCTCCCGTTCGGCGGGATAGAAGTCGTCCCACTTCCATTCCGGCGCCGACACGGCTTCGGACATGTTCACCAACTGTGGAATCTTGGCGATGTTCGGCGACCACGACCCGAACATGTAGGCCACGTCTGGGGCGCTTCCGCCTCGAACGGCGGTCAGCACCTTCTGCAGCACCAGGTCGTTGCTGGAGTACAACTCGCTGACCTTGACGTCGGGATGTTCCTGGTTGTACTGGGCGACGAGTTTCTTGAACACCTCGCCTTCGGTGTCCTGATACCCGTGCCACACCGCAATCTCGGTCGGGCCCGAGGACGATGAGCCGCCACCACCACACGCGCTGAGCACGAGGGCTAGGACGGCAACCATGGCGATACAGAGCCGGCGTCGAATCATCTGGGACACTCCTTAGTTGGCGACATCTGGGGCGAGGGACGAACGCAACGATTCGGGTAGCAGGTCGCCGTGCGCAGCGGTCAGGTCGTCGCACAACTCCCAGATCTGATCGACGGTCAGGGTGGCCGCGGTGTTCGGGTCGACCATGGCCGCCGCGCGCACCAGGCGCGGATCCCCGTCGACGGCCGCGCGGACCGTCAACTCCACGGGGTTGAGGAAGTTCCGGTTCAGCGCTGCGCACTGTGGTGGCAGTTCGCCCACCTTCATGGGATGCGCACCGAGCGAGTCCAGCAGCGTAGGCACCTCGACGGCGACGCCGTCGGGCAGATTCGTGATCAAGCCGTCGTTGACGACGTTGGCGGAGATCACCCGTGGTGTCCCGGTCTCCAGGGAGTGGATCACCTGAGGCGCGTACTCCGTGGAGTCCGTATCGATCGCGAGTGTCTCCGCAGCGGCGAGTTCGGCACGCACACGGCCATATTCGGCCAGATTGGCCTCGCTGATGGTGACGTACTCACCCACGTTGATGCGCAGCCGCTCGACCTCACTTGGATGCCGCAGGTACCACGGGACGTACTCGCTGGAGTGCTCGCTGGTCTCGGTCGGGTAGTAGCCCAGTCGCCGGTACATGTCGACGCGGACGCGACGGCGCAGTTCGGGGTCCGCCGCGATCCGTTGGTCCAGCAGCGGATACAGGTCTTGGCCGCCGCGTTCCCACCGCAGCACCCAGGCCTGATGGTTGACGCCCGCCGACCAGTAGGACACCTCGTCGAACGGGACGTCGACGAGCTCGCACAGCCCGACCATCGTCCAGTACACGGAATGACACAGCCCGAGCACCTTCAGCTTCGGTGCCACGTGGTGAAGGAACGTGACGTTCATGGCCATCGGGTTGGTGTAATTGAGCAACCAGGCGTCGGGGCACACCTGCTCCATGTCGCGGGCAATGCCAGCGAGCACCGGAAAGGTCCTGAGCCCACGGAAGATTCCGCCGATGCCAACGGTGTCGCCGATGGTCTGGTTGAGGCCGTACTTCGCGGGGAGCTCGAAGTCGCGCACCGTCGCGTCGTGCATGCCGACCTGGATGACGTTGATGACGTAGTCGGCGCCGTCGAGGGCCCGCCGCCGGTCGGTGGTCGCCACTAACTCCGGTGCGGCGCCCGCCGCCCGGGCCGTGGCTCTTGCGATGGCCTCTGCCGTTTCGAGGCGCTCGACGTCGATGTCGTGCAACACGATTCGCACGGAGCCCAGTTCCGGGAACGACAGAATGTCGCCGAGCAGCTCGCGGGTGAACTCGACGCTGCCCGCGCCGACGAGCACAATTGTGGGCTTCATGCGCGCTCCCCCGTGTGTGACGGCTCCAGGACTGCCGGCGTCGGCGCCTCGCCGCGCTTTTCATCGCTGTAGACCATCAACGTCGAACCCACCAGGGCGAGCACGATGCCGATGGCGCCGTACGGACTCGGCAGCGTCTGATAGGCGATGAGTGACACGACGATGGTCAACGCCGGGGCAAGCGCGTTGGTGGTCGGCGCAACGATGGACGCCTTGCCGCGGCTCAGCGCCATCACCAGGAACAGTGCGCCGACGGCGTTGAGCAACTGCGTGCCTGCGGTCAATACCGGGGCCTGCCAACCAAACCCGGTCGGGATGCCGCCCATCGAGATCACCGCGACGGGGATCAGGGCCAGCGCGCTGATCGCCATCCAGCCGAAGGTGGTCGCGTCGTTGACGCCGATGGTCGCGGCCTTGCGCATGAAGTAGGCCTGCACGCCCCAGGCGATGCAGATCAGGATCGCCAGCACCAGCCACGGTCCCGACGAACCGTCGGAGTCGGCGCTGGTGATGCTGAACAGCACGATGGCGGCCAGCGCCGCGACGAGGCCTACGGCCGCAAGGGGTCTGATGCGTTCGCGCAGTAGCACCATGGCCATCAGCACCGTGATCGCAGGCGAGATCGAGACGATCGGGAAGATCAGGTACGCGGGACCCATGGTCAGCGCCTGGAAGAGCAGCAGCTGGCCGCCTGCACCGGTGAGCCCAATGAGCAGGCCGTAGATCGTGGCCTGCGGGCGGCGGTCGAAGCGCTGGCCGCGCAGCACGAAGACCGCGGGAATGATCATGGTCAGCGCCCAGATGCAGTAGATCATCTCGTCGGGGTAGCCGTACCAGGTCACGGGTAGCGCGGAGAACGCGCCCCACACGCCCCAGAACAGGATCAGAAGGGCAGCGTAGAAGATCCAGCTGCGGGTGCGGGTGGTGCTCGACGTGTCAGTCATGGTGTATTCACCTTGTCCGAATCATGTTGAAGTGGTGGCCAGTTCGTGAAGAGCGCTCGGACTCAACGCACGGTTACTGTGTTTCGCGGCGTAGATCGCAGCGCCGACCGCCGGGTCTAGCAGTGGCTTGCGGAGGTCGTACTTGGCGGCCTGCTCTTGGAGTGCGGCCAGGAACAGTGCCCGGAATCCGTCGTCGGAGAACATGCCGCCCGAGTACGACACCGGCACCGTCTCCTGGTCGGTGAACCCGATCAGCGTTCGGGTGGTGTCGATGAGCGTGACGAGTTCGTCGACCGCCGCCACCAGGATTCGTTGCGAAACCTCGTCACCTTCGCGGGCGGCTTGGCAGACCGTAGTCGCCACGCCGGCAATGGAACTGCGATTGCCGGACCACTTGTCAATGACGAGGCTGACGACGTCGAGATCACCCGCGAGCTCCAGCCGATCCTTGATGAGCCCGTGCAGTGGGCTGGGCGCGAGCCGGCCGTCGCTCATCCGACTGAACGCGTTCAGGCCCTGTGCGGCAACCCAGTACGCCGAACCTTCGTCACCAAACAGCTCGCCCCAGCCGCCAACGCGACGCCCGACGCCCTGGCGCTCGCCGTAGGTCATCGATCCCGTTCCGCTGATGACGTTGATGCCGTCCTCGCACGCGAGCGAACCGGCCCATCCGCAGACCATGTCGTTGTCGCATGTGTAGCGGTCGTGGCCCAGCACGTGGGAAGGCACGGCGTCGAGTCGCTCGATGTCGTCGCTCGCCTCGCCGTATCCGGGAATGCCGAAGAAGGCCGCGTCGATGTCGGAGGTCGCGACGGCCGCCTGTCGGCAGATATCGGCGATCCCTTGCGCGAGTACACGTTCGACGACGTCGAATCCGTCGTTGAAGTAATAGGACGTCGGCGCGGTGGCGCGGGCGATCACATGGCCGGTCGCGTCGATCAGGGCGAACGCCGTCTTCGAGCCACCGCCGTCGACCCCGAGATAAAAGGTCATCGCTGAGCTCCTCCCATTGGGTAGATCGTCACGCCTTTGACCACACGGCTGACCTCGCCGGACGGGAACGGGTTGTCCGGAGTCTTGGCGTATTCGAGTGAGGTGAACAGTGCCACGTATTGCGCGAACACCAGGTACGGCAGCGCCACTGCGGAGTCCCCCAGTCCCGCCAGGCCCGGGAGCACGATCGCAGGCCCGAGTTCGTCGGGGATCGGTTCGGCGCTGAGCACCGTGACCGCATCTTGTCCGAGTTGGGCTCGGATCTCGGCGACGATGTCGAGGTCGTAGCGCCGGGTGTATGGATCGGTGGAGACGTACACCACGACAAGCGTGTCGCCGTCGAGCACGGACTTGGGACCGTGCCGGAAGCCCAGTGGCGAGTCGAAATACGTGACGACTTCGCCTGCCGTCAGTTCCAATAGCTTGAGCGCAGATTCGCGGGCCAGGCCCTCCAACGGTCCGCTGCCCAGGTAGACGAACCGCTGCTTCTTGCTCTGCGCGAGCGCCCGAATGTCTGCTTGCAGCCCGATCACGTGCTCGGCCGCGCCGGTGAGCGCCTCGGCGTCACTGGGCGCAAGCGGTCCCAGCATCATCAAGCACGACAACAACATCGAGGTGAGGCTGGACGTCATGGCGAACCCGGAGTCATTGGTGCGCTCGGGCATGTAGACGACGAGCGAGTCCGGACGTCCGCCGTGGGCGCGGCCGAGCTTCCCGTTCCGGTCGCACGTGAGGACGAGATGCCAGACTTCGTCGACCAGTGCGTCCGCGAGCGCGGTGGTGGCGAGGCTCTCCGGACTGTTGCCCGACCGGCCGAACGACACCATCAGCGTGGGCGTTCCAGGCTCCAGGTGATCGAGTGGGCTTGCCACGATGTCCGTCGTCGCGATGGCATCCACCCTGCGGCCGAGGTGACGGCGCAGCGCGGGCGCGGCGATGTCACCCGCGAAGGCCGAGCTGCCTGCCCCCGTCAGGACGATTCGGAGGTCGGGCCGCTCGGAAACTGGGCGGAGGAATGCGGTCGCGTCGTCGTTGTCGCGGTTCCCGACCTCACGCCAGGCGTCCGGCTGCTGCCCGATCTCGAGAATGGTTGCGCCGCCGTCCTCTTGGGCCGGGACGTGGTTCTCAGACATGCGTTACTCCATGAGGGTGGTCGTCGGGTGTGCGGCACGCGCGGGCGTAGGGGCGCATCGCGTCGCGGATCCGGTCGATGACCAGATCCTGTGCGATGGAGCGCAATTCGCCTGCCCGTATCCGGTCGTACTGGACGGGTAAGAACTGGCTGATGAGCGGGAGTGGGATGCCCGTGCGGTCCAGGTTCGCGAGCAGTTGCCGGCGGGCGGCGTCCACCTCGGGGTCAGCCCAGTAGTACCGGAGCCGGTCGCTGTAGCTGTATCGGCGCGACGTGCGCTGGACAAGTGAATCGCCCTCGTAATAGCCCTGCCACTGGTCGGGTTCGGCCAGCATCCGGCGCTCGATCACTTCGATCAGGTTCGACCGCGACGGTCGCGGCAAGAGTTCCCGCTCGATGAGCGCCAACGCGAACAACGCCTCGCGCATCGCGAACGTCAGCGCTGGCCCCACCTTGAGGATCGCCCAGTGGTCCTCCACCAGCTGCCGAAGCTGGGCGGGCCGCTGGTAGTCGGTGGAGTGCGCCTCGAAGACCAGGTGCTCCTCGTCGTCGAGCACGTGGCGCAGGTCGGCGGTGGCGGCGTGCTCGTAGTCGATGACGTTGAGGTGGTCGAATTCGACGCCGGGTTGCACCACTAGCGCGACGACGCGTGGCCACACGTGGTCAAGGCCCGCGTCGGCGAAGGCCGCGCGATGCACAGCGATCGTTCGGCGCGCGCGGTCGGCCGGTGTCGGGGTGAGCCGGCCCAGCGTTTCGTGGGCTCCGCCGGGGACTGGGACCTCGGTGCCGATGACGTAGACCGGTTCGTGGGCACCGACGCGGCGGGAAGCGTCTTCGGCGACCCGCAGCAGTCGGGCCGCGCGGCTGGCCACCACCTCGTCGGAGAGTACGTCGGGGTCGTCCGCGCACGACATGCTGCAGTCGAGGTGGATCTTGGTATATCCCGCGCTGACGTACGCCTCGATGAGCACGTCGGCATTTTCCATTGCAGCACTTGCAGATTCGCGTTGCCAACGGTTGGGACCCAGGTGGTCGCCACCAAGCACGACCCGATTGCGTGGGAGCCCGACCCGGTCCGCGACGTCGTAGACGAGCTCACGGAAGTCCGCTGGACGCAGCCCGGTGTAGCCGCCGAACTGATCGACCTGGTTCGACGTGGCCTCGATCAGCACGTACCCGCCGTCATCGGCGGCCTGCTCGAGGGCGGCTTGGACCACCGTGGGGTGCGCCGAGCACACCGAGTAGACGCCGACGCGCTCGCCGGCCTTGTGACGTTCGATCGTGCCGGCAAGCAGGCCCGTCTTCGGGTAGGTCGGCGCGGTGCGGCTCATCGACCGTCACCCACCCGGCAGAGTTCCGCCACCGTGGCGGCGACGGCGTCGCGTCCGGCCGCGAGGTGCGGGCGCGGGTCGACGCCGTTCGGAGCCGCGGCCAGGACGTCACGCACCGCGGCGGTGTACGCGATGTTGAGTGCGGTCCCGACGTTGACCTTGCGGATGCCTGCGCGGACGGCGCGGCGAAGCTCGTCGTCGGGCACCCCCGATGACCCGTGCAGGACGAGCGGTACGACGAGCCGCGCGGCGAGTTCGGCGATCAGGCCGACGTCGAGGCTGGCGTCGCGAGTGGTCATGGCATGCGTGCTGCCGACCGCGACGGCGAGGCCGTCGACCTCGGTTTGCTTGACGAAGTCCACCGCTTCTCCCGGATCGGTGCGGACGCCGGGCGCGTGCGCATCGCCCTTGCCACCGACCCCGCCCAGTTCGGCCTCGACCCATAGCCCCGCGTCGTGGGCACGCCTGGCGAAGGACCTGGTCAGTTCGACGTTGTCGAGATAGGCCAGGCGGGCTGCGTCGACCATGAGCGAGCTGATGCCCAGGTCGGATGCGGTGTCGATCACCTCGGCGATGAGGTCGACGTCCTGAAGGTGGTCGAGGTGCACGGCGATGTCCGCCGAGGAACGCGCCGCGATGCGGGCGCAAGCCGCGACGAGCGGGGCGACCTGACCGCCGTGGAACTTCACCGTGTTCTCGCTGACCTGCATCAACACGGCCGTGGCCGCGTGTTCCGCCCCCGCGGCGATGCCTTCGGCGTGCTCGATGCTGATCACGTTGAACGCAAGCACGGCGGCCTCACGGGCGCTCGCCGACGCGACGAGATCGGCGGTGGTGGCCAGGGTCACGACGTCACCGCTGCCGTGGTCGGGTCGTATGGAACATTCGTCGATCATGAGAAGCTCGCTCAAAGCGCGCAATGCAGAGCCGCGAAACGGTCAGTAAAACTGAGCGTGCCGCCTCGTCGTCGAGAGGAGTGATCCCCAATGTCGATCAAGCGCACCGACCGGATGCGTGAGGTGCTCTCACTCCTGCGTGGGCGCGGCGAGGTCACGTCGCAGGTACTCCGTGCCGAACTAAGCGTGTCCGCTGCGACGCTACGTCGCGATCTCAGCGAACTCGAGGACCAAGGATTGTTGTTGCGGACCCATGGTGGCGCCATGGCGCTGGACCCGAGCGACAGCGAAATCCCCGTGCGATTGCGCGACCACCGGATGATCGCCATCAAACGTCGAATCGCCCAGCACGCCGCCGCATTGGTACCCGCAGGCCCCCAGGCCGTCGCGCTTACCGGCGGCGTGACCACCGGCGAGGTGGCCAGGGCGCTGAAGGGCAGGCCGCACATGACGATCGTGACGAACTCACTGACCATCGCCGCCGACTGCGCCGTCGACGCACACATGAAGGTGATCGTGACCGGAGGGCTGGTGCGGGCGAATTCGCTTGAGGCAGTTGGCCCGATGTCCGAGCACGCATTCCAGGTGATCAACGTCGGCACTGCCATTCTTGGCGCCGACGGGATGTCAGCGGAGGTCGGTGCGACGACCTACGACGAGGCCGAGGCACGCACCGCGATAGCCATGGCAGCCAATGCTCAACTGGTGGTCGTCGCCGTCGATGGTTCCAAGATCGGCAAGATCACGTTGGCAAAGATGGTGCCGCCCAGTCAGATACACCACCTGGTGACGGACTCGACCGCCAATGCCGAACAGCTGAAACAGATCTCGGCGACGGGGGTCCACGTCCACGTGGTCGAGGTGGCCGAGGTATGACACGGCGCCGTCGGGGCGCTCACTCCGCCGACGGAACCGGTCCGTAGTCGACCTGCCAGTGCTTGATCCCGTTGAGCCAGCCGGATCGCAACCGCTCGGGCGGCGCCAGCGCGCTCAGGTCCGGCACCGCGTCGGCCAGCGCGCCGAACATTAGATTGACGGTCAGTCTCGCGAGGTTGGCACCCACGCAGTAGTGCGCCCCGGTTCCTCCGAAGCTGACGTGCGGGTTCGGACTTCGCAAGATGTCGAAGCGGAACGGATCATCGAAGACTTCGTCGTCGAAGTTGGCCGAGCGATACGCGAGCACCACACGTTGCCCCTTCTCGATCTGTACCCCACCGACTTCGACGTCGGTCAGGGCCGTCCGCTGAAAGGACGTGATCGGGGTGGCCCACCGGATGACTTCGTCGGCCGCGGTCTCGGGGCGCGTCTTCTTGAACAGCTCCCACTGGTCGGGGAAGTCCAGAAACGCCATCATGCCCTGGGTGATCGAATTCCTGGTGGTCTCATTGCCCGCCACGGTCAACGTCACCATGAACAGGCCGAACTCGTCGTCGGTGAGCTTGTGTCCGTCGACGTCCGCCTCGATCAGCTTGGAGACGATGTCGTCGCCGGGTTCGTCGGCCTTGCGCGCCGCCAGTTGCATGCCGTAGAGCATCACTTCGCCTGCCGAGGCCAACGCTTCCGACTCCGCGAACTCGGGATCCTCGTCGCCGACCATCTCGTTGGTCCAATGGAACAACTTCATGCGGTCTTCGAACGGCACGCCAAGGAGATTCGCGATGGCTTGTAGCGGCAACTCGGCGGCGACCTGTTGAACGAAGTCACCACTGCCCGCCGCGGCGGCACGCTCGGCGATGTCGCGGGCGGCCTGAGTGAGCCCGTCTCGTAGCCGGTCGATGGCACGCGGGGTGAATCCGCGGGAGATGATCTTGCGCAATCGGCTGTGCTGCGGTGCATCCATGTTGATCATCGAGAATCGGCCCGCCTCGATCTGACCGCGTCCGGACTCCTCGTCCGGATAGCGCGGCACGATGCAGTTGGCGGCGCTGGAAAACAGGTCGTCCCGCAACGACACCTCTCGCACGTCCGCGTGCCTGGTCACCAACCAGTAGCCGCCGTCGCCGAAGGCCTCGGCACCGTGCCGCTGCTCGTTCCACCAGACCGGCGCCGCCCGGCGTAGTTCGGAGAGTTCCTCGGCGGGCAGCCGCTCGGCGTAGACGTCGGGGTCGGTGAAGTCGAACCCTGGGGGAAGGTTGGGTGCGGGCATGGACGCTCCTCCGTTCCGGTATTCCTAATAGGATCACACCGAATCGAATCAACCGTGCCGGTTTCGGAGCGATCGGCCCTAGAAAACGCCACCCACTTCAGGGCCTTCTACGTCTGCTCGCGGGGATAGGGGCGGGGAGTAAGGCCGCCGTCGGTTTCGAAGCTCAACGCGGGCAGTGAGCCGGCCGTAGCCGAAGCGTGACGTAGCCGTGATCGAATCTCCAAGGCGCGCCCACACTTCCACAGACCGCAGCGCCCTACGATCATTCAATTGACAACTTCGTCATTTCAAAGGATCTGACTCATGCGGGCGGTTGTTCGGTGCGTTCTTGCAGTGACCGCGGTCTCTGCAACAGTGGTTTCGGGTCCGGCCGGTTTGAGCCTGGCGGCGGCCAACCAGTCGTATAGGTATGCCGTCGCATCGGTGCTACCGGCACGCGGCGAGACGGTAGGGATCGCTCACCCGGTGGTGGTGAAATTCCGCACGCCAGTCACCGACCGCCGCGCGGCCGAGCGCGCCATCGACATCAAGTCGACGCCAGCGATGACCGGCAAGTTCGAATGGCTCGACGACGACGTCGTGCAGTGGGTTCCCGACGAATTTTGGCCGGCGCACAGCAAGGTGACGGTTTCGGTGGGCAGCATGTCTGCCGACTTCTCAACGGGCGCTGCAGTTGTCGGCGTCGCCAACATCTCGGAGCACACCTTCACCGTGAGCATCGACGGCGTCGACGCGGGACCGCCGTCCGCGCTACCCGCGCCGCACCACCGACCCCACTGGGGCGAACCGGGCGTGTTCCCGGCCTCGATGGGCAGACCGGAGTATCCGACACCGGTCGGCACCTACACCGTCTTGGGCAAAGAGCGATCGGTGACCATGGACTCGAGCAGCGTCGGCATTCCCGTCGACGCGCCGGACGGCTACCTGCTGACAGTCGATTGGGCCGTCCGCATCACCAGCCGTGGCCTCTTCGTGCATTCGGCACCCTGGGCCGTCAATGCACTCGGGTACGACAACGTCAGCCACGGCTGCGTCAGCCTCAGCCCCGAGGACGCCGAGTGGTACTACAACACGGTCGACGTCGGCGACCCGGTGATCGTGCAGGAGAACAGCATCGAGGTTCCTCGGCAAGTGTCGAGATGACCACGCTCCGCATGTAGCGGTTCGTACTAATCCTTTGCGCCACAACGCTCATAGCCACAACGCGATGACCCGCCCGTGAGAACGGGCGGGTCAGCACATGACCTGAGGTGAGTTCCGGCGCCTAATGCCCGGCGGCAGGACCAGGAGGAATCGGCTGACCAGAAACGGGTGCCCCCGGCGCCGCAGGGAGGATCGGGTCGCCCTTGCCCGCGAAGCCGTTGGCCATGTCAATCACTCCGGCGCCTCCAGCAATCGGCGCAGCCAGCGGAGCACCAGCTGGCACTACGGGAACAGCCGGAATCAGCGGCACCGGCGGGACCAGTGGAACAACCGGCACGGGCGGAGCCAATGGAACCGGACCAGGCAAGGCCATCGGTACGCCAGCCATATCCGCGACTGGAGCGGCGGCCGGAATGCAACCAGCCGCTGCCGGGGCTCCACCACCGACTTGACCCGCCGCACCCTCGATGCATGCGTAACCACCACCCGTAGTCAGCGGCGCGGCCGTGACATCGGGGCTGAAAACCAAAGCGGCCCCACATAACCCGGCGCCAGCGGCGACCAATCTGATGCTGAATCGATCAAAGATCGTCATCGGCGTCGACTCTCCTTCATTCCCGCTTGGACACTTCCCCGGTTCAAAGTGGTGCAGCAGAATCTGGTGCCACACCAACTTTGTGTTCTACGACTGCGTCAATTGTTAACGGCGGTCGCCGAACGCGCGACGCGCCGCACCGGACCGTTTCCAAATGGTGACGTTTGGCAGGTTTCGACTCCGATGCTCGCGTGCCGAAGCCTCCGAAACTCCAGGTAGCAGGGGGGGTGGAAGGAGTGTCAGCAGTGACGACGCCGGCCTCGTCAAGCGCGATGCTGAAGACACAGCCTTTCCGCCACTCAAGAATTGGAGCACGATCATGAAGACCTCGATCAAGTACCTCACCCCATGGCTAGCCGCATTCGCAATCGGTGGCGCGGTCGCACTGGCACCCGTCGCTGGCGCAGCTACGTTGCCGACCCCCCATCCGACAGCGACCGCACCTGCGGTGCCTGGCGCCGGGACCGATCCGCTGGTGCCATACGGCACCGACCCGGAGGCCCCTTACCGGCTGGGTTACGTCAACTCCAACCACGACGAGGCCAACACCTCGAACGGCTACCTTGACCTGCCCTTCTGAGCGCGCTCAGCTCCACAGGCGCAACTTCTCCGGGTTGCGCATCGCCCAAATATGCTTGATCCGACCACCTTCCAGGTCGAAGGCGAACACCGTCACGGCGACGCCGTCCTGCCGCATGACCAGCCCTGGTCGACCATTGACCGTGCACTCCAGGATCTTCAGGTCGATGGGTGCCCTGCCGACGATGTCGACGTAGTAGCGTGCGATCTGCTCGGCACCCTCGACCGGAGTGAGCCTGGCGCTGACGCGTCCACCGCCGTCGGCGAGGGATGTGGCGTCGGGATCGAGCAGACCGACGATTGCGTCGATGTCCTTGGCCTCCCAAGCTTTTCGGAAGTCGCTGACGATTCCGGCCTGCTGAGCGGTCGACGTTGCGGTGGCCCGCGACGAGCCGATTCGGCGGCGGGCCGAGGAGGCCAACTGGCGGCAGGCCGCTGGCGTACGACCGACGATCTCGGCCACCTCGGCAAAGGAGTAGCGGAAGACGTCATGCAGGATGAACGCCACGCGTTCGGCTGCGGTCATCGACTCGAGCATGACGAGGAAGGCCATGTTGACGGACTCGTCGAGCGTGACCCGATCGGCAGGGTCGACCGTGATGCTGGCCGACCGACCGCTGACCAACTCCCCTGGCTCGGGCAACGGCTCCGGTAGCCATTCGCCCACGTAGCGTTCCCGCCGGACCCGGGCCGAACCCAGCAGGTCCAAGCAGATGCGGCTGGCGACCGTCGTCAGCCAGGCACCGGGCGATTCGATGGCCTCCTGCTGTTGGGGGGACATCGCGTACCAGCGGGTATAGGTCTCCTGGACGACGTCCTCGGCATCTGCCAATGACCCGAGCAGTCGGTAGGCGACGTTGATCAGCTGACGCCGTTCGCCCATGACCGCGCTCAGGCCAGGACCTTCAGTGGTCATGGCGTCGGCCGCCTCCCTTTCGCATCTGCGCTCACCACTCCGACGAAATAAGGCACCTAGATGTCAGGCCTGACGTTCCGGCGGCCTGCGTCGTCGTAGGAGTACCCCAACAACTACAACACTTGGAGGTACACCATGGATGCTCGTTTGAACTTCTTCACCAATCCCGTTGTGCGCAAGGTCACGCCACACCTCGTGGCGGCATCGAAGGTGCTGCACGACTCGACACTGCCTACCGAGACGCAAGAGTTGGTGCGGATACGCGCCAGCCAGCTGAACGGCTGCGGGTTCTGCCTCGACATGCACACCAAGGACGCTGCCAAGGCGGGCGAAACCACGACGCGGCTCAACCTGGTCGCGACGTGGCGTGAGGCCACGGTGTTCACCGACGCCGAGCGCGCTGCCTTGGAACTCTGCGAACAGGGCACCCGCATCGCCGACGCGGCCGGCGGCGTCACCGACGACGCTTGGGACAACGCCGCCAAGCACTTTGACGAGGATCAGCTTGCCGCACTCGTCTTCACCATCGCCATCATCAACGCCTTCAATCGCGGAAACGTCATCGTCCGACAGCCTGCCGGTGACTATCAGCCAGGCCAATTCGGTTAGGACACCACCCATGTCAACAGCTCGCTTGGAAGGCAACACGGCGACGTTCCACCGTGTCCTCGACGCCGCAAACGCACATGACGAAGAGCTTCTGTCGACGATGGTCGACGAGGCGTTCGCCCCTGACGCCCTCGTCGCGACCCCACTGTCCATTCACGCAACGGGCGCACAAGCCATCAAAGAGGTGTTCGCGACGCTACATCGGGCGTTCCCCGACCTCCACATCGAGGTCGAGGACGTCATCGCGGACGGCGACAAAGTCGTCTCAAGACACCGGGTCACTGGAACCCACAGCGGCGGTGCGTATATGGGGCTAGCACCCACTGGCAGATCCATCGCCTACGACGAGATCTTCGTCCTTCGATTCGCGGACGGTCGAATCGCCCAGACCTGGGGCGTCGTCGACGTCTTCGCGCAGCTGAAGCAACTCGGATTCGTAGTGTCCCAACCAGAACAGGAGAACTTTGCATGACCAGAATCGAATTGGATCCCCAACTCGAGGCCTTCCTACCCCTGCTGCCCAACGAAGACCTGAGCGATCCGGTCGCCGATCGCAAGGACGCCATGGAACGCGCCGCGGCCAGACCGCCATTGGACACCGGGGACATGGAGATCGAGGACCGCACGGTGCCCGGCGACCCGGACGTCGCGGTGCGGGTCTACCGCCCGCGCGACGCTCAAGGCGCCGTGGTGTGGTTGCACGGGGGCGGTTACGTGGTGGGCAACCTCGACACCGAGCATCCGTGGTGCGCATTGATCGCGGAACGCTCTGGCGCAGTGGTGATCTCGGTGAACTACCGGCTGTCTCCCGAGCACCGGTTCCCAGCTGCGCTGGATGACGCCTACGCCGTCGTGAACTGGGCAGTCGCGAACGCGGCCGAGTTGGGCGTCGACCCGGAACGCGTCGCGGTCGGCGGCCACAGCGCAGGCGCGGGACTGGCCGCGGCGCTGGCGCTGCGGGCGCGTGACCAGGACGGGCCACGGATCTGCTTTCAGCTGCTCAACGAGCCTGGGCTCGACGATCGGCAGCAGACCTGGTCGCAACGGAACTTCACGGACACACCGTGGATACACCGGGACAAGGTCGCCGCAGCGTGGCGGCACTACCTCGGCTCAGTGCCCGCGTCGCAGTACGCGGCACCAGCCCGCGCCACCGATCTGTCCGGGCTGCCACCGGCCTACATCGCCACCGCGGAATTCGATCCGAACCGCGACGACGACATCGACTACGCGCAGCGCCTCCTGCAGGCCGGCGTGCAGGTCGAGCTTCACCAGTTTCCCGGCACGTTCCACGGGTCTCAGGTGATCTCGTCCGCGGACGTATCGCAACGGCAGCTCGCCGAACTTGCCGCGGCGCTGCGCCGCGGAGTTGGCTCGAACCACAGCAGCCTTTCAGTTCACAGCTGATCGGTCGAGCATTGGCAGTCGACTATGCGGTTATATAGCAAAGGTTTTGGCGATACTTTGCCCGTGAAAAAATCAACGAGATTAACGACGACGCTCGCCCTGTCCGGCGGCTTGGCGCTATTCGGACTCGGCGTCGCCGGTGGCGTCGCCCAAGCCCAGCCCATGGCCCCAATGCCGACCTACCACTGGTGTCCCGGTGACCGTTGGGACCCCGGTTGGGGCAACAACTGGGACGGCGGAAACTGTCACGACGACCACCACCGCGATATCGACTACAACAACCACGACCACGACTACTGGGGTGACAACGGGCCTGGTCGCTGGGGTCCGCCGCCGCCTCCTCCGCCACCGTGCATTCCGTTCGTCAACTGCCCGCCCTAGGCTCTGACGAAGTCCGGCCCCGCCACACCCCGAGCTGTGGCGGGGCCGTGTCGGCTCATTGCCTGGTCATCGTTCACAGCCGATTCGTAAATTGACGTCAGCAAACTAGAAGGTAACGTAGGCAACGCATTTCGCGATACACGGGGCGTGAAACTATCCACGAGAATCGCGACGACCGTAGTGCTGTCCGGCGGCTTGGGGCTCGCTGGGTGGGGGCTGGGCGGCGGCATCGCCCAGGCTCAACCCATGGCTCCCTTCCCGACCTATCACTGGTGCCCCGGTGACCATTGGGATCCCGGGTGGGGAAACAACTGGGAGGGCGGGTCCTGCCACGACGACCACCACCGCGACGTCGACTTCGACAACCACGATCGCGACTACTGGGGTGACAACGGGCCGGGTCGCTGGGGTCCGCCACCACCCCCGCCGTACTGGGGACCGCCGCCTCCGCCGCCGTACTGGGGGCCACCGCCTCCGCCACAACCGTGCATCCCGTTCGTGAACTGCCCAATCTGACGAAGTACTCGGCCTGCCACTTCTCATCGAGGTGGCAGGCCGAGTTCACTTGTGTCTCAGTGATATCCCCCGCCGGGCGGATCGTCAGTGCCACCCTCGCCGTATCGTCTACTCCGCCAGGTCTGAGTGCGACGCTCTGTTGACCGGACTCTCGTCGCGTTCGAGGCGTCGCCGCTTCAGTCGCGCCAGCGTGAGTACCGCGGCCGTGACCGCCAGCAGAACGACCAGCGCGATGCCGATCAGAACAAGTGGATCCCGCATGCCCATACGAGGACATTACGCCCGGGTGACCCCATCGCGGCGATGCCTCGGGGCAACAAGCAGACCTATACCGCAACGCGCTCCACGCTGACGTCGCCCGAACGCAACAACTCCGAACTGGCCGAGACGATCTCATAGACCACGCGATGATCGATGCCGAGTTGCCTGCCGATGGCCTGGTGACTCAGTTCGCGCTCGTAGCTCAGGTGCAGCACGCTCGCCACGTCGGTGACCTCGAACTCTTGCGCACCTTCACGGGATGCGATCACCTCCGCCATCGACTCCCACGGCTGCAGGGCGTCCACGGCCACCGGGGCGTTGCGTTGCTCCGATTGCTCGTTGACCTCGATCACCGCCGGTGGCGCCGTGGGTTGATCCTGCTGGGGCGCTTCACCGGTCGCCACCTCGCTCTGGCGCTCGACCGAGTCAACGGGGCCCGACACTCGAATCAACAGGCTCAGCCCGTGTGTGGAGGCCAGCAGGCTGACCGGCGCCACCACCGCGATCCCCGCGGCCAGCCAGGGACTTAACGGCGCCGATCCAGGGATGACGGCGTGTAATGCGTTGGCCCCCACACTGACTGCCGCTGAGGATGCCAAGACTATCCAGAAGTATCGGCGGCTGCGGTCCTGATCCCGACGACCGGCCAACGCGACCACCGCCATGGTGGCCTGCAGGATGGTGCCGTCCACGATGAGCGGCCAGAGCCAAGCCAGCCGCTCCGATATACCCGCGCGGGCGGCCAGGTCGCGCAGCGCCGCGAACGACAACACGAAGCTTGCCGCGCCGATGCCTACGGTGATGAGCACCGCGGCGGCCCGGGTGAACGCCAATGACCGGCTACCGGCTTGCGCACTGGCGGTGGCACTTTCATGCGCGATCAACGCGTGGTCGGGTCTGGTCATCGGCTCTCCTCGTTCCCACCGCAATGCGGCAAGACCCGATCTTGCCCGGAGTCACCGACAACGAGCGTCGCCGAACGCAGTCGAGGGGGGGGGGGGGGGGGCCGGGGGGGGGCGGGCCCGGGGCGGGGGGGGGGAGGGGGCGGGCGGGGGGGTGGGGGGGGTTGGTGGGGCGGGGGCGCGGGGGGGGGGGGGGGGCGGCCCAGCAGGGGGG
>NZ_JAPZLB010000008.1:0-333791 GCF_033804635.1 Mycobacterium sp. RTGN4 | reverse complement strand
GCCCCCCGCAGACCACGGGATCGATAGACCAGACCTAGAAGACTAGTAATAGTCGCAGGGAACTGGCACTAACCGGCCGAAAACTTACACACACCCCAACGGGTAACAAAACCCCAACTGTGGAAATCGTGTGTAACACCACAAACATGCCTCGCAACCACGAAACACGAATCAACGAAACATCACACCCCACCACCAAAAACACCACCACCAAAATGGTGTTTTGACCAAGACACGGGGCTTAATTAAATAGAGTTACGGCGGCAACAGCGGCAGGGAAACGCCCGGACCCATCCCGAACCCGGAAGCTAAGCCTACCAGCGCCAATGATACTACCCATACGGGTGGAAAAGTAGGACACCGCCGAACACCCATTAACCTGTACCCCCCAATTCCGATTGGGGGGTACAGGCATTTCTGATTCAATTCGAATTATCAGTCGAATAGCGTAGCCACTGGAGCAATTCGATTCTTCTCCATTTCGAGCAGGCTCTTCTTGCGGTGCAATCCGCCGCCATAGCCAGTCAAGCTGCCATTCGCGCCTATGACACGGTGGCACGGAACGATGATGCCGATCGGATTGTGTCCATTGGCCAATCCAACTGCGCGGGACGCCGACGGTGAATCGATCTGTTGAGCGATCTGGCCGTATGACCGCGTCTCGCCGTACGGAATGGTAAGCAGTGCTCCCCAGACCCTGCGTTGAAATTCCGTGCCGACGAGATCGAGCTCCAAGTCGAACTCGAGCAATTCGCCTGCGAAGTACGCGTCGAGTTGAGCGACCGCGTCGGCGAACGCCGCGTCGTCGCGCTCCCATCCTTGGCGGCTGGGCTCGTAAGTCTGATCGACCATCCGAAGGTGCTTCAGCCGGCCGTCCGTGCCTGCAAGGGTGAGTGGGCCGACGGGGCTGTCGACGGTGCGAACTTGTATGGCCTCCATTAGTTTTCCTTTCGCGTGGCCAGTGGCGGCCAGTCGTTGACCTCGTGATCGAGGGCGGTCCATAGGTGTTGGGTCGCGTAGGCCCGCCAAGGTCGCCAATGCGCGCTGTGTTCGATGAGTGAGCGGGGCTCACTCGGTAGGCCCAACTGTTTGGCCGCGAGTAACACGCCGAGGTCGCTCGCCGGAAATGCGTCGGGGTCGCCGAGTGCGCGCATGGCGATGACTTCCGCTGTCCACGGGCCGATCCCTGGAATGGCGAGCAGCTGCGCGCGTGCGCGATTCCAGTCGCAGCCCGGGTCGAGCACGACGTCGCCGTCGGCCAGGGCCCGGACGAGCGCGACGAACGTGCGCTGCCGTGCCTTCGGGAACGCGAGCAGCGCCGGGTCGATGTCGGCCAACTGAGCGACGCTGGGAAAGACATGGGTCAGGCCGCCGCTCCCGTCGTGAAGCGGAGATCCGTATGCCTCGACTAGCCGACGGGCGTGGGTGCGCGCCGCCTTAATCGACACCTGCTGGCCGATCACTACCCGTAGGGCGAGTTCAGATTCGTCGACGGTGCGTGGAATCCGTTGTCCCGGTGCCTTCGCAACCACTGCGGCGAGGCGAGGGTCCGCGCTCAGTACGTCGACTGCCGCTTCGGGGTCGGCATCCAGATCCAGTAGTCGCCTGCATCGTGCGATGGCCGTCGATAGATCGCGGAAGTCGTCGAGTACCAGCTCGCAATGGACGTGGTCGGGCCCTGGCGTCAGGCTCACGATGCCGTTGCCCGATGCCAGTCGAAGTGTGCGTCGGTATGCGCCGTCGCGCACTTCCTCGACGCCTGGCACTGCGGTCGCCGCGAGGTGTCCGAACAGTCCCTCGTAGGCGAACGGTGTACGCACCGGCAGTCGTAGCGTGAGGACCCCAGATCCCGTGGATTGATTGCGGCCGAACTTGTTTCGGGATCGCTCGCGCAGTGCCGTCGGCGTCAGCGCACATACGGCGCGGACGGTGTCGTTGAACTGGCGGATGCTGGAGAAGCCGGCGGCGAAGGCGACGTCGCTGAATGGCAGCTCGGTCGTCTCGATCAGCACCCGCGCGGTTTGCGTGCGCTGTGCACGGGCCAACGCGAGCGGATTGGCACCGACCTCGGCCTGAAGTAGGCGTTCCAGTTGCCGGGTCGTATAGCCGACGCGGGCCGCCAGGCCCGTCACTCCGTCGCGGTCGACCGTGCCGTCCGCGATGAGCCGCATGGCCCTGGCCACGACGTCGCCGCGGACGTTCCACTCAGGTGAGCCGGGCGACGCGTCCGGGCGGCAGCGCTTGCAGCCCCGGAAACCCGCCCGCTGCGCCGCCGCCGCTGTGGGATAGAACCGCACGTTGCGGGCGAACGGTGGCCGTACCGGACAGCTGGGCCTGCAGTAGATCTTCGTCGTGAGTACGGCGGTGACGAACCAACCGTCGAAGCGGGCGTCCTTGGACTGGACGGCCCGGTAGCAGCGGTCGAAATCCTCGTACATGCGTCCACACTTACATGTGAGCACCGACATGACTGGCGGAAAACCGACATGGATGTCGAGCGTCCTGCTACAAACACCTCCCGACAATCAGTTCGCGTTGGCGACGTTTGCACCCTCCAGGTAGGTGCAGAGCAGTTCCCGATGGTGGATGGCGTCGCCATAGAGGAGTGCGTTGGTACGCGCGCGGCGCAGATAGAGGTGTAGATCGTGTTCCCAGGTAAAACCAACGCCGCCGTGTAGCTGCAGGGCCTCGCCTGCGACCTTGGGGATCGCCTCGGATGCGCACACCTTCGCCACGCTGACCGCTTGTGCACGATCGGAGGTCTGTGCGTCGACCGCCATCGCCGCGTAATAGCTTGCTGCGGTGGCGGATTGCACCCACATGCGGATGTTCGCGCATTTGTGCTTGACGGCCTGATAGCTGCCCACCGGCCTCCCGAACTGAACTCGTTGGGCGACGTAATCGAGTGTCAGCTCTTGCAGCTTCTTTCCGACCCCAGTCAGTTCGGCGCAGGCCAGCACGAGGTTGACGTGGGATGAGCGCGCAATCTCGGTCTGCGCCACGTCGCCTGCCGCGTACATTGCGTCGTCGGAGACGGTGACGCCGTCGAAGATGACGTCGCAGTACTTTCGCGTGACGTCGAGCGTGTGCTGACGCTCAATGCGTATCCCGGCCGAATCCGCAGGCACGATGAACCGGGCGGGCTGGGCGTCGACGAGGGCGTCAACCAGTAGCCACTGCGCGGAATCGGCATCCTGCACATTGGCTTTCGTACCGTTGAGTACGTAGCCCGTCGACCGCTTGTCCGCCGTGGTCTGGATGCCATCGGGAGACCACGGCTGCCCGGGTTCGGCGAAGGCCCACGCTGCCGTTGCCGAACCTTCGGCGATCGACTGAAGCATCTTCGACTTGCCGGAGATGTCGGATCGAGCGACTGCGTCGGCAACCACCACAGTGGGGATGAAGGGGGTCGGCGTCAGACTGCGCCCGAGTTCGTCGGCCACCAGTGCAAGGTCGACGAGTTGCTGGCCCAGACCGCCGTCGGCCTCCGGGATCGCAAGCGCCGGCCAACCGACTTCGACGCCGAGCCGCCACAACTCGGGGTCGAAACCGGCTGTCCCCTCGATGAGCTTGCGCGTGGCCTCGAGTGGGGCCTTGGCGGCAAGTAGGGATCGGGACGATTCGACGAGTCCGCGTTGCTCGTCGGTGAGCTCGAAGTCCACGCAATGCTCCTTGGATGAAGGACGGAATCGGCAACCGCATTGCCAAGATAACAGTACACTGATTAAGGTGATACCCAGTGCCACGGCGGTCGAAAGGGGGAGGAATGCGCCTTAATCAGGACAGCGAGCTCGTTGACCTGCGGCGACGGGTTCATGACCTCGCCGCCCGATATGCCCCCAGTCAGCACGACCGAACGGGCGTCCGCGCTCCAGAGGCACACGAAGTCCCAGCGTTGCGCGAATGGACCGCCAGGCTGTTCTCCGAGGGACTTCTCGGCGCGAATTGGCCGACCGAGTACGGCGGTTTGCTGAAACCGCACCCGCTTCACCAGTCGGTGGTAAGCCAAGAGTTGATCCGCGCTGGCGCGCCGGGACCCGTCGGGGGCGGTCTGCTCGCTGCGTCGGCGATCATCGACTTCGGGACAAAGGCGCAAAAGGAGCGCTTCCTACCGAGGATACGGTCGGGTGAAGACATCTGGTGTCAACTGTTCAGTGAGCCCGACGCCGGCAGCGATCTCGCCAGCTTGCGAACGCGAGCGCGCCGCGACGGCGACGCCTACGTCGTCGACGGGCAGAAGGTCTGGACCACCAACGGCCAACACGCCGACTTGGGCTATTTGCTTGCCCGCACCGATCCAGACGCGCCCAAGCACGCGGGTATCACCGCCTTCGCAATGGACATGCACGCCCCGGGAGTCGAGGTACGGCCACTGCGCGAGATCACCGGCACCTCGGACTTCAATGAGGTGTTTCTCGATGGCGTTCGGATTCCCGCCGACCGCGTGATCGGGGTTGAGCACGAAGGGTGGGCGGCGACCACCGCGAGCTTGGCCAGGGAAAGGTCCGGCGCGGGAGCCGGTGTCGCGTTGTTCGGCGCCATCGAGCGGCTGCTCGGGCTGGCACGCCGAGTGTCCAGGGACGGGAAGCCGGCCATCCAACGGCATGACGTGCGTCAGGCGATCGGCGGGCTCGTCGCCGACGTCCACGTGAACTCGCTGGTCTCGGCATTCGGCGAATCCCGGGCACTGCATGGGTCAGGTGATGCCGGCGACGCCGCGGTGTCGAAGATCCTCTTCAGCGAGGTCAACTTGGCGCTGCACGAGTACGGCATGACCCTGCAGGGCCACGACGGCATACGCGTCGAAGGCGACCGGCACGCGTACGACGACGGCTGGTGGCAGGACGCGTTCCTGTACGGCCGGGCGTACACCATCGCCGGGGGCACCAACGAGGTACTGCGCAACGTCATCGCCGAGCGGGCCCTGGGGTTGCCGCGCGGATGATGGGGACACACGGGCTCGTGTGTCCAACTAGCTCAAATGAATTAGCGAACAAACGAATTGGCGAACAGTAGACAACCCGCTGGAGGAACTTATGCCGCTGCAGGACTGGATGAAGATCATCTCGGTCGACGACCATGTCATCGAGCACCCTCAGGTCTGGCAGGAGCGGCTGCCTGCTGAACACCGTGAGCATGGCCCCCAGATCATCGAGACGTCGGCGGGTCACCAAGTGTGGCGCTACGAAGGCCAGATCTACCCGCAGATCGGCCTGAACGCGGTCGCCGGGAAGCCTCCGTCGGAGTACGGCATGGAGCCGGTTCGCTACGACCACATGATCCCGGGTTGCTACGACCCCGTCGAGCGGGTCAGGGACATGGACATCGACGGCGTGCATGCCGCGTTGTGCTTCCCTTCGTTCCCTGGCTTTGGAGGCGGCGTTTTCCAGCGGTCCAACGACAAAGACCTTGCCCTGCAATGCGTCCGCGCATGGAACGACTTCCAGGTCGAGGAATGGTGCGCGAGCGCGCCCGATCGATTGATACCACTGGGGATCCTGCCGACATGGGATCCGGCGTTGGCCGCCGCCGAAGTCCAACGGCTGGCTGGCATCGGCACCAAAGCGGTGTCCTTCCCCGACAGCCCGGTGCCGCTCGGGTTGCCGTCCTTCCACCATGAGACTCACTGGGAGGTGCTGTGGGACGCGCTTGAAGCCGCGGACATGCCGGTGTGCCTGCACTTTGGCGCAGGCGGCTACGTACCGGGGTTCTCGTTCGCCAGCCCCCAGTCACCCGAGGACACCGCCCCGTTCGCGGTCGCCATCGCGACGTTCTCCACCAACTTGATGTGGTCAACGGCAGACTTGGTGTATTCCGGTATGCTGCAACGCCATCCGAACCTGAAATTCATGCTGTCCGAGGGCGGTGTCGGCTGGATTCCCTACCTGCTCGAACGTTTGGACTACACGTGGGAGCGGCACCGTTGGTATCAAGACATCAGCAGTACCGATCGGCCATCTGACCTCTTCCGTCGACACATCTGGGGATGCTTCATCGATGACGTCCACGGAGTGGCGTCCCGGGACGCCATCGGCATCGACAAGATGATGATCGAAGTCGACTATCCGCACTCGGACTCCAACTGGCCCAACAGCCGCAAGCGAATCGCGGAGAACCTCATTGATGTGCCGGATGCGGATGCTCACCGCATCGTCGAACTCAACGCGCGCGAGCTACTGCACTTCGGCGACGGTGGCTCGTGACAGCTGGTCATCCGCACACCGATCAGCCCGTCGAGCGACCGGACGGCGACGACTACGACCTGTTGACCTTCGGCGAGGTGGCGGCCCGGCTGGCCGAGGAACTGGCGGCAGAACAGCATGAGCTGAACCAATTACGCCGCCAAGGGGATCCGGACGCGCGGCGCATTCAGTTGCTCGAAGAGCGGATCGCACTGCTTACGGCCAGTGAGGCCCGATATCGCGAGCAGGAGCACGCCAATACTGCCTATGCCCGCCGATTCGGGACCACGCCGCCGACTGCCAGCGCCGACGCGCAGCCGAACTGATCGAGTCGAGACGAGGCCACGGAGTCAATGACGACGCCACCCAAGACGGTAACCGAGTCATCAGTCGGGCTGGCCGACCCCACGCCACCCAAGACGGCGACCGAGGCACCACCGGTTCCGGACGAGGCCGCGGAATCGACGACGACGTCGCCCAAGCCGGAAACCGAGTCGGCGACCGGTGAGATCGGCGAATGGGCCCGCGGGTACGTCCGTCGTCACCCGATCGCATCGCTGGAAACCGTTGGTGGCCAATGCATATTAGGGCTTCGGGCATTGCAGTACCTGTTCGTCGACATCGTGAGGTGGCGATTCCCCTTCGGTGAGTTCGTGCATCAGGCGGCGTTCATGGCCTCGACGGCGGTCCTTCCGACGATGTGCGTAGCGATACCCATCGGCGTCACGCTGCAAATCCAATTCGCCCTACTCGCGGGGCAGGTCGGGGCAACCTCGTTGGCCGGCGCGGCCAGTGGACTCGCCGTCATCAAGCAAGGTGCGCCACTTGTCGCCGCGCTGCTGATGGCCGCCGCCGTCGGTTCCGCGGTGTGCGCCGACCTGGGCTCCCGCACGATCCGCGAAGAAGTCGACGCCTTGGAAGTACTCGGCATCTCGGCGATACGTCGGTTGGTTGTTCCGCGGCTGGCCGCCGCGATCGTGGTGGGGCTGTCGTTGACCGGTCTGGTCTGCTTCATCGGATTCCTCGCGGGCTATCTGTTCAACACCTACGTCCAGAACGGTGCCCCCGGCAGCTTTCTGATGACGTTCGCGTCGTTCGCGACGGTCGGCGATCTGGTGCTTACGCTCATCAAGGCGGTGGTGTTCGCCGCGATCGTCGCGGTGGTCGCCTGCAACAAGGGATTGAGCACGAAGGGCGGGCCTGCCGGGGTGGCCAACTCCGTCAACGCCACCGTCGTGGCGTCCATCTTGCTGCTGATGATCACCAACGTCGTCTTCACCGAAATGTATGTCCTGCTCTTCCCGAAGGTGTCGCTCTAGATGGCCGCGCCCTACTACCCGCGCGGCCTGCGGCCCCTTGTCCTGGCGACCCGACCGGTCGTCGACGGTGGTGTCCGGCTCGGCCACATGTTCTCGTTCTTCTGGCGCGCCGTCGCCTCGATACCGCTGACGTTGACGCGTTATCGACGGGAGTTCCTACACACGCTCTCGGACGTCACCTGGGGTAACGGCTCGATCGTGGTGGGCGGTGGCACGGCCTGGGTCATCATCCTGCTTGGTGCGTCGGCGGGCGCGATCGTCGGCATCGAGGGATACCAGGCGTTGCACCTGCTCGGCCTCGAGCCCGCCACCGGGCTGGTGTCGTCGACGGTGGCGACCCGTGAACTCGCTCCCATCATGGCCTCGCTGGCCTTCGCGTCGCAGGCGGGCTGCCGGTTCACCGCCCAACTGGGCTCGATGCGGATCTCCGAAGAGATCGACGCGCTGGAATCACTGGCCATCCGGCCCATTCCGTATTTGGTGACGACTCGCTTGCTGGCATCCTCCGTCGCGATCATTCCGCTCTACATCGTCTGCCTGGTGGTGAACTACCTTGCCGTGCAGACCCTCGTGACGTTCTCGGGTGGAATGTCCAGCGGCTCCTTCGAGCATTACTTCCGCTTGGTGCTCAACGGCACTGACATCGTGTATTCGGTGATCAAGGCGGAGATCTTCGTCATCATCACGTCGACGATCCAGTGCTATTACGGCTACTTCGCGACCGGTGGCCCCCAAGGCGTCGGGATCGCGGCCGGCCGGGCGATGCGCGCCAGCATCTCGGTGATGATCATCGCCAACTTGCTACTCACCGTAGGTCTTTGGGGCATCGGTTCCGGCGCGAGGCTAGGCGGCTGATGACCCAGAGACTCGAGTCGGCGGGCAAGGAGGTCTCGACGGCGCAGCACTTCCTGCGGGGCGTCGTGTTGGTGGTGGCGGCCGCGCTCCTGACCGCCTTCGCGGTGGCCAAGTCCGAGGGCGTGTTCAACAAGTCGGTCGGCGTGACCGTGCTGCTCACGAACATCGGTGACGGGCTGCCCGCCAAGTCCGATGTCAAATTCCGCGGCGCGCTCGTCGGTGTGGTCGATGACGTCACCCCCGCGACGAGCGGGCAGCCCAACACCGTGCGGGTCAACCTCGACCCCCGATACGCCGACATGATTCCGAGCTCGGTGACCGCACGCGTGGTGCCTAGCAACGTCTTCGCCGTATCGTCGATCCAGTTGATCGACAACGGCGCTGCCCCGGCGTTGCGCCGCGGCGCGGAAATATTCGAAGACCAGAGCCTGGCCACCGTGCAGTTCCAGACGGCGCTGACGAAGCTGCGCGACATCGTTGCCGCGACCAGTCGGCCGGCTCAACACAACACCTTGGGCATTCTGGCCGCGGTTGCCGAGGCGACCAACGGCCGTGGCGACTCGATAGCCGCTGCCGGCGGGGGCGCCAAACGGATTGTGCACGAACTGAATGCAGTGATGGCGTCCGACGGAACACCGTCTACCCTCGGCACGCTGTCGGAGGCTTTGCAGGGCCTGCAGACCTCTGCGCCGGACCTACTGGACAGCCTTCACCAGGCCATCGTGCCGATGCGCACGATCGCCGAGAAGCGGGACGAGCTCGCCAATTTCTTGTCGACTGGGCTGAATACGCTCTCCACCGCTGCCACCGCGTTCGAGAACAACACCGACCACCTCATCGTGATCACCTCGCAGCTGTCGCCGGTACTCGGTGTGATCGCCGACGGTGGAAGCCAATTCAGCACGATCGGCAGCCGGATCGAGCACGTGTCCAACAAGTTCATGGAGGAGGTCTGGAAGCCAGGGAGGAACGTCGCACTTGGCAAGTTCATGGTCGTGTTCACGCCGAACCGGATGTACACCCGCCAGGACTGCCCCCGTTACGGTCAGATGGAAGGCCCAAGCTGTCGGACCGCACCGGAAACGGCCCTGCCGCCCGCGATGCCACAGGGACTGAATCCCCGGAACTATCCCATCCCGCCCGAGATCGCCGGAGGCAACGTCGGCTCGGTGGGCAGCCCGGAGGAACGCCAACAGCTGCAGCAGATACTGGGTCCGGATACCAACCCCGCCTCCGAACTGCTGCTCGGCCCGGTAGCGCGCGGCAACACGGTGCAACTCGTGCCCGACCAAGGCGTGCCGCCGGACCCAGGGCCAGCGCTGCCCGCCGAGGCGCCGGGACCCCCGCCCGATCCGCTCGCCACGCCGCCCAATCCCGGACAGGGGTAACAGATGTCGTATCGCAAGCCACTGATCGGGCTGTGTGTCTTCGTGACCATCTGCTTCGCGCTGATCTGGTCGGTGTTCGTCACGCTGCAACGAAACGTCGACGGCGCCACGAAGTCCTACTCCGCTGTGTTCACCG
Organism: Mycobacterium sp. RTGN4; assembly: GCF_033804635.1. NCBI lineage: Bacteria > Bacillati > Actinomycetota > Actinomycetes > Mycobacteriales > Mycobacteriaceae > Mycobacterium > Mycobacterium sp. RTGN4. The sequence goes on along the minus strand of NZ_JAPZLB010000008.1, from coordinate 323,911 downwards.
ACGTGTCAGGTCTGAAGGTCGGCGACGAAGTACGGATGGCGGGGGTTCAAGTAGGCCGGGTCGATTCCGTGAAGCTGGACGGCACCCTGGCTCAGGTGGGGTTCCGCGTGCAATCCGAACAGACGCTGTACGGCAACACCAAGGCCTCGATCACCTATCAGAACATCATCGGACAACGCTATGTGGGCCTTTCCCTCGCCGACTTCGGCGCACCCAAGCCCCTGCCTGCGGGAGCCCAGCTCCCCGTCTCGCACACCGAGCCGTCCTTCGATATCTCCGGTCTGCTCAACGGTTTTGAACCGCTGTTCACACTGCTCAATCCGCAACAGGTGGACAATGTCACCACCGCGATCGTGCGGGCGCTCCAGGGTGACACCGGGTCGATCACCACGCTGATCGCCCAGACCACCCAACTTGCGGAGTCGTTTTCGGGTACCGACCAGATCCTTGACGGGGTGCTCACCAACCTGAACACGGTCGTGCATTCGATGGCCGAACGCAGCAGCGACCTCGACGGCACGATCACCCAGGCCAAGGCGGTCTTCGACGGATTGGCGCAGCGCCGCAACGAATTGGTGAACAATCTTGATCAGGTTTCCATCGTCGCAGGCAGGATCGCCAACGTAGTCGGCGATGTACAGCCCGATCTCGATGCGTGGCTGAATCGGCAGCCGGGCTTCGCGCAGCACTTCATGGACAACAAGCAGGGCTTCGCATACCTCGGCTACAACGTCCCGCTGCTGCTGAAGGGGTTGTCCCGGTTCAGCCAGAACGGGTCATACCTCGACGTGTATGCCTGCGACCTGAGGATCACCTTGTTCCCGCGCCTGACCAGATTGATCCCCTGGATCGTGGAACACGCAACTCCCGGTGGCCAAATCAAACACAGCCCGATCTGTCGATGAGGATGGCGATGGACAAGATCAAGCACTTCCTTCACCGCCCGATCGAGCAGTACGGCGCGCTTCGACTCGGGATCATCACCGTCGTCGCCATCGTCGTGACGCTGGCTACCGCACTGGGTCTTTCGTCGATCGGGATCGGCAAGACCAGTTATCAAGCGGAGTTCGCCCAAGCGGCCGGACTGAGCGACGGCGACTTGGTCACCGTCGCGGGCATTCATATCGGGGCGGTGGAAGGTGTTGCGCTCCACGGCGACCGCGTTCTGGTGACGATGAAACTTCAGGACGACGTGCACATCGGCGACCAGACACAGGCCTCGATCAAAATGACCACGCTCCTCGGCTCCCGTTATGTCGAGCTGCGGCCAGCCGGCGCTAAGGACCTTCCGAATCGGCGGATCCCGTTGTCCAACACCGTCGTTCCCTACGATCTGCAGCAGACGCTGCAGGACGCCACTACGACGTTCGAAGCGGTCGACGCCGAGAAGATCGCCCAATCCCTGACCACGTTGGCCGACCAGGTGAAGGGCACCCCCGAAATCCTGCCCGAGGCCCTGCGCAACGTCGAACGCCTCGCGTCCGTCATCTCGGGACGCCGCGACCAGGTCGGTGCGCTGCTGACGAGCAGCGAACAGATCACCGGCCTACTCGGCAGACAGCAGCAGAGCCTGGGCGTCCTTGTCAGACAGGGGCACGAGGTGGTGGGCGATCTGGCGGCGCGCCGCCAACTCATCGTCCGGCTCATCGACGCCACCACCAAACTGGTCAACCAACTGCAGCCGATCCTGGTCGGGGATCGGCATCAGATCGACGAGCTACTGGCCAACCTCAACGGAATGTTGCAATCGTTGGGAAAGAACGACGCGCTGTTCCGCAGCATGCTGCAGATGACTCCGGTGCCGTTGCGGAACTTCGCCAATGCGACCGGCAGCGGCAACGAGTTCGACTTCACCTCATCGGGAGGCGAATTGCTGGACTCGTGGATGTGCGCGATCAGCGGACGGGCCGAGCAGTTCAACCTGCCCACCTACTTCCAGGACTGCAAATGAGCCGTATCGATCGCATCGTCAAGTCGGTGGCGCTCATCGTCCTCGCGGTGGTCGCCGCAGGCTGCTCCAGCTCCCCGCTGGCGGGTCTGACCGCTCCGGGAATGACGCTTACCGCTCAATTCGACAACGCCAACGGGCTTTACGAAGGAAACTCGGTGGCGATCCTGGGCATGCCGGTGGGAAAGGTCACCAAGATCGATCCCAAAGGTGCCTACGTCGAAGTCACGATGCACGTCGATGGAGGGGTCAAAATCCCGGCCGACGCCCAGGCGGTGACGGTGTCCACGTCGATCCTGACCGATCGGCACATCGAATTCACCCCCGTGTACAAGGGCGGACCGACACTGTCCGACCACGACACTCTGAGTCTTCGGCGAACCAAGACGCCCGTTGAGTTCGACCGGGTGCTGGCGATGGCCGACCGGTTGGCCGTGCAGCTGCAAGGCGACGGGCACGGACAAGGACCGATCGCGGATCTGCTCAACGTGGGTGCGGCGATGACGAACGGCAAGGGTGTCGACATCAAGAACTCGCTCGGCAAGTTGTCCGAGGCGTTGAAGCTGAGTGCGGATCGAGGGGCGCCGACCAAGGACGCCATCACCACCATCGTCACCAGCCTGGACAACCTGAGCGCTGCCGCGGTCGCAAATGACCAGACCATCCGCGAATTCGGTACCTCCATCAGACAACTCAGCGCGGTGCTGGCTGACGAGCAGTTGGGCAGCGGGTCCACCGGTGCGCGGATCAACACGATATTGACCCAGACCGCGGACCTACTCGAAAAGAACCGCGACACACTGCATTCAACGGTCTCCAACACTCAAACGGTGACGAAGGCGATGTCGGACTACCGCCGAGAGCTTTCCGAGACGCTCGACTTGCTGCCGATGTTGCTGGACAACGTCTACAACATGGTCGACCAGGGCAAGGGGGCCATCCGCGCTCATCCCACACTCGACAAGATCATGCTCAACGGCCAACTCACGAAGGAAATGTGCAACCTGTTGGGAATGCGACAGCTGGGCTGCGCCACCGGGACGATTCAGGACTTCGGTCCCGACTTCGGCCTGACGAGCATGCTCGAGGGCCTGGCGGGACTACCCAAATGAGTACACCAGTCTTCTCCGCGGGGATCCGTACGAAGCTCGCGGCCTTCGCGGCGATATCGGTGATAGGTACTGCCACAGCATGTTCAGCTGGCCTCGAGAGCCTGCCGCTTCCGGCTCCGACCGCGGGTTCGGACACCTATTCCCTGACCGCAACCTTTGCGAATGCGCTCAATTTGCCTGCCAAGGCCAAGGTGCGGTTGGCCGGCGCCGATGTGGGCGAGGTCGACTCCATGACGGCGCGGAACTACACCGCCGTGGTCACCATGAAGATCAGATCCGATGTCGAGATTCCCGTTGGGACAACGGTGGAACTGCGCTCGGCCACTCCGTTGGGCGATGTGTTCGTGGCGCTCAAGGCGCCGCCCCGGGTCGCGGGGGCGCCGATGCTCCGCTCCGGAGACTCGATTCCGCTGGAGGGCACGAAGTCGGCCGCGACCATCGAAGAAGTGCTGTCGACGTCGTCGCTCCTGGTCAACGGGGGCGCCGTGCGCAATCTGACGAAGATCGTCAACGGGCTCGGTGCGGCGTTGGGGGGGAAGGGCGAAAGCCTCGGCCAGTTGCTCGATGAGTCAAGGGTCCTGCTCGACAACCTCGCGGCCCGATCCGAGGCGATCAAGGGCGCGCTGAGTCAGACGAGTGATCTTGCCGCGACGCTATCTGCTCGGCAGCAGACCATCGATGACGCGCTCAATGCCTCCAACCCCGCGTTGAGTACCATCTCCGACAACACCGGCCGAATCGTCGATCTCGTCGCGCAGGTGAATCGAATCACGTTGCAACTGGCCAAGTTCCCATCGATTCGCGGCGAGAAATCGCGCAGCATGATGGCCGACCTCAATCGACTGTCGAGTGAACTCAACGATGCGGCGACTGCGCCTGGCGAATCGGTGGCAGCGATCAACCGCATATTCGGGCCAGTCGTCAAACTCACGAACGCGACATCGGCTCACGTCGACATCGACCTGCAGGACGTTGCGGTCGGCGCCTTTGCCGATCCGCACCATCCCATCGACCCCGGCAGCCGCGGACCGGATCGCAGCGATGTCCGCAACTTCATCGGCAGCATCAGCTATGAACTCATGAGGCTGCGCGACAAGGTGTGGGGGCCACCGACCCCGCCGCCGGGCACGGTGCCCCCGCCGGACGCCGCGTTGCCTGGCCCGGCGCCGGTGCCGAATACGTTGCCTGGCCCGCCGGTGTTCCCGCCGCCACTCGAAGGCAGCAGCGACGTACCGCCCCCAGCGTCAGGCGGAACGCCATGAGCAATCCGGTCGTCGAGCGGGTGGCCCGCTGGATCATCACCGCCGTGCGCGCGGTTCGCGTCAGGCGGCTGTGGGTGTCCGCGGGCGCACTCGCGGCGACGCTGGTGTTCGGTGTCGCCTACCTGGTGTTCGGCACGCTACGCGTAAACCCCGCCGACACACCGAAACTCGTCCGCGTCCATCTTGCGGAATCCGGTGGGTTGCTGCCCGGACAGGACGTCACGCTACGTGGCGTGCCCGTCGGGAAGGTGCGCTCCATCGACCTCACACCCGACGGCGTCGTCGCCGTCGCGGCAGTGGACTCCGACGTCGACATTCCGGCGAGCAGTGACATCAACGTATCGGGATTGTCCCCAGCGGGAGAGCAGTACCTCAACTTCGAGTCGACCAGCGAAGCGGGGCCCTACCTCGCCAGCGGAGCCGAAATCGCAAGGGAGCGAACAAAAACGCCGGTCACGCTGGCCTCCCTGCTCGGCGACACGGACGGCACGCTGGCCCAAATCGACCCCGCACAGCTGAATACGATCATCACCGAGCTCGGTGTCGGACCGGAGGGCCCCAAGAAGCTTCAAGCGCTGCTCGATGGCGGCACCTTCCTGGCGTCGACGTTGGACTCGGTGCTGCCTCAGACTGTTCGCTTACTGCACAACAGCAAGGTGGTGCTCGCGACCCTCAGCGATGTCAGCCCCGGGCTGCAAGCGACCTCGAAGAACCTCACCAAGGTGCTCGGCGGGGTCGAGCGGATGGACCGCGGGTATCGCACGCTGTTGGATCGCGGGCCAGCGACATTTCACGGTATCGACAACCTGTTCGCAGACAACTCGCCGACGATGGTGCAGCTGCTCGGCAATTTGACCACTGTTTCCCAACTCTCCTACATGCGCGTGCCGGCCTTGGAGGAGTTCTTCTTCCCGGTAAATCGAGAGGGGTCCGCCCTCGAGGCGCTCGGCAGCACGTTCCACGACGGCGGCGTGTGGGGCGCCGTCAGCCTCTATCAGCGGTACTCGTGTGACTACGACCTGCCTCACGCGCCACCTTCGGTGGCCGACTTTCCCGAGCCCTATCTGTACACGTACTGCCCGAATCCGGATCCCAGTGTGCTGGTGCGTGGCGCCCGAAATGCCCCACGTCCGCCGGGTGACGACACCGCCGGGCCACCTCCTGGCGCCAACCCATTGCAGCGAGCGGATCCAACCCCGAAGGGTCCGTTGACGATTCCCACTCCCTACGCGGGGCCGGACTTTCCCATGCCGCCGCCGCCGAGCGGACCTTGACCGAGGAGAATGAAGGAGTATCAGCATGACGAGTAATGGCCAAGCCATATCGGCGCCCACCGATTCGGATGAATCCCCAGCGGACGACGGCCAACCCGACACGCCCGACGAACGGATCGACGCCGAGTCCGACGCGGAGTCCGATTCGGAGGACACTGCCGAGCCCGAAACGGATGGGGCAGAAGACACTCCGCCTGCGCGCCGACGGTGGACGCGGTGGGTCGCCCGTGGCGCGGTGGTCGCAGTGGTGATCGGTTCGCTGGCCGCGGCAGGCGTGCTGGGCTGGAAGCTGAATTCGGAGCGCGCGGTCGCCGAGGCGGGTCAACAGGCGCTCGCGGCCGCCCAGCAATACGCGGTGATCCTAACCACGGTGGATGCGAACAAGCTCGACGAAAACTTCACGGCCGTACTGGACGGTGCGACAGGCGAATTCAAGGACATGTACAGCCAGTCCAGCGGCGACCTCAGGCAGCTGTTGATCGACAACAAGGCCAATAGTCAGGGCAAGGTGGTCGGGGCGGGTATCAAGTCGGCCACCAAGGACAAGGTGGAAGTCATGCTGTTCGTCGACCAGGCCGTCACGAACCAGCTCAACCCCCAGCCGCGGATGGATCGCAGTCGCCTCGTGATGACGATGGAACGCGTCAACGGTCGGTGGCTGGCCAGCAAGGTAGACCTTCCTTAACCGGAATTGACGTGAGGTTGCACATGTTCGCTCGAATCGCGATGGCGTCCTGCTTCGCGGCGGTCTTGGTATTCGGCTCGGTGAGCATCGCCGCTGCCGATTCGGTGTCCAACGGCGTGATTTACACCGTGGTACCGGACGAGCTTGCCGGTGGCAGCCCCAACGGGCTGGGCGACTGGTCGGTGAAATACCAGAAGATCGCGGGCGGCGACCCTGCGATCACCGACCAGATCAACCAAATCCTCGATGACGAGGCAAACGGTCAGGTCTGGTTGAACGCTGCAAGTTCGAGCAGGACGGAGCGGTGGACGTTTCACACCACAGGCACGCTGGACTTTCGGCCACTGACGATTTCGGAGCTCTTCTCCGGGCAGTACAACGCCCCAGACCTGCCCAACATGCCGTTCGACACCGTCGGAACCCGCGTCTTCGATGCCCGAAGTGGCGTTCAAATTGTATGGGACAACTTGTTTGTCGATAAGCGCGCCGGCCTCGCCCGGCTGTCGGATTTGACGAAGGTGATCCTGCCTGCAACGTATCCGAACCCGCCGCTGGGCGGATGGGCCGAGTACGGCCCGTCGATGGCGCCCCTCGAGATCAACTTCAAGTTCTGGATTCCGACCGCGCGCGGTATCGAACTGCACTTCGGAGATTACCAATTCGGGCGTGGCTTGCGGCAGATCACCATCCCGTGGAAGCAGGTCACCGACCTGATTGCGCCCGAGTTCGTGGCGATCACGCAGTGAGTTCCGGTGGCGCTCAGTCGATCACGTCGTCAGGGCCACCAGGGTTGCACACCGAGGTGACCATCACGGTGCTGGTGACGATCGGCCGCCACGGTTCGAGCTTCCAGCTGCCGATCTTGCCGGGGTTCGTCAACGACGACATCTGCCAATAGCAGAGGAATTGATTGAGCATGGACTGCGTGTTGGCGTCCGGGGCGTTCGCGAGCAGTTCGTTCCACGCGTCATAGCTTTGCGCCCCATTGGTGAGCACGCCCGAGTACAACCAGCCCAGATACGTCGGGAAGATCCGCAGCGTGGATCTGTCGCCGTTGCGTACCCATTCGACGTGATCGATGTACTGCCAGGCGCCGGGCGGACGCGGGGGAGGGTCACCGTGGGCCGGCGTGGCCACGAGCATCGATGCCGCCAAGGTAATCGTCGCGGCCAGTGCGCGTTTCGCCTTCATTCGGTGACCGCGATCGCCTGCAGCGGACACTCGGCTGCGCCCCGGCGAGCCGCATCCTCCATGTCGGCCTCGACGGTGACGTCGTCGATCGTGCTGTAACCGTCATCGTCGACGTCATAGACCTCGGGCGCCACGGCGAAGCACCGGCCATGACCCTCACACCGCTCGTGGTCCACTGTTACCCGCATCGCTGAACTACCTGACCGGCCACTGAAGGGCCTTGTGCTGCAGGAATTCCGAGAGTCCGAACTCGCCGAACTCACGGCCGATGCCGCTGCTCTTGTACCCACCGAACGCAGCACTGGGATTCAGCCCACCGCCACCCCCGTTGATCACGACCATGCCGGTTCGCAACTGGCGTGCCACCGTCGCCGCTCGCACCGGGTCGGCCGACCAGACCCCGCCCGACAGGCCGTACTCGCTGTCATTGGCGATGCGGACGGCTTCGTCGTCGTCGGCGAACGGGATCACCACGCCCACCGGTCCGAAGAACTCGGTGCGCGCGATCTTCATCGAGTTGTCCACTCCGACGAACAGCGTCGGCTCAAGGAAGAAGCCCTTGTCGAGATGTGCAGGGCGGCCACCCCCGAACGCGAGCTGTGCGCCTTCGCCAACACCGACCGCAATCAAGGCCTCGACGCGCTGCCGCTGAACTTCCCGGATCAGCGGGCCGACGAGGCTGGCCGGATCAGCGGGATCCCCGACGGTGATGAAGTTAAGCGCACCGGTGATCCGGCCGACCAGCTCATCGTGCAACGACTCGTGCACCAGGATCCGCGTGAGCAGCGCGCATCCCTGACCGGCGTGGGTGATGAATCCGCCGAGCACGCTCTCCAAGACGTTGTCGAGGTCGGTGTCGTCGAGGATGATGTTGGCCGACTTGCCGCCCAGCTCCAACACCACCTTCTTCAGGGTTTCCGCGCCCTGCGCATATACCTTGCGCCCCACCGTGTCTGATCCGGTGAAGCTGATGATGTCCACTCCGGGATGTCGGGTCAACGCCTCGCCGGCGGCCACGTCGCCGGTCACGATGTTGAGCACGCCCGGCGGCAATCCCGCGGCCTCGGCGATCTCCCCGAGCACGAGCGCCTCCAACGGTGTGTACGGCGAGCACTTCAGAATGGCGGTACAACCCGCCGCCAGCGCCGGACCGACCTTGGCCAGGTTCAACAGGAACGGGAAGTTGAATGCGGTGATCAGCGCGGCGACACCGTACGGCTCGCGCACCATCACACCCTGTCCGATGCCGTGACCGACGATCGGGCGCACCGGCTCTTCGAAGGCGAAACTCGGCATCACCCGGTGAATCAGGTCGTTGAAATGGTCGATGGGCGTGCCGACTTGGAGAAACTCGGCCAGCATCCGGGTCGAACCCGCTTCGGCGATGTTCAGCTCGACGAGTTCGGCTCGCCGACGGTCCAGCTCCGCGGCCATCGCGCCGAGGATGGCGGCGCGTTCCAACGGTTGCATGCGCGGCCATGGCCCGGTGTCGAACGCCCGACGCGCAGCGCTCACGGCGAGGTCGATGTCGGCCGGTGTTGCTTGCGGGACCGTCGCGATGAGCTCCTCGGTCGCCGGATTGACGACGTCCAGAAGCTCGTCGCTGCTGCCGTTGACCCAGTTGCCGTCGATGTACAGCCGGTGGGTCGCTGCGTGCGCCATTGGTGCGTCACTTTCTACCGTGGGGAATAGAGGACTATTATTTAGGTAATGGATGTGTCAACGCAAGAGCCCATCCGTTGATACGATATGGACTCTTTGCCGATGACCCTGGCGCCACTCGTTGCCAAGCACTTGCCGGTCCGGAGAGAGTGCAAGGAGTGAGATGACCGATCCGAGGCCAAACGGCGGTTCGTCGCGGTTGGTGCGCGCGCCCAAGACCGCCGAGCTGATCGCCGACCAGTTGCGCAGCCAGATCGTTCGGGGTGTGCTCAAGCAGGGTGACGCGCTGCCGACCGAGGTGGAGTTGGTGCGCCAGTTCGGGGTGTCACGGCCCACGCTGCGCGAGGCCTTTCGCATCCTGGAAAGCGAATCACTGATCGTGGTCCGGCGTGGCTCGCGAGGTGGGGTGCTGGTGTCCTCGCCGCAGACGTCGGTCGCTGCGCGCGATTTCGGGCTGCTGCTGCAGATGTCCGGCGCGACATTGTCCGATGTGTACGAGGCCCGCAAGGTTCTGGAACCCGCCGCCGTGCGTATGCTCGCCGCGCGACGAACCCCCGTCGACATCATCGAGCTGAACGCCGCAGCGGGCGCGTTGGCGGTGCTGGTCAATGAGGGCACCGAAAGCGCAGACTTCGGCGAATGGTCGGCGGGAGCGTTCCGGTTCCACGACATGATCATGGAGCGCTCGGGCAACACCACCATGGCGCTCATCGGAGCGGTGCTGCGCGAAGTCACCACCCGCCACATGTCGCGTGCGGTCATGACCTCCACCGACCGCGGCGAGATCGAAAGCCAGTTCAAGAAGACCATTCGTGCCTTCACGAAGTTGACCTCCTTGCTCGACGCCGGCGATGGCGCGGCGGCCGACGAATTCTGGCGCGGGCACATGGAGCGCGCCGGAAAGGGCATGTTGTGGGGCGATTTGGCGACCGAAAGCGTGATCGACCTGTTCGTGTAGGAGCGCATCGCTCAGCCCAGCGTGCCCCTGTCACGGTGCTCGGATATCTCCTCCCAGGAGTACCCGCACTCGACGAGTAGCTCCTCGGTGTGTTGGCCGATTTCGGGGGCTGGTCCCCGCGGAATCGCTGGGGCGCCATCGAATTGGTACGGAGGCGAGACCAACTGAAATGGTTTGCCGTCGGTGCCGACCACCTCGGGGAGGTACCCGTTCTCGGCTACCTGCACGCTGTTGCGGATCTCGTCGAACGTGGCCGCCGCCGACCACACCCCGGAGAATCCCGCCAATGCACTCTGCCATTCGGACAACGTGCGGGAGCCGAACGCGGCCTCCAGCTCGGCGATGCACTGCGCGCGGTTGACGTATCGGGCGCCGGCACCTGCGAATCGCTCGTCGTGGGCCAGCTCGCCGCGGTCGATCAGTTGGCACAACTCGGGCCAGAACCGATCGGACTGCAGGCAAACGAGATTCAGCCAGCGGTCGTCTTTCGTGCGGTAGCTGTTGACGATCGGATTGGCGGCATCGAGGCGGTCCTGGCGCGGGAGCTCGCCGGAACTGGTCGCAGAGGCCGCCAGATCGGGGCTCATGGTCCACATGCCGGTGTTGAGCAGCGAGACGTCGACGACCGCGCCATCGCCTGTTCGTTCGCGGCGCAACAACGCCATCGCCACCGCGCCCGCGATCGCGCTGGACCCCTGGAGGTCGTAGAACGCGGCCGGCTGGGCGACCGGAGCGGCCGACCCCGGTGCGGTGAGCTTGTACTGGGTGCCCGCCGCGGACCACGCCGCCGCGGCGTCGAAGCCGCCGTCGCCTGCCATCGGTCCCTTGCTTCCCCAGCCGGAGCCACGCACGTAGACGAGTTTGGGGTTGACGCTGCGCATGTCGTCGACGTCAATGCCGAGTTTGGCGCGAACCTTGGGCAGATAGCTGGTGAGGAAGACGTCGGCCTCGCTGGTCAGGCGGCGCAGAATGCCCACCCCGTCCGAGGTTGCGAGGTCGAGCGTGATGCTGCGCTTACCCCGGTTGGGTACCTGCAGGAAGGGGTTGGCGGCCGAGTCGTCGGCGTTGAGCGCGTTGCGCAGGCCCCGCTGCGGGTCGCCGGTTGGCGGCTCCACCTTCACCACGTCGGCGCCAAGGTCAGCCAGGATCGCGCCCGCGCCAGGTACGAAAGTCCATGCGGCCACCTCGATGACGCGGATTCCGTCGAACGGCAGATTCATCAGTCCTCCGGTTGGTCGGCTCGCAGCGCGTTGAACATCGCGGCGAAATGTTTGGGACGCCAGACGTCTTGGTCTTCGCCCCACCCGATTTCGCCGTCGAACTCCCATCGCATGAGCGCGGTGCTGCCCGCGTCGTGTTCGCAGATGTGGCTCACGGTGAACCCCTCGGCGTCCATGCTGCGGCCGGCCACGTCGGTGAGGCGGGCCTCCATGTGCGCACTCCACCCGGTGTTCGGGTCGCGGAAGTTCTTCATCGCGCTTGCCGAGCGGTCCAACCGCTCGAACCGGCCGTCTTTGAGCAGCCAGCCGTGGTTGAGCGGTGACCATCCGCTGGCATCGCCGTCCTGCGGACGGGCAAATGCCAAGAAGCCGGTGGTGGGTCCGGAATGGCCGAAGATGTACTGAATTCGACCTCGGCCGCGCTCGCGCTCGACCTCGCGCCAACGCGGACCGCCGGGCTTGCGCACCCGGTCCTTGTCGCTGGATGCGCTCGGTTTCGGGCCGGTCTTGGGCTTGGGAGGTCCGCCGCGGGGTCCCCATGTGCGGTCGCGGATCGAGTAACAGTCCAGTGGGATGCGTTCGCCGCGCAGGACCAGTTCGCCGGTGATGTGCCCTAGCTGGTCGAGGTGCGGGGTGAACATGATCGGCGGCTCGCCAGGGGTGTAACGGCGTGGGGGATGTACGGCGCGATATTCGAACCCGACGGCGAAATCTGCGTCGCGGTCGGCGTAGCTGATTTCATAGTTCATCAGTGGATCCAGCATCTTCACCCCGAAGCCGCCGCCGGGAAAAGTGATGTCGCGCAGGTCATTGTCCGTCGACGCCAGTGGTGTCTCTGGCGAGATCCGGTAGTAGGCGAGCTCATCGGGCCGAGCGCCGCTGGGATCCCAGACGTACACCCGCCACGTCACGGTCCCGCGGGTGGTGTGACACGTGGCGTGCAACCAGCCGCCGATCTTGCGCTCCGGCACGTTGAACGACCACCACGTCGTCTCTGCCCAGTACGGATCGTCGCGGTCGGGTGGGGTGTGGAACGTGTCGTCGGCGGGGGTGAACGGGGTGTCCGCGGTTATGTCCGCCCGTTGTGCCTGCGCCGGTGTCACCATGACGCCACGGTAGCATAGAGGACACTCATTTATTTAATAGCCGACGGCGTTGCCACCGCGTCGGCGGGGCAGTTCTTGGCGTACAGCCCGTCGGGGTCGTAGACGACGGTGTCCTGGTACGGCCACGGGCACGCGACCGATGTCGGGGTTCCGGAGAGCCGCACCAACGCAAAGGCGCCGGTGTACAAGGCGGTGGCAAGCGTGATCACGACGAAGGACAGGATGAACTCACGTAGCAGCGGCCGGTGCGGTAGCCGACGCCACCGATGCGCGATCGTGTGGCCCGCGTCGTCTTCGTAGACCGTCAGCGCGGCGATGCCGAACATGACGAAACACAAGAACGGTTCCCAGAAGATGTTGGACTGCCACGTCGTGCCTGGCCGAAACGCCGCCACCGCAATCTGTGAATACGTGATGATCTCGAATCGGGTGGCGATGTAGGCCTGGATGGCATCGAAAATCGCCGCCCAGACTCCCACCACCAGAAACAGGGTCAGCAGGGGTCTGCGCTCGATGAGCGCCCCTGGCCGTGCGCGGCGAGTGAGCAAGCGGTGCAACAGAAGTCCCGGGACCACTGCACTGACAAAGAACATCGCGTAGCCCGGCAGCGTCGCAAGGGGCTGCACGGTCGGGACGATGTCGTAGAGCGGCCAGGTCTCGGGCACGTGCAGAAGCCGCGGGTCGTAGGCGGTGAAGGCGGCCCAGCTGATCAGCGGATCCCACAGCGGGGATATCAGTGTGCCGACGATCAACATGACCAGAACGGGCTGAACACGCCGCTGGCGCCATGACCTCCACCCGTACCAGCCGTACATTGCCAAAGCCTGTGCCAACACTGCAATCTCGGCGACCAGCGGCCAGTGCTCGAAGCCCAGGAACGGCGGGTTGGCATACACCCCGCTGCCGACCTGATAGCCAGGACGGGGCGGTGACACCCCGATCCGCTCGCCCGGCCCCCTCGTCATGCAGGCCAGCAGTGCGACGGTCAGTACCAGCCACAGCAGACCGAGCGCGAGCGCCAACCACCTGCGGGTACTCGGGGTGAGCCGCTGTTCGGTGCTGCTGCCCGGAGCAGGTCTCACGAAATCAGGATCGGGGACTGCCTGCTTCACCACTTGCTCAACGTATCAAATTAAGGACACTGAACCCAAGGATTGAACATACTGCCCGAAGTTTCACCCCTAAGGCCCTCGTCGTCGGTGACGCCCCGCCCCATTTTCGGTGCCCCACCGTGCGAGTAAGTCGGCGGCCACCATCGCCACGGGGTCGGCAGCCGGGTCCTGCGCTGGCTCGGCCGTCGAAAACCGCGGCGCGGCGGCTGGATACAACGCGCCGTTGGATTGCATCAGTCCGGCACGGGCGGAGATGTGTGGATGTTGCGCGGCTTCTTCGAAGGTGAGTACCGGCGCCACGCAGGCGTCGGTACCGGCAAACAGCGTGGCCCACTCGTCACGGGTGCGTTGCAGGAAACGTTCTGACAACAGGGCGCGGAGTTGCGGCCACTGTGTGCGGTCATTCTGGTCGGGGGCGTCGTCGAGGTCCAGAATGCGCATCAGTTCGGCGAAGAATTGCGGTTCGATCGCCCCGACCGCCATCCACCGATCGTCGGCGGTGCGGTAGACGTCGTAGTACGGGGCACCGGTGTCCAAGATGTTGGTGCCGCGTTCGTCGGACCATTGGCCTTCATTGCGCAAGCCGAAGATGAACGACGCGAGCGACAGCGTGCCGTCGACGATCGCGGCATCGACCACCGCTCCTACGCCGCTGCGTTCACGCTGCCACAGCGCGGCGAGTATCCCGGTCAGAAGGAACATGGTGCCTGCGCCGAAGTCCCCCAACAGATTCAGCGGTGGTTGGGGCGGCGCACCCGCCCGGCCGATCGCGTGCAGCACGCCAGTGATGGCGATGTAGTCGATGTCGTGGCCCGCGGTGCTGCTCAACGGACCGTCCTGGCCCCATCCGGTCATGCGGCCGTAGATCAGCCCCGGATTGCGCTGCATGCACGGCTCGGGGCCCACTCCGAGTCGTTCGGCGACGCCGGGCCGATACGGGTCGATCAAAACGTCGGCCCGCTCGGCCAGCGCGAGCACGGTCTCGACGCCGCCGGTGCTCTTCAGATCGGTGACGACATGTCGGCGGCCACGCCCGACGACCGAGTCCGCTCGGCGAGCGGCTTCTCCGGGCCGGATGAGCAGCACGACCTCGGCCCCCAGCTGGGACAACAGCATGCCTGCGTAGCGGCTCGGCCCAATGCCGGACAGTTCGAGCACGCGAATCCCGTGCAGCGGCAACGGCATCGGGCTATTTCCCGTCGGTGCCGCGCTCGGTGTCGAACAGTGACTCCTGGGCGAGGCTGGCTACCAACGTCCCGGCCTGGTCGTAGAGCTGGCCGGTGTAGACGCCGCGGCCGCCGCCGGTCGCCAGCGGTATCAGATCGGCCAGCAGCCAGTCGTTGGGTCGCCCGGCCCGATGCAGCCACACCGCGTGGTCAAGGCTGGGGAGCAACCCGGCGAGTTCGACCTGAGGTGCCCGCGAGAGCCCGGTGCACAGATCGGACAGGAACACCACACCGCAGGCCTGCACGTTCGGGTCGTCGTCAAGTGGTTCGCGAATCCGGAGCCACAGCCGTGCCGGCCAGCGGTACCACGGCTCGGAGTCCTCGGGGATACGCGCCTCGAGGTCGAAGGTGCGCGCGGTGTTGAGCTCGTAGGTCTGCAGCTCGGCAGGCGACTGCACCGCGGGCATCGTCACGGCCTGGAACGGGTCGCCTTCCTTGGCGCGGGTGAAGGAACACGACATGGAAAGGATGATGGCCTCGCCCTGGGTTGCCGTTACCCGGCGGGCCGAGTAGCGGCCGCCGTCGCGGTCGCGTTCGACGTGCAGCGCGATCGGCTTGCTCGCGTCGCCGGCTTGAAGGAAGTAGCCGTGGATCGAATGGGCCACGCGGCCGTCGTCGACGGTGAGGCTGGCGGCCCGCAGCGCCTGTGCTGCGACCTGTCCGCCGTAGAGCCGACGGCGGCCCGAATCGCTGACCGCAGGCGCCAGGAAACGGTTGCGGGACAGCGAGACAAGGGTCAGTGCCTCGGCGACGGTGGTCGGCGCCTGATGTTCCTCGACCGCGGTGTCGTCGAGCGCGCTCACAGCAGCTCCAGGATCGTAGCGTTGGCGAGTCCGCCGCCCTCGCACATCGTCTGGAGCCCGTAGCGGATGTCGTCGCGACGCATCCGGTGGAGCATCGTCGTCATCAGACGTGCGCCCGATGCGCCGAGTGGATGGCCCAACGCGATGGCGCCGCCGTCCGGGTTGGTCAACATCGAGCTGGCGCCGGTTTCCTTGAGCCAGGCCAGCACCACGGACGCGAATGCTTCGTTCACTTCGAAGGTTCCGATGTCCGCCAGTGAAAGGCCGCTCTTCTCAAGTGCTTTCGCGGTCGCCGGGATCGGACCGGTGAGCATCGCCACCGGATCGTCGCCTACCACGACGGCGGTGTGGATCCGCGCCAACGGCGTCAGACCCAACGAAGCCGCGCGTTCTGACGTGGTGATCAGCAGCGCCGCCGAACCGTCACTGATTTGAGACGACGTGCCCGCGGTGATCGATCCGTCGGCGCTGAACGCCGGTTTCAAGGTCGCCAGCGTTTCGGCTGAGGTACCGCGCCGAACGCCGCCGTCGGTGTCGACCACCGTGCCGTCCGGCAGGCGGACCGGCACGATCTCGTCGGCGAACGCGCCCGCGTCGATGGCCGCAGCAGCGCGCCGGTGGGACTCTACGGCCAACTCGTCGAGCTGGCCGCGGTCCAATG
Organism: Mycobacterium sp. RTGN4; assembly: GCF_033804635.1. Classification (NCBI taxonomy): domain Bacteria; kingdom Bacillati; phylum Actinomycetota; class Actinomycetes; order Mycobacteriales; family Mycobacteriaceae; genus Mycobacterium; species Mycobacterium sp. RTGN4. Next base: position 307,691 of record NZ_JAPZLB010000008.1, on the reverse strand, counting down.
ACCAACGCTGCGCAATGAGTTCGGCGCCAACGCCCTGGTTGAACTGCTTGACCCCGTACCGTTCGCGCACGACGTCGGTCATTGGTTCGCCGACGTCTACCCCTCGTGACGCGCCCATCGGGACCCGGCTCATCAACTCGACACCACCGGCGACCGCGAGGTCGTACTGGCCCGCAATGACGCCGGCCGCAGCGAAGTGCACCGCCTGTTGTGACGATCCGCACTGCCGATCCACCGTGGTGGCCGGAACGGATTCTGGCCATCCGGCCGCGAGCACGCCGCTCCGCCCGATGTTGCCGGTCTGTTCGCCGACCTGTCCCACGCACCCCCACACGACGTCGTCGACGAGGCCGGGGTCGATTCCGGTGCGGGTAGCCAGTGCATCGAGGACCTTGCCGGACAGCACCGCCGGGTGCACGCCTGCCAACTGGCCGTTGCGCTTGCCGATCGGAGTCCGTACCGCACCGACGATCACTGCGTCACGGGCATGTGAAACCACTTCGGACCCCTTTACATAAAACCGGACACTCTTTTTAATGATTAGATACCAACTCCAGTACCGTAGGCAACTTCACTTGGGGTAGGTGGCCTCAACAGTTAGATGATTGAGAAACGAGGTGACGTGTTGAATCGCGATGTCGTGATCGTCGACGCGGTCCGCAGCCCGGTCGGTAAGCGCAACGGAGCACTGGCCGAAGTGCACCCGGTCGACCTTTCCGCCGACGTGCTGAACGGCTTGCTCGGCCGCACCGGCGTCGACCCCGCGCTCGTTGACGACGTGGTGTGGGGGTGCGTCTCACAGGTCGGTGACCAGTCCAGCAACATCGCGAGGTTCGCCGCGCTGGCGGCCGGTTGGCCGGTGGCGATCCCGGGTACGACGGTCAACCGCGCCTGCGGGTCCAGCCAACAAGCCGTCGACTTCGCCGCCCATGCCGTGGCAAGCGGTGCCTACGACCTCGTGGTGGCCGGTGGTGTGGAGTCCATGAGCAGGCTCCCGTTGGGGGTGACCCGACAGACCGGATTTCCCTATGGCCCTCGCGTGATGGAGCGATTCGGCGACTTCTCGTTCAATCAGGGCTTGAGCGCCGAGGCGGTAGCCGACAAGTGGGGCCTGAGCCGCCGCGACCTCGACGGTTTCGCCTCTTCGTCCCACGAGCGGGCGGCGAAGGCGGTCGACGCGGGTGCGTTCACCGACGAGATCCTGTCGATCACAACGCCTTCCGGCCAATTCAGCGCCGACGAAGGCATCCGGCGGGGGACCAGCATCGACACGCTCGCTGCGCTCAAGCCGTCGTTCCGCGAGGACGGTGTCGTCCATGCGGGCAACTCCTCGCAGATTTCCGACGGTGCGGCCGCACTGCTGCTGACCACCGAGGCCAAGGCTCGCGAACTTGGGCTGACCCCAATGGCGCGCTACCGCGGCGGTGCGGTGGTCGGCGCCGATCCGATCCTGATGTTGACTGCGCCGATCCCGGCGACGGAGCAGGTCTTGCGACGCACCGGGATCGCCTTGGCCGACATCGGCGTCTTCGAGGTCAACGAGGCGTTCGCGTCCGTGCCGCTGGCCTGGATCAAGGAGTTGGGTGCCGACCCCGACAAGGTGAATCCCTTGGGCGGGGCCATCGCGCTGGGTCATCCGCTCGGTGGCTCGGGTGCCATTCTGATGACCCGGATGCTGCATCACATGCGCGCGAACGATCTTCGGTTCGGCCTGCAGACCATGTGCGAGGGCGGCGGCACCGCCAACGCCACCGTCGTCGAGTTGGTGGGATAGCCATGCGCAGAACGCTGTTCGGCGAAGAGCACGCTGCGTTTAGGGACAGTCTGCGGACCTACCTGGCGCGCAAGGTCGTTCCTGCCTACCCGAATTGGTTGGCGCAGGAGCGGGTCCCACGAAGCTTCTTCGCCGAGATCGCCCAGCTAGGAGTTCAGGGGATGGCCTTCGACGCCGCCTATGGCGGCGCGGGCATCCACGACTACCGCTACAACGTGGTGGTGCAGGAGGAGGCCGCCCGCGCGCAGGTGACGCTCGGGACGCTGCGCACCCAGACCGACGTCATTGCACCGTACTTTCTCGAGTACTGCAACGCCGAACAGCGCGACCGGTGGTTTCCCGGCCTGGTGTCGGGTGAGCTACTGACGGCGATCGCCATGACCGAACCCGGTACGGGGTCGGATCTGGCCGGGGTGCGCACGCGTGCGGTCCGCGACGGCGACAGCTACGTCATCAACGGCGCCAAGACCTTTATCACCGGAGGCGGGCTGGCCGACCTGGTCATCGTGCTGGCGCGTACCGGCGACGCCTCCGAGGATCGCCGCGCGGGAATGTCCTTGATTGTCGTGGAAGCGGGGACCCCAGGCTTCGAAAAGGGCAGGCACCTACCGAAACTGGGGCTACAGGTGCAGGACACCGTGGAGCTGTCATTCACCGATGTCCGCGTTCCGGTGGCGAACCGGCTCGGCGAGGAAGACGTGGCGTTCTCCTATCTCGGGCACAACCTGGCTCAGGAGCGATTGGCCATCGCGGTCGGCGCCATGGCGCAGGCCCGCTCCGCCGTCGAGTTGACTGTCGAGTACGTGTCGAATCGGGAGTTGTTCGGCACTACCGTCGCGCACTTCCAGAACACGAAGTTCGAATTGGCCTCGATGAGTGCCGAAGTGGAGGCCGCGCAGACGATGATCGACCGCGCGGTACTCGACCTGGTCGACGGCGAACTCGGGCAGGCCGACGCGGCACGGACGAAGCTGTTCGTCACCGAAATGCAGGGTCGTGTCGTCGACCGCTGCCTGCAGTTGTTCGGCGGGTACGGCTACATCACCGACCTGCCGATCGCGCGGCTCTACGCTGACGCTCGAGTGTCCCGAATCTATGGCGGCACAAGCGAAGTCATGAAGACCATCATTGCCAAGTCGCTCGGCCTACGCTAAGGAGCAGTCATGAGAATCGACGGAATTTCCACGCTGGTAACGGGCGCCGCTTCAGGATTGGGACTAGCCACCGCGACCCGACTGGTCAAACTCGGCGCCTCGGTCGTCATGGTCGACCTGCCATCCTCGGAGGGAGCGCTGCGCGCCGAGGAGCTCGGCAGCGCGGCACGGTTTTCGCCTGCCGACGTCACCGACACAGACGCGGTGAACGAGGCGTTGGATGAGGCCGTCGCGTCCGGCCCGTTGCGGGCGGTTGTGCACTGTGCAGGACGCGGTGGCGACCGGCTCCGCATCCTCGACAAGGAACGGAACCCGGCCGACGTCACGACGTTCACCGAGGTGATCCGGGTGAATCTGATTGGCACGTATAACGTCTTGCGATTGGCCGCGGCTCGAATGGCGGACAACGAACTCCTTGACGGCGACCGGGGCGCCATCGTGATGACGGCCTCGGTCGCAGCGTTCGACGGCCAGATCGGCCAGACCTCCTACACCGCCGCGAAGGCAGGCGTGCACGGGATCACGCTGGTGGCTGCCAGAGACCTTGCGTCCTACCAGATCAGGGTCAACACCATCGCGCCAGGCACGTTCGATACCGCGATGCTTGCCCGACTCCGCGACGACATCCGACAGAGTCTCGCCGAGGCGATACCCCACCCCAAGCGGCTGGGTGACGCGACGGACTACGCGCACCTTGCCGTGAGCCTCGTCGAGAATCCATTCATCAACGGGGAGACCATCCGGCTCGACGGCGCGCTGCGCATGGCGCCTCGCTAACGGTAGGTGCCGGCCGTTCGAAGACCACCATGCAGGCCTGCTATCGGTCGAATACGCACTGGGCGCTGTCGATTTCGAGTTCGGTCCCGTGCGGATGCGGATTGAACCGAGCCAGCCCGAGGGCGGGGCGATCGACTCACGTGTTTGCCAACAACGGCTAATTGAGTATACCGTTGCGCACACCATACAGGCATGTATGGTGTGCTAAACGGAGCGATCGGTAACTGGTCGGCCAGAACGGAACGGCGGTGCGATGACGACGAAGAGTGCTCCGGACGCTTTCTCCGAGGACGTGAGGGAACAGAGTCCTAAGAAAATGATCGGCACCGATTCACCACGCGTTGTTTGGCTTGCCCGGCTCGGTGCGGCCATTCTGGTGCTCGAGCTCTACATCTTCGGGCGGTGGGTCACCTCGGACAGATTCCAGCGGGTCATGCCGGGCCCCGACGACGGAACCAACATGTTGTGGATTCGCTTCTGGGACGTGCTGAGCATCGGCGGGAGCATCGTCTTCGTCGCCTGGATCGTGCGTAAACGACTGCGGGAGCACAAGCTTCCGCCAGTGGCGATAGTAGCGATGGCGTGGATGCTGACCGCCTGGCAGGACCCACTGGTCAATGCCCTTCGCCCGGTCTTCTCCTACAACTCCCACTTCCTCAATTTCGGCAGTTGGGGCGAGTTCATTCCAGGATGGATCGACAACGGTGGTGTGAACCCGCAGCCGATCTTTTGGTGGATCGGCATCTACCTGTTCTTCGTGCCGCTCAACATGATGGGTGTCGATGCATATCTGAACTGGGTACGTCGTCATCTGCCGCGGATCAACCGCGCCGGGCTGATCGCCTTCCTCATGATTCTGATGTTCGCCCAGGACGTTGTCGGCGAGTTGATCACGCTCCTTCAGGGCGTGGATCGCTACCTGTGGGTCGGAGCGAACATCTCGTTGTGGCCGGGCACGAACTATCAGTTCCCGCTGTACGAGGGGCTTGGGTGGGGCTGCGGCATGGTGGGGTTGAGCGCCATGATCTATTACTTCCGCGACTCTCGTGGCCACATGTTCACCGACCGTGGCCTCGATCGACTGAAGATCCGAAGGGGCCGCACGTTCATCCGCGTCCTTGCGTTGGGCGCAGTCTTCAATGCGGCGATGATCGTCTTCAACCTCGGCTACGTCGCGGTCAACCAGCACGCGGACACCACACAGCCGACGGTGCCGAGCTACTTGCAGAACGGGATGTGCGGACTCGGCGATGGACCGCCTTGCGTCAGGGACTGGTCGCCGGTCTTGACCGACACCGGCCGTAGCCGTTAGGCGGCCCGCCGGCGGGTCGCCATGCGGCGAATCAGCTTGCGGTCCAGACCGGCTCGCGCTTCGCGGCGAAGGCCGCGGGCCCCTCTTTGGCATCGGAGCTCTGCTTGAGCAAGGCGTATTCGTGGCTGGTCCGCGCCCAGCCGGCGTCTTCAGCCTCGATGACGCCGTCGGTCGCGCCCAGCGCGACCCGCTTGCTGGCTTGCACGGACAGGGGCGCGTTGACCGTGATTCGCTCGGCCAGCTCCAGCGCCGCTTGCAGCGCGGACCCGTCGGCGACGGCGTAGTTGATCAATCCGGCTGTGGCGGCGTCGTCCGCGGATATCGGTTCACCGGTGAAGATCAATTCGAGCGCGCGTTTGCGTGGCATCTGCCCGAGGATGCGGAACACACCTCCGGCCGCGGCCAGCAGGCCGCGCTTGACTTCGGGCAGGCCGAACGTGGCACCCCGGTCGGCGACCGCGAGGTCACTGGCCAAGACGAGCTCGGTACCTCCGCCCAGCGCGGTCCCGTTCACCGCGGCGATGGTCGGCTTGTCGATGAAATGGCGGGCGTAGCCGGCGAAACCCCACTCGGGGTGCTCGGGGTGATAGAGGTTCTCTCCGCGCCCGATCGCCTTCAAATCCGCACCGGCGCAAAACGATTTGTCACCCGCGCCGGTGAGTACGACCGCCCACACCGAAGGGTCCTGCTGGGCCCGCTGCAACGCATCCCCAACCGCAGTGCTCACCGCGCTGTTCACCGCGTTGCGCGCGTCTGGCCGATTGATGGTGACGACCAACGTGTGGCCGTGTCGCTCGACGAGCGCGGCTGCTTCGCTCACGCCGCTTTTTCCAGGATGTGAATCCCGCAAGCGGAGCCCAACCCGATGACATGCGCCAAACCCACTCGCGCGCCTTCGATCTGACGCGCACCGGCTTCCCCGCGCAGATGCTGGCAGACCTCCCAGACGTTGGCGATGCCAGTGGCGGCGATCGGGTGGCCCTTTGATTGCAGGCCGCCCGAGACGTTGACGGGCAGGCTGCCGTCGCGCCACGGGGCGCCGCTGTTGAAGAAGTCGACGGCGCCACCGGGCTCGCACAGTCCGAGGTTGTCGTAGTGGACGAGTTCGGCGGTGGCGAAACAGTCGTGCAGTTCGACCAGATCGAGCTCGGTGGGTCCCACGCCGGCTTGCTCGTACGCCCGTTGGGCGGCATTGCGGGTCAGGGTGTTGACGTCGGGCAGCACCTGGCAGGCCTCTTCCCAGGGGTCGGTGGTGAGCACCGATGCGCTGACCTTGACGGCCCGCCTGCGTTGCTCGGCCGAAAGCGTCTTCAGCCGTTCGTCGCTGACCAACACCGCGGCCGCGGCGCCGTCGCAATTGGCCGAACACATCGGCCGGGTGTTCGGATAGGCGATCATCAGGTCGGCCTTGATCTGCTCGGCCGACATGGCTTTGGTATGGGCAGCAAGCGGATTGAGCGTCGAGTGGAAGTGGTTCTTCTCGCTGATCTTGGCGAACAGGTCAAGCGGAGTGTCTTGGTAGTCATGGCGATGCAGGTATTGCATGCCGATCTGGGCGAAGACCCCCGGCATCAAGTCGGTGCCGATGCGTCCCTCCAGCCCGGTGACCGCCCCCTTGCGGCCGTGCGGCTCCCAGGTCTTCGCACCGGAGCGCGACTTGCCGCCCGCGCCGAGGAGTCCGGCGCCTGCGAGTTTCTCCGCCCCGACGGCCAACCCGAGTTCGGCCTCGCCGGCCTTGATCGCGAGAATCGCCGTGCGCAGCGCGGTGGCACCGGTCGCGCAGGCATTCGCCACGTTGTATACCGGGATGCCGGTCTGACCCAGCTGCTTCTGCACTGCTTGCCCGAATCCGGGTTGGCCCAGCAGGTTACCCGCTGCGAATACGTCGATGTCGGCGATGGATACGCCCGCGTCGAGCAGTGCCGCGTGGGCGGCATCGAACCCCAGTCCGACGACGTCGCGCTCGGGGCGCTTGCCGAACTTCGTCATATTGATCCCGAGGATCCAGACATCGCCAGCCATCAGTTGTCCTTCCCATTGGAGTCTGGTTCAAACCCGAAACCCACCGCGGTTACGCCGTTGTCATCGACACCGATGGGAAAGGTCGTGAGCCGCAGTTGCATCCCCAGTTGGACCGCATCCACCGTCGGCTCCACGTTGACGATGTTGGCGCGCACCGAGATCCCTTCGCAATCAACGACACCGGCCACGAACGGCACCTCAACACCCGGGGCGGCCACTGCGACGATGGTGAACGTCTCCAACGTGCCGGAGCTGCCCACCTCGGCGGTGGTGAATTCCGTACCGAAGCACGACGCGCACGCGTCGCGGCGATCGAAGAAGTGCGCCCCGCAGTTGGTGCACTTTTGGGCGGCCAGATGAGGCCGATCGTCGAGCACGAGGTACTCGACAATCGGTACCGATGTCGTCATTAGTGGTTGTTACTCCCTTGCGTTCAGATTTGCCGGGCTGCTTGAGCCCAGTACCGGTCCCGGATATTGCGTTTGAGCAGTTTGCCTGCTTCAGTGCGGGGTAGCTGCGGCTCGAAGTCCACTGATCGTGGGCACTTGAACCCGGCCAGGCGCTCGCGGCAGTAGGCGATCAGCTCGTCGCCCAGCGCTTGCGTCGGTGTGATTCCGTCGGCCACCTGGACGACCGCCTTGACCTGCTCGCCCCACTCTGGGTCGGGAATCCCTATCACCGCCACGTCGGTGACGGATTGGTGGCCCGCCAGCACACCCTCGACCTCGGCCGGGTAGATGTTCACGCCACCACTGATGATCATGTCCTTCGCGCGGTCGCAGATGAAGAGGTACCCGTCGTTGTCGAGGTATCCGACATCACCGATGGTGAACGCGTGCCCGCGAAAAACCGAGGCCGTCAAGTCGGGGTCGTTGCGATACTCGAACCGCTCGCCGTCGACGCGCTCGATGTAGACGTTGCCGATCCCCTCGGGCGGCAGCTCGGCTCCCTCGTCGTTCAGTATCCGAACCCGCATCCCCCGCACCGTGCGCCCCACCGTTCCCGGCTTTTCCAGCCAGCGTTGGGGTTTGGCGATGGTCGCGGCGCCCTCGGTGCCGCCGTAGGTCTCCCACAGCACCGGCCCCCACCAGGCCATCATGTCCATCTTGACCTCCAGTGGGCACGGCGCCGCCGAGTGGACCACTGACTTCAGGCTGGACAGGTCGAATTTGTTGCGGACCTCCGGCGGTAGTTTGAGCATGCGGACGAACTGCGTGGGAACCATGTACGCAGTTGTCACAGCATGCGTTTCGATCGCCGCCAAGGTCTGTTCGGCATCGAAGCGGCCCATGATCGCCAGCGCCTGACCGACATTGAGCGCGCCGAGGTAGAAGCTCTGGCACCCGCCGTGGTGCATGCCCGTCGAGACCAGGTGTACGCCGTCGAAGGGCAGGAACTCGAAGGCGCGGCCAAAGACCGCCATCGCGTTCGCCGCTTCGGATGGATCGCGATCGCTGAGTGCGCGCACGATGCCCTTGGGCTTGCCTGTGGTCCCAGAGGAATAGCGAATGGAGTCGCCCAGTCGACGATCGGCCGGAGGCGTCGACGGCGCATCTGCGAGCAGTTCGGCTTCAGTGAGGTAGCCCGCGGGTGACGCACCGTCGGAGCCGACGATCACCCGCAGCGTGGTGGCAGCGGGTTCCGACCCGACGAACCGCTCGAGATAGTCCACATGGGCAACCAGCACCGCAGCACCGGAATGGTCCAGGATCGAGGCGAACTCCTCGGCCGACAGCGCCGTGTTGAACGACACGTAGCGCAACCCGATTTCGCTGGTGGCCAGTTGCCAGATGACGGCGTCGACATCGTTGGGCAACGCGTAGGCCACGACGTCACCGTCACGCAGTCCGCGGGAGCGCAGCGCGTTGGCGACCCGGTGTGCGGCCGCTGCCAGTTCGGAATAGGTGAAGGTCCGTCCAGTGGGCGAGTCGACGATCGCCGGGGTGTCCGGGTGATCCTCCGCGATCCACCACACGCCCAGCCGTTGGTCCCAGGGGTGACGCACGAATTCCTCCTCAAGCAATACCATCCGCTAGAACAGTATCCTTAATTTGATGGGATCGGAAGTCCTGCGAGGGTGGCGCTGGTTACTTCGCGCTGGGGGAGGTGGCAGCCAGGTGAGTGCGCATACGCATCACGGCCAGGTCCTTGTCGCCGGCGAGCAATGCCTCGGCGACGCCGCGGTGGGCGGGCTCGACCTTGGACGGCTGCGAAAGCTCGAGCACCGCAGGCGCCGCTTCCGCGAACCGCGAAAAGAACAGCCAGCCAAGGCGCATGGTGACGCGATGCACCAACTCGAGGGCTCGATTGCCGGTCAAGGCAGCGAGTGACGAGTGGAAATCTTGTCCTTCACCGAAAGCCCGATAGAAGCCCACCGCGGATTCGGAGTCCAACGACCGCTCGATGGTGTCGGCGTCTTCCGGCTTCAGCCTGGCCGCAACGCGTTCGACGATTGCCAACTCCAAGCCGGTACGGACCTCGCTCATGTGGTGCGGGCCGACGCCGCGGCGGCGCAAGTAGATCGCGATGATGTCGGTGACGGCAGACGCGTCGGGAGCGGCCACGAACAATCCGCCCCCGGGCCCACGTCGCATCAATGCGATCTGGTGATACTCGAGAATGCGCACCGCTTCGCGCAGAACCGCCCGACTGGCCGAATAGTCCGCCATCAACGCAGCTTCCGAGCCGATGAACGCCCCTGGGGGTTTGCCCGTTTCGACGATGTCGGCGAACAAGTTGCGCGCCAATGCTTCTGCTCTCTTGTCTCCGATCGCGCCCGCGACTGCCGACGACGCGTCGAGCCGCTGGACGGTGGCAGGCTGGTTGCGGATGAAGCTGGCCTCGGCCTCCAAGTGACGCCGCATTCGTTCGCGTGCCAATCCCGGATTCCCGGCAAGCACCGCGGTGGCGATGCGCTCGTGGGCACGGTGCACTTCGAGATGAATCTCCGGTGACAACGCCGCAGCGTCGCTGAAGTAGTAGAGGCTGACGCGATTGAGAATCTCGACGAACAGTTCCAGCACCGGATTGTGGGTCATCGCGGCCAACCGGCTGTGCAGCAGCCGATAGTCGGGCGAGGTGCCCGCCGACTCCTCGCTCAGCGTCTGCCGAATCGCCGCGATATCGGCTTCGTCGAGCTGTTTTGCCGCGATCTCAGCGGTCAACTCCTCGAGCACGTCGCGGGCGTCGAACACCTCATCGAGGGTGGCGTCGACCCGCAGTAGATACAGGATCGCGGGGCTGATCACTGCGTCGATGTCTGGCTCGTCGATGACCAGCCCGCCCCCTGGGCCACGCCGCATGCGGGCGACGTGCTGGTGCTCGACGAGTCGCACCGCCTCACGCAGCACCGCGCGGCTGACGCCGTAACGTTCGAGAAGTTCGGCTTCGGAACCCAGGATTTGACCCACCGGCCAGCCCAGTTCGACAACGTCGGCGATGATCTGCTCGGCCGCACGCCCGGCGAGTTTCGCGCGGCGAGAGTCGACGGGCGGTGCGATCGCGTCCGGGTTCACGAGCTACCGGTAGCTCGGTTGGCCGTTGCGCCTTGGCGTGGCGCGGCGCTCTGCGAGGGGTGGGTTGCCGATGTGGGTGTAGGCCATCCCGTTTTGGAGTGCCGCCGACCGGGTCATGTCTAAAGACTCCCATATCGCGCGGATTGTGCCCTGGATCGCGCTGGGGTTGCGCGCCGCGATGGCGGCCGCGATCGCGTGAGCCCTGGCGCGTAGGTCATCGGTCGACACGATCTCGGTGACGAGCCCGAGCCGCAGCGCGGTGGCTGCGGTGATGCGTTCCTCGACGCCCATCAGTGCCCAGCGCAGCACGTCACCGAGTGGCACTCCGCGCGAGAGCATTCCGATGGGCTCCAGCGCCGAAACGATCCCCGCGTTGGCGTGCGGGTCGAAGAACAGGGCGTCGTCGGTACAGATGACGATGTCGGACTCGTTGATCAGGTACTGGGCCCCGCCGGCCGCCAGCCCGTGGACCGCCGTGACCACCGGTTTCCAGCAGCGATGGTGAAGCTTCGGCGAGATCGTGACGCCGGGGTCGAAGGTGTTCCAGATGTTGGATTTGATGAACCATGGCGTGCCGCCCCCCGATACGTCGGCACCCGTGCAGAATGCGCGATCGCCGTTGGCCTGCACGACTACTGCGTGAATGGAATCGGTGTCCCGCGCCGTCTGCCATGCCCACGCGAGCTCGGCGGCCATGCGGTCGTTGAACGCATTCATCGAGTCCGGGCGGTTCAAGGTGATGGTCGCTACGTGGTCGTCGGTGACGACGAACTCGATGTCGTGGAGCTCGCGGTTGACATCCGGACCGTCGGCGGGGGTAGCTTCAATCATAGTATTGAGTGTACTTTAAATTGGCTACGCCGAGACGGTATTGGTCCACGAAGGAGTGTGCATGGGAAAGCTGGACGGGCGGGTCGCCATCGTGACCGGGGCGGGTCGCGGCATCGGGCGTGAACATGCGCTGTTGTTTGCGGCTGAGGGCGCGAAGGTCGTGGTGAACGACCTCGGTGGCGGCTCCGATGGCTCGGGCGACGACGTCACCCCGGCTGAGCAGGTGGCCAAGCTGATTCAGGCTCAGGGCGGGGAGGCCGTCGCCAACCATGACGACGTGGCCAGCTGGTCTGGCGCCGAGCGGCTGATCTCGACGGCGGTCGAGCACTTCGGTGACCTGCACGTGTTGGTCAACAACGCGGGGATCCTGCGCGACCGCACCCTGGTCAACATGACCGAAGACGAGTTCGACGCGGTCGTGCACGTTCACCTCAAGGGCCACTTCTGCCCGACCAGGCACGCCGCCAACTACTGGCGGGACCAGGCCAAGGCCGGCCGCACCACGGGGCGCGCCGTCATCAACACGTCATCGACCTCGGGACTTTTTGGCCAACCCGGTCAAACCAACTACGGCGCAGCCAAATCCGGGATCGCGATGATGACGATGATCGCGTCCGAGGAGCTAGCGCGCTACCACGTGCGGGTCAACGCGATCGCGCCTGCGGCGCTGACGAGGTTGACCGCGGGACTGCCCGGCGTACCCGATCCCGAACGGGGTGAGGATGTCGGTGCGATGGACCCGGCGAACGTTTCACCGTTCGTGGCGTATCTGGCGACCGAGGACTGCCCGATCAACGGCCGGGTGTTCTTCGTGATGGGCAGCCGCGTACATCTCTTCCAACCGTGGTCCATCATCGACAAGATCGACAAGCCCGGTGGACGATGGTCGGTAGCCGAATTGCAGGAGCAGGCCGCGCATTTCGCGACCGTGCCGTTCGCCCTCAACCACCCGATGCGGGGCTGACATGACAGTACCGAGATTTCCCGTCGAGGCGGGCCACGTGCTGATGTTCGCCCGTGCCATCGGCGACACCAGCGCGGCCTACTCCGATGAGACGTTCGCCGAAACAGGACTGGCCGGTGCCGCGGCTCCGCCGACGTTTGTCCAAGCGAGCGCCCAGTTCGACCCGGAGTATGTCCTGCGGCCGCACCCAGGTCGGCCATGGCTCGGCTCGACGGACAGCAAGAGCGGCAACGGATCGGCCTCCGGTGGCGCAGGCGCGGTGCTCCACGCCGAACAGCGTTTCGAGTTCGCTCGCCCGGTTCGAGTTGGCGATGTCCTGGTGGCGCATCAGCGGGCCGGTCGGGTGTGGGACAAGGTAGGACGCAAGGGCGGCAAACTGATCTTCACGGAAACGATTACCGAATATCGCGGGACATCCGGCGAACTCGTCGCCACGGCCACCGCGGTCGCGGTCCAGCCTGATCGCATGCCCGGTGCTGCCGCGGAACCCGCCAAGGAGAGTCGATGACCACCGAAGAGTCTGTCGAACTGCGACCGGGCGACGTCCTCGAGATGCGGTTGGTCGACGTCTTGACGCGCACCCAGATCGTCCAATATGCCGGAGCGTCGGGCGATTACAACCCGCTGCACACAGATGAGCCGTTTGCGCGCACCGTTGGCGGCTCGCCGACGGTGTTCGCTCACGGGATGCTCACGATGGGTATGACCGGACGGTTGCTCACGGAGTGGTTCGGAGCCGAACGGATCGTCAGTTACAGCGCGAGGTTCGTCGCGCAGGTTTGGCCAGGCGACACCCTCACGGCCAGAGCCACAGTGGAAGCCGTCGACTCCACCGAAGACACACCTCGGGCCACCCTGGCCCTGCAGACCACCAACCAACGCGACGAGGTGGTGTTGTCGGGAACTGCGGTAGTTCGCCCCGAAAACCACACCGAGAGATCGGAGTCCGATGTCCGGATCGATTGACACAGAAGAGTTCACCAATCTCGGCACAGGCGAGATGTTCGGGAATCCATACCCGCGGTACGCGCACCTGCGGAGCGCGGCGCCGGTGTCCAAAGTCAAGGCGCCGCTGATGTTCCGTGGCACCGGCTACATGCTCACGCGCTATGAGGATGTGCAGCTGCTGCACAGTGATCCGCGGTTCTCCACCGACGCGATCAAGTACGGCGACGCCGGGAAGGTCACCTGGATGCTGCCGGGGACCATGAAGCTGCTGCTCGAAACTATGGTCTTCAAGGACGATCCCGACCACAAACGCCTTCGCAACCTCGTCCACAAGGCCTTCACACCCAAGCTCGTTGCCACCATGGCCGATGACATCGAGCGCATCGCCTCCGACCTGGCCGACCGGCTTGCCGAAAAGCGCGACATCGACCTGGTCGACGACTTCGCCGTACGCCTGCCGCTGGCCGTCATCGCCACCATGCTCGGCGTCAACGATGCCGACCGGGACAAGTTCCACGACTGGTGTCACCGGCTCTCGTCGTCGGCGGGAGGTGGACTCTTCGGCGTACTGCGCAACGTACGCACCGGGCGGCGTTTGATGCAGTTCTTCCAGTACCTGGCCGATGAGGGCCGGCTGCATCCCGACGAGGGCCTCATCTCTCAACTCGTTCGCGCCAACGACGACGGCGACAAACTCAGCGAGCGCGAGATCGTCGCGATGATCTTCCTGCTGCTCTTGGCCGGCCATGACACCACGGCGAATCTCATCGGCGCCAGCGTGCTCTCGCTGCTCGACCACCCCGACGAGTTGGCCAAGGTCCGCGCGAATCCCGACCTCATCGACAGCGGCATCGAGGAGCTGCTCCGCTACACCTCACCGGTGCCATGCGGCGGTACCCGGATCGCGCTCGAGGACGTTGAGATATCCGGCACCCGCATCCCGAAGGGTGGCCAAATCCTCGGCATGATCATCTCGGCCAACCGCGATGAGTCTGTCTTCGAGAACCCAGACGTCCTCGACCTGTCTCGGAAACCGAACAGGCACATAGCGTTTGCCTTCGGAACCCACTACTGCCTCGGACACCAACTCGCCCGCCTCGAAGGCGGCACAGCGCTCAAGACCCTGCTCAAGCGCTTCGACAATTGGGAGATCACCGTGCCCCGCTCAGAACTGCGATACAAGCCCGTCGTCTCATTGCGTGGGCTCAACTCCCTGCCGATGCGGGTGAGCTGACATGACCCAAACCGGAGAAGCCAAGGACTTCGACTACGCCATCAAGGACGAGGACGTCGAGAAGGCCAAGTTGCTGCTTGGTATCGACGTGCCGAACGTCCGCGACGAGTACTACCGGACCGCCACGCCCGACGGGATCCGGAACTTCGCCCGCGGGTACGGCGACGACAACCCGCTGTTCGCCGATCCTGAGTACGGCGTGAACACCCGGTGGGGCAGCCAGATCGCGCCACCGATGATTCAGATCGCCATGTCGAAGAAACTGTACGGCGATCCGATTCCCGCGGAGATTCATGCCGAGACCAAACGCTTGTTCTCTGGCGTGCACCTGTTCGTGTCGGGGCAGGACACCGAGTGGTACCGCCCCGTGCTGCCCGGCGACCAGCTGTACGCGTTCGGTGGCCTCGAGTCGATCGAGGAGAAGCAAAGCGAGTTCGCAGGCCGCTCGATCATCCGCATTCAGCGACAGGTGCACATCAACCAGCGCGCCGAGGTGGTTGCGATCGTGCGCACCATTCTGATCTCCACCGAGCGCAAGAAGTCCCGCGAGCGTGGGAAGTACATGGACATCGAGCCCGCGAAGTACACCGAGGAACAGATCGCCGAGCTCGACGCCATCTACGCCGCTGAGGGACCACGCGGCGCGGAACCCAGGTACTTCGAGGACGTCAAGGTGGGTGAGCAGCTGCCGAAGATGGCCAAGGGCCCGCTGACGCTGACCGACATCATCTCGTTCCACGCCGGGGGCTATGGCTTTGCCCCGTACGGCATCGGGCCTGCGCGGGTGGGTTACAAGAACCGCCAACGGGTTCCGAAGTTCTACATCAACAACGCGGCGGGAATCCCGGACGTGGCCCAGCGCCTGCATTGGGAGAACGAATGGTCCCAGTCGATCGGCAACCCGATGGCCTTCGACTACGGGGTCACCCGCGAATGTTGGCTCACCCACTACCTCACCGACTGGATGGGTGACGACGGCTGGCTGGTGCGGCAGCACGACGAGATGCGCAAGTTCAACTACATCGGCGATGCGCAAGTCATCACCGGGGAGGTCGTGGCCAAGCGCACGGACGGGCCGAACACCGTGGTCGACATCGAGTTCCGTGCCACCAATCAGCGTGGGGAGGTCACGGCGCCTGCCACGGCAACGGTAGCGCTGCCCAGCCGCGAGCTCGGGCCGGTCGTGCTCCCCAGCCCGGGCGACGACCTCGCCCGCAAGGCAGTGTCTATGTGGCAGCGCCACCACGAACTCCGGCGTAGTCGGTGATGACGGCCGACTCGACCACGATCGACACCGGGACGGACACCGTCGTCGCAGAAATCCTCGACGGTGTCGGCATCCTGACGCTGAACCGGCCCGAACGCCGAAACGCGTTGCATCCCGAGATGTTTGATGCGGTACCGGTAGTCCTGGAGCGGTTCGCCGATGATGCCGACGTGGGCTGCGTGATCATCACCGGCGCCGGAGCGGCCTTCTGCGCGGGTGGCGACGTACGGGACGCACCACGTACGCGCGCCGAGGGCGCCGACGGCAAACGCCCCTCGGTGGCGGAGTCCGCGGCGCGATTGGTTTCCGACGCGCGCATGGTGCGGTTGTTGCACGAAATGCCGAAGGTCACCATCGCGGCGCTACCGGGCGCGGCGGTGGGCGCCGGTTTCAGCATCGCGCTATCGACCGACTTCCGGATCGCGGCGCGATCGGCCAAGTTGATTCCGGGGTGGGGCCAATTGGCGTTCTCCGGCGATTTCGGCGGGGCATGGTTCTTGACGAAACTGGTTGGTCCGTCGCGAGCGTTGCAGATTCTCATCGAGGGCACCCCGGTCTGCGCCGACGCGGCGCTGGCCATCGGGCTGGTGAACAAGGTCGTCGAGGATGACGAAATCCGTGTCGAGGCCCTGGCCTGGGCACGGTCCATCGCCGCAGGACCGACCAGTGCCTGGGCGCGGATGAAGGCCAATGTCGCTGATGCGCAGGTGCTTTCACTCGAAGCTGCGCTGCCCCTTGAGGGCGAGCGGATGGTGTGGTCGGGGTTGACCGACGAGCACCGCGCTGCAGCGCGCGCGTGGCTCGAGGCTGCCGCCGCGAAGAAGGCCGCGGTGAAGAACCAGGCCACGAAGGGCAGCCGATGAGCGACGACCGACGGCAGATTCCCGACGAGCTCCAGAGCTGGATCGCATCGGTGACCGGCGCGCAGTCCGTCGAGTGCAAGCAGGTTTCCGGTGGGGCCAGTCGCGAGGCGTGGTTCGTCGACGCCGAGACCGCTGACGGTAGGCGTGAACTGTTCCTGCGTTACGATCGGCGTAAGCCCAAGCCCGGCAGCGCATTCCATCCATTGCAAGTCGAAGCCGAGATCATTGCCGCACTTCATCGTCACGGGGTGACGGTTCCCGAAGTGGTTGCCGCCCATCCCGAGCAGCAGGCGATCCTGTTGAAGAGGGTGAGCGGGGAGACCTGGTTTCGGCTCATCGAGGACGAGGCCGAACAGGTCAGCGTTGCGCAGGACTTCATCGAGAAGCTGGCCGCGATGCATCGCATCGACCCACGCGAGCTCGACATCGCGAGCCTCGGGCCGGTTCTCACGGTTCGAGATCACGTGCTCGAAGAGCTCGCGGCGATTCGGCAGCGGGTCGGCCGCCAGAACGCTCCGGCGCCGCTGTTGTCGTTCTGCATCGACTGGCTCGAACGCAACGTGCCCGACTACTCGGGTTCGCCGGTGCTCGTCCAGGGCGACACCGGTCCGGGCAACTTCATGTACGAGCACGGCAAGGTCACCGCGATCGTCGACTGGGAGCTGGCCCATTACGGCGATCCGATGGACGACATCGCCTGGCTGTCACTACGAACCGTCCAGGACACGTTCACCGATTTTCCGGCCAGGCTGGCCGAGTACGAGCGGCTCTCCGGGCATCGGATCGATGAAGCCCGGGTCTGGTACTACCGGCTGTTCGCCGAGACCCGGCTTGCCTCACTGCATTCCGCGGGAATCGACGCGCGCGTGTCGATTCCCGTTGGATCACCGGATGCCGGAAACAGTCTCATCTACGGGATGCTGCATCGGCGGCTGCTGGTCGAGGCCCTTGCCCACGCCGTCAACCTGCCCGCTCAAGAGCTCGAGTACCCCGAGTCCGGACCCGCCTCGCCGTATCAACAGGTCTACGAGGCAACGCTTTCCGTGCTGAAAGACGTGACGGGCAAGGCCGCCGACGGGCTGGCGGCCCGGTGGACGAAGGGCGCCGCGCGGCTGGTGAAGTATCTCGCCGAGGTCGACCGGATTGGCCCAGTCGTCGACCGGCAGGAGCTCGACGAGCTGACCAAATTGCTCGGCGAAGTTCCAGACTCCGTCGAGGCGGGCCGCGCCGCGCTCGCCGACCGGGTGTCCAAGGGCGACCTCGACGAACTCGACTACGTCGCGCAGCTGTGGCGCGGCATCAAGCGCGACGACTTCTTGATGCGGACTGCGTCGGGCGCGCTGTATCACCGAACCTGGCCACCCCTTAGCTGAGGAGAACTTCAATGGGTATTGCAATCACCGAAGAGCATCGCGAGCTGGAGAAGGTCGCGCGGTCGTTTCTCGCGACGCACAAGTGCCGACTGGTGGCCAGGGAGTTGCTCGACTCACCCACCGAGGAGCTTCCGGTGTTTTGGTCGGAACTCGCCGAATTGGGTTGGCTCGGACTGCATCTGCCCGAGGAATACGGTGGATCGGGGTTCGGTCTGCCCGAGCTCGTCGTCGTCGTCGAGCAACTCGGCCGCGCCGTCGCGCCCGGTCCGTTCGTTCCCACCGTCATCGCCTCTGCGGTGATCGCCGCACACGGAACCGACGAACAGCGGGCCCGACTGTTGCCCGGGCTTGCTGAGGGGACAAGCACGGCAGGCATCGGGTTCGGCGGAGCCGTCGACGTCGTCGATGGTGTGGCGAGCGGAAACGCGGGCATCGTCCTGGGTGCGGGGGTAGCTCAGTTGTTGTTGATCCCCAGCGGGGACGACGTGCTCGTGCTTGAGGCCGCTGGCTCGGGGGTGTCGGTCGAGGTGCCGGCAAACCTCGACCCCACCCGCAGGTCGGGTCGGGTGACGCTCGACGGGGTGACTGTTAGGTCAGCGGACGTGCTGGCAGGCGCCGGGTCGGGCGCACTGGCCATCGCGCGCACCATCATTGCCGCCGAAGCCGTTGGCGGAGCTCAGGACTGCCTGGATTCGGCGGTCGGGTATGCGAAGGTGCGCGAGCAGTTCGGACGACCGATCGGCACCTACCAGGCGATCAAGCACCATCTCGCCAACATGCTCGTCGCAGCGGAGGCCGCGTTGTCGACCGTGTGGGACGCCGCAAGGGCCGCAGCCACCGGCGGCAAGAACTTCGAGCTGATCGCGGCTTGCGCTGCCACGCTGGCTGTTCCGGCGTACGTGCACAACGCCGAACTGAACATCCAGGTGCACGGCGGGGTGGGGTTCACCTGGGAACACGACGCGCACCTTCATCTGCGCCGCGCGGTCACGCTGCGTGCGCTCTTCGGCGCGCAAGGCGCGGCCGAGGACGTCTACGAGATGTCTGCATCGGGCGTGACCCGGGAGAACTTCATCGAGCTGCCACCGGAAGCGGCGGCCCTGCGCGAGCAGGTCCGCGCTGACGCCGTGCAGATCGCGGCACTCGACGAGGGCGCGCAGCGCAGGCGACTCATCGAGACGGGCTACGTAATGCCGCACTGGCCCAAGCCGTGGGGACGCGCCGCCGATGCCGTCGAGCAGCTCGTCATCGACGACGAGTTCGCGGCCGCCGGACTCAAGCGACCCGATTTCGGCATCACCGGCTGGGTGATTCTGACGTTGATCCAGCACGGCACCACCGATCAGATCGACCGTTTCGTCGACTCGGCGCTCAGCGGCGACGAAGTGTGGTGCCAGTTGTTCTCCGAACCCGAAGCGGGTTCGGATGCCGCCGCCGTCAAGGCTCGGGCGGTGCGGGTCGACGGTGGCTGGAAGATCAACGGCCAGAAGGTGTGGACGAGTGGCGCGCAATACTGCCAGCGCGGGCTCGCCACGGTGCGGACCGATCCGGAGGCGCCGAAGCATGCGGGCATCACCACCGTCATCATTGACATGTCCGCCCCAGGGGTCGAGGTGCGCCCGCTGCGGCAGATCACCGGCGGCTCGGAGTTCAACGAAGTCTTCTTCTCCGACGTGTTCGTCCCCGACGCGGACGTGGTGGGGGACCCGAACAAGGGCTGGACCGTCGCCAGGGCGACGCTGGGCAACGAGCGGGTCAGTATCGGCGGCGGCGGCGTCGCGGCCAGTCGCGGAGCGGCAGCCTCGGTGATCAAGTTGACGCAGCGCCATGGCGACGGTTTCGCGGGCGCAACCGCGCGTGCAGGCCGCTTTCTGGCCGACGAACATGCACTGCGCCTCTTGAACCTGCGGCGCGCGGCGCGCAGTGTCGCAGGGGCGGAGCCCGGTCCCGAGGGCAACGTGACGAAATCGCTTCTGGCCGAACACATCAGTGACCGTGCGACGCTGTCGGCGGAATTGCAGGGTCCGGAAGTGGCCTTGGTCGCCGGGAAAGCTGGGGCGACCGGACTCCTGGTGCTGGGAGCTCGCGGCATGTCGATCGCGGGCGGCACCTCGGAAGTCACCAGGAACCAGATCGCCGAGCGAATCCTCGGACTGCCCCGCGACCCACTGATCAAATGACGTCGCTCAAGTGACGTCGCGGGGCGTGAAAACCGGGACGAAAACGTGCTCGTGTTGTTCGAATTCGACGCGCACCGCCATACCGATGGCTACTGCTTCCGGGTCGCAGCCGGCGATGTTGGCGGCGATGCGTAGTCCGGGTTGCTCCGGCAGTTCGACCAGGGCGATCACGTACGGCGGAACGACCGCAGGATGAAACTGCTGGTAGTTCACCGTGTAGGTGAAGACGACGCCGTCCCCGCTGACAGGCGTCGGTTCAAGCGGCCCACCGCAATTCGGACAGTCGGCGACCGGCGGATGCACCCAGCGACTGCAGTCTCGACAGCGGGCGATCAGCAGCTGCGCGTTGGCGCCGCCGGTCCAAAAGGCCTTGGTGTGCAAGTCGAGGCGCGGCAGCACGCGTGGAACGGCGGCCGGATCCTGTTGTACCGTCATACTTAGAAAAGTACACTGAATAAGACGTTTGTTGGAACGGGTTCGGAGGTAGCGGTAGTGCGACATCCCGGTAAGGACGCCGTCATCGCGGGCGCCGGTATCTCGCGCATCGGCAGGCGTACCGGAATCCCGGCGCTGGAACTGACGCTCGAAGCGGTTCGTGCCGCCCTCGACGACGCCGGATTGACGGTCGACCAACTGGACGGCATCACGTCGCTGGGGGACACGCCACCCAAGGAGGTGGCCGCGGCGTTGAACATCGAACCGCAGTTTCGTGGAGGTGGGTTCGACACCGGTGGGCTGCTG
Organism: Mycobacterium sp. RTGN4; assembly: GCF_033804635.1. Lineage (NCBI taxonomy): Bacteria > Bacillati > Actinomycetota > Actinomycetes > Mycobacteriales > Mycobacteriaceae > Mycobacterium > Mycobacterium sp. RTGN4. The sequence goes on along the minus strand of NZ_JAPZLB010000008.1, from coordinate 286,736 downwards.
TCACCGGTGATGTCGGCGTGCCTGGCCGTCCGCGAAGGGCGCGCCCGCCACGTGCTGGTGTACCGCACGGTGCAGATGATGGGCGGCACGATCGACACGAAGCCGAAATCCGACTCACCGAAGTCCGACTCACCGAAGCCCGACTCACCCAAGCCCGCGCGCGTCAAGGGCCCGAACGTGGTGATGGCCGACGTCGAATATCTCCTTGCCGCACATGCCTATTCGGCCGCCAATTGGCTTGCGATGCAATGTCGGAGCCACATGGAGCTCTACGGCACCACCAAGGAACAACTGGGCTGGGTGGCGATCAACGCGCGCCGCAACGCCGCGCGCAACCCCTTGGCCGTCTACCGCGAGCCCATCGAGATGGAGCACTACCTGGCGGCCCGGCCCGTGTCGAGCCCGTTCGGTCTGCTGGACTGCGACGTGCCCGTCGACGGGTCGATCGCGGTCGTGGTGTCGTCGGCCGAACACCGAAGTGACAGCCCGCACGGCGCGGTGACCATCGAATCGATGGGCGGCGCGTCTGGTGCTGGTAGCTGGACGGGGCGGCCCGACTACCCCAAGATGGCGGCCACCGACGCCGCCACCGAAATGTGGTCACACACCGACCTCGGCCCCGCCGACGTCGACATCGCGGAGCTCTACGACGGATTCACGTTCCTCACGCTGGCGTGGCTGGAGGCGCTCGGGTTCTGCGGCGACGGTGAAAGCGGTCCCTTCGTGGAGGGCGGCCACCGAATCGCACCGGACGGCCAGTTGCCGCTGAACACCTACGGCGGTCAGCTGTCCGCGGGGCGGATGCACGGCTACTGGGTGCTCTATGAAGCGTGCCAACAACTTCGAGGCCGTGCAGGAGAAACCGCGATACCGAAACGGCCCGAGGTTGCGGTGGTTTCGGCCGGCGGAGGGCCCATCGCAGGATGCCTGCTACTGACATGCTGAGCATCCCCGACGAGATCGTGTCCGCCGTCCGCGAGCACCCCGACACGTCCGTGATCGTCCACAGTGACGTGAACCCCACCTCGACCACGCTGGGCGAGCTCTTCGACGAGAGCTGCCGAGTCGCGGCGAGCCTGACCGGACTGGGTATCCAACCCGGCGATGTAGTGGCGGTCCAACTTCCCAACTGGCGAGAGTGTTTCGTCGCCCATGCGGCCGCGTGGCTCTGCGGCGCGGTGCTGTTACCGATCGTGCCCATCTACGGTCCCCGCGAGGTTGCGTTCATAATGCAGAAGTCGGGTGCCCGCGCGTTGATCATCGCCCGCGCCCTACGCAACCGCGACACCTCAGCCACCCTAGACGCAATCGCCGAGCTACCTGATATCGCGCACCGCATCGTGGTCGGCGACCCGACGCCGGGGACCATCCCCTTCGCTGAGCTCACCCGGAGCAGCGCAATCGATTTCGTTGCCCACCAACCGTCCGGCGCCGAGCAGCGGTGCCTGCTGGTCTATACCTCGGGGACGACCGCCGAACCCAAGGGCGTGCAGCACACGCATGCGACCCTGCTTGGCGAAATCCAGGCGATGGACGAAATGCGGGCGGCCGGACCATCTTTGACCACATTGTCGGTGTTTCCTTCGGGACACATCGCTGGCGTGCTCGGCATCCTGCGCATGCTGGGTCGCGCGAACACGACCATCGCCATGGACGCGTGGAATCCGCAGACGGCCGCTCGGCTCATCGCCCGCCACGGGGTCGGCGCGTCGGGGGGTGCGCCGATTCACCTCGGTGGCATCCTCGACATCGCTGAACAGGAGAAGCTCGACCTGTCGAGCTTGCGCGAGTACACCACGGGAGCCGCAGGAGTGGCGGGGTCGTTGATCCGGCGCGCGGACGCACGCGGGGTCGGAGCATTCCGGTGTTACGGGTCGACCGAGCATCCCACCATCAGCTCAAGCGCCGGGGCAGATCCGCTGGACAAACGTGCCGACACCGACGGCCGGATCGCACCGGGCACCGAAGTTCGGCTCGTCGACGACGACGGACACGAGGTGCGGCCGGGCTGCGAAGGCGAAATCCTCAGCCGCGGACCGGAACTGTTCGCCGGCTATACCGACGCACGGCATACGCGTGCCTCCATGGTCGATGGCTGGTTCCGCACCGGCGACGTCGGCCGGCTCGATGGCGACGGCTTCCTGACCATCACCGACCGCAAGAAGGACATCATCGTCCGTGGGGGAGAGAACATCTCGTCCAAGGAGGTCGAGGACGTCTTGAGCGGCCATCCGGCCGTGGTAGAGGCCGCCGCGGTCGGGGCCCCCGACGACAAGTACGGCGAACGCGTGTGCGTGTTCGTGGTGGTCAACCCCGGCCAGCGCTTCGGATTGGCAGAGGCGGCCGACCACTTCCAGCAGGTCGGGTTGGCCCGGCAGAAGACGCCGGAGCGGATCGTCGTCGTCGACGAGTTGCCCCGTACGGCCAGCGGCAAGGTACAGAAGCACTTGCTCAGAGAACAGCTGAAATAACCAGTTGAGCAACGATTCTCAAGCGAAAGGCACTGATATGGGTAGGGTTCAAGACAAGGTCGTTCTGGTCACCGGAGGTGCGCGTGGGCAGGGTCGTCGCCATGCGGTGAAGCTGGCCGAGGAGGGTGCCGACATCATCCTGTTCGACATCTGCCACGACATCGAGCACAACGACTACCCGTTGGCATCGGAGCACGACCTCGAAGAGGCCCGCCTCGAAGTCGAAAAGACCGGTCGCCGTGCGGTAGCCGCAGAAGTCGACGTCCGAGATCGCGCCGCGTTGGAGGCTGCACTGACCGAGGCGATCGGTGAGTTCGGCAAGCTCGACGTGGTGGTGGCCAACGCCGGGATCTGCCCGTTGGGCGCAAATCAGCCAGTCGGCGCATTCACCAATGCATTCGACGTCGACTTCGTCGGCGTCGTCAACACCGTGCACGCCGCTTTGCCGCACCTGTCGGCAGGCGCATCGATCGTGACGGTGGGCTCGGTTGCCGGACTGCTAGCGGAAAAGGCGGGTCCTGGCGCCGCCAGCGGACCGACCGGCGCCGGGGGTTCCGGCTACAACCTCGCCAAGCAGTTCATCGACAGGTACACGATGGCACTGGCCGCGCAGTTGGCGCCGCAGTCCATTCGCGCCAACGTTGTGCACCCGACGAATGTGAACACGCCGATGCTGCACAACGAGCCGATGTACAAGATGTTCCGACCCGACCTCGAACACCCCGGCCTGGACGACGCGTTGCTCACATTCCCGATGATGCAGGGCATGCCGATACCGTTCGTCGAACCCGACGACGTGTCTCACGCCGTCTGCTACCTCGCCTCAGACGAATCCCGTTATGTCACCGGCGTGCAGTTGAAGATCGATGCCGGCGCGAGCCTGAAGTTCTGAGCGCCCACCGGTGATCTCGTGAAGTGGGGTATGCCGTGGCCGGGCGCGGCCGTGGCCGAGGAATGCGAGGAGGCAGGCGCTTCCGCGTTCTGCAGCGGTGAGTTCGCCGATGCGAACGCTTATGTGGCGGCGGCCGAGATGGCGCATGCGAGTTCCGCCGCGATGATTGGTCCTGGAATCGCCTACGCCTTCGCCCGCTCACCGTTTGTCCATGCTTCGGCGGCCCGGCACCTGAACCGGATCGCCCCCGGCCGAGTCTTCCTCGGGTTGGGGTCTGGCACCACACGAATGAACCGCGATTGGTTCGGTGTCGACTCGTCACATCCCGCTGCCAGGATGGCTGAACTCGTCGAGGTGATCCGCGCCTTCCTGCGCGCGGAGAACGATGAGAAGGTCACATACTCGGGCGATTTCTACTCCATCGACGCGCGCGTCCGGGCTCCGGTGCTCGGCCGCATCGATGTGCCAATCCTCATCGGCGCCTTCAACGTTCACATGCTGCGCACCGTGGGGCGGACCGCCGACGGGATTTTGGGGCACCCGCTGCTCACCGACCGTTGGTGGGACGAAGTGGTCGACCGCGAGATCCAGACTGGCGCTACCAAGGCCGGCCGCGACGCCTCGGGATTGTTGCGCTGGGGTTGGGTGACCACCGCGGTCGACGATGCCGACCCGAAGCGTGCGGTCGAAGAAGCCAAGAGACAAATCGCCTTTGACATGACCGTGAAGGCCTACGACCCGCTCATCGCGCTACACGGCTGGCAGGACGACGTGGCCTCCATCCGCACGGAGTTCGCCAACGGCGACCCGCGCGCCATTGGCAAGCACGTGACCGACGAGATGCTGTGGTCGATCGCGGTATGCGGTGACAGCGCCCAGGCCAAGGAGATGCTGGCCAGCCGCCGCCGCCTTCCCGACACCGGATTCTTCTCCCCTCCGGGATACCTGGTGAGCCAGCGGCGGCGGGCTCACTATCGCGCCGAGGCGACCAGGTTTCTCGGTGAAGCGATTGCGGGGCACCCATGAAAGTTGTCTTGGAGCAATCGAAGTGCACCGGCCACGCGCGCTGTCACGCGACCGGTCCGAACCTGTTTCCGATCGACGAACAGGGCTACTCGACGCTGGTATCCCACGTCGTCGCACGGTACGACGAGCCGGCCGTCCTCGAGGGTGTGGCTGCCTGTCCGGAGCTGGCACTGCGCATCGAAGAGGCCTGATCCGGGCTGCGGCATCGGCCTGCTCCACGTTCGCCACCGACCTACACCCGCGCAGGCCCATTGGCGGGGCTCTTGCGTATCCGGAGGATGGCCCGCTAGCGTGTTGAACGTGTTCAGTGAACGGGTTCAGTCAAGGGCGGATGCGAAGGCCGACACCCGTCAGCGCGTACTCGCCGCCGCCGATCGACTCTTCCGCGAGCAAGGCTTCGCCGCGACCACAGTGCGTCGAATCGCGGCTGAGGCGAGCGTGAGCGTCGGCACCGTCATGGGCGTCGGCGACAAGGACGGTCTGCTGATCGCGATCGTCGACCATTGGATTGCGGCGGTGCACGCGGCCCGCGATCGGAACGCGCGGGTACCTCCGCTCACGAAGACCGAAGCGGCCGAGCGGCTCATCGCCACCGTCGAGCCCTTCGTGGCGTACTTCCAGTCGGACCGAGACCTCTACCGCGAGTACGCGGCAGTGGTCGCGCGCGGCAGGCACAGGTCCCGCACGTTCACCGAGCTCGCGGATGAGCTGGTCGCCGACTTCGAGCGCATCTTTCGAGCGGCCGGTCATGCCAATTCCGCGGCCGCCGCGCGCACGCTGTACCTCGCCTACATCGGCGTACTCCGCGCGACCTCTGGAGGCGCCTTCGACGAGTCCGCCGCACCGGGCCGCTTCGCCGAAGCGGTCGATCTCATCCTCGGAAATGGAGTTCCACAATGATCGACACCCCGCACCTGCCCCTGCTGACCGCCGCGCTCGCAGTGGTGCTGTTGGGCGACGCCCTGATGTCGATCCGTCCGCTCAAATTCATATGCGACTGCCTGGACGGAGTGCGTTTCCCCCGCGACTGGTGGTGGATCCTGATCGTGATCAAGCTGCTGGCGACCGCCGGGCTACTCGTGGGGCTGCACTACCCGGGTGTGGGCATCGCCGCCAACGTCGGCGTGGTCGCGTACTTCGTGTGCGCTGCGGTCGCCCATCTGCGTGCCAGATTCCTGAACTCCACCTTCTGGGTGAACTGCCTTGGCATGTTGGTGTTTTCGGCCGTCGTCCTCGCGGTGTCCTACGCGTAGGACGGCCATCGCAGCGGAAGGCAGTCGAGGCTGTAGACGCCGCCGGTGTGTTCGGTGACGGCTGACTGGTCGGCCACCTCGTAGTCGGGAATGAGCCGGTGCCATTCCTCTAGCGCGATGACCATTTCCTGTCGCGCAAGGTGAGATCCAAGGCAGCGATGCGGTCCTGCGCCGAAGCTGATGTGGCGCGGACGAGGCGCGTCGAAGTCGACCTGTCCGGCCCTGGGGTGTTCGGCCGGATCACGATTGGCCATGGCGAGCGGGAACGCGACCATGTCGCCCTTCTTGATCGGGCAGCCATGAAAGGTTTCGTCGGTCTGCGCGATGCGGGCGGTCTGCACGATGGGATGTGCCCGAAGGAGCTCCTCCACCGCGTGCGGGATGCAGGACGGGTCGGCTGCGATGCGTTGGCGGTCGGCGGGGTGGGTGGCCAGGTGATGGAACGCGTAGGAGAGCTGGGCGGCGACGGTGTCCAGCCCGGCCATGAACAGCAGCAGCATGCAGGAGAGCAGATCGTCGTCGGTGGGCTTGGCGCCGTCGAGCTCCCATTCCAGGGCATGGCTGACGATGTCGTCGCCACACGCGGCGGGATCGTTTCGCCTCTCGGTGATCAGCCCGCGGAAGTACTCCATCACCTCGAGCATTGCGCCCATGCCAGCCGTGCGGTCTGGGTCGCTTTCCGGAGTCGAGTGCAGAATCTTGTTCTCCCACACCAGGAATTCGTCGAGTTTGTCGATCGGCATACCCATGATGTTCAGGAAGATGGTGGTGGGAAAGACCGCGGCGAACTCCGCGTAGAAGTCGCAAGAGCCTTTGGCGCGCAAACCCTCGATGAGGTCGGCGGCGAAGGCACGTTGATCCTCTGCCAGGCGGTGGACCCGACCGGGGGAGAAGTACAGCCCCAGAACATGACGCCACTTGGTGTGCTCGGGCGGATCGAGCATCATCGGAATCCACCGGTACAGCGGCTTGGGCTCGATCGGCACTATCGCGGCATTCGAGAACAGATCCGGGCGTTGCAGGCCGTCGCGGATCGCTTCGTGGTCGGTGAGTACCCAGTACTCATTGGCAGGTCCGGCCGCGCGCAGGAACGGACGGTTACTCGCCTGTAGCGCATCCAGTCGGGCGAAGTTCGAGCACGCCGGATCGCCGCCCCGTATGTACTCGTATTCCTGGGCGCTGTCGGTCTTTTCAGTCGCAGTCATGGGAGCTCCTAGCTCGATCGGATGTCATTCGGGGCGGGGACTTCAACTCGTACGGTGTCGAGGCGGCCGTGTGAGTCGCCACGAAAGAAACGCCGCTGATCGGTGTCGGCGGTTGCCAAAAACAGCGTGTGGCCGTCCGGGCCACCCAGTGCCACCCCCGTCGCCCAACGCCCAGGCGTCGGGAGCACGTGAGTGACCTCGCCGCCCTTTCGGACACGGACGAACTTCTCCTCGGCGTAACAACCGACCCAGACCGCGCCGTCGCTGTCGACGGCAAGTCCGTCGGGATGTGTGCCCGGCAGTGCCGCCCACTTCCGGCGATTGCTCAACCGGCCGTCGGTGGTGATGTCGAAGGCGGTGACCCGTTCCGCGAAGGTCTCGTTGACGAGCAGCGTGGTCCCGTCGTGGGATATGGCCATTCCATTGGGAAACGCGAGGTCGCCCGCCTCGCGGGTGACCGTGCCATCCGGCGTGACACGCATGATCGCGCCGTCGCTCATGCGTTTCGCGTCGGCTGCGATCGTCCCGACGGCACCCACGTAGGCCGTTCCGTCGGCGCTGACTGCCATGTCATCGAGATGAACGTCGCTCCCGGCGCAGAGCTCCGCGTACACCTCGGGGTGGCCGTCCCGGATCGCGAAGAGCAGCGACGACGTCATACCGACCACCAGTGGCGTGCCGTCTGGAAGGAACCCAATTCCCCCCGGCATGTCGTCGAAGTGTGCGGTGGACTGAAGGATGCCAGCCTCATCAACGGTGCATACCCGGCGGCCGATCATGTCGGAGAACCACAACTGCCCGTCGTGCCAGCGCGGTGCTTCGGGGAACGCCAGGTCCGCGACGAACGGCGCGGAAAGCGCGGGCACGAGACTTCTCGGGGCAGGTGGCATGCAACTCATGAGCTCGGCGGGATCGAGGCTGAATATATAATTCAGTAGCCTAGATTATCGCCGCTCGCAAGGGTTCGGAATCGGCCAAGTCGAAGATCGGCGACTCGTGAACGGCGACGATTTGAGCATGCGCGCTCCGGGCGGCGCACGCGCCGCCATACACCCATGTATGGTCGCAGGGTGACGACGACGCAGATGTGCACGCCTCCGCGGGCACACGGATGATTTCGATGAGCAAGGTGAGGCTGCCGCGCGGGCCCGAGGAGCTCACTGCGGACTGGCTCACCGCCGCATTGCGGCCCCGACTTCCCGATATCGAGGTCGAGCGGCTCGACATCGTCGAGGTGATTCCGGGAACGGCAACGAAGATCCGGGTGCGTGTCGGTTACGCGGGCACACCTGGCGCCCGTCCGCCTGAATCACTTTGTATCAAAGGCGGTTTCGACCAGCGTTGGTACCGAAAGGGTGCCGGATCGGTGGTCAAGCGACTGGGTTTGATGGACGTCGCCCGCGCTTACCAACTCGAAGCCGCGTTCTACCATCACATTGCCCCGACCATGACTGCCACGTTGCCGAACTGCTGGTTTGCCGATGCCGACGATAGCGGTCAGGGGATCGTGATTCTCGACGATCTCGTCGAGGCGGGTGTGTCGTTCGGTGATCCGACGATGCCGTGGTCGGTCGATCGTGTCGCTGCTGCGCTCGAAGTCCAGGCGGCGTGGCACGCCGCGACGATGGGCAAACCACCAAGCGAATTCCCTTGGCTGCCACGGAAGTCGATCATCGGGGGGTTGACGCCGATCCTGTTCAGCGCCGTGCACTGGAATACCCACTTCAGATTCCCGCGAGCGCCGTCGCTGCCGTCGCCGCTGGATGATCGGCGCGTGGTACGCGCGGCGATCACCCGGATGTGGGAACGTCATGCGCGTGAGGCCATCTGCCTCACACACGGTGATGCCCACGTGGGCAACACGTACACCGCGGCGGATGGCCGGCCGACATTCTTGGACTGGCAGGCGGTGTGCCTGGGTCCGCCGTTGGACGATGTCGCCTATTTCGTGACCGGTGCACTGGAGCCGGCCGATCGGCGGGCCTCCGAGCGTGAGCTGCTGGGGCACTACCTGCGTGCGCTCGCGGCGCACGGGGGAGCGGCGCCCGGTCCGAACGAGGCATGGCGTGCGTACCGGTGCTACAGCGTGCATGGTCTGCTGTGGGCCGTTACTCCGCCGATGATGCAGTCGCGAGCCAATGTAGCCGCGATGACCGAGCGCCATGCCGCCGCGATCATCGACCTGGACGGCCTGCGTGCCGTGAGCGGATAGTCCTATGGGACGGTAAATGGTCCTGTGGAGCGTCAAGCAGGCGCCAGGTTCTTGCCGAGCGCCTGAGCGAGTTCGTCGTACACCTCGCGTAGTGAGGCGGGGTTGAAGGGACGCTGCGTCATCTGCATGCCGGTCAGCGTGGCGAGTGTGATGGTGGCGTAGATCTTCGCCTTCGACTCGGGGACGCCGTGTCGACGCAGGGATCGAACCAGGCTGCGATGCCTGATTCGATCCACCTTGCGCTGGGCGGCGGCAACACGCGGATTTATCGTTCCCCACGCGCGCAGCGCAGCCTCTGCGCCGTGGGGTAACGCGATAGCGAAGTCTGCCTGCAGGCGCACTTGCGTTGCGAGATCGGCGGATTCGGATTTGGTGATGAGGTCGCGGCTGTAGTGCTGCTCCCAATAGGCCAGGAGCCGGTCCACGAAATCATCGAAGCTGGTGAAGTGGTGGTAGAAGGAGCCGCGCGTGACGCCCATCCGTCCGCACAGTCCCGCGGCGGTCAGCGCCGGAAACCCAGATTCCTCGAGCACCGCCATGCCCTCGGCGAAATAGTCGGTCGCGGCGCGCCGTTCATTCGTCACTTCGTCAGTATGCCTGTGCCGCAGGTGGTGCGGCGATTAGCGCTACCGGGATGTCGGCGGTGTGCACGGGACATTGTCGGCGAGTCCGCACATTCCGTTGGAGAAGTAACTCGGAATGGACGGTGGCGTGGTGTCTGCGTGCTGGTTGACCACGTTGAATCCCATGTTGAAAACCAGCATCACCACGTTGAGCACAGCGGCCAGGGCCAGCACGCGCACGGTGCCGACCGTTCTTTTGTTGCGCAGCGTCTGGATCCCGGTGTCGGTGATCATGTAGCCGTCTTTCCTGCGGAGACAGTAGATGATCATGGCGATCACGCTGACGGTGCCGCCGAACGCCAACCCCTCGTAGATGGGGAATTGGGTGATCGTGCCGGTGAACAACGACCAATCATGGTTGACACGTGGATATGCCCACAGGCCCATCCGCTGGAAGATTTGTTCGACGACGAATTCGAGGAACGAGAACGTGACGAACATGAACGCGATCAGGCCCGCCCTGTTGATGCGGGGAACCGCTCGGCGCACAGCGGTGAGGAGCTTGTCGACGCCGAGCACACCCAGCGGAAAGAACAGCATGTAGGTACCCAGCCAGAACCAGATCGGCTGTGGGTTGGCACCGGCATGGTTGACCCATCCGGGAATGAACTGGGCCCATGTCCCTCGATTGAAGAACCCGCTGGTGTAGGAGAAGACCGGACGAATGTAGTTGACTCCGGGGTCCTGCCAAGCGGTCAACAGCCACGCAAAGACAACGACGCCCAATGCGGGAAGTGCCCCGTCACGTCGTGTCTTCCGAATGATCCAGCCGAGGAACACGATTCCGCCGACGATGCAGACCGCTTCCCACACGCGTATCCACACAAGCTCCGAACCGGGGATCGGATCGGCACCTGTTGGCGTGGAAACGAACTGGTTGGAGAAGATCCACCGGAGGTAGATGTAGGCCTGTATGACCACGAAGGCCGCGCCCAACCGAGCGAGCCACACGATGGGGGGCGATTCCGGCGGAAAGTCGGTCAGGCCGCGCGCGCCATCAGGGTGTCCTTGCGGCGACAGGAACTGCTCTGTAGTCATTGCCTCTCCAAGCCTTCGGACCATACATGGGTGTATGCAAGACAATACACAGATGTATGGTCGGCGGAAAGGCGTGACTCGCGCCTACGCGAATGACCCGTCAGCTGTTGGCGCCTTCCGCGGTGAGTTGCGCGACCAGTTCGCGGCGTATCACCTTGCCGGTGGCCGTGGTCGGCAACTCGTCGCGGAAGACCACGCGATCGGGCGTCCGCGACCCGCGCAGGTTTTCGCGGACGAAGGCGCGCAGGTCATCCGGATCGGGCCGGGAGCCAGGTGCTGGCACGACGGCCGCCACGATGATCTGACCCCACTCGGGATCATCCATGCCGATCACCGCCACCTCGTGCACTGATGGGTGCTCGACGAGCACGTCCTCGAGCTCGGCTGGCGCGATGTTCTCACCGCCGCGAATGATGGTGTCGTCGGACCGGCCCGCGATGAACAAGTAGCCGTCCTCGTCGACGGATGCGAGGTCCCGTGTGGGAAACCAGCCCTGCTCGTCCAACACCGAACCGAGCTCGGCATAGCGCCCGGAGACCTGATCCCCCCGCACGAAGAGTTCGCCGGTGTGACCGTGTCCCAACACGTTTCCTTCCGCCGAGCGGATCTCGAGCTCGATGCCAGGCACTGGTCTCCCGACGGAGTTCAGCCGTCTCGCGACGTCTTCATTGCCGGACCCGTGCGCCGTCCGGTGGTCCTCGGGCGTCAGCACGGCAATCGTCGAGCTGGTTTCGGTCAGCCCGTAGGCGTTGACGAATCCCACGTCCGGCAACAGCTCGAGCGCTCTGCGAACCAGTGGCTGTGGCGCCTTCGATCCGCCGTAGGCGAGGTTGCGCAGCGAAGGCAGCGGCGTGGGTTCGGTCTCCAGCGCCGCCACGATCCGATCCAGCATGGTGGGCACCACCGTCGCCGTCGTGATGGCCTCATCGCGCACGGCCTGGACCCAGGCCGCCGGATCGAACCGGCGCAGGTACACCGTCTTGCGGCCGGCATACAAGTTCGACAGGGCGGCGCTTACCCCGGCGATGTGATACGGCGGAACCGAAATCAGGGCCGCATCACCGGGATTGGCGGAGCAGAAGTCGACAGAACCCGTGATGTAGCTGGTGAGGTTTGCGTGTGACAACTCCACCGCCTTCGGCCGAGAGGTCGTGCCCGAGGTGAACAACACCACCGCCACGTCGTCGGGGTCGCACGACGCCGAGACCGGTTCTGCGGTACGGGCGGACGCGATGAATTCGTCCGTGTCCATTACGCATCCGTGACTCGGGTTCACGACGTCCCGATATTCTGGGTCGACGACGATGAGCGGCTCGGGCAGTCGATCGAGCAGCACGTTCAATGCGTCCGCGCTCAGCCGGTAGTTCACCGGCACGAATGGCCGTCCGGCCCGTGCCGCGGAGAAGAGCAACAGCGGCAACATGGCGCCGCCCATCCCGACGTATGCCACGCTGGCGCCGCCACGCGCAGTGACGACTCCGGCGCCGCGGTGGGCCCGATCATCGAGCTCGGTCGTCGTCCAGCGGGTGGTCTCACAGACAACCGCTTCGCGATCGGGGCCGCCCGATACGGCCATGTCCAACAGCAGTGAGACCGACAACGTGACTCCCTCTCATCCTGGCGCACGGCGCCAGCCGTGACAGTTTAGTTTATATCAGTATACTCTTTATCGAGAACGAGTCGAAGGAGCGGAATTGTGTCGTCAAAGCCTGGAACGCGGCTCATCACGCCGACATCAGCGTGCGAGGTGCTCATCGTCCGAGCCTCGTCGACGGGCGAAGTGCTGACGTGTGCGGGGGGCGAGTTGACCCCGGGTGGCGCGGCGGGCAATGACACCGGCACGGGTCCGACCATCCTGCTGGGCAAGCGCTATGCCGATGAAGCCTCCGGACTGGAGGTGTTGTGCGTCAAAGCCGGTACCGGACCGCTACGCCTCGGCGACCGGGAGCTTGTCGTGCGGGCACCCAAGCCACTTCCCGCGTCGGATTGATGCGAGCGGGATCAGCCATGTTTCCAGGTACTTTCGCGAATGTGACGCCCGAGAAGGCCGCGGTGATCATGGCCGGGTCGGGTCAGGCGCTCACCTATCGAGAGCTCGACGATCGTTCGATGCAACTCGCGCAACTCTTCCGCGACCGAGGGATCCGGCGGGGACAGGTTGTTGCGACCCTGTCCGAGAATCGACCGGAGTTCTTCGAAGTATATTGGGCGGCAATGCGATCCGCGCTCTACTTCACCGCTGTCAACACTCATCTGGCCGCAGAAGAAGCCGCCTACATCGTCGACAATGTAGACGCCGCCGCCTTCGTGGCCTCTTCGACGATGGCCGCGACCGCTTCTGCGATACCAGTGGGCGAATCCGCCGTCAAACTCGCGCTTGGCGGCGCGATCGCCGGGTTCGAGCAGTTCGACGAGGCGCTGCGCAGCCAACCGGCCACGCCGTTGCCCGTCGAGCGGCGAGGTGAGTTGCTGCTGTTCTCGTCGGGGACCACCGGACGTCCGAAGGGCATCAAACGCGCGCTCGCCGACCTGGCCATGGACGACCCGGCTGGTGCACAACTGTCGGCCATGGAGCGCTACCTCCTTGGTATGAACGAGGATTCGGTATATCTGAGTCCGGCCCCGCTGTATCACACCGCACCGCTGGGCTGGTCGACCGCGGTGCACGAACTCGGCGGAACCGTGGTGGTGATGGAGACCTTCGATGCCGAGAAGTTCCTGGCCGCAGTTGAACGCCACCGGGTCACGCACGTGCAGGTGGTGCCGACGATGTTCGTGCGGCTACTCAAGTTGCCTGACGCGGTGCGGACGCGCTACGACCTGTCGAGCCTCAAGGCAATCGTGCATGCCGCCGCACCCTGCCCCGTCGAGGTCAAGAAGGCGATGATCGACTGGCTGGGGCCGATAGTTCACGAGTACTACTCCGGAACGGAGGGCGTCGGGTTCACCTACATCGATTCACACGACTGGCTTGCCCATCCCGGCTCGGTCGGCAAGCCGATGGTCGGGATCCCGCACATCTGTGACGAGGCCGGTGCCGAACTGGGCACTGGTGAAGCAGGCCTGTTGTATTTCGAGTTGGCGGGCAGAGATTTCGAGTACCACGGTGATCCCGAGAAGACCGCGCAGAGCCGCCACCCCGACCACCGCAACTGGGCCACCCTCGGAGACATCGGCTACGTCGACGACGATGGCTACCTCTACCTGACGGATCGGAAGTCCTTCACCATCATCTCCGGTGGGGTGAACGTCTATCCCGCCGAGATCGAAGCCTGCCTCGTCATGCATCCCAGCGTGGTCGACGTCGCGGTGTTCGGCCTTCCCGACCCCGAAATGGGGGAGTTCGTGCAGGCCGTCGTTGCGCTGCAGCCCGATGTCGAGCCGTCGGCCGAGCTGGCCGAGGAGCTCCGCACCTATGCGCGCGGCCGGGTCGCCGGTTACAAGGTGCCGAGGGCCGTTGACTTCCGCGACGAACTGCCAAGGCTGCCTACGGGGAAGCTGGCCAAGGGAGGACTGCGAGCCGAGTACGTCGCCCGATTGGCCGCTGGCCAGCCTTCCTAGTCAGAGTCTCGCTCGACCAGCTTGGCGAGGTCGTGCGGACCTGCCTGCGGGTAGCCGCCTGCCGCTTGGATGGCGGCGCTCCAGCCGCGGAGTATGCGCACCAGCTCGTCGAGGTCGGAGCCGAGGTTGTCGACGATCCGTTGGCAGGCTTGGTCCGTCAGGACCTCGATGCGCTCGCGGACCGCGCGACCCTCATCGGTGAAGGCGCCGTCCGCGATGAACCCCCGCTCGACGAGCCGCGCCTCAGCGTCGTCGAGGTCCTTGGCCGACCACGCCCGGGACCGCACATAGGTGCGCATCGGCAACCCCCAATACAGCTCCGAGAGCAGCCCGATCTCGGTGGCGTCGAACCCCGCACTGAGCCATGCCGCGATGTGCGCGTCGCCCCGGAACTCCCGAAGCCGATCGGCCCACCGCCAGGCCTCGCCCAAGGGTGCGTCGGGCAGCTCTTGCGACAGGAGCCCGGCGAAGAGTGCGTGACCCTCGGGCCGCAACCCCGTGTTGGCCACCCGCAGTAGCTCGAGGCCGCGAGCCAAACCATCTGGCTGCTCGCCGAGGATCCGGCGCAGCTGCCCGACGGCGCCGTCGGTGCGAGCCCGCTCGATCGTGGCGGCGTCGGTCAGCGTCCACCCGTAAGCCACCGCGGGCACCACGACGGCCGGGTTGAAGACCCCGAACGCGGCGCTGACCACCTCGCCCGGCACCTGCCCCATGACCGACCCACGCGAGCAGAAGTAGGCGGGTCCGTCGGGGAGCGCGACTTCGCCCATCTTCGCGGGCGACGCCGCGAACCCGAGCGACACATATTTCTCATGACACTCAGGGGAGAAGTAGACCTGCCCGGCGAACGGTTCGAGGGCGGCCGCCAGGTCTCGCGCGGGTGTTCGCATTGTCGCCATGCCTTTACGTTATTCGGTGTCGGCGTCGAGCACTGTCACGGTCCCCGCCGAACCGTCGACCCGTACTCGGGTGCCGCTGGGCAGCAGGCCGAGCGCGCCGTCGACACTGGTCACCGTGGGGATCCCGTACTCGCGGGCGAGGATTGCGCCGTGGGACAGGATCCCGCCGGTCTCGGTGACCAGACCCGCGATCAGCGGGAAGACACTGGTCCAGCCTGGGTCGATGTTCGATGCCAGCAGGATGTCGCCCTGTTCGACCGAGGCTAGGTCGGCGAGTCCCGTGACCGACCTGACGACGCCCTCTGCGCGGCCTGCCGATGCCGCGAACCCCACCAGCGCACCGTCTGCGTTTACGTCGGGCGCGTCGCTCTTGCCCTCTGTCGGCACGCCGTCGAACAGATATGCGGCGGGCAGTCGAGACCCGTGCCGCTCACGATGGCTACGTGCCGAAGTAACCTCAGCGGCAACGGATTCGCGGTCCACGGCTCCCGGCCGGTCGACCACGTGCCAGAAGGTCTCGCCGCTGAGCAGGAACACGTCGGCGGGTTCGGCGAGGATGCCCCGCTGGGTCAGTCGGCGGCCCTGTTCGAGCAGTAACAGACGCAGATGGTCGAGGATGTAGTCGAGGTGGTAGCGCTGGTTTTCCCGGTAGACGGTGTATTTCTGCAGCCGGCGCAGAATCCCGCCCAGTACCGAGCGTCTCAGTGCGGCAACGGGACCGGCGCCGAGGCCGGCTTGGACACGCTGCTCTTCGTCCATGCGACGTCGCTGCGCAGCCGCCTCGGAATCGGCGGGACTGGAGCTCGGCTGCGCGGGCCGCACCTGGGCGCGCACCAGCGCCAGCACCATGTCGGGCTGCTCGTGCCAGCGTTGCACCGAGATCTCCCGGGTGGAGGACCGGTGCCCGTGCTCAGCCAGGAACGCGTCGAAACGACTCCAGAACGGCGAAGTCGCAGTGGCGCTTCTAATTTCGGGGTAGGACAGTTCGCTGCGCAGCGCGACCAGGAGCTCATCTTCGTTGCGCACCAGCATGCCCAAGTCCCAGATGTCGCGGTTGATCGCGGCGGTTCGAGTGCCCGGCAACCCGCTGATCAACGTCTGCAAGGTCTGAGCCGTGTCGGCGTCCGTCCAGCTGGTGAGCAGCTTTTCCAGCAGCACCTGCAGTACCGGGCCGTGCAGCCCCATTCCCCAGCGAATGACCCGGAAGTGGTCTTCGCCGAAGAGGTTGGCAGCGTCGAGCTGCGCACGCCATTGCGCGTCGGTCAGCGCGCCGTAATCCTGGCGAAGCTTGGGCACTAGCCGCTCGTCGAGGTCGCGGCAGTGCCGTTCGAGCGCGGTGAGGTTGCTCCGCAGCCCACCGCGCGGGCGATCCTTCAGCGGTGCCGTCAGCGTCCGCACCAGCAATCGCCGCTCGAACGGGACCGCCATCACGCGTTCGCGGAATATCGGGTCGAACCAGTTGGCCAGCGGGCTCTGCCCGCGTGATGCCACCGGCAGGGACCGGGCCATCTCGAGCGCGTAGTCGCCATTGAGGTAGATGTAGCCGTCGTGCCGTCGGAACTTCGGTATGTCCGTGAGCTCCGGTCGGCCCTGAAACACCGCGACCTCGTCGATGTTCGGCCCGACCAGCCAGGGGCCCATCAGCGCCCAGCCGAGTGGGCTGGTGTATTCGGCGAGGTACTCGTCGCCGAAACGCCTGCTGTAGACCTCGCG
The DNA here is from genome assembly GCF_033804635.1 of Mycobacterium sp. RTGN4. NCBI lineage: Bacteria > Bacillati > Actinomycetota > Actinomycetes > Mycobacteriales > Mycobacteriaceae > Mycobacterium > Mycobacterium sp. RTGN4. Next base: position 269,843 of record NZ_JAPZLB010000008.1, on the reverse strand, counting down.
CGGTTGGTGGGGAGGAAGCCCGGTGATCGGCCGGTCCTGGAGTACGAACAGCCGGTCGTCGGCCAGTGCCCATTCGAGATCGCGACGCGGTCCGATTTTGGTCTCCACCTGTGCAGCCAGTTCGTGCAGCGCTTTGAGGTGCTGGTCGCTCAGACAGCGCACGGTCCGTCGCTCGTCGGGTACGGCCCGCTCCACCAGTCCGTTCGCCCACACGGTCTCGACCTGTTTGGCCCCGATCCGGGACCGCAACTCCTCGCCGGTGGCCCGGTCGAGCACCACGTGATCGGGATCGGTGCGGCCGGACACCACGGCCTCGCCGAGCCCCCATGCCGCGTCGACCACGACCTCCCCGTCGAACGGTCGCAACGGATTCTCGGTGAGCATCACCCCGGCGACATCCGCCTCGGCCATCCGCTGCAGCACCAGCGCGATGCCGGCTTCGGAGTCCATGCGCTGGGTGTCGAGGTAGCTTGCGGCGCGGTCGCCGCTGACCGACCCCCAGCACTTCTCGACCGCGCGCACCAGCGCGTCGGCCGAGTCCACACCCAGCACGGTCTCGTAGACCCCGGCGAACGACGCGCCTTCGAGGTCTTCGGCCACTGCGGAACTGCGGACCGCCCATCGGCTGCCAGGGAACGCGGCGGCATTGTCGGCCCACCACAGCGCAAGCCCGGTGTCGAGGCACTCCTTTACGCGGGCGGCGTCGAGGGACACGTCCGCGGGGATCACCCATGCCTCTGGCACGTCGAGCCCGGCAGCCATCAGACGCGCCAACCCCGCTGCCTTACCGCCGATCCGGGCGAGCTCGGCCGGGGTGCGGTCAGTGAGCCGTTCGATGGTCATCGCGAATTCCTCAATGCCATGGCGGCCAGTTGCAGGAGCCGGGGCAGCCGCACGGCCAGCCCCGCAGCGCCGACGTGATAAGCGTGCTCGACGACGCCCAACCCCTCGCGTACGTCGTCGCCCGTGCGGCACTCGAACGCGAATTGCGTTTCCTCGATGAACAACCCGCTCTTGAACAGGGGGGCGCGGGCGCGCGCCCTTCCGGTGATCACGTAGGTTCCGCCGTCGGTGGTCTCCACGTGGATGAGCGCCGTCTGCGGGCGGTGCGGATCCGCTCCGCCGTACTCGACGTCCACCGTGCGGACCTTGTGTGTGGTGCCGTTGTCGAACACGAACCCCACCGGCGTCTGCGTACCGTTGACGTCGGTCAGGGTTGCGTTGAAGCTCAGGTCCTCCCCGAACTGGCCTGCGATCCATTCCCAGCCGCGAACCCCGTTCCAGTCGCGCACTCCCCACGACTTGTCGCGCTGGCCCAGCCCGGTGATTCGGCCGCCGCGGTGGTTGACCACGACCTCACCCTCGACCCGGCCGGATTGCTCGAAGTGTCGCTGCACCTCGTCTTCGGCGCCAGGAAAGCCCTCATGGAAGTCAACGGCGGGGGTGAAGGCCCGCCAGAGCAGATCGAGGTGGTTACGGCCACGCAGCTGGATCCGCCACGCGCCCAATGGTTCGACCATCGTGTAGGTCAGCGCACCGACGGTGAGCCCGTCGCCGACGGACATGCTGCGCACGTTCGGCGGCAGTGCCTTTCCGATGGCGGCGTAGACGAATTCCGGCTTGCCGTCCTGCAGCATGACGACGACGGCGTCGGCCTTTCCTGCCGCGCGGTTGAGCCCGATCCGGGTCAGGCCGAAGGAACGCCCGTCGTCGGAGGACCAGTTGAAGTAGTAGCTCTCCTGCCAATGGGGGCTCGTCCCTGGAGCGTGCAGCTCCTCATCCAGTTCGGTGATCAGCGCACTGTCCTTTCTCGCGGGCCCATCATTGGTCGCAAACATGACAGCTGTCAGGTTATGCTGGGCTGGAATTCGACTTCAACTCGCATTTCATCAGCGGGATCAGGAGGGACGCGATGCCCGTCAAACTCGTCGCTGGCAAGCGGAAACCACCGCAACAGCAGCGTTCGGCGGCCATGGTCGAGCGGATCGTCGACGCAGGTGCTCGAGTTCTGCTCGGATACGGATACGACGCCACGTCGACCAACAAGATCGCCGCCGAAGCCGGGATCAGCCCCGGCTCGCTCTACTACTACTTCGCCGACAAGGACGACGTGCTGCGCAGCGTCCTGGATCGGTTCCTCGCCCTGCTCAACACGACGCTGTCGAGCACGACGGCTCGCCTCGACCGCGTGGACCGCTCGGTGTTCCAGCACGCCGCCGACCACGTGATCGGCGTGCTCGAGGAGAACCGGCGGCTGCTCGACACGGTGGTCAACGAGGCGCCGCACCTGGTCAGAGCCGAGACCCGCCACGGCGTTGAGGAACGTCTGCACGAGCACATGCGCACCGCCTTCGTATTGCTGAAGTCACCGTTGCTCGGCGCCGACCTCGAGGCCGCGTGCTGGCTGGCCAGCCAGTTGTGCCTGACCGTGCCAGTGCGTTACGTGCTGAGCGAGCCCGCCATCAGACGCAGCGCCGTGATCGATGGGCTGGCCGACCAGATCGCCACCCTGGCGCGCATCCCGCGCCCAACGGCACAGTGATGCGCCCACGCCTCGTCCACGACGACGCCCTCCTTGACCTGATGCTGGCGGCCTTCGCCGACCTCGGCTACGACGGCACGTCGCTGAGACAGCTGTGCCGCCATCTGGGTGTCAATCACAACCTGATTTACGAACGCTTCCAGTCCAAGGAGGGCGCATGGACCGCGGCCATCGACCACGCATTTCAACAGGTGGACGCGCGGGTCTTCCAACCGCCTGTGGAGAGCCAGGAGCTGGTCGACTCGATCCGCACGCTCATGCGTCGATGGGTGGACGTGACGATCGAGCAGCCGGCGCTTGCGCGCATCATCCACCAGGAGTCGGCACGGCCGGGGTCGCGGTTCGACTACCTGCGCGACACGTACATCGTCCCCGTCCAGGAGCAGGCTCGTGTCGCGCTCACACTCGGCCAGGAGCGAGGCGTCTTCCGCGAGGGCGCGATCGCGGCGGCCTACTTCTTCCTCAATACCTGGGGCGTCGGCGGAATCGCGGCGTCACAGGAGCTGGCGCGCAGCGTAGGCCCGCGGGATCAGGATCCTCGCGAAACGGCTTACCTCGCCATCGACATCGTGCTCGATGGTTTGCGCGTGGGCACCGAATCTCGCCGGCGCCTCCGCGACGGGCGATGATGTACCGATGAGTCTCATCTCGCTGCCGACAGCCACCATCGATGATTCCGACGTGGCGCGCGTGCTCCTGCGCGCGGTCGGCATCATCAACCCGGTGCTCGACTTGCTGGCAGGCGTCGACCTACTCGGTTTGAAACGGCGCACCTACGCACTCGGCAGCTCTGATGCGGCGACTGCCAAGGTGCTGGACGCGGCGGCGTGGCTGCTCAACACCGTCGACGTTCCTGGAACCAAGTCATGGGAAGATCTGGACCTCGACGAGCGCGTCAACTGGTGGGTGAAACGGGTCGGTGCGGTGGACACGATCGCCGTGGCGTTTCCCGGCGCCTTCGGCGTCGTCGCCGACCGGCTTCCCGTGCAAGACCTGCTTGGATTCGTCAGCCAGTCGATCGTGTTGTGCGCGGTGGCGCGGGAATTGGGCGTCACCGATCGCAGTCAGCAAGTCCGCCTCCTTGGCGCGGTCATGTGCGATCGCGAGCTCGGCGGCCAAGCCGGTCAAGGCGACGAGGACACGTCCGACGAGGCGCCATCGGTGGACTGGACACCCATCGGCCTCGGAAAGGCGCTGTGGCAGCTGGCGGGGCTCATGCGCGCGATCGGTGACGAGCTCGTCAAGCGGCCACGTCCACGAAGCGTCTTCCGCTACCTCGGCATGCTGCCCGCAGCAGGCGCCGTTGCCGATTACCTCGGCGAGTACGGCGCTCTGGTGCGCGCGTCCAAGGAGGGGCGGCAGTGGATCTCCCAGCATCCGGTTGCCGCCCGAGCCTGAATCGCGTCAGTGCGCAGGAGCCGCCGACGGTGATTTAGCCGCCGCTGCGGCGGCCGAAGAGGACGCGGCCGCAGCTGCGGATGACGCCGCCGCCTGCCCGGCAGGGCTACCGAGCGAGTTTCCTGGCGACTTCGCCGACGCCAGCGCGGCCTCGCAGTTCAAGGACAGAAGCGTCTGATTGGTCGCGCTCGCGGCGGTGTTCTCCGGTGGCGGGACGGACTGGTCGACCTGGTTCGTCACGAGGCAGTCCGGGCGCGCGACCTTGTCGCCGACGGTGGTGGACACGATGGGCGTGTATCCGGCGGACGTCAGCGTGCCTTGCGCGGCGGAGTACTTCTGCCCGACGACATTTGGCGACGAAGCGGCCTGGGCGGGGCCGGCCGCTTCCACGATCGCCGCCGCGGCTGCGCAAGCAACTGCCGATCCGATGGCCAATGCCCTGATCCGCGCCATCCAGCTACCCGTAAGGGGTCGGCTTCGGCAAGCGGATGGATCAGGCTGCACTGCAAGTGATTCCATGAACATATGGTGGCGCTCAAGATATGACGGCACCATGAACACCGCCTGTCAATCTATATGACGTTCCCTTCGTGATCGGTGCCAGAATCCAGTTCGCTCTCAGCAACGCTGCGCCGTTCGTAGTGAATTCCGTTGTACAGCAGCGCATATAGATGAAATCCGCCGACGGGTTGCCTGGTGAGCAGCTTCGCATATGCGTAGACCCTGGTAGGAAGCATTGACGTCGAGAACGCGGCATCGGTAAGACGTAATAGGAACTCGACGACGTGCTCTCGCTGATGATTCGGCTACGGCGTCGGCGGCGGTGAGCGGCGCGCACTTACTGGTTCCTCGAGGAGGTTTTTGCATGAACGTGTTGCGCATCAGGGCAATTGGCGGTCTGATCGGTGGGCTTGCCTTTGGTGCCGCATTCGTGGTGTGCCTTTCTGCCGGACCGTCCACCCACGCCGTCGCAGGCGGCTCGGGCGATTCACCGACGTCGGCGCAGTACACGTCGCCAGTCGTTCCGGCCATGTCGGTCAATCCCACGGCCATGAAGCTGGGCGCTACCGCCACGGCTTCTGCACCCGCGACCACGCTGGCCGAGGCGTCGCCGACCTTGAAGGCAACCGCTGCGGCCGGATGCGTCAACAACGGCCAGTGCCCGTGATGGAGCACTTAGAATCCGAGGCGTGGCCGCACTGGTGCAGCAGTATCTGGACCGGATTCGGCTCGAACACGTCGACGTCGACGATGGCGTGCTGGCCAGCTACATCCCGGAGTTGACGCGGGTGGACCCCAACGGGTTCGCGCTCTCGCTGTCGTCGTCTGATGGATTCGTCTATGAATCCGGCGACGCGGGAGTCGAATTCACGATCCAGTCGATCTCGAAGCCGTTCACCTACGCACTGGCCCTCTACTCGATCGGCCAGGCCGCCGTCGACGCCAAGATCGGAGTCGAGCCGTCTGGTGAGGCGTTCAACGAGATCAGCGTCGACCGCACGACCAAGACGCCCAAGAATCCGATGATCAACGCCGGGGCGATCGCCGCGGTGTCGTTGGTGCCGGGGTCGACACCGGACGAACGGTTCGGCCTGATCCAGGACTTCTACTCGGCGTTCGCAGGCCGTCGCCTCGAACTCGATGACGAGGTGTATGCCTCGGAACTGTCGACTGGCAGCCGCAATCGCGCGATCGCGTACATGCTGCAGAGCTTCGGCGTGCTCGACGGCGACCCCGACGAAGTGCTCGACGTGTACTTCCGCCAGTGTTCGTTGAAGGTGACGTCGACCGACTTGGCAAGAATGGCGGCCACGCTGGCACGGGGTGGCGTCAATCCCATGACGGGGCGGCGGGTGGCGGACGCCGGCGTGGTCAAGCGCACCCTGTCGGTGATGGTCACGTGCGGCATGTACGACGCCGCGGGGGACTGGGTCAGCGCGGTCGGCATGCCCGCCAAGAGCGGGGTGGGCGGCGGCATCGTCGCCGTGCTGCCAGGTCAACTGGGCATCGGCACCTACTCGCCGCTGCTGGACGCCAAGGGCAACAGCGTGCGTGGCGTTCGCGTATGCCGCAGCCTGTCCGAACAGCTTGGGCTGCACTTCCTTTCGGTTTCCCGCGACTCTCGCGCCACCCTGCGCGCCGTCTACGAGCCGCTCGACAACATCCGCGTCTACGAAACCCACGGCGACCTGTTGTTCAGCGGCGCCGAGCAGGTGGTGCGCACGGTCGACCGGGAGCGCGACAAGTTCGCCGTGGCGATCCTCGACGTGACCCGGGTCGACGACATCGACGACGCCGCGCGTGCCCTGCTGACGGGGATGAGCGCGGCGCTGCGGGCACAGGGCAAGGACGGCTACCTCGTCGACCCCGATGGCATCGTCATCAGGACCGAGTCGGAGTTCGAAGCGTTGCGGTTCTACAGCGTCGAGGATGCGGTTGCGGCGGCCCAGAAGGCGCTACGCGGGGGCTTCTCCAACTAGCGTCAGACCGGGGTGGCCAACCGGGTCGGCTCGTCGTGGCCCCGCAAGGTCACCGAGTCGCCCAGATGCCAACGGGCCCGCTCGGATTCGGTCGCATTGGCGACGGTGTCCGACGATGCGACGAGGTGGCCCGGCACGTTCTTGGACAACTCGCACAAGCGGGCCGCCTCATTGACGGGTTCCCCGATGACCGTGTACTCGAAGCGATCCTTGGCGCCGACGTTGCCTGCCACCACCTGGCCTGCCGCCACCCCGATGCCGGCCCGGCACTCGGGCACCTCCGCCCGCAACCGTTGTGCCATCGCCCGTGCGGCCCCAAGTGCCTCGTCCTCGGCGTGCTCGAGTGACACCGGGGCGCCGAAGACCGCCAGCACGGCGTCGCCCTCGAACTTGTTGACCAGCCCGTGGTGGTTGTCGACCTCGTCGACGACGACGGCGAAGAACCGATTGAGCAGGTGCACGACCTCGACGGCGGGTCGGCTCGTCACCAACTGTGTCGAGCCGATGATGTCGACGAAAATCACTGCGGCGTGGCGTTCCTCGCCGCCGAGCTGAGGTCGTTCCTGCTCGGCGAGCTTTGCCACCTCGCGCCCGACGTGCTGACCGAACAGATCCCGCACCCGTTCGCGTTCGCGCAGCCCCACCACCATCGAGTTGAATCCCCGCTGCAGTTGGCCGAGTTCGGTGCCGTCGAACACGACCAGTTCGGTGTCGAAGTCTCCCTGTTCGACGCGGTTGAGTGCGGCGCGCACCACTCGTACCGGCGTCGCGGTGAGCCAGGACAGGATCCACATCAGGATGAAGCCGAACACCAGCGCGAAGAGCGCGAGCACGATGACGGCATAGGTGAATTGGGTGGGCGTGACGTTTCGCAACACCAGCGTGAGGATCGCGGCCAGCAGGATGCCGAGTACCGGCACACCCGATCCCAGCGCCCACACGGTCAGCGTGCGGCCCATGATGCCTGGTGCGATCCGTCGCGGCGGCGGCCCGACTTCCAACGCCTGCGCGGCGAACGGGCGCATTGCGAATTCGGTGAACAGGTAGCAGCTGGCCGACACGACGATTCCGGGAAAGCTGATGCCTAGCAACGCCTTCGGGATGAAGCTGCTATCGACGAGCCCATAAGAGGTGGTGATGAGGATCGTGCCAACTCCCCAGAGGATGAGCAGCACGCGGGTGAGCCGCCATGGCGCGAAGAAGGTGTTGCGTTGGTCCTTTGGTGTCGGTTCGCGCGCCTCGAGCGACCACCGGACGTTGTTGATGACGCGGTGCGTCGCCCAAATCACGCCGACGATCAGAGCGCAGCCGATGTAGACGGGCGCCACGATGAAGGTGACCCACACGGCGTCGTCGTCGAACACGCTCGGGGTGGGGAACGTGACGGTGACGACCAGAAGCGAAACCGCGATCCCGATGAGGTTGGACACCACCACGAAGGTGGTGAGGATGACCTGAATGCGGATCCGACGCCGGCGCTGACTTTCCGAAACCTGGCCCAGGATCCACGAGCCGAATTCAGGGGTGGCCGGTACGCGACTGCTCTGGTTGGTGACCTTCTCCAGCACCGTGCCCAGGCGCTGGGCCGTGGTTCTCTTCTCCGTCATCGTGGCGCCAGCCTAGTAAGCCGCAACCGACCTCTATGGTTGTTCCGTGCGGCTCGTCATTGCCCAGTGCACCGTCGATTACGTCGGTCGCCTTACCGCCCATCTCCCGTCCGCCAGGCGGCTGCTGCTGTTCAAGGCGGATGGGTCGGTCAGCGTTCATGCCGACGACCGCGCCTACAAGCCCCTGAACTGGATGAGCCCGCCGTGCTGGATGACCGAGCAGGACGACGGTCCCGCACCGGTGTGGGTGGTGGAGAACAAGGCCGGCGAGCAGCTGCGCATCACCGTCGAGGACGTCGAGCACGATTCGAGCCACGCGCTCGGGGTGGACCCCGGACTCGTGAAGGACGGCGTGGAAGCGCACCTGCAGGAGCTCCTGGCCGAGCACGTCGAATTGCTCGGAGTCGGGTACTCGCTGGTTCGTCGCGAGTACATGACGGCGATCGGGCCCGTCGACCTGATGTGCCGCGACGAACTGGGCCGATCGGTGGCTGTCGAGATCAAGCGGCGCGGCGAGATCGACGGCGTCGAACAGCTGACCCGCTACCTGGACCTGCTGAACCGGGACACCGTGCTGGCACCGGTCAGCGGAGTCTTCGCCGCCCAGCAGATCAAGCCGCAGGCGCGCACGCTTGCCATCGACCGCGGGATACGCTGCGTGACACTCGATTACGACCAGATGCGCGGGCTGGACAGCAACGAGTTCCGGCTGTTCTGAGCGGCCTAGACTGGTCGGCATGGTCAGGCGTCGCTCCGTACCGCGTAGGCAGGGCGTGCGGCCGCTGCCCGCGGAGCGTCGCATCGAGGTGGGCCCCGACGGCTACGAGTGCGAGGTGCGACCGGTCGCGGGCACACGGGCCACCAAGACCTACCGGTGCCCGGGGTGCGATCACGAGCTCAAACCCGGCATCGGGCACGTGTTGGTCTGGCCCGCGGACGCGGGGGAGTCAGCGGTCGAAGACCGACGGCACTGGCATACGCAATGCTGGGCGAACCGCGCGACGCGGGGACCTACGCGGAGATGGAGCTAAGGCTCAGTGCTCGTCGTCGTCGGCAGGCTGGACGAGCTCGACCAGCACCCCACCGGCATCCTTCGGGTGGATGAAGTTGATCTGGGAGTTCGCGGTGCCCCTGCGGGGCACGTCGTAGAGCAGCCGGATGCCGTCGGCGCGCAGCTTCTCTGACAGCGCCTCGAGGTCGCTCACGCGGTAGGCGAACTGCTGCAGGCCGGGGCCGCGCTTGTCGAGGAACTTGGCGATCGTCGACGTCTCGTCGAGCGGGGCCATCAGCTGCACCTGGGCGCTGCCCTTGGCCGCGCCGCGCACCGAAAGCATGGCCTCGCGGATGCCCTGGTCCTCGTTGACTTCTTCGTGCAGCACGATCATTCCGAGGTGGTCGTGGTACCACTTGATGGCGACATCTAGGTCGGGGACCGCAATCCCGACGTGGTCGATCGCGGTTACCAGTGCACTTGCGAGCGCGGGACGTGCATCAACCTGCTCGGTAGTCATAACGTAACGGTAACCTTTACCCGAATGTTTGCGGAATGTGTGATCGGCCACACAGTGCCGCCACAAGCCCCTTGGAGGTAGTAGATGACAACGTCGGTGATCGTTGCTGGAGCCCGCACTCCGATAGGCAAGCTCATGGGTTCGCTGAAGGACTTCTCGGGCAGTGACCTGGGCGCCGTCGCCATCAAGGGTGCACTCGAGAAGGCGGGCGTTCCGGCGTCCGCGGTCGAGTACGTGATCATGGGCCAGGTGCTGACGGCAGGTGCGGGCCAGATGCCCGCTCGTCAGGCCGCCGTGGCCGCGGGCATCGGGTGGGACGTGCCGTCGCTGTCCATCAACAAAATGTGCCTGTCCGGCATCGATGCCATTGCGCTGGCCGATCAACTGATCCGGGCCGGCGAGTTCGACGTCGTGGTCGCAGGTGGCCAGGAGTCGATGACGCAGGCACCGCACCTGCTGGTGAACAGCCGGGCCGGATACAAGTACGGCGACGTCACGGTGCTGGACAGCATGGCGTACGACGGGCTTCATGACGTGTTCACCGATCAGCCGATGGGGGCGCTCACCGAGCAGCGCAATGACGTCGACAAGTTCACTCGCGCACAGCAGGACGAGTTTGCTGCGCGGTCGCATCAGCTGGCTGCGGCGGCGTGGAAGGACGGCGTCTTTGCCGACGAGGTCGTGCCCGTTTCCATCCCGCAGCGCAAGGGCGACCCCATCGAATTCAACGAGGACGAGGGCATCCGGGCCAACACCACCGCAGAATCTCTGGCCGCGCTCAAGCCGGCGTTCCGCAAGGACGGCACCATCACCGCCGGGTCGGCGTCGCAAATCTCCGACGGCGCATGCGCAGTGGTCGTGATGAACAAGGCCAAGGCCGAGGAACTCGGGCTGAGCTGGCTGGTGGAGATCGGCGCGCACGGTGTGGTTGCCGGGCCAGATTCGACACTGCAGAGCCAGCCGGCCAACGCCATCAAGAAGGCCATCGCCAAGGAAGGCATCACGGTCGACCAGCTCGACGTCATCGAGATCAACGAGGCCTTCTCGGCCGTGTCGTTGGCCTCGACCAAGGAGTTGGGCGTCGACGCAGACAAGGTCAACATCAACGGCGGCGCCATCGCGGTCGGTCACCCGATCGGAATGTCGGGTGCCCGCATCACCCTGCACGCGGCCCTTGAACTGGCCCGACGCGGTTCGGGTTATGCCGTCGCGGCCTTGTGTGGCGCCGGTGGGCAGGGCGACGCACTGGTGCTGCGCAGGCCCTGACGCCGACTCGGCCGAAAACGACGCCGTGTAGTAGCTGGGGTCACGTTCAGGCACAATGAGGCCATGACGAGCAGTTTTGACCGGGCCAGCGGCGCGGCGTGGTTCCGACTCATCGCGTTCGCGGAAGCGGTCAGCTGGGTCGGGCTACTGGTCGGGATGTACTTCAAGTATCTGGGCACCCCGCGGACCGAGGTCGGCGTGAAGGTCTTCGGCATGGCGCATGGGCTCATCTTCATTGCGTTCGTGGTGACGGCGGTGCTCGTCGGCATCGCGGCGAAATGGAGCGCGCGCACCTGGTTGCTGGCGTTGCTGGCGAGCATCGTGCCATTGGCCAGTGTGATCTTCCTCATATGGGCTGATCGGACCGGCCTATTGGGTGTCGGCACCGGCTCCGCCGGGCTCGCGGAGGCGCGCGCGTCGGGCTCCGAATCGACGTGACAAACTTGTTCGTGTGACACGTCCACGCCCTTCCGCCGGCCCAGTGATGGCCGGTGCGGTTGATCTCTCGGTCCTCAAGCAGCCACCCGCTTCGCCCGACGGGCCAGCTGGCGGTGGCACCATTTCTGGGGGTGTGGAAGTCACCGAGGCCAACATCGAAGCCGAGGTGCTGGCCAAGTCCAATGAAGTGCCGGTCGTCGTGCTGCTGTGGTCACCGCGAAGCGCGCCCAGCCTTGAGTTGGGCGAGGACCTGGCCGCGTTGGCCAACGCCGACGGCGGCAAGTGGACGCTGGCGACGGTCAACGTGGACACCACGCCGCGGGTGGCTCAGATGTTCGGCGTGCAGGCCGTCCCGACGGTCGTTGCGCTGGCGGCGGGGCAACCGCTGGCCAGCTTCGAGGGTGGGCAGCCTCCTGAGCAGTTGCGCCGCTGGGTCGACTCGCTGCTGAACGCGACGGCAGGCAAGTTGAGCGGCGGACCGGAGGACGCGGCCGAAGAGGTCGACCCCGAATTGGTGCAGGCGCGAACGTATCTCGACGACGGCGACTTCGACGCGGCGCTGACCGCTTACGAGGCAATCCTCGAGGCCAAGCCCGGGCATCCCGAGGCCAAGGGTGCAATACATCAGATCGTCTTCCTCAAGCGCGCGACTGCGCAGCCGCGGGACGCCGTCGCGGTCGCCGATGCCGCGCCCGGTGACATCGACGCCGCGCTCGCGGCCGCCGACGTGCAGATGCTTCAGCAGGACGTCGCCGGCGCCTACGACCGGCTGATCGCATTGGTCAAGCGCACCGCGGACGACGATCGCACCACCGTACGCACGCGGCTGATCGAGTTGTTCGACCTGTTCGACCCGGCCGATCCCGCAGTCATTGCCGGCAGGCGCAACCTCGCCAACGCGCTGTACTAAGGCCGGCGGGGTCGGGCTAGGCGGGCTCGAACCAGAGTGCGGCCAACGGCGGCAACACCATTACCGCCGATGCGGGCCTGCCGTGCCAGGGTTCGTCGACTGCCTCGACCGCGCCGTAGTTGCCGATTCCTGCGCCGTTGTAGACGTCGGAGTCGGTGTTGAGCACCTCGCGCCACGTCCCCGTGTGCGGGAGTCCAAGTCGGTATTGACCGTGTTCGGAGCCGGAGAAGTTGAACACGCACGCCATGATCGAACCGTCGTCACCGAAGCGCAGGAAGCTCAACACGTTGTTGGCGGAATCGTTCGCGTCGATCCACGAGTAGCCGTCCGGTGTGCTGTCGCGTGACCACAGTGCGCGTCGCGTTCGGTAGACCTCGTTGACGTCGCTCACCATGCGTTTGATGCCGCCGGAGAAGCCGTTTTCGCCCAGCTGGAACCAGTCCACGCCGCGCTCCTCCGACCATTCCGCGCGCTGGCCGAACTCCTGGCCCATGAACAGCAACTGCTTGCCAGGGTGCGCCCACTGATAGGCGATCAGGCCGCGTAGCCCGGCCGCCTTCATGTGGTCGTTGCCCGGCATGCGGTCCCACAGCGTGCCCTTGCCGTGCACGACCTCGTCGTGGCTGATGGGCAGCACGAAGTTCTCGCTGAACGCATACAGCAACGAGAACGTCATCTCGTGATGGTGGTAACTGCGGTGGATGGGATCACGCTCGATGAACGCCAGCGTGTCGTTCATCCAACCCATGTTCCACTTCATCGAAAAGCCAAGCCCGCCAAGGTTGGTCGGGCGGGTGACCCCTGGCCAGGACGTCGACTCCTCGGCGATGGTCACGATGCCGGGCGTGACCTTGTGGACGGTGGCGTTCAACTCCTGCAGGAATTGCACGGCCTCGAGGTTCTCGCGTCCGCCGTAGATGTTGGGCGTCCAACCGTCGGCTGGACGCGAGTAGTCCAGGTAGAGCATCGATGCGACGGCGTCCACGCGCAGCCCGTCGATGTGAAACTCCTGCAACCAATACAGCGCGTTGGCCACCAGGAAGTTGCGCACCTCGGGGCGGCCGAAGTCGAACACGTATGTGCCCCAGTCGAGTTGCTCGCCGCGCCGAGGATCGGAGTGCTCGTAGAGCGCGGTGCCGTCGAACCTACCCAGCGCCCAGGCGTCCTTCGGGAAGTGTGCAGGCACCCAGTCGACGAGCACGCCGATGCCGGCCTGGTGCAGACGGTCGACCAGGTATCGAAAATCGTCAGGAGTTCCCAACCGCGACGTAGGCGCGTAATACGACGTGACCTGATAGCCCCAGGATCCGCCGAACGGATGCTCTGCCACCGGTAGCAATTCGACGTGTGTGAAGCCCTGCTCGACGACGTAATCCGTGAGCTCCGTGGCTAGTTCGCGGTAGCTCAGGCCGGGTCGCCAGGACATCAGGTGCACCTCGTAGGTGCTCATCGGCTCGAAGACCGGATTGCGCAGCGCGCGTTGCGTCATCCAGTCGGCGTCACTCCACGTGTAGTCGCTTTTGGTGACGCGCGAGGCTCTTTTGGGTGGCACTTCGGCGGCGAACGCCATCGGGTCGGCCCGCTCGGTGACGACGCCGTCCGCACCATGCACGCGGAACTTGTAGAGCCCGTCGGTCGGGAAGTCGGGCCAAAACAGCTCCCACACCCCCGCAGAGCCGAGCGTGCGCATGGGAGCCCCGGTGCCGTCCCAATGGTTGAAGTCACCAATCAGGCTGACTCCCTTGGCATTCGGCGCCCATACGGCGAAGGTCACGCCGTTGACCACACCGTCGGCCGTGGTGAAGCTGCGTGGGTGTGCGCCCAGCACTTCCCAGAGCCGTTCGTGGCGGCCCTCGGAGAACAGGTGCAGGTCCACCTCACCAAGACTGGGCAGGAAACGATATGGGTCGGCCGCGGTGATCACGGCGCCGTCGTCGTAGCTCACTTCGAGTCGGTAGTCGATCAGGCCGGTGAACGGAACGGCGACGGCGAAAACGCTGGATTCGACGTGGGAGAACGGGTAGCGCTCGCCTCCGATGAGCGCGACGACTTGCTTGGCCCACGGGCGCATGACGCGGATGACGGTGTGGTCGCCGTACTCGTGTGCACCCAGGATCGAGTGCGGGTCATGGTGCACCCCGGCGAGGAGTCGTTGCAGCGCAACAGCATCCGGCCGCATGTGGTCGCTGGTGATGTCGGTGCGGGTCATGCAGTCATTCCCTCCGCAGCAGTTCGAGCCGCTTGTCAGATGCGATCTGCGGCATGTTCAGGATGTGGGCGACGGACCTGACCGGGTCGAGTCGGACGTAGTTCGACTGACCCCACTGGTATTCGTCGCCGGTGATTTCGTCGCGGACCCAGAACCGGTCATACGGTTCCAGCCCCAGCTCGGCCATGTCGAGCCAGATGGTGGCTTCCTCTGGGCCGAAGGCGTTCAACGTGACCACCACCAGTACACAGTCGCCGGTGATGGGATCGAACTTGCTGTACGCGAGCAGCGCGTCGTTGTCGATGGTGTGGAACTTGATGGTCCGCAGCTCACTGAGCGCCGGGTGCAGCCGACGAATCTCGTTGAGCCGCGTCAGGAACGGCTCCAGCGAGGCGCCGCTGGCCAGCGCAGCCTCGAAGTCGCGGGGCCGCAACTGGTACTTCTCGGAGTCGAGATACTCCTCGCTGCCTGCACGTACGGCCTGGTGTTCGAACAACTCGTACCCGGAGTAGACGCCCCATTCCGGACTCATCGTCGCGGCCATCGCTGCGCGGATGGCGAACATCCCGGGGCCGCCGTGCTGCAGGCTCTCGTGAAGGATGTCGGGCGTATTGACCCAGAGGTTCTGCCGCGCGTAGTCGGCGTGCTCCGCGATCGACTCACCGAACTCGGTGAGCTCCCACTTGGCGGTGCGCCAGGTGAAGTACGTGTAGGACTGCGTGAAGCCCAGCTTGGCCAGCCCGAAGAGCCGGGCGGGCCGGGTGAACGCCTCGGCCAGGAACAAGACGTCGGGATCGTCGTTCTTGACTTCGCCGATCAGCCAGGCCCAGAAGTTGGGCGGCTTGGTGTGCGGGTTGTCGACCCGAAAGACCTTGACCCCGTGCGAGACCCAGAACCGCACGACCCGCAGCACCTCTAGGTAGAGGCCGGCCGGATCGTTGTCGAAGTTGATCGGGTAGATGTCCTGGTACTTCTTGGGTGGGTTCTCTGCGTAGGCGATGGTGCCGTCTGGCAACACGGTGAACCACTCGGGATGCGCCTTGGCCCACGGATGGTCGGGTGCGCACTGCAGGGCCAGATCGAGTGCGACCTCGAGGCCCTGGTCACGCGCGGCGCCGACGAAGTCGTCGAAGTCCTCGATGGTGCCCAGCTTGGGGTGCACCGCGTCGTGCCCACCCTTTTCGCTGCCGATGGCCCACGGTGAGCCCACGTCCTTGGGCGAAGCGGTGACGGTGTTGTTCTTGCCCTTGCGGTGAACCTTGCCGATCGGGTGGATGGGGGGCAGGTAGACGATGTCGAAGCCCATCTTCGCGATGCGGGGCAGGGCCTTGGCCGCGGTCGCGAACGTGCCGTGGACGGCGACTCCCTTGCCGTCCCAGCCGCCGGAGGACCGCGGGAACATTTCGTACCAGGCGCTGAAGCGGGCCAGCGGGCGATCGACCCACACTCCGTATTGCTCACCACGCGTGACCAATTCGCGCAACGGATACTTGGCAAGCAGCTCGGCCAGTTCGGGTGCCAGCGCTGCGCCCACCCGGGTGAACGGATCGCCGGGCGCGCGCAGCTTTGCGGCGGCCTCGATGAGTGGATGGCGCTCCTGGCGCGGCGCCCCGGTCGCGGCCCGTTCGAGGAGTTGCGCGCCGACCAGGAGGTCGTTGTTCAGCTCGGACTCGCCCTGGCCGGCCTCGAGTTTGGCGGTGACGTTCTTGCGCCACGTGGCCAGCGGATCGCCCCAGCCGTCCACCCGGTACGTCCATAGCCCGACTGCGTCGGGAATGAAGTGGCCGTAGAGCACGTCGGGGGTTACCCCGGGTGCCATCGGCAGCGACTGGGGCCTGCGCGCCTTCGCGGGCGCGCCGACGACCTGTTCGATCGGCACCGCCTCCACCTGCGGCGCGGCACCGACGGGCGCCTTCGCCAGCCGCGGATAGGACGGACCGTGGTACCGCACCACCAGCGTGGCCGACAGTGCGTCGTGGCCTTCCCGCCAGACCGTCGCGGTGACCGGAACTACCTCGCCGACCACGGCCTTGGCCGGATATCGCCCACCGGAAACCACGGGCGCGACATCATCGATCTCGATACGACCGGCCACTACCCACTCCTCACGCTCGCGGCTCGCGTCCGCGTGCTGTCGTCGTTTCGTTTCAAGCCCGTTTCCAGGCCGCGTGGCGCCTTATACCCACCGTAGTGGCCGGCTCAACCAAGCGTGGCCGATGCACTGGTCACAATTCACATTGCGCAGTCCGTAAGGTGAATTCGTGTGATGGCCCGATGAAAGCTCTACGCCGGTTCACCGTCCGCGCCCATCTGCCGGAGCGACTTGCGGCGTTGGAACGCCTTTCGGTGAATCTGCGGTGGTCATGGGACAAACCGACTCAGGACCTGTTCGCCACCATTGATCCCGACCTGTGGGCGCACTTTGGATCCGACCCCGTCGCGTTACTCGGCGGGGTGAGTCCCGGGCGTCTTGACGAGCTTGCCGTCGACGAATCCTTCCTCGGTCGGCTCGACCACCTGGCCGGTGAGCTCGACAATTACCTGAGCAGGCCGATGTGGTACCAGGAACAGGTTGCCAACGGCATTCCGCTACCGACGGGCATCGCGTACTTCTCGATGGAGTTCGGCGTGGCCGAGGTGCTTCCGAACTATTCGGGCGGGCTGGGCATCCTGGCTGGCGATCATCTGAAGTCAGCATCCGACCTCGGGTTGCCGCTGATCGCGGTCGGGTTGTGGTACCGGTCCGGCTACTTCCGCCAGTCGTTGACGGCCGACGGGTGGCAGCAGGAGACCTACCCGGCGCTGGACCCCCAGGGGTTGCCGCTGAGGCTGCTGGCCGACGAATCTGGCACGCCGTTGCTGGTGTCGCTGGCCATGCCGGACCACGCCGAGCTCAAGGCTCGCGTGTGGATCGCGCAGGTCGGTCGAATCCCGTTGTTACTCTTGGATTCCGACATTCACGAGACCGAACACGACCTGCGTAGCGTGACTGACCGGCTGTACGGCGGCGACCAAGAACACCGAATCAAACAGGAGATTCTGGCGGGTATCGGCGGGATCCGGGCGCTTCGCGCATTCACCGCCGTGGAGGGGTTGCCGGAGCCGCAGGTGTTCCACATGAACGAGGGTCACGCCGGCTTCCTCGGGGTGGAGCGCATCCGCGAGCTCGTCACCGACGGCGGGTTGGACTTCGACACCGCGCTGACTGTGGTGCGCTCGAGCACGGTGTTCACCACCCACACTCCGGTACCCGCGGGGATCGACCGCTTCCCGGTGGACATGGTCGAGCGCTACTTCGCGAGTGCGCCCGATGGTCCGTCGGCAGCGACGTCGCGCCTGGTGCCCGGTGTTCCGCTGGACCGCATCGTCGCGTTCGGCGCGGAGGACGATCCGTCGAAGTTCAACATGGCCCACATGGGGCTGCGGCTTGCGCAACGCCACAACGGGGTGTCGCTGCTGCACGGCCGGGTGTCGCGCGGCATGTTCAACGACATGTGGCCGGGCTTCGACGAGTCGGAGGTGCCGATCGGGTCGATCACCAACGGCGTGCACGCACCGACGTGGGCGGCGCCGCAGTGGATCGAACTGGCGCGCGAACTCGTCGGCGAAGACCTCGGTTCGCTGAGCGAGGCGGACACGTGGCAGCGGCTTCAGCAGGTCGACCCAGGCCACCTGTGGTGGATCCGCTCGCAACTGCGCGAGCTCCTGATCGGCGACGTCCGCGCGAGGGTGCGTCGTTCCTGGCTGGAGCGCGGGGCGTCGGACGCGGAACTGGGCTGGATCGCAACGGCTTTCGATCCCAATGTGCTGACCATCGGATTCGCGCGGCGAGTGCCGACCTACAAGCGGCTCACGTTGATGCTGCGCGACCCGGAGCGGTTGGAGCGGCTGCTGCTCGACGAGCAGCGCCCGTTGCAGCTCATCGTGGCGGGCAAGTCGCACCCCGCCGACGACGGCGGTAAGGCCCTGATCCAGGAAGTGGTGCGGTTCGCGGACCGGCCGGAGGTGCGCCACCGCATCGCGTTCCTCCCTGACTACGACATGTCGATGGCGCGGTTGCTCTACTGGGGGTGCGACGTGTGGCTCAACAACCCGTTGCGGCCGCTGGAGGCATGCGGAACGTCGGGCATGAAGAGCGCGCTCAACGGCGGGCTCAACCTGTCGATCCGCGATGGCTGGTGGGACGAGTGGTACGACGGCGAGAACGGCTGGGAGATCCCCACGGCAGACGGACTGGCCGACGAGTCCCGTCGCGATGACCTGGAGGCCGCGGCGCTGTACGACCTGCTCGAGAAGTCCGTGACACCGAAGTTCTACGAACGCGACGATCACGGCATTCCCCGGCGCTGGGTGGAGATGGTGCGCCACACGCTGCAGGTACTCGGTCCGAAGGTGCTGGCCTCGCGGATGGTGCGGGACTACACCGAGCAGTACTACGCGCCCGCCGCGCAGTCGCTGCACCGCACCATCGAACCGGTCGACGGAGTGCCGTTCGGGGCCGCCCGCCAACTGGCCTCCTACTGTGAACGGGCCAGGGACGCGTGGCCGAAGATCCAGATCACCGACGTCGACAGCTACGGGCTTCCCGATACTCCGCTGCTCGGGTCGGAGTTGACCCTGACGGCCACGGTCCAACTGGCCGGCCTTGCGGCCGCCGAAGTGGTGGTCCAGGCGGTCGTCGGCCGGGTCGATGCCAGCGATGCTCTGCTGGAACCGCAGACCGTGCGCATGGCACACACCGGGACGTCCGACGGTGGCAAGGAGGTGTTCTCGACGACGACGCCGCTTCCGGTGGCCGGACCCGTCGGTTACACCGTGCGGGTGCTCCCGCACCATCCGCTGTTGGCGGCCGACAACGAGTTGGGGCTCGTCACACTCGCGTGAGCCGCATTCTCGAAGTCGCCGTCGACGGCGGGCCCTACGCGTTGACGGCGGGGCCCGACGGCGCGATGTGGGTGACCCTCGTCCACGGTGGCGCGATCGCGCGAGTGGGCCTCGACGGGTCCTTGCGGGTCCATCCCGTTGCCCCCGACGCCAAGCCGTCGCTCATCACCGCGGGTCCGGACGGTGCGTTGTGGTTCACCCGCGCAGGTGACGACCGCATCGGCCGCATCAGCACCGCCGGTGAACTCTCGGCATTTGAATTGACAAGTGGCAGTGCGCCATTCGGCATTACCACCGGCCAGGACGGCGCGCTGTGGTTCACCGCGATGGGCTCGGGGTGGATTGGGCGGATCACCGTCGATGGCGCGGTCTCCCAGGAGGCCGTCGTGGGCGGCATGCCGTCGATGATCACCGCTGGGCCCGACGGCGCGTTGTGGTTCACGCTGAATCAGGCCAACGCAGTTGGCCGGTTGGACCCAGCGGGCGGCGTCACGATGAGGAAGCTGCCGACGCCGAATGCCGGGCCCGTCGGCATCGCCGCGACGCACGACGACGCGGTGTGGTTCACCGAAATTCGCGCCGAGCGGCTCGGACGGATCCCTATGAACGACGCCATTCAGGAAGTCGACCTGCCGGGCAAGCCGCACGCGGTGGTCGCAGAGCCGACCGGCGGAGTGTGGGTCAGCCTGTGGGGCGCCGATCAGATCGCCAGGGTAAGCGCGGACGGCGACGTCGACACGATCGACCTTCCCGCTGGTAGCGAGCCACACGGGCTCGCCATCGGACGCGACGGCGCGTTGTGGGTGGCGCTCGAGGCCGGTTACGTGTTGCGTCTGCCGACGGCCTCTGATTGACGCCGTTTCGCAACATTTCGGGTTAGGGGTGTCGCCCCGGCGGGGACCTTTTCGCGGGTTATCTTCCGAATATCGTCACGTTCAGGGGGTCTGCCATGCCATTTCGCTGTGCCACCCTGCTGACGGTGTGCGTCGTCGCCGGCGCGCTGAGTGCCCCGGCGGCCTCGGCGGATCCCGAACCGTCACCCGTGATCGAACCCGTCGCGGCACAGCCGATGCCAGCTGGCGACGGCCGAGTTCCGTCGCCACCGGCCCAGACGATCAACACGCCTGACGGCTGGACCTTGTCGCTGTCCGCGAAGGACGAGACGCAGGTCGCCAACGCCCCGCTGACGACTGCGCTGTCATCGCGTGAGTACGTCGTCGGCGGCATGTACGACGGCACCCTGCGGGGACCCGATGATCCCGAAATCCCCCGCGGCACAATGGAGGTCGGCTACCAGATCGGCTGTGGCATCGACATGAGCACGTCGAACGGCGTCTCGCTGACCGGCACCATGGGCGTCACGCCGTCGGTCGGGCTCGGCGGCGTGGACGTCGCATCGCCGCTGCCGGAGGGGTTGTTGCCGGTGTTGTCGACTCCCGTCAGCGGCGGCGTCACGGTCGGCTTGAAACCCGGCCTCATCAACATCGTTCCGGTGACCAAGAAGCAGTACGAGGGCTTCGACCCCTGGGTGATGATCAGTAACTTCCACGTCAAGATCGACGGCTGCGTGGGCCAGTCGTTCATTCGGTCGTATGCGTTCCTGACCCGCTCGACGAAGATGTCCGACGCGATCGTGGCGTACTACGGCGAGACCAAGGTCGTCTAGCGTTTTCGGCGCGCATTTCCGGGGTGAGTCCCGAAAAGCGCGCCGAAATCGCAAAGGGGAGTGGGCTAGGCGAAGCGCTTGAAGCAGCGCTCCTCATTGCCGAGCACACCGATGCGGAACGCGTCGATGCGCGAGAAGCCCGATGGCACCGTGTCCCCGTTGACGTCACTGGCCGCGTACCCATTCACCAGCAGCCCCGAGACTGCCTCGTCGACGTCACCCGCCGTCAGCGTGATGGTGGTGCCGTCTGGCGTCGTCACTCCCGAGGTCATCTTGGCGGTCGCGACCCCGGTGAGACAGGCGGTGCGCAGGGCGGTCACGGCGTTGTCGAGTGCACCGCCACGCTGGTGCTGCAACGCCGTCATGAAACGCGACACCACGACGGAATACCCGGTGTTGTCTCCGGTGGCCATCCCGTGCTCGCCGTCATCGGGCTTGGAGCCAAGCTTCTGTAGCGCAGGTAGGTCGACCAGGATGGAGTTGTTCGAAGGGCAATAGACCGCGGGCGCTTTGCTATTCGAGTCCGGACAGTGGGCACCCTCGGGGTCGAAGACGAGCGCAGGGGGACGTGGTGGGGCGAACGCGGTGTCCATCGCGGCGACGATGTCCCGCACCGAGTTCTCGGTGATCTCCACCTCGCCAGTTTCGCGCTCACGCAACAGCACCGGTAGGTCGCCGCGACGCTGATCGATCTCGGCCTGGTCGATTGCGGCGCAGGACGACGCTCCGTCGGTGAAGCCGAACTGGAATGCAGAGACCCGCTCGAACGCCGAGCCATGGGGATTGGCAACGGTTTCGGTGTCCTCCTCGTTGAGCAGCGGGTCGCGAAACTCGATCATCGCGGCGAGCAGATTGTTCAGCCCGTCAGCGGTGCTCAGCGTGAAGCGCGGCGAATTGCCTTCGGCCACCCATCGCATGTAGACGCCGGCCAGACAGTCCGCCTGTTGTTCGGCGACCAGGGTGGTGGTCTTCTTGTTCGCGATGCCGGCCTGGCGGGCTACCGCGTGGCCGTATTCGTGAGCCAGCACCATGCTGACGGCCATGTCGCCATTGGCGGCGCGCAAGGACGGCATCAGTTCGCCGCGGTCCCAGCCGATCGTGTTGTCCTCGAGGCAATAGCCGGCGTTGACCAGGCCCACGGTGTCGCCGCCACAGAATTCGGAGTTCGTGCCGTTGGAGTCCCATGACAAGACCTCGTCGACGGGCTTGAAGTCGCCGTGGAACGTCTGGCCGTACGCATCCGCCCAGAACTCTTCGATGTCGCTGACGGAACTGGCCCCGAACTCGTCGACCTCACCGCCGTCGGTCCCGATGACGACCCGCGACGGTGCCGGCGCGTCAGTGCGTAAACCGGTGTCACCGTTGACCGCAGGCATCCCGGCGACCTTGAACGGGTCGGCGAATATCGAGACCGGTTTGCCCGCAACGGTCGACGAGCACGCCGAGCCGAGCATGGCGGCACATGCCGCGAGCGCGAGAGCGGCAAGGAGTCTGGAGCGCATGACGGCCGCCCCCTTCGGTATTTCGTTAGATCGTACTGAGGCTTTGGCGCACGTCAGCCGATTCGATACCTCATGCCGAGCGCAGCCGCTCCAACGCCTTTCGGACCTGGCCTGCGTCCGTGGTGGGCCAGAACGGCGGCAGCGACGCCCGTAGGTATCCCGCGTAGCGGGCAGTGGCCATCCGGGAGTCGAGCACGGCGACGACACCCCGGTCATCGACGCGGCGCAGCAGCCGTCCGGCCCCCTGGGCGAGAAGCAGCGCGGCATGGCTGGCGGCGACGGCCATGAAACCGTTGCCGCCGCGCGCGGCGATTGCCCGCTGCCTCGCGGTGATCAGCGGATCGTCGGGGCGCGGGAACGGGATGCGGTCGATGATCACCAGCGACAGCGACGCGCCCGGTACGTCGACGCCCTGCCACAGGGACAACGTTCCGAACAGCGAGGTGGCGTCGTCCTCGGCGAAGCGCCGGACCAGTGCCGAGGTGGTGTCCTCGCCCTGGCACAGAACGGGCGTCTCGAGCCGTTCGCGCATCACCTCGGCGGTTGCCTTGGCTGCGCGCATCGACGAGAAGAGCCCGAGCGTGCGCCCGCCGGCGGCCTTGATGAGCCCCTCGATCTCGTCGAGTTGCTCGGTCGACCCGGCACTGTCGCGCCCGGGCGGTGGCAGATGGGCGGCGACGTAGAGGATGCCCGACTTCTCGTGCGCGAACGGCGAGCCGACGTCGATCCCGCGCCATCCCGGCGCTGCGTCGTCGTCGGCGCCCGCGGTGAGTCCCCACGCACGCGCCATCGCGTCGAACGTGCCGCCGATGGTCAGCGTCGCCGACGTGAGAATCACCGTCGAGCGTTCGAACATCCTGCCGCGCAGCAGGTTTGACACCGAAAGCGGCGCCACCCGTAGCACGGATCGTCTGCCCGCCGAGCCCCCGCGGACCTCTTCATGGTCGAGCCACACCACATCGCTGCGGTCGGGAATGGCGGGGCCGAACGACGTCAACACGCGCGTCGCCGTGTCGCTGACGTCGGACAGCGCGGTGACCGCCTCGTTGCGTGCGGCAGCGGCCTTGGGGTCGGTGGGGGCGGTGTCGATGGAGGAGCGGACGCGATCGGCGGCGTCGCGAAGCGCGGTCAGGTAGGTCGCCAGCTCGTCGTCGAGGGCGTCGATGCGGCCGGGTTCGGCGTCGTGGATCGCCGAGGAGAACGTGGCGATGACGGCTTCTAGACGTTGTGCGAGTTCGGGTTCGACGAGCCTGCCCACGCGGCGGTGGGCGGCGCCAAGCGAGCTGGCGGTCAGTTCGCCGGTGGCGACGCTGGTGACGCGGTCGACGAGTTCGTGCGCCTCGTCGACGACGAGCAGGTCGTGTTCGGGCAGCACGTTGACGTCGGCGATGGCATCGATGGCGAGCAGCGCGTGGTTCGTCACGACGACATCGGCGTGGCCGGCCTTGTCGCGGGCCTTCTCGGCGAAGCAGTCGGTTCCGTATGGACAGCGGCTGGCGCCGAGGCATTCGCGGGCGGAAACGCTGACCTGGCCCCATGATCGGTCGGGCACACCAGGCACGATTTCGTCGCGGTCGCCGGTTTCGGTGTCCGACGCCCATTCGGTGAGGCGCTTCACGTCACGGCCGATGGCCGTCGTCGCCACCGCGTCGAATAGCTCCTCTTGGGACGCGTCATCCGGCTCGGCACTGGCGCCGTTGTGGATCTTGTTGAGACACAAGTAGTTACTGCGTCCCTTGAGCAGTGCGAAGTCGGGCCGGCGTGGCAGGGCCGGGGCGAGAGCGTCGGCGAGCCGGGGGAGATCCCGGTCGACCAGTTGGCGCTGCAGCGCGATGGTCGCGGTGGACACCACGACGGGCTGGTGGGTGATGATCGCCCGCGCGATCGCAGGCACCAGGTAGGCCAACGACTTGCCGGTGCCGGTGCCCGCTTGGACAGCGAGGTGCTCGCCGGACTCGAAGGCATGCTCGACGGCTTCGGCCATCTCGACCTGGCCGGTGCGTTCGGTGCCACCGAGCGCCGTGACGGCGGTGGCGAGCAATTGGGTGACGCTGGCGGCGCCAGCGGAAGCATCGGTCAAAGTGCCTGCCTTGGAGCGACAGCGCCGTCGATGTGCACGATGTCTAGTGTGCGGGCCGGGCCGACGAAACCATGCGGGTGCGGATGGCCGGCTCGCCCCGCGACAGCTTCAATCCGTCCCAGGGCAGGCTGCGCAATCCGGCGGCGACCAGCTTGCGCGCCGCCGCCATGTCGAATTCGGCGACGGGCGAACCTGCCCTGACCAGCGGCACCGACAGTGCGTGGGCGGACAGGCCGGGCGGTTCGGCAGCCGGTTCGTCGAACGGGTGGACGACTTCTTCGACGACGGTTCCCGTCGACTTGGCCAACCGGTGGGCCTGCTTGCGGCCGCCGTGGGATTCCTTGTGGGCACTGCGCTTCTCGACGGGGATGCCGTCGACCTCGACGAGCTTGTAGACCATGCCCGCCGTCGGCGCACCGGACCCGGTGACCAACGACGTGCCTACCCCGAAGCTGTCGACGGGCGCGGCCTTCAGCGTCGCGATCGAGAACTCGTCGAGGTCACTCGACACGACGATCTTCGTGTTGGTCGCGCCGAGGCCGTCGAGTTGGGCGCGGACCTGGTGGACCAGGACGCCGAGGTCGCCGGAGTCGATGCGGACCGCGCCGAGTTCTGGGCCGGCTGCCGCGACGGCATTGGCCACTCCGGTCGTGATGTCGTAGGTGTCGACGAGCAGCGTTGTTCCGACCCCGAGTGCGGCGACCTGCGCGCGGAATGCGGCGGGCTCGTCGGGCCCGTCGGCGGTGGCGTGAAGAAGCGTGAACGCGTGCGCGCTGGTGCCAAGTGCGGGTACCCCGTAGCGGCGCTGCGCCTCAAGGTTCGACGAGCCCGCGAACCCGGCCAGGTAGGCGGCCCTGGATGCGGCGACCGCGGCTTGCTCGTGGGTGCGCCGGGAGCCCATTTCGATCAGTGTCCGGCCCTCTGCCGCGCTCACCATCCGGGCCGCCGCCGAAGCGATGGCGCTGTCATGGTTGAAGATCGACAGCGCCAGCGTCTCGAGGATCACGCTCTCGGCGAACGTGCCGCGTACCGACAACACTGGCGAGCCAGGAAAGAACAACTCGCCCTCTGCATATCCGTCGACGTCTCCGCTGAACTTGTAGTCGGCCAGGTAGCTCATGGTGTCCGGATCGAGGAAGTCCTCGAGCATGGCCAGTGTGTCGTCGTCGAACCTGAACTGCGGCAACGCTTCCATGAACCGGGCCGTGCCCGCGACGATTCCGTATCGGCGGCCCTCCGGTAGGCGCCGGGCAAACACCTCGAACGTGCTCGACCGGTGCGCGGTCCCGTCGCGAAGGGCGGCGGCGAGCATGGTCAACTCGTACTTGTCGGTGAGTAGCGCCGTGGTCGCATACTCCTTGAGCAAGCGGTCGTCGGTGGTCACACTGGCAACCGTAGCCGTTCGCGATGCGCATACTGCCCCGACTATTCTGGCCACATGGTTACCCCAGCGCGGACCCGTCCGGGAACTCGCGAGGAGCGTTCGGTCGCGACCGCCGACAAAACCGACAGTCCCTGGGTAACCATCGTCTGGGACGACCCGGTGAATTTGATGTCGTACGTGACCTACGTCTTCCAGAAGCTCTTCGGATACAGCGAGCCCGACGCCACCAAGCTGATGCTCGAGGTGCACCACGAGGGCAAGGCCGTGGTTTCCTCGGGTAGCCGCGAATCCATGGAGGTCGACGTGACGAAGCTCCACTCCGCAGGCCTGTGGGCCACTATGCAGCAGGACCGCTGAATAGTCGTGCGCAAGTGGAAGCGGGTCGACACCGCTGAGGGCCCCCGCTTTCGTTCGGCACTCGCGGCGCATGAGTCGGCGCTGTTGCGCAGTCTGGTCACGTCGCTGCTCGACATGCTCGACGACCGCGAAACATCTTCGCCCACAGATGAACTCGAAGAGTTAACCGGGATGAAGACGGGCCATTCGACGCCGCCGACCGACGATACGATGAAGCGGCTGCTTCCCGACTTCTATCGTGCGCAGACCGACCACCCGGCTGGTTCGGGCACGGCGGAGAGCCTCAACAGTGCGCTGCGCAGCCTGCACGAGCCGTCCATCATCGACGCCAAACGCGAAGCGGCCCAACGCCTGCTGGACACCCTCCCGACCGCGGGCGGCAAGTTCGAACTCACCGAGCCCGACGCGCACTGCTGGGCCGCGGCGGTCAACGACGTCCGCCTTGCGCTTGGCACGATGCTCGAGATCAGCCCCACCGGACCCGAGCGCCTGCCCGAAGAACATCCGATGTCGGGCCACCTCGACGTCTACCAGTGGTTGACGGTGTTGCAGGAGTACCTGATCGTCGGCCTGATGGACAAGCGCTCATGAGCGATTTCGGCGTGCTGGGTCGCGCTCACCGCAACTGCGCACGCCGAAATCGCGAAAAGGGTGGGGCATGAGCGGCTCCATCACCGACGTCTCCGGCATCCTCGTCGGGCACCACCACAGACTCGATCCCGACGCCACCTTGGGCAGTGGCTGGGCGTGCGGGACCACCGTCGTGCTGACCCCGCCTGGCACCACGGGCGCGGTCGACGTTCGTGGTGGGGCGCCGGGCAGCCGCGAGACCGAGCTCCTGGATCCGTCGAACAGCGTGCGCTATGTCGATGCGGTGGTGCTTACCGGCGGCAGTGCCTACGGCCTGGCCGCGGCCGATGGCGTGATGCAGTGGCTCGAGCAACACGACCGCGGCGTGGTGATGGACGGAGGGGTGGTCCCGATCGTTCCCGCGGCGGTGATCTTCGATCTTCCGGTCGGCGGTTGGCAGTGCCGCCCGACCGCCGAGTTCGGGTATCAGGCGGCGGATGCGGCCGGAGTCGTCGTCGAAACGGGCACCGTCGGCGCCGGCGTTGGCGCGCGCGCAGGCGTGCTCAAGGGTGGGCTCGGCACCGCGTCGATCCGGCTCGACGACATCGGGGTCACGGTCGGCGCGATCGTCGCCGTCAACTCGGGAGGCAACGTCGCCGACCCAGCCACGGGGCTGCCATGGCAGGCCGATCAGATCGCCGAGTTCGGGCTGACCGCCCCACCCGCTGATGAGCTCGATGCGTTCCGCGCCCGCGACTCCGAACTGTCGCCGCTGAACACCACGATCGCCGTCGTCGCCACCGATGCGCTGTTGAGCCCGGCGGCCTGCAGACGCGTCGCCATTGCCGCTCAGGACGCGTTGGCGCGCACCATCAGGCCCGCACACACCCCGCTGGACGGCGACACCGTTTTCGCGCTGGCCACGGGCGCCATCGAAGTCGCCCCGGCCGCCGACACCCCCGCCGCGATGTCGCCGGAGACCAAACTGACCACCGCCATCGGCGCAGCCGCGGCCGACTGTCTGGCCCGCGCCGTGATGGTCGGCGTGCTGGCTGCCGAGTCGGTCGCCGACATACCGACCTACCGCGACATGTTGCCCGGAGCGTTCACCGAGGAGGGCCCGGCGCGTGGGTGACCGTGAACCGAGGAAGGAGCCGTGACGTGCTGGTGATCCGCGGTGATTTGGTCGACGCCATGGTCGGCCATGCGCGCGCCGACCACCCCGATGAAGCGTGCGGCATCATCGCGGGCCCCGAGGGCTCCGACCGTCCGGAGCGATTCATCCAGATGCTCAACGCGGAGCGGTCGCCGACGTTCTACCGGTTCGATTCTGGCGAGCAGCTCAAGGTGTGGCGTGCCCTGGACGATGCAGGCGAAGCCCCGATAGTCATCTACCACTCGCACACGGCCACCGAGGCCTACCCGAGCCGCACCGACATCTCCTACGCCGCCGAGCCGGACGCCCACTACGTGCTCATCTCCACCCGGGAACCCGACGACCACGAGTTGAGGAGCTATCGCATCGTCGACGGCGTCGTCACCGAGGAACCCGTCACAATCGTCGAGCAGTACTGAATCCGAAGGAGCCCGCCACCATGCCCGTTTCTGTGTCCATCCCGACCATCCTGCGCACCCACACCGGCGGCGAGAAGCGCGTGACCGCCTCCGGTGACACGTTGCAGGCGGTGATCAGCGACCTGGAAGCCAACCACCCCGGCATCACCGAGCGAATCGTCGACGGCGACAAGCTGCACCGCTTCGTCAACATCTACGTCAACGACGAGGACGTGCGGTTCTCCGGCGGACTGGCCACCGAAATCGCCGACGGTGACGCGGTGACCATCCTGCCCGCCGTGGCCGGAGGCTGAGGTTGGCCCGCTACGAGTCGCTCATCGAAGCGCTCGGCAATACCCCGCTCGTCGGCCTGCAGAACCTCTCGCCGCAATGGGACGAGAGCCCAGCAGGCCCGCACGTGCGCATCTGGGCCAAGCTCGAGGACCGCAACCCGACCGGTTCGATCAAGGACCGGCCCGCGCTGCGCATGATCGAGCAGGCCGAGCGCGACGGGCTGCTTGCACCCGGCGCGACCATCCTGGAGCCGACGAGCGGCAACACCGGGATATCTCTTGCGATGGCGGCCCTACTGAAGGGCTACCGAATGATCTGCGTGATGCCCGAGAACACCTCGATCGAACGGCGTCAGCTGCTCGAGTTGTACGGCGCGAAGATCATCTACTCCCCGGCCGAGGGTGGGTCCAACACCGCGGTGGCGCAGGCGAAGGCGCTCGCCGAGGAGCATCCCGAGTGGGTGATGCTCTACCAGTACGGCAACCCGGCCAACAGTGCCGCGCACTATCACGGGACGGGTCCCGAATTGCTCGCCGACCTTCCCGAGCTCACCCACTTCGTCGCGGGACTCGGCACCACCGGCACGCTCATGGGCACGGGACGGTACCTGCGCGAGCACGTGCCGGACGTCCAGATCGTCGCGGCCGAGCCGCGCTACGGCGAAGGCGTGTACGCACTGCGCAATATCGACGAGGGCTTCGTGCCGGAGCTGTACGACCCCGAGATCCTCACGACTCGCTTCTCCGTGGGGTCGTTCGACGCGGTCAAGCGAACCCGCGAGCTGGTGCAACGGGAGGGCATCTTCGCGGGCATCTCGACGGGTGCGGTGCTCCACGCCGCGCTTGGCATGGCCACCAAGGCACGCAAGGCCGGGGAACGTGCGGACATCGCATTCGTCGTCGCAGACGCTGGTTGGAAGTATCTGTCGACCGGTGCGTACGCCGGTAGCCTGGATGACGCGGAGGATGCGTTGGAAGGGCAGCTATGGGCATGAGTGGACCAGGGTTGACCCCGACTGTCGAGCCGAAGAGGCCGGCCACCTGGAAGGTCGGCGGGGCCACGATCCTCGGTCTCGTCGCGTTGATGTACGTCGTCGAGGCGGTTGACGCATTCCTGCTGCACGGCCGACTCGATTACGACGGCATTCACCCGCGTGAGTTGGACGGGCTCTGGGGCATTTTGTGGGCGCCGTTGTTGCACGGCGGCTGGGATCACTTGAACGGCAATGCCCCCTTCGCCCTCGTGCTTGGTTTCCTGATGACGCTCATCGGCATGGGCCGGTTCGTCGCCGCCACCGCGATCGTCTGGATCCTCGGTGGTCTTGGCACTTGGGTGATCGGTAGCGCGGGTTCCACGATCGGCGCGTCTGGCCTAATCTTCGGCTGGTTGACGTTCCTCATCGTGTTCGGGTTCTTCACCCGCCAGGTGTGGCAGATCGTCGTCGGAATCATCGTGTTCTTCGTGTACGGCAGCGTGCTGCTGGGCGTGTTCCCCGGCACGTTGGGGGTGTCCTGGCAGGGGCACCTTTGCGGGGCGATCGCGGGCGTCGTCGCCGCGTATTTGCTTTCCGGTCGGGAGCGCAAGGCTCGGGTGCGACGCAAGGCGGGCGTGCCGCCGCAGCTCGCCGCATGAGCTTTGCTAAACCACGATTCCAATGAGGTGTCCGCCACATGCAGCTCCAATACGGTCGACCGTCTCAACGACCGTCCACCCTGGTCACACCTCACTGATGCGTCAGAAGATGAAACTTGTCGCTGAAAGCTGTGATGTTTTCGCCAGAGCCTTATGGGGCATGGCAAGCTAGTGAGCGTGCGAGTCACCGTACTGGGATGTTCCGGCAGCGTCGTCGGGCCAGATTCGCCAGCCTCGGGCTATTTGGTGACCGCACCCGATACACCACCGCTGGTGATCGACTTCGGCGGCGGGGTGCTCGGCGCCTTGCAACGGCATGCCGACCCGGGGACCGTGGGGGTCCTTCTTTCGCACCTACACGCGGACCATTGTCTCGATCTTCCCGGCCTCTTCGTGTGGCGGCGGTATCACCCGAATCCGCCCAAGGGGCGCGCGCTCATGTACGGGCCCGACGCGACGTGGGCGCGACTCGGCGCGGCGTCGTCGCCAGAGGGCAAGGAAATCGACGACTTCTCTGACATCTTCGACATCCATAAGTGGGTCGACAAGAAAGCGGTCCAGATCGGCGAGCTCACCGTGGTGCCGCGGCTGGTGTGCCACCCGACCGAGTCGTACGGCATGCGCTTCACGGACCCTTCTGGCGCGACGTTCGTGTACAGCGGCGACACCGGCTACTGCGACGCGCTCATCGACCTGGCGCGGGACGCCGACGTGTTCCTGTGCGAAGCGTCGTGGACGCATTCGGCCGACCGCCCGCCGAAGCTACACCTGTCGGGTACCGAGGCCGGCCGGGCCGCTGCGAAAGCCGGTGTCCGCGAACTGCTCTTGACGCACATCCCGCCATGGACGTCGCGCGAGGACGTGATCAGCGAGGCGAAGGCTGAGTTCGACGGACCGGTGCACGCAGTGGTGTGCGACGAGTCCTTCGACGTCGCGCGTCCATAGAGCCGTTAGGGTTGGCGGGTGTCCAGACGAGAAGACGGCCGCCTCGATGACGAGATGCGCCCGGTAACCATCACGCGCGGCTTCACCAACCATCCGGCCGGATCGGTGCTCGTCGAGTTCGGCCAGACCCGAGTGATGTGCACCGCCAGCGTCACCGAGGGAGTCCCGCGGTGGCGCAAGGGGTCGGGGTTGGGCTGGCTCACGGCCGAGTACGCGATGCTCCCTGCCGCCACGCACGACCGGTCGGACCGCGAGTCGGTCAAGGGTCGCGTCGGCGGCCGCACTCAGGAGATCAGCCGCCTGGTCGGGCGCTCGCTGCGGGCGTGCATCGACCTGGCCGCGCTGGGGGAGAACACCGTCGCCATCGACTGCGACGTGCTTCAGGCCGACGGCGGCACGCGGACCGCGGCCATCACGGGCGCGTACGTCGCGTTGGCCGACGCCGTGACGTACCTGGCGGCCGCTGAGCGCTTGAAGGACCCTCGGCCGCTGTCGTGTGCGATCGCCGCGGTGTCCGTCGGTGTGGTCGACGGCCGGGTGCGAACCGACCTGCCGTACGAGGAGGACTCGCGCGCCGAGGTGGACATGAACGTCGTCGCGACCGACACCGGAACCTTGGTCGAGATTCAGGGCACCGGCGAGGGCGCGACGTTCCCGCGTTCGACGTTGGACAAGATGCTCGACGCGGCGTTGGCGGCCTGCGAGCAGCTGTTCGTCGTCCAGCGCGAGGCGTTGGAATTGCCGTACCCGGGAACGTTGCCAGAACCGTCGTCGCCGTCGAAGAAGGCGTTCGGAAGCTGACCGACCTGCTGGTGGCCAGCCGCAACCCGAAGAAGCTGGCGGAATTGCGTCGCGTGCTCGACGCGGCAGGGGTTTCCGGCTTGCGACTGCTTTCACTGGACGACGTCGCCCCGTTCGACGAGGCCCCGGAGACGGGTGCGACGTTCGAAGAGAACGCGTTGGCCAAGGCGCGCGACGGATTGACGGCGTCGGGGTTGGCCTGTGTCGCCGACGATTCCGGGTTGGCCGTCGACGCGTTGAACGGGATGCCAGGCGTGCTGTCGGCCCGGTGGTCCGGGGTGCACGGCGACGATGCGGCCAATACGGCCCTGTTGTTGGCGCAGCTGCGGGACGTCCCGGCCGAGCGGCGCGGCGCGGCCTTCGTGTCGGCGTGTGCGTTGGTGTCCGCGTCGGGCGAGACGGTGGTGCGGGGCGAGTGGTCGGGTGCGATCGCGGGCGAACCGCGTGGCGACGGGGGATTCGGATATGACCCGGTGTTCGTGCCGCTCGACTCCGAACGCTCGGCGGCCGAGTTGAGTCCAGCGGAGAAGGACGCGGCGTCGCACCGGGGGCGGGCGCTGGCCTTGCTGGTACCCGCCCTGCGCGCACTTGCCTGAGCGCGCCGTTGAGCGCCGACACGCATGACGCATAGTTGAACTAATCAATGTACATTCGGCAAATGAGACGTCAGGGGTCCGTGTCGCCATTGGCGTTGACACCGACGGCTCACCCGACCGTGCTGGTCGCCGTATTGTCGGCGGCGGGCATCAGTGTGTCGTTGATGCAGACCCTGATCGTGCCGCTGATCCCCGAGTTGCCAAATCTGTTGCACACCAGCCCATCCAACGCGTCGTGGGCAGTGACGGCGACGCTGCTGACGGCGGCCGTCGCCACGCCGGTGTTCGGTCGGCTAGGCGACATGTACGGCCCACAGCGGATGCTGAACACCTGCGCGGTGCTGTTGATCGCCGGTTCTCTGCTGGCAGCGTCGACAACCACGCTGCTTCCACTGATCGTTGGCCGCGGGCTCCAGGGCTTCGGCATCCCGATCATCCCATTGGGCATCAGCGTGCTGCGCTCTTGCGTCCCGGCCGAAAGGGTCGGCAGCGCAATGGGATTGATGAGCGCGTCGTTGGGCGTCGGCGGTGCACTCGGACTCCCGCTGTCCGCGGTGATCGCGCAGCACTTCGATTGGCGCGTGCTGTTCTGGTTCGCCACCGCACTCGGAATCGTGGCCCTGGTGATGTTCGTGACGCTGGTTCCCGAAGTGCCGCCACGTTCGGCCGATCGATTGGATCCGCTTGGCGCGCTGCTCTTGGCGGGCGGGCTAGTGACGCTGCTGTTGGGCATCTCGAAGGGGCAGAGCTGGGGCTGGGCGAGCACCTCGACGCTGTCGATGTTCGGCTCGTCCGTACTGATCTTCGCGGTGTTCGGATGGTGGCAGCTGCGTATCTCGTCGCCAACTGTCGACCTGCGGACCACGGCCAAACGCGCGGTGCTCACGACCAATGTGGCATCGATCGCCGTCGCGTTCGGGATGTTCGCCCTCTCGTACGTGGCGCCACAAATTCTCGAGCTGCCCAAGGCAACCGGGTACGGACTGGGGCAGTCGTTGCTCTGGACCGGGCTGTGGCTGGCGCCCGGCGGGCTGGCCATGATGGTGACGTCGCCGATCGCGGCCCGGATCTCGGCGGTGCGCGGTCCTCGATTCACGCTTACCGTCGGCGCTGTGATCATCTGCGGCGCGTACCTCGCCGGCCTGTTTCTGCTGGCCGCACCGTGGCAGATCATGCTGCTCAACGTCATGGTGGCGATCGGCGTCGGCTTCGGGTACGCATCGATGCCCGCACTCATCAACGCGGCGGTTCCGGTGTCCGAGACGGCGGCGGCCAACGGCATCAACGCGCTCGCACGCTCATTGGGGACGGCCATCTCGAGTGCCGTCGTGGGTGCGATCCTGGCCGGGATGACGGTGTCGTTCGCGGGTCGTGACATCCCCACGCTGGCGGGGTTGCGGTTGGCCTTGGTGGTGGCCGCGGGTGCGGCCGGGCTCGCCGCGCTGCTCACCCTGCTCATCCCGAAGGCGACGGCGGTCGACGCGTCGCTTACGGAGTTGGACGCGCCGCAGCCGCAGCCCTCGTTGGAGCACAGCGCCTTCGTGATGTGCGACCACATCGAAGAATCGGGCGACGTGACACTGGGGCAGCTAGCCGACCAGTTCGAGATCGACGTGCCCACCGCCAGTCGGCACGTCGCCGCGCTGCTACGCGAGGGCTTGGCGACGGGCACGGGACGCGGTGACACGTTGTCGTTCTCGTTGACCACGCGCGGGCGTGACCGGCTCTACCAGGAACGCGCGCACGAACTCCGCCAGAACTAGCCAGACGACCCGTTGCTTCCGTTGGAACTCGCCCCGGTGGGCCGGCTGAGTCGCTGCACCAGGTCGCTCGCGATGACGTGCAGCCGGATGTTCTTGGCCTGGGATTCCTGGCGCAACATGTCGAAGGCGGCGCCGGCGTCGATCCCGTGAAGGGCCATCAGCATGCCCTTGGCCTGTTCGATGGCTGCCCGGTTTTCCAGGGCGCCCTGGATCGTCTCGGCGACGCGACTGGCTGACTTGTAACGTGCGAAGTCGCCGATCGTGCGGGAGACCGTCGTGGTGAGCAGGTCCAGGATCTCCGCGTCGAGGCTGTCGAATGCCGCGGGGTCGCGGCCATAGAGGTTGAACGAGCCGACGGACTGCTCGTTGGTGAACAACGGCGCGGCGAGGAAACTTCGAATGCCCTGCGCACGGGCCGCCGCACAGAATCGCGGAAACTGTTCCCGGGCCTCCTCGGCGTCCACCAAGACGACCTCGCCGGTCCTGGCGGCGTGCAGGCACGGCCCCTCGTTGGCGTCGTACTGCTCGGTGTCGACCTTCAGGGTGCGCTCATCGGTGTGGACGGCGGTATACGTGCGACCGCCCATGTCGATGGTGACACCGGAGCTGTCGGCGCCGTCGATGGCCTCGTGCGCGATCTCGACGACCTGCTGCAGCAGTTCCAACAGGTCTTCCTCGTCGACGACGCTGCGGCCGATGCGGACCAGCATCCGACCCAGCTCGGCAGGTGTCAGCTGACGGGTTTCGGTGCCAGCCACGACCAAGTCGGCCACCATCTCGGTGGCATCGTCCGGCGCGTCGGCGAGGATCGAATTCTCGACGCGTGAATCCTGGTTCGTCATGTCGGGTTCATTTTGACACGGGTGTCATGACCCGACTCGATGTTGCCGTTCAGAGGTCATGGATGGCCTTGAGCTGCTTGGTCTGAAAGTGCTCGACGATGATGCCGAGCAG
The DNA here is from genome assembly GCF_033804635.1 of Mycobacterium sp. RTGN4. NCBI lineage: Bacteria > Bacillati > Actinomycetota > Actinomycetes > Mycobacteriales > Mycobacteriaceae > Mycobacterium > Mycobacterium sp. RTGN4. The sequence goes on along the minus strand of NZ_JAPZLB010000008.1, from coordinate 234,500 downwards.
CGGGATGGTGCCTGCCAGCAGCACGCCAATGGTCTTGGCGATGGGCCAGCGCACCTTCACGGCGAGGTTGGCGGTGAAGAGCAGGTACACGAAGTACACCCAACCGTGGACGATGCCGATCCAGCTCGGCGGATCGTCGACCTTGACGATGTACTTCAGCACCATTTCGTAGCACAGCGCGATCAGCCAGATACCCGTCGTCCACGCCATGACGCGGTAGCCGAGCAGCGCCTTGCGGAGCGACTCCTTGGGAACCTGCGGCGACGGGTCGTCGGCTTGCGGCGCGCCGGCGGGGGCTTCGGGATCCGGGCTGCTCATTTCGAGGTCCTGTCGTCATTGTTGGCGTCGGCCTTGGCCAGTTCGGCGAGATAGGAGTTGTAGTCGCGCATTTCAGCGTCGTCTTCGGTGTGCAGGGCGGCCTTGGGCCGTTCGGGGAGCAGGCCGTCCGGAAGTTCGGTGAGTTGGTCCCCGCTGGCCTTCGGCGGCGGGGCCTCTTCGTAGCGGACGAACTTGTAGTAGGCGTAGAAGCAGAACCCGGCGAACATCGGCCACTGCAGGGCGTAGCCGAGATTCTGGAAGCTGCCGGACGTGGACTCGTAGCGCGTCCACTGCCACCAGGCCAGCACCAGGCAGCCCACGGCGCCGAGGCACACCAGCGCGATGAGCGCGGGCCTCCTACGCCGTGTAGTGGACATTCGTCCACGGTACCGCGCGGTCCTTGGGCCCGACGAACTCGTCAAGTTGGGCGTTGAACTTCGTCGAACTCTCCTGCGGACCGCACCCGGCACCCCCAACCCGGTACCATCGAGTCGCTTGCGGGCGTGACGAAATTGGCATACGTGATGGCTTTAGGTGCCATTGTCCTTATGGACGTGTGGGTTCGAGTCCCACCGCCCGCACTCTTCAACCCCGGTTGAGCGCCCATCTGATGCCACCGACCAGGGTCCGCCCGGCCAGTCGCACCGCAGTGGCCTCCACCGGCGGCAGGTAGGGCAGCCGCAGCGGCAGCCGCGCCCACGCAGGCAGCATGGCTACCGAGGTGGCGGCGAGCACCGCATACGGCGGCCTGGCAAGCATTGGTAGCGGGGGAGTCAGCAGCAGGAACTTCGCAGCCTCGCGTGCGGCCGGGGTGCTGCTCAGCTCGGGCCGGTACGCGGCGATCCGCTCCTTCAACTCCCGATGGGTGCGGGGCGGATCGATCACCCCGAGCGCGGCGGCGACTCTGGCCGTATCGGCGACATAGCCGTCGCGGCCCTCCTGATCGAGCGGAGCGGCCCCGTAAAGCTGGTGCGCGAGAAGGAAACTGTCGACTTCGGCGATGTGCACCCATTCCAGCAGGTGCGGGTCGGAGGCTTCGTAGGGTCGTCCGTCTGGCGCCGTCCCGTGTACCCGCCGATGGATTCCGCGCACCTTGTCGACGGCGCGCTGGGCATCCTCGGCCGGGCCGAACGTGGTGACCGCAAGAAACGTGCTCGTGCGCTGCAGCCGTCCCCACGGATCCCCGCGGTAGTCGGAGTGCTCGGCCACACCCGCCATCGCCAACGGATGCAGCGACTGCAACAGCAGCGCGCGCAACCCGCCGACGAACATCGACGCGTCGGCGTGCACCCGCCGGATCGGACGGTCTTCGGCGAACCAACGGGGACCGGGTGTTTCGTGAATTCGGGCGCGATTGGCCGGGCCGTCGGGGCCGGCGACCAGTCCGAACAACCGCTGACCCAAGCCGTCGCGAACGGTGGTCAATCCTGGTAGCGCCACGTCACCGACACTACGCGGCGGCGCGCGGCGTCAACCCAGCTTGAAGCCCGAGTAGCCGCCTGCGGCGATCTCGTCGCATTGCCGTCGGTACTCCGGGATGCCTCCCACGTAACCCATGTACAACCGCTTCTTGCCCGGCACGTTGCCGCCGTTGTACCAGGAATTGCAGGACGGATGAACGAGCACCGTCGGGGCGACCAGTGCCGCGGTGTGATCGATCCATTCGCTCTGCGCCGAGGGCAGCGCCTCGATGGTGCGGTGTCCGTTGGCGCGCAGGTACGTCAGGCACGCGGCGATCCACTCGACATGTTGCTCGAGTGCGGCCACGAAATTGGTGGCGGCGGCCGGAGCACCGGGGCCTTGCACCGTGAACAGATTCGGGAAGCCGGCCACCGCCAGCCCGAGGTAGGAGATCGGCCCCTCGGTCGCCCAGTAGTCCCTAAGCAGCACACCGTCGCGACCGCGTACGTCGATGCGCGTCAGCGCGCCCGTCATCGCGTCGAAGCCGGTGGCATAGACGATGACGTCGAGTTCGTGGAAGCCCTGCTCGGTTTGGATCCCCGTCGGCGTCACCGAGGTGATCGGCCCCTTGCGCAAGTCGACCAGGGTGACGTTGTCGCGGTTGTAGGTCTGGTAGTAGCCCTGGTCGATGATCGGACGCTTGCATCCGAACGGGTGACTCGGCACCAATGCCGCTGCGGTCGCAGGGTCTTCGACGATGCGGGCGATCGCCTCGCCGTACAGCGTGGTGGCCATCTGGTTGGCTTCGATGTCGAAGAAGATGTCACCCCAGTCGAGCGCGCCCATCACGCCGTGCTCGGAGATGGCGCGCAGTTGGTCCGCGCGCGACGACGTCTTGATCGGCGGGCGGCTGAGCATGTTGATCAGCACTGAGAAGGCTGACAGCCGCGCGGCGCCGACGGGGTGTTCCCTTTGAGCGGCCCGGATTTCGCCGTAGTTCGCCTTGAGCTCGTCGAGCTCGCCTGGCTCGAACGGACGCACCTCCCACGGCAAGGTGTAGGCGGGGGAGCGCTGGAACACTGTCAGTTGTGTGGCCTCCTTGGCGACCACCGGGATCATCTGCACACCCGTGGAGCCGGTTCCGATGACGCCGACGCGCTTACCGGTGAAGTCGAAACCCGCTGCGGGCCAACGGCTGGTGTACAGCGACGGGCCGGTGAACGCATCCATGCCTCCGATGTCGGGTTCCAGTGGCACCGAGAGGATGCCCGACGCCGCGACGACGAAGGGTGCGACGTAGGTCTCGCCCCACTCGGTTTCGAGCAGCCATTCGGAGGCATCCTCGTCGAACGTCATCGTGACGACGTGGGTTTGCAGACGGATGTCGCGGCGCAGGTCCAACCGATCGGCGACGAACTGGAGATAGGCCTCGATCTCAGGTTGGGCTGGCATCGACTCCGTCCAGACCCACTCCTGCTGAATCTCGTCGGAGAAGCTGTACGAGTACTCGATGCTCTCGATGTCGCAACGCGCCCCCGGATAGCGGTTGAACAACCAGGTGCCGCCGATGTCGTCGGCCTTCTCCAACACACAGGTGCGCAGGCCGCGGCGGCGTAGCTCGTGCAGCATGTACAGGCCGGAGAAGCCCGCCCCGATGATCACCGCGTCGAACCGGGTGTCGTGGTCGACAGCCATGAAGTCCTCCCTTGGAGCTAGTGAGCCCACCCTATCGAAAGGGCTACAGTATGCACCAGGGTTATCAGTATTGGCGGCCTGCTCGCCGTCCTTCGGTCATCGCGAGCTGCGCCAATTCGGCAGCGGTGACGAGCCGCTCGTTTCTGGCCCGATAGCGTCGGGTGCGCACGGGATGACAGATCAGCAACAGCGCGATGCGTGCGGTCCGGGGCTGCAATTTCTTGTTGGCGTACAAGGGCTTCACTCCTATCCGCGGGTGGGCGCACGCCACCGGTGGTACCGGTGTTTGCTCCCGACTCGGGTACCAGTGCGCTGGGGCACTCACGTCACCCTGAAGACTTTGAACGACGGCAGTCACGTTTCGAGCACGGCTCCGTCACGACTTTCTTCCTATGGCGCGGCTATCAGTTGTCGGCCGACTACCTGTGAAAAGGTGCGCCGAGCGCGCGACAGCGTCTACGGCAAAAGTTAGCTCGCGCGCAGAAGCGTACCGGCTAAGGTGATGGACTTATGTTGCTAAGAGTCGGTTCCGGTTGGGGACGCAGCGAATACCGTTTCGCGACCGCTGCGTTGCGTGAAGGCCGCATGATGCGATTGTTTGCGCGGATGGTGGCCGCTTCCTGCCTGGCCTTGGTCGTCATTGGTGCCATCGTTCAATTTCATCCGGATGGCCCGAGCGGCGTAGCCGCCCGCACTGCGCAGATTGTGGTCATGTTGTCGAGCGTGCTGGTCGCGTTGCGCTGGTGGTTTGGCCCGTGGCCGGACCATGCCCGAGCGGTGGGCTTCGTCATTTGGGCAGACTGCGCGCTGGCGGTTGTCGCCGTCACCATGTCGACCCCGGAATCACGGTTGTGCGCGACCTTGTACCTCGGATTGGTCGGCGTGTTCGCGGGGTTCCTGCTCGGTGGGCGAATTCTCGCGGTGCACTGCGCTTTCGGTGCGGCGACGATCGGCGGCATCGTGGGCCGGGCCACGTTGTTCGATGGGGCCGACCTATTCCAGTTGTTCATCTACATCATCCCGGCCGTGACGTGGGTCGTTGTAGTGCCGCTCGGCGGCGGTCTCGGGCTGATCACCGCCGGACGGCTCGCGATCAGCAGGACCGCCCGTTGGGCACTCTACGATCCGCTGACCGGTCTGCGTAACCGGCGCGGGATGTACGCCGCCGTCGAAGCGACACTGGCCGGTCGGACGCCTCCCGCGACGGTCGTCATGGCGGTGTGCGATATCGACAGCTTCAAACAACTCAACGATGGGCAGGGCCACGCCGCGGGCGATGCCGCACTGATCGCGATGGCGCAACAGCTGAAAGCCGTTGCCCGGCAAGATGAGATCACCGCGCGGATCGGTGGTGACGAACTCGTTCTCGTCGCGTTCGGTGCGGACGAGCGCCCGGTAGACGACGTGTTGAGCAGGCTGGCGTCGATGACCCGGGTGGACGTCGACGTGGTCGCCGCAACGGCGAGCGTCGGCATCGCGTCGAATAGCACCGCCGATCCGCACTTCGACATCGACGATCTGCTGCGTCATGCCGACGCTGCCATGTACGAGGCCAAACGGGCCGGTGGCGCTCGCGCCGTGAGTTACCGTCCGGCGGGTGCGGTGCCCGAGGCGCTCGGGGTGAACTGACAGCTTCGCTGTGTCGGAGCTGTGAATAGCTGTGTGGCCCGCGCGTCAACCCTTTGGTCGGCCCATCGCGAGTTACGTTGTCGCCGTGCGTTGTCGATGCTCATCCGGACCTCAGGGCTCCGTGTCGCGTCGCGACGTGCTGAAATACGCTGTGGCCGCGCCGATCGTACTGGGTTTGGGTGCTTCGTCGAACGGGTTCGGCCCCACCGGTCAAGCGCTCGCCGACACCGTATTCTCGTCCGCGGCACCGGGTTTGGATCAACCGGTCAGCATAATCGGACGTGCACGCTGGGGGGCGGACGAATCGCTGCGACGCGGCGGCCCAGTGTACGACGACGCCGTGCTGGCGGGGGTCGTCCACCACTCCGCCACCGGAAATGACTATGCGCCGCAGGATTCGGCGGCCATCGTCCGTTCGATCTACACGTATCACACCCGCGATTTGGGCTGGGGTGACATCGCCTACAACGCCCTGGTGGACAGGTACGGCCAGGTGTTCGAAGGCAGGTTCGGTGGCATCACCAAGCCCGTACTCGGTAGTCACACCGGAGGTTTCAACACCGACACGTGGGCGGTGTGCATGATCGGCAACTTCGACAAGGAGCCGCCGCCGCCGGTGCAACTTCGAGCCGTCGGCCAATTGTTGGGCTGGCGGCTTGCGCTCGCAGGCGTCGATCCGAAGGCCGCGACCATGCTGAGGTCGGCGGGCGGCCCAGATACCCGTTTCCCCGCGGGGGCGACGCCGAAGTTGCCCACCATCTTCGCGCACCGCGACGTCGGTGCCACCGAGCGCCCGGGCAACGCGGGGTACGCATTCCTGGACCGCATCCGCGACATCGCCGCCCGGTTCAACCAACCGCCCAACGACCAGGACGTGTCCGAGATGCTGAGGGGAGGCGCCATCGACGCGCGGTGGCAGGCCCTCGGCGGTAAGAGCGGCCCGCTCGGCTCGCCTATGTCACCGGAGGCGCAGGCCGACGGCTCGACCCGCTACGCCGTGTTCGAGAAAGGGGCCGTCTACTGGTCGCCGCCCACGGGAGCGCAGGCGGTCAGCGGAGCGATCTACGACGCCTGGGCGACGCTGGGATATGAACGCGGCAGGCTCGGACTGCCGACCAGCGGCCAACTCCAAGAACCGGAGTGGATCGTGCAGAACTTCCAGCACGGCACCCTCAACGTCGACCGGCAGACCTCCGAGGTCACCAGCGTGATGGACGGGGTCCCGGCGATCGTGCCTGCGCCGCCCCCGGGCGGCCCGCCGGCACAACTGGAGCGGTTCTCGCCGGCCCGTGACCGGACCGCGTAGCGGGTGTTCAGTATCGTGCGGCGAGCCGTTGCCGGTGTGCGGCGGGCGAGCCGAAGAGCGCACGGTTCAGCATTGCCCTCTTGAGGTAGGCGTGGACGCCGCTCTCCCAGGTGTAGCCGATGCCGCCATGCAACTGCATCGCCTTGCCGACCACCTCGACAGCTGCGCCGCAGGCATACGATTTCGCCATCGCCACCGCGATCGTCGCGTCGGACCCTTCGGCCACTCGTGCTACGGCCGCGTTCACCAGGTGCCGCGCGACGGACGTCTGGACCAGCATGTCGGCGCACGCGTGCTTGACCGCTTGAAACGAGCCGATGGGGCGCCCGAACTGCTGTCGCACCTTGACGTAATCGACTGTCGCAGAAAGCATCGCCTCAGCAACCCCGAGGCTGTCGCACGCCACCGCGACGGCGGCCCGGTCATGCAATGCCGAGGGATCGACCGGCAACGGCCAGGCCTGCGACACCGCCGCGCCGTCGGCAGTGACGATCGCCAACCTGCGGCTCTCGTCGAGCACCGGCTGGGCCACGACGGTCAGATTGGGCGAACTGACGATGACGGGTGCGCCGCCGTCGTCGGCCAGCAGCAGGACGGTGTCGGCGCCCTCGGCATCCGGTACGAACTCGGCGCGGCCCGAGACGAGTCCGCCAGACACGGTGAACCCCGACGCGAACGCGGCAGGGGCTCCAGCGCCGACGCGCTCCAGCAGTGCATCGCGAGAATCGCTGGGCGACAGCGCAGTCAACGCACCGACCGCAAGCGCGTGGCCGAGATAACGGCTCCGGACCGCAGCGCGGCCAAGCTCCTCGAGCACGATGGCCGTCTCCGCGAACGAGGCGCCTGCCCCGCCGAGTTGTTCGGGGACTTCGAGGCCCGCCCAACCGGCGTCCGCGACCTGTCGCCACTGAACCTCGTCGCCGGCCTTGTCGAGTTGCTCGCGGGCGACGGCCCGCAGTTCGTCGTGGAACTCCTGCATTTCCGACATCACGCGCTCGCCGGTTCCCGAGGCAGGCCCAGACCCCGCTCGCCGATGATGGTGCGCTGGATCTCGCTCGCCCCGCCGGGAATCGTCCACTCCCACGACCCGATGAAGTCCAGGGCCCACGCGCCTGACTCCCAGCCGCTCGACGTCGACTTGGTCAGCACAGTGTGGGCGGGCAAGCCGCCGACCTCCACACCGAAGTCGGTCATCCGTTGCAGCAGTTCGCTGTAGAACAGCTTGACGATCGAGGGGTCGGCGGGGCCGACCGAACCGCTGTCGTGGCCCTCGACCACCTTGCGGCACAGTCCACGCAGCCCGGCCAACTCGATTTCGAACTGCGCCAGCCGGTCTCGCACCACGCCGTCGTCGAGCGGGCGCGTCCCGTCGGGCCGCGATCGGGCGCATTCATCGACCAGCCAACCGAATCCGGCGTTGCCGAGCCGCTCGGCCAACTCGAGCATCGTCATGCCCCGCTCGGCGCCCAGCGTCTCCTGGGCCACCTGCCAGCCATGGTTTTCGGCGCCGATCAGGTTGGCGGCGGGAATCGGGACATCGTTGAGGAACACCTCACAGAAGTGCGAGTCACCGACGGCGTTGCGGATCGGGCGCACGTCGATGCCCGGTGTCGTCATGTCCAGCAGGAAGTAGGAGATGCCCTTGCGCTTGGGCGCATCGGGGTCGGTCCGGGCCAGCAGCAGACACCAATCGGCATGCGCGCCACCACTGGCCCACAGCTTCTGGCCGTTGACGATGAACGTGTCGCCGTCGCGGTGGGCCGTGGTGCGCAGTGACGCCAGGTCCGAGCCGGCCTCCGGCTCCGAGAACCCCTGCACCCAGAGCTCGCCGTCGAGGATGGCGGGCAGATGCCGCTGGCGCTGCTCGTCGGTGCCAGCGACCAGCAGCGTGGACGCGGCGTGGTGAATCCCCACGAACGCCAATACGAGTCGCGGCGCGTCGGCGGCGGCCAGTTCCTGATACAGCACGATCTGCTCGCCGACCGACATGCCGCCGCCCCACTCCCGGGGCCAGTGCGGCACCGCGAATCCGGCCGCGTGGAGTTCGGCGAACCACGCCTTCTGGAACGCGGCGAACTCGGCGTCGCTCACTGAAGTCTGCGCGGTGCGCCAGTCGGCGGGCACGTGATCGGTACACCACTGCCGCACCCGAGCCCGGAACTCGGCGAGGTCGTCGCTCACGAAACGGTCGCTCGGTCGGTGCTGAACAATCCGGTGAGGCCATTGTGGCCGATGCGTCGCGTGAGGACGTCCCGGGTGGCGGATAGTCCAAACGGCAAGCGGCGCAACGGCTGACTGTAACGCGACAGCCAAGACAGAGTGGTCTCGTTGCAGAAACCGACGGCACCGTGCAGCTGATGGGTGACTCGGAACACCACTTCGGCCGCCTCAAGCGCGGCCATCCGCAGCGCGAGCGCGTCGTCGATGGCTTCGGGGCGATCTTGGCCGACGCTCCACAACGCGTATTTGGCGAGCATCTCGAGTCCTGCGCGCTCGACCTCGCCGTCGGTCAGCTGGAATTGCACGCTTTGGAACCCCGACAGCGGCTGCCCGAACTGGTGGCGGGACTGGACGTGAGCGATGGTGAGTGCCAGCGCCCGGTCGAGCATGCCGAGCAATGTCCAGCAGGGCAGTACCAGGGCGAGCGCGAGGTCGGGACCACCGCTCTGGTCGAGCGGCGCTAGCTCGAGTTGTGAGACGAACGCAGGCCCGGCGCTGGCCAGACCCGATACCGTGCTACGCCGTCCATCCAAGGTGACTGCGGCCCAGTCGATGTCGATACCGCTGATGGCCGCTGCCGGTCGGGTGTCGGCGACGACGACCAACCCGTCGGCAGCCGTGTCGGCCGGCCGGGACAGCCGCTCGGCGACGGGGTAGGGCAATGCCCAATAACCCGCGCTGCGGCACAGCACCGCCGCGGCCTCGAGCGAGTCGGTGTCACTGCGCGGTTCGAGCTCCCACGCGCCGAGCTCGGCCAGCACCTTGCCCGTCAGCGCCTCCCGTGCTGCCGGGTCGGCTTCGGCGCGCTGTATCAGATCGTCGCCGCCGGCCGCCTCGAACGCCCGAAGGGCTTGCTGTCCATACTCCTTGGCTTCGGCGGAGAACTCGGTGATCATCGTGCCGCCAACATCGAGCGTGACAGCAGGATGCGCTGCATCTCGATGCTGCCCGACGAGACCGTCGCGGCCTGGGAGTAGCGCCAGTGGTCCTCCACCTCGCGGCGAAACAATGCTCCAGCATCGGTTTCGGCGTCGGGTAACTCGGCCGCGAGTTCCATGAGCACCTCCGCGCTGTCCTGGTCGAGCTTGGTGACCGCGATCCGGTACGCGGCGACGTCGGTGGGCGTAACCCTGCCCTCGCTTTGCAGCGACACCAGCCGGTAGGCCAGCAGCCGTGCCCGCCGACAGTGCACGAGCATGCGGGCCCAGCGCCCACGCAGTTCCGCCGGTAGGTCGTCCCACCGCGCTCCGAGCACGGCGGTAGCCATGTGCAGCAACCGTTCACAGCGCGCGTAGCGGGCGATGCCCAGCCGCTCGAACGACAGCACGTCGGCCACGATGGACCAGCCGTCATCGACGGTGCCGAGTACGTCGGCCTCGGTGACGCGAAGGTCGTCGAAGAAGACCTCGTTGAGGTGGTGCGGCCCCATCATGCAGCGGATCGGGCGCACGGTGATGGCGGGATCGTCCATCGGCACCAGGAAGATCGTCAGGCCTTGTTGTTTTCTTTGAGTTGCACCCTGTCCCACCTTGGTGGTTCGCGCCAGCAGGAAGCACCACTGCGCCATCGTCGCGTAGGACGTCCAGATCTTCTGGCCGTTGATGAGCCAACCGTCGTCGTCGGGGGTAGCCGTGGTGCGAAGCGACGCGAGGTCCGACCCCGCCTCCGGTTCGCTGAAGCCCTGACACCAGATCACCTCACCGCGCGCGATGGGCGGTAGGTGCTTGCGCTGTTGCTCGGGCGTGCCGTGGCGCATGATCGTCGGCCCGACCCAATTCACGCCCATGTACTGCGCGCCGCGCGGCTCGTGGTGGGCCCACATCTCCTCGCGCACGACGGTCTGCTCCCACGCCGACGACGCGCGGCCGCCGAACTCCTCCGGCCACGACATGCACAGCAGGCCCTGCTCGGCGAGCAGCCGACAGAACGACTGGGCCAACTCGAGGTCGGCCGGGTCGTCGGTGAAGGCCCCGAGAAATTCGTCGGGCACGTTCGCCTTCACCAGTTCACGAAGCTCCTGGCGCAGCGCGGTGGCCGCTCTTCCCAACTCGAAGTCCACCACCCGATCCTAGAACAATCCTTATAAGGATTGCTAGTATTGATTCATGAATGCGGTGCCTGGCGGACGCGTGCCACAGCGTCGCATCGCCGAGACGGTCGCCGCGGAATTGCGCCAGCGCATTCTCGGAGCTGGCTTCGACCGGCTGCCCACGCAGGACCAGCTGGTTAAGGAGTTTGGCGTCAGCTATCCGTCCGTGCGCGAAGCGCTGCGCATCCTGGAGACCGAGGGGCTGGTGACGGTACGCCGCGGCAGCGTCGGCGGCGCCGAGGTGCACCGGCCGGATCAGTCCTCGGGCGCCTATCACCTCGGCCTGGTGTTACAGGGCGCAGGCGTGACACTCGGCGATCTCGCCGAGGGGCTGCGGCAGCTCGAACCGCTGTGCGCCGGTGAGGTGGCCCGCCGCGCCGACCGCATGACGGCCGTCGTCCCAGCGCTCATCGCAAACGTCGACGCGGCCGCCGAAGCGGTGTCCGATGGCGTCACCTTCACCCGCATCGCGCGCGAATTCCACGACCTGGTTGTCGTTTTCACGCCCAACGACACCATCCGGCACGTGGTGCGCAGTCTCGTCGCGCTGTGGTCGGCGCAGGAACAGCAGTGGGCTGCGGCGGTCACCAGGCGCGGGGAGTACCCGTCCGCGACCGACGCCAGAGCCGCGGTGCGGACGCACCGCAGGCTCGTCGACGAAATCGCCGCAGGGCGAGCCGAGGAAGCCGAGCGCATCGCCCGCCGTCACTTGGCCGCTACGCAGGGCCTCTTACTCGAACGGTTCACCGACGATGTCGTCAACGCCGCGCCTGCGCGGGCCGGGTGGGGCGCCGGCTAGGCCTCTCGCAGTGTGTCCCAATCGTGTTCGCCCTCCAACTTGGCGATTGCGTGGGCGGTGCGTTCCCTCATCACCAGCGTGAAGATCACGCCGATCACCACGGCGACGACGAGGGCGATCCAGGAGAACCGGGACAACCACTTCTCGGCGGCGAGCCCGAGGTAGTAGACGACGGCGGTGGTGCCGCCCGCCCAGAACACTGCCCCAGTTGCGTTGGCGGCCAAGAAGTGTCGATATGGCATCTTCAGGGCGCCCGCGAGTGGTCCCGCGAAGATGCGCAGCAGCGCGATGAACCGGCCGAAGAACACCGCCCACACGCCCCACCGGGAGAAGATCTGCTTCGCCAAGGCAACGTGGCCGGTGCCGAAGTGCTTCGGGAATCGCCTACCCAGACGTTCGAACAGCCCCATGCCATAGCGGTGGCCGATGCTGTACCCGATGGTGTCGCCGACGATGGCCCCGATGGTGGCCGCGGCGCCGACGCCCACCGGGCTGATGTCCAGGGTGTGGCGCGAGGCCAGCAACGCAGCGGCGACGAGCGCGATCTCGCCGGGTAACGGAATGCCCAGGCTCTCCAAGCCGATGATTACACCGACCACGAGATACACCGCCCACGGCGGAATGGTCTGCAGCAGGGATTCCACGTTCACGCGCTAAGAATGCCTGATGGATTCGGCGGTGTGGGTACTGGGATGGGTCGCGATGAGTTCCGTCGGCGCGCGAAGTCCAATCATCAAGTCCAATCATCATTAGTCGGCGAACCAGGAGGAACGAATGGCCCAGATGCTCCGAGTCCAGAACTTCAACGTCTCGCGGGACGGTTTCGGCGCCGGTGAGAACCAGAGTTTCGAGCGCCCGTTCGGTCACGCCGAGCCCGCTGAGATGTTCGCGTGGGCGGGAGCCACTGCCAGCTGGCCCAATCGGACCGACCCCGGCGGGACTCGCGGCCTCGACGACTACCTCACCCGCGACTTCGCCAACAATATCGGGGCGGAGATCATGGGCCGCAACAAGTTCGGCCCGCAGCGAGGTCCTTGGCGTGACCACGAATGGCAGGGCTGGTGGGGCGACGAGCCACCGTTCCACACCCCGGTGTTCGTCATGACCCACCATGTGCGTCCGTCGTTCACCTTGTCCGACACCACGTTCCACTTCGTCGACGACGATCCCGCCGCAGTCGCCGAGCAGGCCAAGAGCGCCGCCGAGGGCAAGGACGTCAGGCTGGGTGGCGGGGCGACCGTCATCCGACAGTTCCTCGACGCCAACCTCGTCGACGCCCTCCACGTGGCGGTCTCCCCGTTGGAGCTCGGAGCCGGATCGCGCCTGTGGGAGTCGCCAGACGAGCTACACGATCGATTTCACTGTGACGTCGTGCCCAGCCCGAGCGGGGTGACCCACCACTTGTTCTGGCGGCGATGACGAGGCGGTGCGCAGGCGTCAGTCGCTGGCAGGCAGCGGCTTGGCTTCCTTGATCTCCAGCGGCGTCGATCCGACGGACAGCGAGCCCTTGCCGGCCTTGGTTACCAACACCTCGGCGCCCGCGTCGTCGACGTAGCGCTTGCCCATCAGGGTGCCGCCGGAGAAGGCGTCGTCCAGCGCCAGGCTGGCGTCCGGATCGGTGCCGACGGGCACCATCGGCGCGCCGCCGGCCCGCAGGTCGTCGAGGCTGTCCGCGCTGCGCACCACGATGACCTGGGTGTCGCAGACCTGGCTCTGCAGGCGGGTCCCGTTCTTGATCATGCTGGCTCCTTCGTGGCGTTCAGCTCGCTGACGAGTTCGCGGCGCAGCACCTTGCCGGTCGCGTTGGTGGGGAGTTCGGTGCGGAACACCACCTGGTCGGGGGTGCGGGATCCGCGCAACTGCGCGCGCACGAAGCTGCGGAGGTCCTCGGGGTCGGGTTCGGTGCCCGCGGCGGGCACGACGACCGCGACGATGATCTGGCCCCACTCGGGGTCCTCGGCGCCGACGACCGCGCAGTCGTGCACGTGCGGGTGCTCGACGAGCACGTCCTCGATCTCGGCGGGGGCGATGTTCTCGCCGCCCCGGATGATGGTGTCGTCCGAGCGGCCGCCGATGAAGAGGTAACCCTCGTCGTCGAGGAACGCGACGTCCTTGGTGGGGAACCAGCCCTCGGCGTCGAGCACCGAGCCGATGCCGGTGTACTTGCCGGACACCTGTTCGCCGCGGACGAAGAGCTCACCGGTTTCGTTCGGGCCGAGCACCTTTCCGTCGTCGGCGCGGATCTGTACCTCGATGCTCGGCACCGGCTGGCCCACGGATCCGAGTCTGCGGGTGACGGCCTCGTCGTCCGCGCTCAGCGCGACCCGATGATCGTCGGGGGTGAGCACGGCGATGGTGGAACTGGTCTCGGTGAGCCCGTACGCGTTGACGAAACCGACATCGGGCAGCAGCGACAGGGCCTTGCGCACCAGAGGTAGCGCCACTTTCGACCCGCCGTAGGCCAGTGTGCGCAACGTCGGCAGCGCGGTCCCGGCAGTCTCGAGCACCGCGACGATGCGGTCGAGCATCGTCGGTACCACGGTGGCCGAGGTGACACCTTCGGCTTCGATGAGGCGCACCCACTCGGCCGCGTCGAAACTGGTCAGGTAGACCATCTTTCGACCTGCATACAGGTTCGACATGGCGGCCGAGAGCCCGGCTATGTGGTACGGCGGAACGCAGATCAGCGCCGCGTCACCCGGATCGGCGGAGTCGAACTCGACCGTGCCGGTGATGTAACTGGTGAGGTTGTTGTGCGTCAGCTCAACGGCTTTCGGCGCAGAGGTGGTGCCGGAGGTGAACAGCACCACCGCCACCGCGTCGGGATCGGCGAATGCTGGAATGTCAGGGGCGGGTTCGATTACTCGTGCCGCCTCGATGAACTCACGCGACCCGAGCACCCGGTAGCCGTCACCGACGGCGTCCCGATACTCGTCGTCGACGACGACAAGCGGGTCGGGCAATCGGTCGATCAAGGCGCGCAAGCCGTCGGTGCTCAATCGGTAGTTCAGCGGCGTGAACGCTACGTCGGCGCGGGCGGACGAGAACAGCAGCAGCGGGAGCATCGCTCCACCGGTGCCGACATACGCGACGTGCTGTGCGCCGGACGCGGCGATGACGCCTGCGCCGCCGTCGGCCAGTGTGCTCAGTTCGCCTGCCGTGAGCCGCAGCTCGCCAGACACGATGGCCGTCCGGTCCGGGTTGGCGGACGCCATCTCCAGCAGCAGCGAGATACTCATGATTTGTCCACGAAGATATCCCACATCGGGTCGTCGCCACCTCCATAGCGCGACAGGTCGGTGACCCCTGCCGCGATCAGGACGTCGGAGTCGATGTAGGTCTTTCCGTTGGCCTCCGCGGCGGGCCGGGTCAGGATCTGTGCCGCAGCGTCGGCCATGATGTCGGTGCTGCGCGACCTTTGTACGAGGTCGCCGCCCGCGGCCAAGTTGGTGACCGCCGACGTCGCGATGTAGGTCTCGGGCCACAGGCAGCTGAATCCGATTCCGGCGTCGGCATATTCCGCGGCCCAGCCCAGGGACAACAGCGTCATCCCGTACTTGGACAAGGTGTAGGACGGGTGCGCCCCGAGCCAGTGGGGATTCATGTTCAGCGGCGGCGCGAGGGTGATGACGTGTGCGTTCGACGACTCACGCAGGTGGGGCAGGGCTGCCTTGGTGAGCAAGAACGTGCCGCGCACGTTGATGTCCATCATGAGGTCGAACTTCTTGGCCGACAGCTGCTCGGTCGGATCGGTCGCGATGGCGCTGGCGTTGTTCACGACGATGTCGATTCCGCCGAAGCGCTCGACGGCCGCGTCGACCGCGCGCTGCACGTCCTCTTCCTTGCGGACGTCGCCGACCACGGCTAGCCCCTTGCCCCCGGCGGCTTCGACCTCGGCGACCGCGGTGTGCACGGTGCCGGGCAGCTTCGGGTGTGGCTCGCTGGTCTTGGCGAGCAGGACGGCGTTGGCGCCGAGCCTGGCTGCGCCGAGCGCGATGGCCAGGCCGATGCCACGGCTACCGCCCGACACCACCAGGGTGCGGTTGGCGAGCGGGTGCTGGGACATGAGCCTCCTAGGTCAGTGGCGTCGATGGTAGCCGAATGGTAGGGACGTTCTCATTTTCTGCAAGTCTCATGCTCCCATACTGCGGGGGTGGCCTGGCTAGGTGTAATGAGCTGCGCAGCCATCAGCCCGCTGACCGGCTACGGCAGGCCGTGCCCGTCCGCCATTTCCGCCCGGCGGTATTGGCATTCTCATTTTTAGCAAGTACGTTATCCCTCGATGAGTGACCAAGCCATACCCCGCGTAGAGACCCCGTCTGGGCTCCCGCTGGAGCCTGTGTACGGCCCGGGTGACCGCGCGGGGGACCCGCCTGCACCGGGCGAGTACCCGTTCACCCGTGGCAACTTTGCGTCCGGCTATCGCGGCAAGACGTGGACCTTCCGGCAGTATTCGGGATTCGGCACCGCTGAGGAGTCCAACCAGCGGTATCGGTATCTGCTCGGCCAGGGCGGCACCGGGCTGTCGGTCGCACTCGACCTGCCCACCCAGTGCGGCTACGACTCCGACGACATCGAGTACGGCGAGGAGGTCGGCCGCGTCGGGGTCGCCGTCGACACCCTGGCCGACGCCGAGGTGCTCTTCGACGGCATCCCGTTGGACAAGATCAGCACCAGCTTCACCATCAACGGCACTGCCGCGATCCTGCTGGCGTTCTACGTCGCCGCCGCCGAGAAGAAGGGTGTGCCGCGCGAGAAGCTGACCGGCACCATCCAGAACGACATCCTCAAGGAGTACGCGTCGCGCGGCACCTGGATCTGGCCGCCGGAGCCGTCGCTTCGGCTGATCGCGGACACCATCGAGTTCTGCGCCGCTGAGGTGCCGCGGTTCAATGCCATCTCGGTGGCCGGTGCGCATTTCCGTGACGCCGGTGCCAACGCGGTGCAGGAAATGGCGTTCACCCTCGCCGACGGCGTCACCTACTGCGACACCGTCGTCGAACGCGGCCGCATGAGCATCGACAAGTTCGCCCCGCAGATCTCGTTCTTCTTCTACACGCACGGCGACTTCTTCGAGGAGATCGCGAAGTATCGGGCCGGCCGCCGCCGGTGGGCGACCATCGTGCGCGAACGCTACGGCGCCACCACCGACAAGGCGTCGATGTTCCGCTTCGGCTGCGTGGCGGGAGGTGCGTCGCTGTACGCGCCGCAGGCCCAGAACAACCTCGTCCGGGTGGCCTACGAGTCGTTGGCCGCGGTGCTCGGCGGCGTTCAGTCGATGTTCACCGCTGCGTGGGACGAGCCGTTCGCCCTGCCCAGTGAGGAGTCGGCCACGCTGGCGCTGCGTACCCAGCAGATCCTCGCCTACGAGACGGGCGTGACGAAGGTGGCTGATCCGCTTGGCGGTTCGTACTTCGTCGAAGCGCTCACCGATGCCACCGAGGCCAAAATCATCGAGATCATGGACGACCTCGAGAAGCACGGCGGCATGGTGCGCTGCATCGAGGACGGCTACCTCCAGGGCCTGATTGCCGACGAGGCGTTCAAGATCCACCACGAGGTGGAATCCGGGGAACGGCCCGTCGTCGGCGTGAACAGGTTCGTCACCGACGAGCCGCCACCCGACATCGCCACCTACGAGCTAGACGCCCAGGGGCGCGACCTTCAGCTGAAGCGACTGGCCAAGGTGAAGGCCGAACGCAGTGACGTGGCTGTTAAAGAGGCTTTGGCAGCCCTGTCGAAAGCGGCGGAGGGCGATGACAATCTCATGCACAAGCTGATCGACTGCGCAGGAGCGTACTGCACCGTGGGCGAGATGGTGTCGACGCTGAAGTCGGTATGGGGCGAGTTCCAGCAACCGGTGGTGTTCTGATGGCGACGCGCGTATTGGTGGCCAAGCCGGGCCTCGATGGACATGACCGCGGTGCCAAGATCGTCGCGCGCACCCTGCGCGATGCGGGCTTCGAGGTCATCTACACCGGTATCCGTCAGCGCATCGAGGACATCGTGTCGATTGCGTTGCAGGAAGACGTTGCCCTGGTGGGGCTTTCGATACTCTCCGGCGCGCATCTGGGGCTGACGGCTCGGGTGGTGGACGGACTGCGGGCCGCCGACGCCGGGGACATCGCCGTCGTCGTCGGTGGCACCATCCCCGAGTCCGACGTGCAGAAGTTGTTGGATGCGGGCGCCGCTGCGGTGTTCCCGACCGGTACGCCGCTGGACACCCTTGTCCGCGACGTCCGCGCGCTGACCGAGAAGGTGGGGGAGTGACCCCGGGTTCACCGAACGTGAGTCCACTGCGAGGATTCGACGGTTTTCTCGCAGTGGCTGCACGCTCGGCGATTAAGCGACTGGAGTGCGCATGAGGTTAGGCGTGATGATCGGGGCCGAGCGCGGCGACATGGCGCGCAAGGTTTCGAAGTTGGTGTCCGACATCGAGTGGGCCGAGTCGGCCGGCATGGACACCGCCTGGATGCCGCAGGTGCCCAACGACTTCGACTGTCTCACCATGGTGGCGCTGATGGCGGCGCACACCTCGCGCATCGAACTCGGCACGGCAGTGGTTCCGCTTCAGGCGCAGCATCCCATTGCGCTTGCTCGCCAAGCACTTTCGGTGCACGCGATGTCGGGTGGGCGCTTGGCGCTCGGCGTCGGCCCTTCGCACCACTGGATCGTCCGCGACATGCTCGGGCTGCCTTACGAGAAGCCTGCCGGATACACCCGCGACTACCTCGAGGTGCTCAACGCCGCGCTCGGCGGGCCCGGTGACGTCGACGTGGAGAACGACACGTTCACCGTGCACAACCCCACCGTGCTGGGCGCTGAGCCGCCGATGCCGGTGCTCGTTGCCGCGCTCGGTCCGGTGATGCTGCAGATCGCAGGCGAGCGCGCCGACGGGACGGTGCTCTGGATGGCCGACGAGAAGGCCATCGGCGACCACATCGCGCCGAAGCTCAACAAGGCCGCCGCCGAGGCGGGCCGGCCTGCGCCGCGCATCGTCGCAGGCATCCCGGTGTGCGTATGCGCCAACTCCGAGATCGACGCGGCCAAGGATCGGGCGAACCGGATCCTGGCCGAAGCCGAGACCTCGCCCAACTACCAGAAGCTGCTGGACCGCGGCGATGCGCGCAGCGTCGGCGACCTGTGTGCGGCGGGTGATGAGGACTCGATCCTGGCGCGGTTCAAGCAGTTTGCCGATGCAGGCGTGACCGATCTGTCCGTGCGGTTGCTGCCCATCGGGGATACCCGTGACGAACTCATCGCGTCCAAGTACCGCACGCGCGAGGTGATCGCGGAGCTCGGTAGGCGCCTGCGATGAGCGAGGGCCCACTTGCAGGCATCCGCATCCTCGAGGTCGGCGTCATGCTGGCCGGCCCGTACGCCACGATGCTGCTGGCCGATCTCGGCGCCGAGGTCATCAAAATCGAGCCGCCGACCGGCGAGATCTCCCGCCAGGTCGCCGACAGCTACTTCGCCAGCCTGAACCGCAACAAGCGCAGTCTGTGTCTGGACCTGAACTCCGAAGCCGGGCAACGCAGGCTCGGAGAGCTCGTCGCGAATTCCCATGCGCTGCTGGTGAACATGAAGCCGTCGGTCATCCGCAAGCTCGGGCTCACCTACGAGGCCTTGCGGATTCACAACGAGAAGATCGTGTGCGTGGCGCTGACGGGCTACGGGCTCGACGGGGGCGACGATCCGTCGTTCGACTACGTGGTTCAGGCTGCCACCGGCGTTGCCGCGATGACGGGCGACCCCGCCGGCCCGCCAACGCTGCCTGGATACTCATCGGCCGACAACTCCACCGGACTGACGGCGGCGCTGGGGTTGCTTGCGCAGATCGTCTCGGGACGGGGCGGCCAGGTCGAGGTATCGCTGAGCGACGTCATGCTGTCGCAGCTGAATTACCGAGCGTCGGCATACCTCAACGACGGCACCGAGCCGAAGCGGCATCCATTCGGCGCCCACTCGTACTACGTTCCCGCGCAGTTGTTTTCGACGGCTGACGGCTACCTGGCGCTGTTCATCACGCATGACGGCTTCTGGCGATCCTTCGCGGGGGAGGCAGGCATCGACGGGTTCGAGACCATGGCCGAGCGCGCCGCGCGCCGTACCGAAGTGCTCGACCTGGTCGCGGCGAAGCTGTCCACCGACTCCGCGGCGGGTTGGGAGGCGCGACTGCGTCCGCTCGGCATTCCCGCGGCGGCGGTCCGGTCACTGCCCGAGGCCCTTGAGGCGACGCCGGAGGCGATCGTCACTGCAGGCGATCAACGCTTGATCGGCAGCCCCATCAAGATCGCGGGCTACCAACCGTCATATCGCGCGGCGCCGCAACTCGACGAGTACGCGCGCGACCCTCACTCCTCGTAGTCGACGGTGACGTTCTCCTCATCCGGCACGGCCTGACACGTCAGCACATAGCCGTCTGCGACCTCGTCGTCGTCGAGTGCATCGTTGACCCGCATCTTGGCGCTGCCCTCGGTGAGTTTGGCCATGCAGGTGCCACAGTTGCCGGCTTCACAGGAGAACGGCGGGGTCAGGCCTGCCCGTCGCGCTGTCTCGAGCAGGGTTTCGCCGGGCCTGCGCGGGACCGTCGTCTTCTTTCGGTCGAGGAGGATCGTCACCTCGCCACCGGCCGCTTCGGTCGGTACGGGGGCTGCGGTCATCGGGCTGCTCCTGGCATTGAGATTCTGTCTGTACGAGAATACTATTCTCCATTATCGATAGGGTATTCTCAACATGCATCGTAGGGCAGTCTGAGCAGCCAGGAGGGGTCGAGACGTGACTGATCCCGTCCGGCTCGCGTACGCCGATCGGCAGTACACCCTGGCTGAACTCGACGCACTGACCAGCGGTATGGCGACCTCGCTCGAGCAGCGCGGAGTGCGGCCCGGAGACCGCATCGCGCTGATGTCGTCCAACCGCCCCGAGTTCGTCATCGCGCTGCGCGCAACCTGGAACGTGGGCGCCGCCGTCGTCCTGCTGAGCTCGGCATGGAAGCGGGGCGAAGTCGAGCACGCCCTCGCGGTGACCAAACCCAGCCACGCCGTCGGTGACCATCCAGTGCTCGCCGAAGCGATGCCCATGCTGCACCTGGACGAACCGATTACGCCCAGCGCCCGCGAGTTCGCGGCGCCGGACCCCGACGCAGACGCGCTGTTCGTCTTCAGTTCCGGTACGACGGGCCTGCCGAAGGCGGCCAGGCACACCCATCGCGCCTTCGCGGTGGCAGTCGCCCACTGGCGGGCCGCACTGGAGCTGTCCTCGACCGACCGCATGCAGATCATGACGCCGCCCTCGCACATCCTCGGGCTGCTGAACATCGCGACCGCACTTGACGCCGGAGCATGGATCCGGCTGCATCCCAGGTTCGACATCGACACGATGCTGCGTCACGTCGAGTCGGACCGCATCACCGTCGAGATGGCCGTCGCGCCCATCGCGCTGGCGCTGGCCGCGCACCCCACGCTGGAGTCCTACGACCTGTCGTCACTGCGCTACGTCATGTGGTGCGCGACGCCCGTTGCGCAGACCGTCGCGGAAACGGTCACCCGACGGGCAGGCGTGCGTTGGGTAACTGCTTACGGGGCAAGTGAATTGCCCGTCATCGCGTGTTGCCCGATCGATGATGCGAGGCTGGATACCGTGGGTCGCCCAGTGCCCGGGGTGGACGTGCGGATCGCGTCGCTCGAGGACGGCCGACCGGTCGGGCCAGGCGCGGACGGCGAAATCCAGGTGCGCTCGGACTCGGTGATGACCGGCTATCTGCCCGACGACGCGACGGCCGAGGTGTTCAACGACGGGTACTACTGCACCGGCGACGTTGGAAACCTCGACGCCGATGGCTATCTGCGGATCACCGACCGGTCCAAGGAGATGATCAAGGTACGTGGCTTCCAAGTGGCGCCCGCCGAGGTCGAGGCGGTGCTCCACGGACATCCGGCGGTGGCTGACTGTGCAGTGTTCGGCGTGCCCGATGCGGCCGACGGCGAGGCGATCATCGCAGCCGTCGCCCGCGTGGGCCCCGTCGACGAGGCCGAACTGATCGCGCTGGTAGGCGATCGGCTTGCGTCCTACAAGCGTCCTCGCCAGGTCGCATTCGTCGAGGAGATCCCAAGGCTCCCTTCTGGAAAGGTGTTACGTCGAGTGTTGAAGGAGCAAGTGATGAGCGCCTGCGCGAAGAGCAGAGCACTCTAGTGGACGTCCGTCTGACCGCCGAACAACGGGAATTGCGGGACGCCGCCGCGCGGTTGGCGTCTGACCTCGGACCTGGGTCGGTTGCCGACCTGGACGACGACGGCCGCATCGCCCGGCTGGAGAAGACGGTCGATGCGACTGGCTGGCGCGCGCTGCGCTCGGACGAAGCGTCCGGAGTCGAAGTCGCCATCGTCGCAGAGGAATTCGCTCGCGGACTGGTAGACGTGCCGTTCACCGGCCCGGTGCTCGTCGACGATCTCGCGCGCCGACTCGGGCGTGCCGTGCCTGCGCCGACGTCGGAGCCCGAGACCGTGGATCTGACGAGAAGCCTTGCGGGAGTGGTCGAGTCGCTGGCTGAACTTGCTGAGCTCGGCGACGAGGACGCGAGCCGCTGGTACGCGCTGGCGCTGACTGCAACGACTGCGGAGCTGGTCGGTTCGGCCCGCGGCACGCTCGCGCTGGCTACGGAGTACGCGAAGGTGCGCGAACAGTACGGTGCGACCATCGGGTCCTACCAAGCCGTCGGGCACTTGCTGGCCGAGAGTCTGGCCTTGATCGAGGGCTGTGTCAGCGTGCTGCGCCATGCCGCGTGGGCCGTCGACGAGCTCCCCGTCAAGGAAGCCGTCGAGGCCGCCCGAGTGGCCAAGATCTACTGTGCGCGTTCGGCACTGACCGTCTGTGAGACGTCGATTCAGGTACACGGTGGGATCGGCAACACATGGGAATGCCTCGCGCACGTGTACCTGCGCCGGGTGCTGGCCGCCACGGAGCGGTGGCCGGTGAAGCTGGAGGAGTTGAGCATTGGACTTTCGTGATTCCCCGGAGGAAGCCGCGTTTCGGGACAAGCTGCGCGGCTGGCTGACCGAACAGAAGGGCAAGTTCCCGACCTCGGGTGACGAGTACTGGGCCAAGGCCGGTGAGTGGCACGTCGCGCTGTACGAGGCCGGCTTCTTCGGCACCTCGTGGCCGAAGGCCTATGGCGGCCAGGAGTTGCCGCCCGTGTATGACGTCATCGTGGACGAGGAGATCGCGAAGGCCGGTGCGCCTGCCCGACCCGGGTTGGGTTACCTCGTCGTCGGCCTGAGTCATCACGGCGATGAGGAACTGCGGCAACGCTTTTTGCCGGGCATGATCAACGGCACCGAGCGTTGGTGCCAGGGGTTCAGCGAGCCCGGTGCCGGTTCGGACCTTGCGTCGTTGACCACCACCGCCACCCGCGACGGGGACGAATGGGTCATTCACGGACACAAGATCTGGACAAGCTACTCCGACGTCGCCGACTGGTGTCTGGTGCTGGCGCGCACGGACAAGGACGTCCCGAAACACAAGGGCATCTCGGCGTTCATCATCTCGATGCATCAACCGGGCATCGTGCAGCGCCCGCTGAAGATGATCAGCGGCGTCACGAAGGAGTTCGGTCAGGTCGAGTTCGACGGCGCCCGCGTTCCGGTCGAGAACATGGTCGGTGCGCCTGGTGACGGTTGGAAGCTCGCGATGACGGTGGTCAGCCATGAGCGCGAACCGTCGACGCTGGGCTTCTCGGCTCGCTACGGAAAGCTGGTGCGCCAGTTGGCCGGTCGCGTCGACGGTCCTGCACCCGATGAGTTGTCGTGGGCGTGGGTGCAAACGGAGATGCTGCGACTACACGTGCGTAGGCGGCTGTCCGAGCAGCTTGACGGCATCACGCACGGGCCTCAGGGTTCGTTGGACAAGCTGCTGATGACGTGGGTCGAGCAGTCCGTAGGACACGCGACGCTGGCTACGCTCGGCACCAAGGATCCCGAGTTGTTCGGGGCGTACATGTACAGCCGCGCGCAGAGCGTGATGGGCGGTACCAGCCAGATTCAGAAGAACATCATTGCGCAGCGGATTTTGGGATTGGGCGGGCGATGAGCGCCTGCGCGAAGAGCAGAAGGATCTGAAATGTACGACATGCCAGCGGAAATCGACGTCAAGGCCGAGGGCGACCTGCGCATTATCACGCTCAACCGCCCCGACGAGCTCAACGCGGTCAACGACAACCTGCACGTCGGGCTGGCCAAGATCTGGGATGCCCTGAACGAGGACCCCGGAGCGCGGGCGGCAGTGATCACCGGGGCTGGCCGGGCGTTCTCCGCCGGCGGTGACTTCAACTACCTCGACGAATTGCGTAACGACGAAGCTCTGCGTCAGAAGACGATCAAGCATGGTCGCGACCTCGTCATCGGCATGGTGCGGTGCCGCATCCCGGTGGTGGCCGCCGTCAACGGTCCGGCCGTCGGACTCGGCTGCAGCCTGGCCGCACTCTCGGACATCGTCTACATCGCCGAGACCGCGTTCTTCGCCGACCCGCACGTGTCGATCGGCCTGGTGGCCGCCGATGGTGGGCCGCTGGTGTGGGGCTCGCAGATCAGCTTGTTGCAGGCCAAAGAGTTCGCGCTGACCGGGGTGCGCATCAAAGCTCAGCGGGCCGTCGAATTGGGGCTGGCCAACCACGTCGTCGAGGATCCGCTGGCCGAGGCCATCGCGTGCGCCAACAAGCTGCTGACGCTGCCCCAACAGGCGGTCGAAGCCACCAAGCGATTGATGAACATCCAACTCGAGAAGTCGGTCATGGCGTCGTTGGATTACGCGAATCTTGCGGAGTACGTGTCCTTCGGGACCGCCGACTTCAACAAGATCGTGGACGGGCTGATCTCCAAGAGCTGACCCCACCCCCGCCGCTCACCCCCGCGAGGTCGCGTCGTTCTTTTCACGCCGATTCAAACGGGTAACTCGTAGCTGATTCGCAGTTAGCGTCGAAAGACCGATACTGCAATCACTTTCGAGGGGGCGTGTTGATGACCGCTGCGACCAGCACCGAATTGCACGTACAGCCGCTGTCCGGGTGGACCGGGGCGTTGATCACCGGCGTGGACCTGTCCGCGCCGCTGTCCGAAGCCGACCAGGCGGTGATCCGCGCGGCGTTGCACCAGTGGAAGGTGGTGTTCTTCCGCGATCAGACGCTCGATCACGCCGCCCAAATCGCCTTCGGGGCCCAGTTCGGCGACGTCACCCCGGGCCACCCCTACGAAGGGGACTCGGCACCACCCGAATTCCCGCAGATCCATACCGTCTCACCTGCGGCGTACGACCACCGCTACGGCACCAAGTACCGGAAGAAGCAGAGCCCGAACGGTCCAGGCTGGCACGCGGACGTGACCCCGCTGATCAATCCGCCGTCGCACTCGATTCTGCGCGCGGACGTGGTGCCGCCCTATGGCGGGGACACGCAGTTCGTCAACGTCGCCGCGGTCTACCAGGGCTTGTCGGCATCGATACGGGCCTTCATCGACGACCTGCGCGCCGAACACCGTTTCGGGGCCAGCGTTTCCGCCGATCGCAGCTCGGAGAAGATCGGCGACCTGGTTCGCGCCAACCCGCTGGCCTCGGTGCATCCGGTGGTCCGGATCCATCCGGAGACCAAGGAACGGGTGGTGTACGTCAATCCGTCGTTCACGCGCGAGATCGTCGACCTCTCGCCTCGCGAGAGCCGGCACGTGCTCGACCTGCTGTTCGAGGAGATCGCGCGTCCCGAGTACGCCGTGCGGTTCAAGTGGGAACCGGGCAGCGTGGCGTTCTGGGACAACCGTGCTGCCCTGCACCTCGCACCACGCGATTTCGAACACCTTGACGGAGACCGGGTACTGCATCGCATCACCCTGGTCGGCGACGTCCCGGTAGGCCCGGACGGTCGCGAATCCGACTCGCTCGATGGCGATTTCTTCGGGCGCGCCTGACATGGCCACCGTGCTCTCCCGCGCGCGGGCGGAGGCTCGGGTCACACCGAGCACCGCCCTCGTCGACCCGCGTGCGCTCGCGGGCAAGCGGGAGCGCAGGCAGTTCGTCCCGCGCCCGTTGCAGCGTCTGCTCGGCCCGGTGCTGCTCGTTGCGCTGTGGCAGTTGCTCTCCAGCACTGGGGTATTCAACGACCGGACGGTGCCGCCTCCGACCAGAGTCGTCCAAGCAGCGGTCCACCTGATCGCCGACGGGTCGCTGCAGGAGCACCTGCTCACCAGCTTGTTGCGGGTGGGGTACGGGGCGACGTTCGGGATCGCATTGGGCCTGGTGCTGGCGTTGGTGTCGGGGCTGTCGCGGGTGGGTGAGAACTTCGTCGACGCGAACATGGAAGTGCTGCGTGCGGTTCCGAACTTCGCACTGGTGCCGTTGCTGATCGTCTGGTTCGGCATCAGCGAGGTACCCAAGATCACGCTGATCACGCTCGCGGTGGCGGTGGCGATCTACATCAACACCTTCAGCGCAATCCGCAGCGTCGACGCCGGTCTCGTCGAAGCGGCGCGGTCGTTCGGAGTCGGCCGCGCCGAGCTCATTTACCGGGTGATCATCCCCGGCTCGTTGCCTGGCTTCCTAGTGGGGCTGCGCCTCGCGCTGACCGCGTCGTGGCTGTCGCTGATCTTCGCCGAGACCATCAATGCGAAGCGAGGGCTCGGCCGGATGATGACCGACGCCCGCGAGTACTTCCAGATCGACGTGGTCTTCGTGCTGATCGGGGTCTACGCGATCCTCGGGCTCACATCGGTGCTCATCGTGCGGTTCCTGGAAGGCCGGCTGCTCACCTGGAGGCGGTCCTATGACGGTGACTGAGACGGCGACCGACACCGTCGTCGTAGCGCGAGGAGTACGAAAGACATTCGGCGACAACGTCGTTATTAACGAGCTGAACCTCGAGATCCGCAGCGGCGAGTTCGTTGCGCTGCTGGGCCGGAGCGGCTCGGGCAAGAGCACGTTCCTGCGTGCGCTGGGGGCACTCGACGGTGACTTCGAAGGCTACGTCCGGGTGCCGGAGCGGCGCGCCATCGTGTTTCAGGAGCCCCGGCTGTTGCCGTGGCAGCGGGTGTTGACCAACGTGACCGTCGGCCTGCCCGCGACCGCCGCGGTGCGGGAGCAGGGGCGTGCCGCACTGGGCGAGGTCAACCTCGCCGCGAAGGCCAAGGCATGGCCAAGGACCCTGTCCGGGGGAGAAGCGCAGCGGGTGGCGCTCGCAAGGGCGCTGGTGCGTGAGCCCGAACTGCTGCTGCTCGACGAGCCGTTCGGTGCGCTCGACGCGCTCACCCGCATCAAGATGCACGGGCTGCTGGTGGCGCTGTGCCGTCGACACGAACCCGCCGTTCTACTGGTGACCCACGACGTCGACGAGGCAATTCTGTTGGCCGACAGGGTGATCGTCCTAACCGATGGCGTCATATCGCTAGACGTCGAGGTGGAGGTGGCCAAGCCGCGGGCCAGGGATTCGCACGACTTCGCGACGTTGCGGCGCCGACTCCTTGCCGAACTGGGCGTCACCGGCGAACTCGAGCTCTGAACCGTGTCCACGGACACTTGACGAAGGACCTGAACATGTTCACTGCATCACGGTGGAAAGTCGTTGCACTGCTGATGAGTTCGCTGGTGTTGGCCGCCTGTGGGCTGTCCGACGACGAGGCGAGCACCGCGATCGACTCCGTGAAGATCGCCAACAAGGTCGACGTGCCAGCCGGTACGAAGCTCGTCATTGCGGAGCAGAACGGCACGCAGTCGCTGCCGTGGAACCTTGCCAACGCGGGGAAGGACACGCCGTATTCGGTGGAGTTCGCCGACTTCAGCGGCGGGTCCGCCGTCATCGAGGCGCTGCGCTCGGGGGCGGCCGACGTGGGGTCAATCGGCGAGGCGCCGGTGCCCATCGCGGTCGACAGCGGCGTCACGGATCTGGTGACGATCGGCCTGCAAGCCAATCCGGGCACCAGCGGCGGCTACTTCCTGGTGGCCAAGCCCGGTGGCGTCACGAAGATCGAGGACCTTCGTGGCAAGCGTGTCGCCTACCCACCGGGTTCCGGACGCCACATGATCACTGCGGCGCTGCTCAAGCAGCACGGCCTGGATCTGAAGACCGACGTGCAACCCGTGGAACTTGCTGGGGCCGAGGTGGTTCCGACGTTTGCAGCCGGCGCGGTCGACGCTGCCATCGTACTTGGCAACCAGTACTACCAGTTGGGCTCGCCGCCGATCCTCGGTGACGGCACCGGGATCAACACGGGTATCCAGAGCCTGATCGTGCGCAAGGAGATCCTCGACGATCCGGTCAAGGCGGCGGCCATCGGCGACTACGTCGGTCGGGCCATCGCTGCCAACAACTGGAAGGACAGCCACGCCGAGCAATGGATCAACGAGTACTACGTCAAACAGCAGGGCATCACGGCCGAACAGGGCAAGAAACTCTACGACGAGGACGGCCTCGCCGCCTACTATCCGATCGACCCGGCTTCGACGAAGTTGTTCCAGAGCGTCGCGGACGGCCTTTACGGCACCGGGACGACCAAGACGCACGTCGACCTCAAACCGTACGTCGACGGCCGCTACAACGACATCGTCACCGCCCAGAACCAACTCGACGGTGTGACACCAAAGCCCATCAATTCCTGACGAGAAAGGAAGTACCGCAATGACACAGGTAGTTCAGGCGATCGACGTGCGGCCGCAATCGGGCTGGACCGGAGCCGAAATTCACGGCGCCGACCTGACCAAGCCGCTGGATGGGCAGCAGGTCGCCGAAATCCGTGCGGCACTGTTGAAGTGGAAGGTGGTGTTCTTCCGCGACCAGTTCATCGACCACGACGACCACCTGCGGTTCGCCTCGGCGTTCGGGGCGCCGACGCCCGCCCACCCGCTCTTCGACTCGATCGCGGATCCGAACTACCCGACGATCTATCCGATCTTTCGCGACCGGTTCAAGGCGCGGTACGCCGACAGCCGCGGCTTTGACAAGCCGAACTGGCATGCCGACGTCACGGCCGCCGTCAACCCGCCAGCGGCTTCCATCCTGCGCGCCGAGGTGATTCCGCCGTACGGCGGTGACACCCACTGGTCGAACACCGTCGCCGCGTACGCCGGTCTGTCTGCGCCGTTGCAACGATTGGCCGACGGACTCCGTGCGGTGCACCGTTTCTCGCCACCGGAGGGCACCGCCGCCACCGAGGACTACGAGCGGAGAGTACGCCGACGGCCGCTGATCACCGAACACCCCGTCGTCCGCGTGCACCCAGAGACCGGCGAGAAGGCGCTCTACGTCAACCCGGGATTCACCACGCACATCGAGGGCGTGTCAGCACACGAGAGCCGGCGGCTGCTCGGGCTGTTCTACGACGAACTGACCCGCCCCGAGTACACCGTGCGCTTCAAGTGGGAGCCGGGCAGCATCGCTTTCTGGGACAACCGTTCCACTGTGCACCTGGCACCTACCGACCTGACCACCGATCATGACCGACGGTTGTATCGCGTGACGCTGGTGGGCGACGTTCCGCAGGGACCCGATGGCAGGCCGTCCGTCGCGCTCGACGGCGAGCCCTTCGAGGCGATCTGACCCCGGTCCCGTCGACATAGCGCTCATGGCGAGGGTCACTCGCAACTTCTCGCCGTGAGTGCTACCTCAACGGTTGGTAGATCGGCCCACGACGAACACCAGGCCCTCCCCGGGGATGTTCGGGAGAGCCTGGTGGGTTCGTGGGGTCAGCGACCCATTTGGCGATTCAGGTCGGCGATGTGGTGGGCGCCGTGGTGCGCACGCCAGCCCGGGGTGGCCGACGGGGCCGGGTGCGCCTTGACCTGCGGGCTGTACGAGTAGCCGGGGCCGGTGGGCGCCTGGGCAGCGGCGTTGGCGGTGCCAGCCAGTCCGAGGGCGGCGCCGCCGATGATGCCTGCGGAGATGATGGGCAGTGCGAATAGCCGGGTGGTCTTGGTCATTTCTTCAATCCTTCTGTCTGAGTTTGCGTTTCGTTTCTCTGCCGGGTGCGTTCCGGCGATGAGATAACTATGTCGCGAATCCAAAAGGACGTCTGTCGGGTAACTGGTGGAGCGACCGGGTGAATCCGTTGTCCACCGATCGGGGGATGCCAGGCGAGGGACTCGCGAGTGCTACACCAGCGTCGTGGTTACGGTCGCGCGAACGACACCGGTGTAGAACTCGTGAACCGTCGGCGTCAGCGGGCGATGAGCTCTTCGGAGCGCTGGACGGTGCCGGTGATCCCACTCGCGTCCTGCTGGGCCAGCAGTACCGCGGCGTTGCCCATGGCTTCGGGTGGCTCGACCATTTCCGGTGGAATCTCGAAGCCACCGCCGCCGGCCTGCCAACCCTCGGTGAGTACCACCCGCGACGGGCTGAGGCAGTTGACCGCGATGTTGTCGGGCTTCAAGTCGGCGGCGAGTCCGAGGTATAGCCGCTCGGCGGCGGCCTTGGACACCCAGTACGCGTTAGCGCCCTGGTCGATCATCGTGACGCCAGTGGTGGTGATGGCCATCAGCGAGCCGCCGCCGCGCGCCCGGACGTGGGGGATGACGGCCTTGGTGACGAGAAAGACGCCGGTGAGGTTCACGTCGAGGCAGAGCTGCCAGCGCTTCAACGGGGTGGATTCGATTGGGCCGAGCCACAATACGCCCGCGTTCGCAACGAGGATGTCGATGCCGCCGAACTCGGCGACCCCCGCCTCAACGGCCGCGTTGACCGATTCCTCACTGGTCACGTCGCACGCCACCGGCAGCGCTCGTCCGCCCGCGGCGGTGATGGCATCGGCGACCGATCCGATGGTGCCTGGCAACTTGCCCTGCTGCTCGGACCGGGCCGCGACGACGACGTCTGCGCCCGCACCAGCAAGCGACGCGGCGACCGTTGCCCCGATGCCGCGGCTGGCCCCTGCGACGAAGGCGACCTTCCCCTTCAGCGAGGCGGTCACTTGGGCGGGAACCGCAGTGCGCCATCCAGGCGGATGATCTCGCCGTTGAGGTAATCGTTTTCGATGATGCTCTGGGCGAGTTGGGCGTACTCGGTAGACCGGCCCATGCGCTTGGGGAATGGCACCTGCGGGCCCCAGTACTGCTCAAGTTGGTCGCCGGCCTTGCCGTAGGCCGGGGTGTTGATGGTGCCGGGAGCGATGGTGCATACGCGGATGCCCAACGGCGACAGGTCGCGCGCCGCGACCAGCGTCATGCCGAGCACCCCGCCCTTGGCCGCAGAGTAGGGCAGCTGGCCGATCTGCCCTTCGTAGCCAGCAATCGAAGCAGTGTTGACGATGACGCCGCGGCCGCCCTCTTCGAGCGGCTCGCTCTTGGCGATGGCGGCGGCAGAGAGTCGCATGACGTTGAACACCGCGGTCAGGTAGAACTCGATGGTCTTCTTGAAGCCGTCGAGATCCAGTGGCGACCCATCCTTGCCGATCAGTCGGCCGCCGCTTGCGGGACCGCCGTGGGTGTCCACCGAAATCCGCAGCGGCGCAAGGGCAACCGCTTCAGCTATCGCAGCGTTGACGGACTCCTCGGACGTCGCATCGGTGGGCACGTAGCGCACGCCGAGCTCGCTCTCGAGCGCCTTGCCCTTGTCGTCGGCCAGATCGGCGACGACGACCTTCGCGCCCGCATCGTGCAGCCGGCGAACGGTCGCTTCGCCCAACCCGCCCGCTCCGCCGACGACGATCGCTGAGCTTCCCGCAATCTGCATGTTGTTCCCCTTCTTGCAACTGACGCTCTCTGACTGAGAGAATAGCATTCTCATATCTGGTTGAAATGGAGTCCGCCCATGCCCGAAGCCGTCATCGTCTCCGCACTGCGCACGCCGATCGGTACCGCCAACAAGGGCACGTTGCGAGACACCGATGCCTACACGCTGGCCGACCACGTAGTTGGGGCGGCCGCTGCCGACCTGGACGTACCGGCGGGCAGGAGCGCAGCGACCGGGGAATCAACCCTGCGCGTCGACGACGTCATCCTCGGGGAGGGGTTGTACGGCGGCGGCGTCGTCGCCCGTCATGCCGCGATCACCGCCGGGCTGCAGACCGTGCCCGGCCTCGCCGTGAACCGGCACTGCGCAGCGGGTCAATCGGCAGTGCAGAGCGCGGCGGCCAGCATCCGGGCAGGCATGGACCAGCTGATCATCGCCGGTGGGGTGAATTCCGCGTCGACGTCACCACGGTTCTCCCGCATCGTCGACGGCGAGCCGGTGGGCTGGTTCCCGCCCACGCACCCCAACACCGCCGAGGCGCCGAACATGGACATGTCGATCACCGTGGGCTGGAACGCTGCGGTCACGGCGGGCGTGACGCGCGAAGAGATGGACGAGTGGGCGCTCGGGTCGCACCGCAAGGCCATCGCCGCCATCGACGAGGGTCGCTTCAAGGAGGAGCTCGTCCCCATCGAGACGCCGCACGGACTCTTCGACACCGACGAACATCCGCGCCGCGACACCACGATCGAGAAGCTCGCGTCACTGAAGGTCCTGCACCCGGAGATCGAGGGGTTCTCGATCACCGCGGGCAACGCGTGCGGCGCCAACGACGGGGCCGCAGTGCTGACCATCGCCAGTGATCGGCTCGGACTGCCCGCGCTCGGGACCGTCAAGGCCTGGGCATCGGTCGGCGTCGATCCCGCATTCACGGGGCTCGCCCCGGTCGAGGCCATCCCGAAAGCGCTAAAGCGGGCCGGTCTTTCGGTGTCCGACGTCGACCTCTTCGAAATCAACGAGGCGTTCGCGGCGATGTGCGTGGCGACCGTCAAGCTGTTGAACATCAATCCCGACATCGTCAACGTCAGCGGAAGCGGTTGCTCGCTCGGCCACCCCGTCGCTGCCAGCGGTGCGCGCATGCTGGTCACGCTGGTGCACGAATTGCGTCGCCGCGGAGGCGGAATCGGCGTCGCGGCCATGTGCGCGGGCGGCGGAATGGGCTCAGCCACGGTCATCGAGGTTCCGGCCCCATAAGCCGTAGACTCAGCGCACCTGATGACCATCGAAGAGCTCATAACCGCGGCGCGCAACGGTTCTACCCGGGCCGCCGGTCGGCTGCTGAGCCTGGCCGAGAGTGCGCGCCGCAGTGAGGTGCTGGCCGCCCTCGGCACCGACACGGCCCGCGTCATCGGCATCACCGGCCCTCCTGGGGCGGGGAAGTCGACCACGATTGCGGTGCTCGTCACGGCCTATCGGGAGCGTGGGCTACGCGTGGCGGTGCTCGCCGTCGACCCGTCCTCGCCGTACAGCGGAGGCGCACTGCTCGGTGACCGCATCCGGATGGCCGCCCACATCAACGATGACGACGTGCTCATTCGATCGGTCGCCACCCGCGGCCACCTCGGGGGATTGGCCGAGGCGGTGCCCGCCGCCATCCGGGTACTCGCGGCGCTGCGTTATGACG
Organism: Mycobacterium sp. RTGN4; assembly: GCF_033804635.1. Taxonomy (NCBI): domain Bacteria; kingdom Bacillati; phylum Actinomycetota; class Actinomycetes; order Mycobacteriales; family Mycobacteriaceae; genus Mycobacterium; species Mycobacterium sp. RTGN4. The sequence continues at coordinate 201,663 of NZ_JAPZLB010000008.1, read as the reverse complement.
TCGTGCTGATCGAGACCGTCGGCGTCGGGCAGTCCGAGATCGAGATCGCCGCCGTCGCCGACCCGACCATCGTCGTGCTCAATCCCGGTGCGGGCGACGCGATTCAGGCGGCCAAGGCGGGGTTGTTGGAAGTCGCCGACATCGTTGCGATCAACAAGGCGGATCGCGACGGCGCCGACCAGACGATGCGTGACCTGCACGCGGAGACGAATGCCCCGATCCTGAAGATCGTGGCCGCGCGGAACGAAGGCATCGGCGAACTGGTGGATGCGATCGAGGCGCATCACCGCGCCGACGGCCCGGAACGGCGCGCAGCAAGGGCGCGCGCCCAGATCCTGTCGTTGGCCCAGAGCGTGCTGCGCACGCGGCCGGAGCTGGGCGCCCTCGCCGCGGAGGTGGCAGAAGGCCGGCTCGACGTCTATGCCGCGGCCGCATCCCTGTTCACCAGCACCGATGAAAAAGAGAATCACCTTTCCACTTTCCAGTAATGATGTTGTACGATTCCGTGAACGTATTCTTGTGTGTTTCAACGCTGCCTGAGGAGCCTCAATGCAGAAGGCCATCGACCCCGCAATCTCCACGTGGCCCGAGGAGAATCCCCAGCTGATCGGCAGTGGCTGCGCCGCATGCGGAGCCACGGTGTTTCCCGTGCAGTCGCACTGCCCCAAATGCAGCAAGGCCGAGATGAGTGACGTGCTCTTGCCGCGGCGCGGCACGGTGATCGCCTGGACGACGCAAGGTTTCCCGCCAGGGGCGCCCTACGCCGGACCCACCGGCAAGGACTTCGTCCCATTCGGAGTCGGGCTCGTTCAGCTAGGTGACGTGGTGCGCGTCGAGGGTCGACTCACCGAGAATGATCCTGAGAAGCTGAAGTTCGGCATGGAGGTCGAGCTCACCATGATTCCGTTCACCACCGATGCCGAAGGCAACGAGATCGTCACCTTCGCCTTCCAGCCGGTCTAGAAAGGGCTGTCCAATGAGCAATGACGTAGCCATCATCGGTGTCGGACTGCACCCATTCGGCCGGTTCGAAAAGTCGGCCGTCGAGATGGGCGCCGATGCCATTCAGCTGGCGCTCACTGACGCCGGATTGAGTTGGCAGGACATCCAATTCGGTTTTGGTGGCAGCTACGAGGTGTCCAACCCCGACTCGGTGACGCGGCTCGTCGGGCTCACCGGCATCACGTTCACCAACGTGTTCAACGCGTGCGCCACATCGGCCAGTGCCATCCAGCAGACGGCCGACACCATCCGGCTTGGCAAGTACGACATCGGCATCGCCATCGGACTCGACAAGCACCCCCGCGGCGCCTTCACCGACGACCCGGCCAAGCTGGCGCTTCCGCAGTGGTACGCGGAGAACGGACAGTTCGTCACCACCAAGTTCTTCGGCATCAAGGCCAACCACTACCTGCACGAGCACGGGATCTCAGAGGAGACGTTGGCACGGGTAGCCAACAAGAACTTCCGCAACGGCGCGAAGAACCCGAATGCGTTCCGCCGCAAGGAAATATCCGTCGAAGACATCATGGCGTCGCCGGTGCTGAACTACCCGTTGCGGCAATTCATGTTCTGCGCGCCCGACGAGGGCGCGGCAGCTGTCATCATGTGTCGCGCCGACCTGGCACACAAGTACACCGACAAGCCGGTCTACGTGCGGGCCAGCGAGATTCGGACGCGGACGTTCGGAGCGTACGAGGTGCACGCGACGTCGGCGCCGCCCGAAGCGGACGTGTCTCCAACCGTGTACGCCGCCAAGGCCGCGTACGAGGTGGCCGGCATCGGACCCGAGGACGTCGACATCGCGCAGTTGCAGGACACCGACGCGGGCGCCGAGGTCATCCACATGGCCGAGACCGGTCTGTGCGCCGACGGCGACCAGGAGAAGCTGATCGCCGACGGCGCCACCGAGATCGGCGGCGAATTGCCGATCAACACCGACGGCGGGTTGATCGCCAACGGCGAGCCCATCGGGGCGTCCGGCCTTCGCCAGATGCACGAACTGGTGCGGCAGCTGCGGGGCGAGGCAGGCGACCGTCAGGTTCCCGGCGCCCCGCGGGTCGGATTGGCACAGGTCTACGGCGCGCCGGGCACTGCGTCGGCGACCATCCTGTCGCTGTAATCACCGCGGCAGTACCCGCTGCGGTAATGCCATTCTCATGGGAATAGAGTGCGATTCATGGCTGACTTCCGCTTCGTGACGTACGAGACCCTCGACGAGGGCACGATCGCCCGCATCATGCTGAACCGACCGAACCAGCGCAACGCCCAGCAGCGCGGACTGCTCGTCGAGTTGAACGAGGCCTTCCTCAAGGCGGAGGCCGACGACAACGTCCGCGTCGTCATCCTCGGCGGAAACGGGCCGATGTTCTCCTCCGGCCACGACCTCGGGTCGAAGGACATGATGGCGGAGTACACGCCCGGACCCGACCAGCACCCGAGCTTCCGGGAGAACGGTGCGACGCGCGAAGGCGCCGAGAAACTCATCCTCCAGGAGTGGCACTACTTCTTCGAGAACACCCGCCGCTGGCGCAACCTGCGCAAGATCACCGTCGCCCAGGTGCACGGTGACGTGTACGCCGCGGCGCTCATGCTGATGTGGGCCTGCGACTTGATCGTGGCCGCGGACAACACCACGTTCGCCGACGTCGTCGGCACCCGGCTCGGCATGTGTGGTGTCGAATACTTCGCTCATCCATGGGAATTCGGGGCGCGCAAGACCAAGGAGCTCATGCTCACCGGCGACTCGCTCTCCGTCGAGGAGGCCCATGCGCTCGGCATGGTCTCCAAGATCTTCCCCGCCGACGAGTTGGCCGACAAGACGCTGGAGTTCGCCCGCCGCATCGCCAAGGTGCCGACGATGGCCGCGCTGCTGATCAAGGAATCGGTCAACCAGACGCAGGACAACCAGGGCTTCTACAACTCGCTGAACGCGTGCTTCACCATGCACCAGCTCAACCACAGCCACTGGGCCTGGGTGCACCAGGGTGGCTTCCCGGTCGCCAACGAGACTGACGGGCTTCCGAATTGGCGCGAGGCGCCGCCGGTGGTGCCCGCCGTCAAGGACAAGGTCCACTTCAACGACTGACGTCGTTCGGCGAGGGTTAAGCCTTCGTGAGCGCTCGGCCTGCACGATAGCCGAAGACCATTGCGGGGCCTAGGGTTCCGCCCGCTCCGCCGTAGGCCTTGCCGGTCACGCCCGCCATGGCGTTGCCCGCCGCGTAGAGCCCGGGGATTGGCTCACCGCTGACGTGCAATACCTGCCCGTCGGCATCGGTGCGAGGTCCACCCTTGGTACCCATCGCCCCGACGGTGACCGGGACGGCGTAGTACGGTGCCGTGTCGATGGGCCCCAGCGTCTGCAAGGCCGGGGTGGCCGCGTTGGGGTCGCCCCAGTATCCGTCGTAAGCGCTTGCGCCACGGTCGAAGTCGGGATCGACCTCGTGCTCGACGTTGTGGTTCCACGCTTCGACGGTGCGCGCCAGACCCTCGGTGTCGATGCCGGTCTGCGCGCTCAGTTCGGCGAGGTCGGCCGACCTGCGGTACCAATCGGGCGCGGGGCCGTCGGGTTCGACGCCGAGGAACCCGTACTTCTTGAGGTGTAGGGAATCGAAGACGATCCACGCCGGATCGTTGAGATAGCCGAAGCGGGGATCGAGGTGGTGGAACGGACCCGCCATCGAGTTGTACTCACCGGCCTCGTTGAGAAATCGCTTGCCCGCCCTGTTGACGATGATGCTGCGCGGACGGGTGCGCTCGAGGCGCACGCTGCGGCTGCGTTGATGCCCGTCGATGGTGTCGCCTGGCAACTGCACGATGGGTACCCACCACGCCTCGCCCATGTTCGCGAGATCGGCGCCGTGTGCCATCGCCATCCGCAGTCCGTCGCCTGTGTTGTTCGGTGGCGAGACGGGACCGTGCATGGGTCCGCGCAGGTACGCCTCGACGAGCGCCGGGTCCCATTCGAAGCCGCCGGTGCCGAGCACCACGCCGCGCCGGGCACGCACCCGGACATCCTTGCCGCCGTGGCTTATTCGGACGCCCACGATCCGGCCGTCAGCGGCGATCAGTTCGAGCGCGCGAGCCTCGGTGGTCGGCACCACGCCGAGGTCCAGCAGCCCCTTGAGTAGTCCGGCGACGAGCGCGGTGCCCGCCACGCAGTAGTCACCGTCCATGTCGTCGACGGATGCGTGGATGCGCGCCCTGGTCTCGGCGTCGATGCCGACGTTGCTGAAGTCCACTGGGAACGAGGTGATCCGGTCGCTCCACTCGCCGAGTCGCGCCAGGTCGAATGGCTTGGCGTTGTGCGAGCGCCCGCCGCTGGGCCGTCCGCCGGGCAGTTCGGGCTTGTAATCGGGGAAGCCGGCAGCAATTTCGAATTGCAGTTCACTGTGCGCCTCGACGAACTCCAACACCTCCGGCCCGGTGCGGACGAACGTCTCGACGAGTTCGGTATCCATCGCACCGAGCGACTGCGCCTCGAGGTAGCGCATGGCGTCGGCGACGGTGAGCTCGCCGTCGGGGGAGCGGTGATGTGCAGGGATCCACACGATGCCACCGGATACCGCGGTGGTCCCGCCCACCGTCTCGGCCTTCTCGTAGACCGCCACCGAGGCGCCGCCGACCGCTGCGGTGAGCGCTGCGGTAAGCCCCGCTCCTCCAGTTCCGAGCACGACGACGTCGACTTCTTCGTCCCATTCGTCGACCGAATTGACCACGCTGTCAGTCCCTTTCGCTAGCCGAGGATGTCGGACAGCCGCTTGGCCGCCGCGATGACCGCATCGCGACCGTCGAGCAGCGCGTCCTTGCGGTGTGAGATGAGGTTGATGCACGTGGGTGGCGATGGCGCCTTGCGCCGCACCGGCGCCGCCAGACCGTAGGTGTCCGGCTCGATCTCGCCGTGAGTGATCACCCAGCCCTGTTCGCGGGTGAGTGGCACCAGGTCCCGCTCTCCGGGGCGCGGCGGCATGCTGGCCAGCAGCGCGATGCCCGCCGAACCCCGCTCCAGCGGGTACCGGCTGCCCTCGTGGAAAGACAACTGATAGAAGACGAGCGTCGGCACGATCACCGCGATCGCCACCTGCTGATCGCCCTCGGCGACGAGCAGTGACACCGTCGCGCCGAGGTCGTCGGCCAACGTGCGCAGCGTCGGCACGCTGAGTGCCCGCAGGTTGTTGTCGAACGAGGCGCCGAGTACCGCCAGCGCGGCGGCCGGCCGGTACTTGCCATCCTCGCCCTTCACCACGTAGCGGGCCTGCGCGAGCGTCGACAGCAGTCGATACGCAATGGTGCGATGCACTCCGACGTGGTCGGCGACCTGTTGGGCGGTCATGCCGGACGGGGAAGCCGACACGGCCTGCAGCGCCGACAACCCCCTGGCCAGCGTCTGTGAGCCCGCCGCGAGCCGGTCGGGGGTGGGATCGACGGGGCTGCCGTTCTCCTTGACAGACGTCATCGCGAGAGTGATGCTCTATACATAGTGCACATTAGTGTGCGATATTAGCACACATTGCTTGCATGGAAAGAGAATGAGATTTCCATCACCGACGGGAAAAGGGAACGAATGGCAGCGTCATCCCCCGTGTTCGAGAGCGTCTGGAGTGACCTCCAGGGCGTCCCGTGCTCGCAGGGCTATCTCGACGTGGGCGGAGTGCGCACGCGGTACCTGCACGCCGGCGATACGAGCAAGCCGACGCTGGTTTTGCTCCATGGCTCCGGCGGTCATGCCGAGGCCTACGTCCGCAATCTCGAGTCGCACGCCGAGCACTTCTCGACGTGGTCCATCGACATGCTCGGCCACGGTTACACCGACAAGCCCGGCCATCCGCTCGAGATCGCGCACTACCTCGACCATCTGCTCGCCTTCTTCGACACGATCGGCGTCGACCGCGTGCACCTGTCCGGCGAGTCACTCGGCGGCTGGGTGGCCGCGCGGGCCGCGTCCGACCACCCCGACCGCATCGACCGACTGGTGCTCAACACCGCTGGTGGATCGCAGGCCGACCCCGAGGTGATGAAACGCATCATCGCGCTGTCCATGGCAGCCGCCGAGGACCCGACCTGGGAGACCGTCCAGGCCCGCATCAAGTGGCTGATGGCCGACAAGTCCAAGGACTACGACGACATCGTCGCCAGCCGTCAACGCATCTACCGCCAGCCCGGCTTCGTCGCGGCGATGAGCGACATCATGGCGCTGCAGGATCCCGAGATACGCGCCCGAAACCTACTGGGGCCAAAGGAATACGGAGCGATCAAGGCGCCGACGCTGGTGCTGTGGACCAGTGACGACCCCACCGCCGACGTCAGCGAGGGCAGCCGCATCGCATCGATGATCCCCGGTGCGCGCTTCGAGGTGATGCCCGACTGCGGGCACTGGCCGCAGTACGAGGACGCCAAGACGTTCAACGCCTTGCACATCGACTTCCTGCTGGGCCGCGTGTGATGGAGTCGTCGTCGAAGGGCACGGTAGACGTGTTGATCGTCGGCGCGGGTCCGGTCGGTCTCACACTGGCGAATATCCTTGGACAGCAAGGAATCCGCACGCTCGTCGTCGACGAACGCGAATCGTTGATCGACTATCCCCGCGGAGTCGGGCTCGACGACGAGGCGTTGCGAACGTTCCAGTCGATCGGTGTGGTGGAGCACGTGCTGCCGCACACCGTGCCCAATCAGATTCTGCGGTTCTATGACGGCAATCGGCGCCTGCTCGCCGAGATGGCCCCGCCCGACGCACGATTCGGCTGGCCCAAGCGCAACGGGTTCGTCCAGCCGATGGTCGACGCCGAACTGCTACGCGGCCTCGAGCGGTTCGACTGCGTCGACGTCAACTGGAACGCCCGGATGGAATCCTGCCAACAGACCGCCGACGGCGTCACCGTCGACATCGCGGACGGGCCGTCCGTCACCGCCAGGTACGTGGTCGGCTGCGACGGTGGGCGTAGCGCGACGCGCGGCCTGATGGGCGTGTCCTTCGAAGGAACGACGTCCGCTACGCGCTGGTTGGTCATCGACGTCGCGACGGATCCGTTGGGTCACCCCAACAGCGAGGTCGGCGCCGATCCCGCCCGCCCGTACGCGTCGATCTCGATCGCCCACGGAATTCGGCGCTTCGAGTTCATGATTCATGCCGACGAGACCGATGAGCAGGTCGAGCAACCCGACTTCATCGCGGCGATGTTGAAGCCCTTCGTGCCGCACCCCGACCGCGTCGAGGTCATCCGCCACCGCGTCTACACCCACCACTCCCGGATCGCAGGCGCATTCCGCAAGGGCCGGATGTTCGTCGCCGGTGACGCCGCGCACCTGATGCCGGTCTGGCAGGGCCAGGGCTACAACAGCGGTATCCGCGACTCGGCCAACCTCGGATGGAAGCTCGCCGCGGTCGTCACCGGTCAGGCGGGTGACGCGCTGCTGGACACCTACGACGTCGAACGCCGCAAGCACGCCAGGGCGATGATCGATCTTTCGACGATGGTCGGCCGGGTCATATCGCCGACCAACCGCCGAGTCGCGACGTTGCGCGACGGGCTCATTCGAGCCGCCTCGGTGGTACCCACTTTGAAGCGCTACGTGTTGGAGATGCGTTTCAAGCCGATGCCACGCTACGACCAAGGTGCGATCGCCCGGCTCGGAAACGATGTGGCGCCGCGCTCCGCGACGTCGCCGACCGGCACGCTGTTCATCCAGCCACGCATCGACACCAGGGCGGCTCAGAACGTCCTGCTCGATGACGCCATCGGCACCGGCTTCGCGGTGTTGGCGTGGAACAACAACCCGCGCAAGCTGCTTGGCGACGTCGCGTTCGCCCGGTGGAAGGCGTTGGGTGCCACATTCGTGTCTTTGCGACCGCTGACCCAGCTGAACTGGACCGGGCACGATGACGAAGAGGTCGTCATCGTTGGCGACCGTACCGGCGCGTTGAAGGCTTTCTTCGACGCTCACACCGAGTCCGTGCTGTTCGTGCGGCCGGACCGATGCATCGCGGGCGCGTGCATCGCGCAACTCGCACCCGAGTTGAGCGCCGCGCTGTTCGACGTGCTCTGTCTGACGGAAGGAGGAGACGCTACCCATGACGGCGAAAGCAACACTGGCGCTGTGCTGCATGTCGCACAGTCCGCTGCTGAATCTGCCGGGGCCATCACCAGAGCTCCTTGAAGACATCGACTCTGCGCTGACCGACGCGCGCGAATTCGTGCGCGACTTCGACCCCGAACTCGTGGTGATCTTCTCGCCCGATCACTACAACGGATTCTTCTACCGGCTGATGCCGCCCTTCTGCATCGGCACTGCGGCGACCGGCGTCGGCGACTACGGCACCCATGCCGGCCCGCTCACCGTGCCCGCCGACCTTGCGACAGCATGCGCGGAAGCGGTGTGGGAAGCCGGCGTCGACGTGTCGATCTCCGCGAGCATGGACGTCGATCACGGCACGGTACAACCACTGGAAGTCATTTTCGGGGCGGCGGATTCGATTCCGGTGATCCCGATCTTCATCAACTCGGTGGCTACCCCGTTGGGTCCGATCAAGCGCTCGAGGGCGCTCGGCGGTGCCGTCGGCGACTTCCTGGCGACGCTCGGCAAGCGCGTGCTGGTGATGGGATCCGGTGGGCTGTCCCATGATCCACCCGTGCCGACGTTGGCGACCGCGCCTGCTGCGGCACTCGGCCGCATCGTGCACGGCGAGGCGATGTCCGCCGAGCAACGCGCCGCCCGCCAGAGCGCGGTGATGACCGCTGCGCACGACTTCGCGCACGGCGCCAGTCCGTTGCAGCCGCTCAACCCCGATTGGGATCACGCGCTGCTGGAACTGCTCGACACCAACCGCATCGCCGACGTCGACGCGTGGTCGAACGAATGGATTGCCGCGCAAGCGGGCAATTCCGCCCACGAGGTACGCACGTGGATAGCGGCTTTCGCCGCGCTGGCCACGCAGGGTCGATACGAGACGGGACAGCGCTACTACCGGGCTGCGCCCGAGTTGATCGCGGGCTTCGCGATCAGGACGGCGGTGTTGACATGAACGAGTTCACCTTCGACCACGAGGTCGACGTGCTGGTGGTCGGGTCCGGCGGCGGCGGGATGACCGCCGCACTCAAGGCCGACGCCGAAGGCCTCGACACCCTGGTCGTCGAGAAGTCGGCCCAGTTCGGAGGCTCCACGGCGTTGTCTGGCGGCGGCATCTGGGTACCCGGCGCGCCGTCGCAACGCCGTGCCGGTTACGTGCCCGACCCGGACGACACGTTCGAATACCTGAAGCAGATCACCGACGGGCTGGTCAGCGACGCACGGCTGCGGCAATACGTCGACGCCGCACCGGAGATGATGGACTTCCTGGAGAAGTCGAGTTCGTGGTTCGAGTTCGTCTGGAAGCCCGGCTACGCCGACTACTACCCCGAACTGCCCGGCGGTTCGGAGCGCGGGAGCACCATCAACGTCCCCGAGATCGACCTGCGCAAGCTGGGCGCCGAGGAGCGAAACCTGCTCACTCCGTTGGCGCTCGCTCCCAAGGGAATCTGGTTCGCACCCAAGGATCTGCGGCTCTTCTACCAAGTGCGCCAGAACTGGCGGGGCAAGGCCATCCTGGTCAAGCTCATCTGGCGGATGTTCCGCGCGCGGGCGTTCGGCGAGCGGATGGCCGCCATCGGGCAGTCTTTGACGGCCCGGATGCGGCTGGCGCTCAAGGACCACGACATCCCCCTGTGGCTGAACGCACCCCTGACCGAGTTGCTGACCGACGTGGACGGGCAGGTCGTCGGCGCGGTGGTCGAACGCGACGGGGTAGCTCAGCGCATCGGGACGCGCCGCGGGGTGATCTTGGCCGCCGGTGGCTTCGACCATGACATGGAGTGGCGGCGCCAGCATCTTCCCGAGCTCGAGAAGGATTGGAGCTTCGGCAATCCCGCCGCCATGGGCGACGGTATTCGCGCGGGGGAGAAGGTGGGCGCAGCCACCGACCTGCTCGACGAGGCGTGGTGGTTCCCCGCGATGTGCTGGCCCGACGGCAGGCTGCAGTTCATGCTCAACGAGCGAATGATGCCGTCGCAGTTCGTCGTGAACGGTGACGGCAAGCGTTTCATCAACGAGGCGGCGCCGTACATGGACTTCGCCCACGCGATGATCGAAGGGCAGCGCTCCGGCATCTCCCACATTCCGTGCTGGCTCGTCACCGACATCCGTTCGTTCCATCGTTACGTCGTCGGTGGACACCTGCCGATTCCGAAGATTCCGTTCGCTCCCGTCCCGACCGGGTGGAAGGTTCCCAAGGCTTGGTTGGAGTCCGGGATCGTCAAGGAGGGCAACACCTTCGAGGAGCTGGCCGCGGCCATCGGGGTGCCTGCGTCCAATTTGCGCCAGACCGCCGAGCGGTTCAACGAGTTGGCCAGGGGCGGCCACGACGACGACTTCGACCGCGGTGACAGCGCGTACGACAACTACTACGGCGATCCCACGTTGCCGAACCCGAACCTGTATCCCATCGGCGAGCCGCCCTACTACGCGTTTCAGATCATCCTCGGCGATTTGGGCACCTCGGGCGGGTTGCGCACCGACGAGTACGCCAGAGTGCTTCGGGAAGACGACTCCGTCATCGCGGGCCTGTACGCGACGGGCAACGTGACCGCTGCCGTCATGGGCCGCAGCTACGCGGGCGCGGGTGCCACCATCGGACCCGCCATGGCCTTCGGCTATGTGGCCGCCAAGCACCTCGCTCAGACTCGAATAACCAGCCCTACTACAGATTCCGACGAACCGACGCTCAACACCACCGGAGGTAATTGATGAAGATTTCGCTGTTCTACGAGTTCGCCCTGCCCCGGCCGTGGTCCGACGGTGACGAGCACGAGTTGTTCCAGGACGGCCTCGACGAGGTCGAGTTGGCCGACAAGGCCGGCTTCTCGACGGTCTGGTTGACCGAGCACCACTTCCTCGAAGAGTACTGTCACTCGACCGCGCCCGAGATGTTCCTGGCCGCAGCGAGCCAGCGTACCAAGGACATTCGGCTCGGATTCGGCATCATGCACCTGCCGCCCGCCGTCAACCATCCGGCCCGCGTCGCCGAGCGCATCTCAACCCTTGACCTGATCTCCAACGGGCGCGTCGAGTTCGGCACGGGTGAGTCGTCGTCGGTCGGCGAGCTCGGTGGGTTCAACATCGACCCTGCCGACAAGCGCGGCCAATGGGAAGAAGCACTCGAGGTCGCCATCCGCTGCATGATTGAAGAGCCCTTCACCGGTTTCAAGGGCCAGCACATCGAGATGCCTGCGCGCAACGTCATTCCGAAGCCGATGCAGCGGCCGCATCCTCCGGTCTGGGTGGCCTGCACGCGACCGTCTTCGGTGCAGATGGCAGCCCAGAAGGCAATCGGCGCACTGAGTTTCGCCTACACCGGCCCCGGGCCGCTGAAGGAGCGCGTCGACGGTTACTACAAGGAGCTCGAGGAGAACGGTTCGCCGGTCACCCCGGTGATGAACCCCAACATCCTCGCGATCGGTGGCGACCTGTCGATGATGGTGGCCAAGACCGATGAGCAGGCCGTGCAACGGCTGGGCGTCGGCGGCGGGTTCTTCTCGTTCGGCATCATGCACTACTACATGACCGGGATGCACACGCCGGGTCGTACCGGGGTCTGGGACCGTTACCTCGAAGAGGTCGACGCCGACCCGACGCTGGCGTACGGCCCGGGCCGCGGCGCCATCGGGTCGCCCGACACCGTGCGAGAGTTCCTGCGCGGCTACGAGGAGAGCGGCGTCGACGAGATCATCCTGCTGCTCAACCCGCGTAGCCACGAAGGCACCATGGAGTCCATCGAGTTGATGGGCAAGGAGGTGCTGCCCGAGTTCATCGAGCGTGACGAGAAGCACGTTGCGGCCAAGAACAAGCGCTTGGAGCCCGTGCTCGAGAAGTTGGAGAAGCGCCGGGAGGCGTCGTTGGCCCCCGGGTTCGACGAGAGCTACTCGTTCGGCGGACTGCCGACCGGCCAGGGCGGCAAATTCACGTCGAGCGAGATCCCCGAGGCCATGGCCGAGATCAACGAGGGCCGCGTTCAAGCGGCGCAGTTGGAGAAGGAGCAGCGGGCTTTGAAGGACGGTGAAGCTGAGAAGACCGGAGCCTGAGCCGGTGACTCGATTCGGCGAGCTGGTCGACTACACCGGTCGTCGGGTGGTGGTGACCGGCTGCGCGTCGGGAATCGGCGCGGCGCTGGTGGGTCAATTGGCAGACCTGGGCGCCGACGTCGTCGGTCTGGATGTGCGTCCACCCCCGTTTGGGCTCAACGACTTTCACGAACTCGACCTCTCCGATCCGGCATCGATTGATGCCGCCGTCGCATCGGTCGATGGGCAGGTCGATGCGGTGTTCAACGTAGCCGGTGTGTCGTCTGGGATCGGCAACCCGCTGTTGGTCGTCAAGATCAACTTCCTCGGCACGCGACACCTGACCGAGGCATTGGCACCGCGCATGCCGTCGGGGTCGTCGATCGTCAGTGTGTCGTCATTGGCGGCATCGAACTACTTGGAGAACATGGGCGAGGTGGCCGGCCTGCTCAACACCCGGACCTTTGCCGAGGGAGAAAAATGGTGCGGTGAACACCCCGATGCGCTCGCCGACGGTGGCTACCGATTGTCCAAGGAGGCGATCATCCTGTACGGCATGAAGAACGCCGTGCCCTTGGGCGCCCGCGGAATCCGCATCAACTGCACCGGACCCGGTGTCACGGAGACGCCGATCCTCGACCAGTTGAGGAGCAAGTACGGGCAGGCCTATCTCGACGACATCCCCAAACCTCTCGGGCGGGTGTCGACCCCCGAGGAGCAGGCCGCCGTGTTGGTGTTCCTCAACTCCTCGGCCGCGGGCTACCTCACCGGACAGGTGCTGTGGGTCGACGGCGGAAACCTGGCCAGTCGGGTCGCCGCCACTCTGGAAGGATCCGCATTGTGGCCAGCATGAACGACTTTCGCCGCGTCGCCGACGACGTGCGCAACTGGGGCCGATGGGGTGACGACGACGAGATCGGGACCTTGAACTTCATCACCGCGGAGAATGTCGCGACGGCCGCCGGATGCGTCAAGAAGGGGAAGGTCATCCCACTCGGCGGCGACTTCGGGTCCGCGGGCCCGCAAGGGGCCTTCCAATTCCGGCAGAACCCGGTGCACGTGATGACGGTGGACGGTGGCGATGCCAACACCCTCAGCCGGTATGCGCCGCAGTGGCTGCGCAATTCCGTGGCGCAGGAACTCAGTTCGTTCTTTGTCGACAACATCTTCCGGTTCAACGACGACATGATCGTCATGCCGTTGCAGGCTGCCACTCAATGGGATGCGCTGTCGCACGTGTACTACGAGGACAAGCTGTACAACGGATTTCCTGCGGACTCGGTGACCAGTTTTGGAGCCTTCCACTGCGGCATCGACAAGGTCGACGTCAAGGGCATCGTCTCCCGCGGCGTGCTGCTCGACGTGGTGGCGCACCGCGGTGAAGAGGTCTTCTGCAGACCCGGAAACCCCATCACACCAGCCGAACTCGACGAGATCGCCGCCAAGCAGGGTGTGACGATTGGTCGCGGTGACATCGTCGTCGTGCACACCGGATGGTGGACGCGGTTCCTGTCCGCTGGCGACGGTGCCGAGCCCGGTTCGGGGCTGGACTGGACGTGCGCCTCTTGGCTGCACGACCACGAAGTGGCCGCGGTCGCGGCCGACAACCTCATGGTGGAGGACCCCGACCCGGCCAACGGCATCGACGGCACGTTCCTGCCGATGCACATGCTGTGTCTGCGCGACATGGGTCTGATGCTCGGCGAGTACTGGGACCTTGGCCGCCTCGCCGCCGACTGTGCCGAAGACGGCGTCTACGAATTCCAGCTGATCGCGCCTCCACTGAAGGTGGTCGGCGCGGTCGGAGCCCCTGTCAGCCCCATCGCGATCAAGTGAGCAACCCCGTGACCCCCAACAAGTCCCAACCGCTCGTCGTCGGGCTAGGCGGCACGCTCCGCTCCAATTCCTCGACGGAACGGGCACTGCGACATTGCCTTTCGGCCGTGGAGCGCCAAGGTGGGCGCACGATGCTGTTCTGTGGCGAAGACATCGACCTGCCGATGTACAACCCGCACGAAGCGAGCCGCACCGACAAGGCCGCCGCGTTGGTCGCGGCGTTGCGCGACGCCGACGCGGTCGTCGTCGCGTCACCCGGCTACCACGGTGGAGTGTCTGGCTTGGTCAAGAATGCGGTGGACTACATCGAAGACCTCCGCGAGGACCCGCGCGTCTACCTCGACAACACGCCATGGGGCTGCATCAGCTGTGCGTATGGGTGGCAGGCCGCCGTCGGCACGCTCGGGCAGTTGCGGGTCATCGGCCATGCGTTGCGCGCGTGGCCGACTCCGCTTGGCGTGGCGATCAATTCGGCCGACAAGATCTGGGATGAGGGTGGTGCGCTGGTGGACACCGCCGTCCAGGGGCAGTTGGAGATGCTGGCCACCCAGTTGTTGACGGGTGCGCTGCGCGCGGCCTAGCGACTCCCGCGCTCAGGCTCCGAGCATCATCAAGCCACCGTCGACGGCGAGCAGTTGACCGGTGATGAACCTGGACCCGTCGCCGGCCAGGAACACCAGCATCGGACCGACGTCGCTCACCGGGTCACCCAGCTTGCCGCCGATGGGGATGCTCATCTGTAGCTGTTGTTCGATGACGGGCATCAAGTCCGGGCCGAGGAAGTCGCGAAGTCGCTGCGCACCTGGTGTTTCCACGGCAGGTGCTAGCGCGTTGACCGTGATGCCCTGTGAGGCCCAGCACTTGGCCGCCGACCGTGTCCACGACGCCACCGCGGACTTCGAAGCGGCGTAAATCGCCGACATCGGACTTCCCATCACACCCTCGCTGGAGCCGAAGTTGATGATCCGTCCGCCTGCGGGCCCCATGGCGGCCGCCGCGGCCTGATTGGTGAGCACCGTCGAGGTGAAGTTGGTGTCCATGACGTGGCGGATGTCGTTGATGCCCAGCTGTCCTGGCACGCCGGGATGCCACAGTCCGGCAGCGTGGACCAGCACGTCCAGGCCATGGAGCGCGTCGGCGGCAGCGCGCGTGGTCTCGTCGACCGAGGCGGGGTCGGTTGCGTCGCACTGCAGCCACGTCAGATCGGAGTGGGCAGGGGGAGCGGTGTGGTGAAACGTCGCGGCGACGCTGGCACCCGCCGCATGCAGCACCTGGACGGCGGCCGCCCCAATGCCGGTGGCGCCGCCGGTCACCAGGATCCGCTTGCCCTTCAGTTCTCCAGTCATGCCAGGGAACCTTACGACGCCGAGTTAAGTTGAAGGGCGCCGTTGCTCGAACGGTGTCCGTTCATGCGGTGGTGAGCCCACCGACGAGGAGGCCTTGACGTGTCGAGCCAACTGCACCACCACGTGGTGATGCGGAGTCACTCGGCGGAGCAGTTCATCAAATTCCTCACCGATGTCGCAGGCATGAGCGTGCAGGCGGCGTTCCGCGTGCCCGGCGAAGTGCTGGAGACGACGCTGAAGTGGCCGCCGTCGGACGGTGCGGACATCACCATTCTCGGCAGCGGTACGGCCGGCTTGGTCGAAGTGATCGACGTGCCAGAACATCTGCGCACCGTGGCACCGGAGGGGTTGGCCGCGCTGTCTTTCATGACGGACGACTTCGCGAGCACGT
Organism: Mycobacterium sp. RTGN4; assembly: GCF_033804635.1. Classification (NCBI taxonomy): domain Bacteria; kingdom Bacillati; phylum Actinomycetota; class Actinomycetes; order Mycobacteriales; family Mycobacteriaceae; genus Mycobacterium; species Mycobacterium sp. RTGN4. The sequence goes on along the minus strand of NZ_JAPZLB010000008.1, from coordinate 186,001 downwards.
AGGACAAGGCCCGCGCGTTTGCCAACGACGTCACCGTCTTCGACGCCGGAGGCTCGGGCGTCGACCTCTTCTTTTGCACCATGGAGGGCGTACCCATCGAGTTCATGGGCGGTTACGCGGTGGATGCCGCTACCGGCGAAAAGGGTTGATACCGAGGTCAAGTGCCGAGTTCGGAGCCGATCGACGCGAGGAATTCCTGCGTCCGGCGCAGTGAGGCTGCGCGGGCCTGCGCGTCGACGCCGAGCGGGACGACTCGCGCAGCGAGGTCGGTGACACCCGCGTCGCGGTAGCGGCGCAGCCGCTCGGTGATGGCCGCTTCGTCGCCCGCAGCCATGGTGTCGCCGACGTCCTCGGCGTCGCCGTGCTCGAGCAGACGCACGTAGTTGGGGGAGAAGTCGGCGTGCCCAAGCACCTCGCTGGCATGGGTGCGGGCGTGGTCGACCTCACTGGCTTGGCACAGGGCGACTGGCACACCGGCGACGACACGCGGCGCCGGTCGCCCCGCGGCCTCGGCCGCGGTGGTGAGGCGGGGCACGACGTGTGCGTCGATGGCCTTCTCGTCCGCCATCCAGAGAATGGTGCCCGATGCCTGCTCACCCGCGATGCGCAGCATCGTCGGCCCAAGCGCCGCAAGGAGAATGGGCACCGAGCCGTGGTCGGCGACATCCATCGGGCTGTGCACCCGGTAGGTGTCGTTCTCCACGTCGACCGGCCCTGGCCCGGCGAACGCCTCATTCAGAACTTCGAGATAGTCGCGCACCAGGCGGGCCGGCCGGTCATACGCGAGGCCGAGTTGACCGTCGATGATCCAGTGGTGCGACGGTCCAACGCCGAGCGCGAAGCGGCCCCCACTTGCCGCGTTCGTCGTGACGGCCTGCTGGGCGAGTGCGATCGGATGTCGAGGCTGGAGCGGCACGATGGCGGTCCCGAGCTCGATCCGTTCGGTGACCGCTCCGATGAGCGCGACGGCTGTCATGGCGTCGAGGTAGCCCGGCACCTGCGGGATCCAGAACGACGCGAAGCCGGCCCGTTCGGCGGCCTTGCCGTCGGCGATCAGCCCCGACAGCCGGTCCGCGCGCGCCCGCTCCTTGTCCGTACCGACCATCAATCCGATTCGCACATGGCCTCCTGGCTACGGAACATAGCGATCCCACTCGTGCGGGGCTATCGGATGGAAGGGAGCGGCCAGCAGTGGTTCGATACCGGTTGCTTCCCAACGCTTTTCGAGTGCAGGACGCAGGCGTGCCGCCGTCGCCACCGGATCGTCGTCGAGAAAGCAGTAGGTCAGCTGCTGGCCCGCGCGGGCCGACGCCAGCCGCGCATCGACGTCGAGTGCCGTCGTCGACCACACCCCGGCGACGCCGTCGACTTCGACGAGGTCTGCCGCTGAACCTTCGCGATCTTCCAGCAGCAGATAGCACCCGCGAACCGGCCACCAGGGCAGCACGTCGGCGCCCACCTTGACGCGCGGCGCAGCGACCTTGCCGCGCACCCCGTAGACACCGCGTTCGACGTGCGGAAGCAGCGGCAGCTTGCGGCCCGCCCCGCCGAGCGCCTTGGACAGCGTCAGGAATCCATCCATGCCCGCGACGTCGGAGAAGAAGTACGTCATCACGTGGTCGATCGCATCGAACGATCCGGTGCTAGCCGCCCGCGCCGACCGGCATGCCGGCGTCGACACCAGCCGCAACGAGGCGCGCACCGCCGATAACCGATGCTGCTCGGGACGGTGGTCGAGCGTATGCCATTGCAGGTAGTCGGCATCCGTCCCGTCGGGATGGCGAGTCGCCATCGACACGAACAATGTCGTGACGTCGCCCCGTCCGGTAGCGAGCACGTCGGGGACGTCGTCTGAAGGGGTGCCGGGCAGTAGCATCAGCGGGGCTCCGTCGTCGAATGTCGTTCGGCCAGCCTGAGTTCGGGATGACGGGCCTCGACCATGCGCCTAAAGCCCTCGCGCCACGGCACTTTCGTACGGCCGAGCACCTCGTGCATGTGGGTGACGTCGGGCCACAGCGGAGTATGGGCGGCCGAGGTGTACTCGAAGATGGGCTCGATGCCGACGAGTTCGCCCAAGTAGGCGCAGTAGTCCTCGACGCTGACCGTCTCGCTGCCCGCCCAGTTCACCACCACCGGCGGTACGCCTGCCACTTCCATGGCGCGGATGCCGAGTTCGACGTAGTCATCCTCGTAGATGGGGTTGTAGTTGTTCGGTTTGTCGGGGTGCAGTCGAATGGCCTTGCGCGCCAATATCAGATCCAACCTGTCGGCCGGTGTCCCACCCTCGGGTCCGTACGTGGAGCAGATCCGGATGATGGTGAGCGGAATTCGGTGCTGCCTGGCGATCCAGGTGCAGACGGCCTCGGCGGCCACCTTCGAGAAGCTGTAGTTCGGGCGCAGTGGTACACCGGGAGGGTCTGTCTCGGTCAACGGCCGCTGCCCTTGATAACCGTAGATCGAGCCCGTCGAGCAGAACACGAATCCGCTTGCGGTGCGGCAGTGAAAGAGCAGTTGCCCGGAGTTCTGCGCGTTCGTCTCGACGCAGCTTGCCCAGTCGCCCGAACCGGGATCCACCGCCGCGTGGAAGACGTAGGTGAAGTCGTCCGGAAGCTCGGAGAAGTCGCCCCTACTGACGTCGAGCGCCACCGGTTTGATTCCGGCGGACGCGAGCTTCGCTTCGTCGCCTGGCCGTTGCAGCCTGGCGGCGCCCCAGACTTCGTTGCGTTCGGCCAGCGTGCGTGCGATCGGAAACGCGATCTTCCCCGTCGCACCGGTGATCAGAATCTTCTCTCCGTCGAGCACCGTTACAGTGAATATCAATAACTTGATATCTTCAAGTAGGCCGCTGATAGGCCGACACCGTCACGCGAGGAGTGCCGTGCAACTCACCTTCGACGCGGACGTCGAGGACTTCCGGAAAGAGTTCATCGCGTTCCTGGACGAACACCTGCCAGTTCAGGCCGCTGCACAGGAGCGCTCTCGGTCCACCTCCCATGTGCCCGAATGGGCGCGGCACTGGCAGCAGTTGCAGTTCGACCACGGTTGGCTGTTGCCAGGCAATCCACCCGAGTTCGGCGGTCGCAACGCAGGTGTACTGCAGCAGTACGTGCACCGCGAGGAATTGTCGCGACGGCGGATCTATCACTGCTTCAACCCGCAGGGCGTGGGGATCATCGCGGCGTCGCTGCTGAGCTTCGGAACCGTCGAGCAGAAACAGCGCTGGGCGGTACCGATCCTGCGCGCGGAGCTCACGGCTTCGCTCGGGATGAGCGAACCCGGCGCGGGTTCGGATCTGGCCGGGCTGCGCACCCAGGCGGTGCTTGAGGACGGCCATTTCGTGGTCAACGGGCAGAAAGTCTGGACGTCGGGCGCCCACGACGCGGACGTCGTGCTCACGTTCGTCCGTACCGACTCCGACGAAAAGCACGGGGGCATCAGCGCGTTGCTGATCCCGACCGACACCCCTGGGGTCTCTTGCCGGCCGTTTCCCGTGGTCTACGACCGCCATCACTTCGACTTCAACGAGGTCTTCTTCACCGACGTGCGAGTGCCCGCCGAGAACCTTGTCGGCCCGCTTGGCGGCGGCTGGACGGTGGCCAACGGTTCGCTGGGCCACGAACGCGCCATGATGTGGACGAGTTTCGCCAACCGGTTGGAGGACCTCCTAGAGGATTTTGCCCCCGTCGGCCCGATCGACCGTGACCACTACGCCACGATCGCGATGGACTCCCAGGCGTTGCGACTGCTGGGCTCGGCGGCACTCGCCCGCGCCGCACGCGGGGAGACCGATGCCGCCGCGATCTCAGTGCTGAAGGTGCTGGGTTCCGAAGCCGAGCAGAACGCCGCGAGGCATGCGCTGAATGCAGCGGGGGGCGACGGGCTCGTTGACCCGGCATTCACCGCCCCGTTCAACCCGTACAGTCCAGATCTGTTCGCCGCCAGCTGGTTTGCCCGATATCTTGGGACGTTTGCCGGCACCATCGCAGGCGGAACATCGGAGATCCAGCGCAACATCATCGCCCAGCGCGCGCTCGGGCTGCCCCGACGCTGACGCCGTCGTTGCACGCTAAGCACTTTGGCTATTCGGACACATCTATCGTTGGCTCCCATGCAGTTCGAACGGAAGTCCGTTGTCGTGGATGGGCTCGCCACTGGATATCTGGACGCGGGCCACGGTGACCCCGTCGTGCTCCTGCACGGTGGTGAGTTCGGCGCAGGTGCTGAGCTTGGCTGGGAGCGGACCATCGGCGCGCTCTCCGCGCACTACAGAGTGCTGGCCCCGGACATGCTCGGGTACGGAGACTCCGCGAAGGTCGTGGACTTCGTCGACGGGCGCGGCTTGCGGATCAGGCACGTCGCGCACTTCTGCGACGTCATGGGAATCGGCTCGGCACACTTCGTCGGCAACTCGATGGGGGCCATCAACCTGCTCGTCGACACCACCTCCGATGCGCCGGTGCTGCCGGTCCGAAGCCTTGTGTTGATCTGCGGTGGCGGCGAAATCCAACGCAATGAGCACGCCGACGCGCTCTACGACTACGACGGCAGCGTCGAGGCGATGCGCCGCATCGTCACGGCATTGTTCTTCGACTCTGTCTACCCGGACGACGACGAGTACGTGAATCGGCGCCACGCCTCGAGCACGGCGCCCGGCGCGTGGGAGGCGATCGCCGCAGCGCGTTTCCGTCGGCCCGGCGCGACCCCGCCCGCGGCTCCGTCGGCGCAGCGGGCCTACGAACGCATCACCGTACCGACCTTGGTCATCGAGGGGGCGGGCGACAAACTTCTGCCCGCGGGGTGGGCCGCCGACATCGCGGGCCGGGTCGCGGTCGGCCGGTCGGCCGTCGTGGAGGATGCAGGGCACTGCCCACAGCTGGAGCGACCCGAAGTCGTGAACGAACTACTGCTGAATTTCTTCGAAGGGATTGCTGCGCAATGAGCTACGAACTCGAAGGCAAGGTCGCGATCGTCACCGGCGGTGCGTCCGGCATCGGTCGCGGCATCGTGGAGCGATTCGTCGCCGAGGGCGCCAAAGTCGTGATCGCCGACGTGCAGGACGAACTCGGCGCGACGTTCGCCGCGGACCTGGGTTCCGACGCGCGCTTTCTCCACACGGATGTCAGTGACCAGGCCCAGGTCGGTCAACTGGTCGCCGCGGCCATCGAGACGTTCGGCGGCCTGCACGTCATGGTCAACAATGCCGGTAGGTCCAGCCCGATGAAGAAGGGTCTGTTCCACGACGACTTCGCCGAATTCGACAGCGTCATGCGGACCAACCTGCTCGGCGTGATGGCGGGTACGCGCGATGCGGGACGCCACATGGCCGAGCACGGCGGCGGCGCGATCATCAACATCTCGTCGATCGGTGGGATCCTGGCCGGCGGTGGGGTCGCCACCTACCGCGCGTCGAAGGCGGCCGTCATCCAGTTCACGAAGTCGGCGGCGATCGAGCTGGCACAGTACGAGGTGCGCGTGAACTGCATTGCGCCAGGGAGCATTCCGACGCCGATCCTCAAATCGTCCGCCAGCGACGAAGACCGGGAGAAGTTGGAGAAGTTCGAGGCCAGAATCCGTCAGCAGATGCGTGACGACCGTCCGTTGAAGCGCGAGGGCACCCCCGGCGACGTCGCCGAAGCGGTGCTGTACTTCGCCACCGACCGGTCGCGCTACGTAACGGGCACCGTGCTGCCGGTTGACGGCGGCACCGTCGCGGGCAAGGTCATCGCGCCCCGCAAGCCGTAGGCGTGGTCATGAATTAAATCAATCGCTTGACTTAATTGACCCGGCCGCGTTGACTGAGCGAGTGACCGCGGCCAGACCCCTGCGGACCGACCGGGCGAGCACCACCCGCGAGGCCATCCTTACCGCCGCCGAACGGCTATACGCCGAACACGGCGTCTTCGCCGTGTCCAACCGCCAGGTCAGTGAGGCCGCGGGGCAGGGCAACAACGCCGCCGTCGGCTACCACTTCGGCACCAAGACCGACCTGGTTCGGGCCATCGAGGAGCGCAGGCGAGCACCCATCGAAGAACTCCGCGAGCGGATGGTGACCCAGACCGACGAGTCCACCGATCTGCGCGGGTGGGTGTCGTGCCTGGTGCGACCGTTGACCGATCACCTGGCCGAGCTCGGCAACCCGACCTGGTATGCGCGTTTCGCCGCCCAGGCCATGACCGACCCTGCGTACCACGGGTTCGTGGTCAAGGACGCCCTGAGCTCGCCGTCGCTGGTCGAGGTCGTCGACGGCATCAACCGGTGCCTGCCCGACCTGCCGCTGGACAACCGTTACGACCGGAACATCATGGCCCGCAACCTGTTGATGCACAGCTGCGCGGATCGTGAACGGGCGCTCGCCAAGGGGGTAGGCCCGGCGACCCGAACGTCGTGGCAGGCGGCGGGCACGGGCCTGATCGATGCGATCGTCGGAATGTGGTTGGCGCCCGTGACGCCCGTACCCGGTGGGGGTGCGCCGTGAAGGTGACCGTCGACCAGGACAAGTGCGTGTCGTCGGGAATGTGCGTGATGAATGCCGCGGACGTATTCGACCAGCGGGATGACGACGGTGTCGTCGAGTTACTGGTCGAAAACCCCGGCCCCGATCAGGCCGAAGAAGCACGTAAGGCCGCGGCCGCCTGCCCAGCCCTGGCCATCCACCTCGAGGAATGACGGAGTATTGATGTCAGAAACGCTTGCCGCCGAGAAGGTTTCGGCCGATGTGCCCGAGTACCCGATGGAGCGCGCCGCCCGGTGCCCGTTCGCCCCGCCACCGCAGATGCTGGAAATGGGCGAGGTCAAGCCGCTGTCGCGGGTACGGATCTGGAACGGGAGCACGCCGTGGCTGATCACCGGCCACGAGGTCGCGCGGGCACTGTTCGCTGACTCGAGGGTCAGCGTCGACGATCGCATCGACGGATTTCCGCACTGGAATGAGCACATGCTCTCCACGGTCGACAAGCGGCCGCGTTCGGTGTTCACCTCAGATGCCGAGGAGCACACCCGCTTTCGCCGGATGCTGTCCAAGCCGTTCACGTTCAAGCGCGTCGAGGCCCTGCGTACGACCATCCAGCAGGTCACCGACGAGTGCATCGACGCGATCCTGGCCGGACCGCAGCCTGCCGACATCGTGTCGAAGCTGGCCCTGCCGGTGCCGACCAAGGTGATCAGCGACATGCTGGGCGTGCCCTACGAGGATCACGAGTTCTTCCAGCACCACGCGAACGTCGGCCTCGCCCGCTACGCGTCAGCGGAGGAAGGCCAGAAGGGGGCGATGAGTCTGCACAAGTACCTCATCAACCTCGTCGAGCAGAAGATGGCCAACCCGGCGGAGGACGCGGTGTCCGACCTCGCCGAGCGCGTCACCGCCGGTGAGATCAGCGTGAAGGAGGCCGCGCAGCTGGGCACCGGGTTGCTCATCGCGGGCCATGAGACCACGGCGAACATGATCGGCATCGGCGTGCTGGCTCTGCTCGAGAATCCCGAACAGGCTGCGCTGCTTCGTGATTCCGATGATCCCAAGTTCGTCGCCAACGCGGCCGAGGAACTGATGCGCTATCTGTCGATCATCCAGAACGGGCAGCGCCGGGTCGCCATCGACGACATCGAGATCGGCGGCGAGACCATCCGTGCCGGCGAGGGCATCATCATCGACCTCGCGCCCGCGAACTGGGACGCCGCGGCGTACCCGAATCCCGACAAGCTCGACTTCACGCGCGACGCCAGCCAGGAACTCGGCTTCGGATACGGCCGCCACCAGTGCGTCGGCCAGCAGCTTGCCCGTGCCGAACTGCAGATCGTCTTCCAGACGCTGCTCAAGCGCATCCCGACGTTAAAACTGGCGATCCCGTTCGACGAGGTGCCGTTCAAGCACGACCGGCTCGCCTACGGAGTCTACGAACTTCCGGTGACCTGGTAACCCAACGACTCAACACCCCGCGTGGCCGGAGGCCACCAGAAGACCCAAGCCACAGCCCGATTGGAGTGCCACCGATGTCAACCCCAACGACAACATCAGCGACCCTATATCCGCCCGAAGGGTGGGGCGCGCCGAAGGACCGCCACGGTCACGCTTCTGCGGACGCAAAGAGCAAAGGCGGGGTGGCGGCGGCCGTGGGACTCCCTGCCGGAACCGAGGTCTTCTCGGCCGACAACCACATCTCGGTGGCAGAGGACATCTTCTTCGAACGCTTCCCCGACGACCTCAAGGGCGCTGCCCCGCGGATCTGGTACGAGGACGGCGCTTACATGGTGGGCGTCAACGGCCGCTCCTTCGTCGCGGGTGACTTCGGCCGCGTGCTCATGCAGTACGACGACCTGGCCGGGGCCGCCACCAACAACATCGAGGCCCGCATCCGCGAGCTCGGCGAGGATGGCATCGACAGGGAGCTGGCGTTCCCGAACGCCGTGCTCGCCCTGTTCCACTATCCGGACAAGGCGCTGCGCGAGCGGGTCTTTCGCATCTACAACGAGCACATCGCCGATCTGCAGGAACAGAGCAACGGTCGCTTCTACGGGGTCGGGCTGATCAACTGGTGGGACCCCAAGGGCACCAGGAGCACGTTGGCTGAACTGAAGTCGTTGGGGCTCAAGACGTTCCTGATGCCGCTCAACCCCGGCAAGGACGACGAGGGCAAGATCTACGACTACGGCAGCGCGGCGATGGATCCGGTATGGGACGAGATCGAGGAGGCCGGCCTGCCGGTCACCCACCACATCGGCGAAACGCCACCGAAGACGCCGTGCGAGAACAACAGCGTGGTGGTCGGCATGATGATCAACGTCGACTCGTTCCGCGAGCAGTTCGCCAAGTACGTGTTCTCGGGCATCCTGGACCGGCACCCGACATTGCGCGTCGGCTGGTTCGAAGGCGGCATCGCTTGGGTCCCAACGGCATTGCAGGACGCCGAGCACCTGCTGGCCTCCTACCGGCACATGTTCAACCACCAACTCTCCCATGACGTCCGCTACTACTGGGACAACCACATGTCCGCGTCGTTCATGGTGGATCCACTTGGGCTGCGGCTCATCGACCAGATCGGCGTCGACAAGGTGATGTGGTCGTCGGACTACCCGCACAACGAGAGTACGTTCGGCTACTCCGAGAAGTCGTTGGCCGCCGTCGTCGAGGCCGTCGGGCCCGAGGACGCGGTGAAGATCGTCAGCACCAACATCAAGAAGTTCCTGGGCATCTCATGACGACGTTTGCGACTGCTTCCGGGTCAGCGCTGCTCGACATCCCGGACACTCCCGACCGCGCGCGGATGTACCGCGAGTGCAGCGCGCGCCTGCGGGCCTCCATGAAGGACAAGGGCGTTGACGCTCTGGTGCTGCTGGGCAATGGCAACGTCGTGTACGCCACCGGCGCGAGTTGGCCGCTGCTCGACGCTGGGCTGTCGCACGTCGAGCGCCCGGTGGCCGTGGTGCTCGCCGACGATGAACATCCCCACCTGTACATGCCGTTCAGCGAGGGCAGCGCCTTCGATTCGGAGCTGCCCGCGGACCACGTCCACGGGCCGCTGTATCTCGAATTCGACGAAGGGGTAGAGCATTTCGGCAAGGTGCTGTTCGGTCTGGTGCGCTCGGATGCCAAGGTGGCGGTCGACGAACTGACGGGCGCGATGCGGCGGGCGGCGGGTCAGCTGTTTCCCGGCGGACCGCCGTCGGACGCGGCACTGGTGATCGGTCCGGCCAAGCTGGTGAAGACGGTAGACCAGATCTCCTGCGTCCGAAAGGCTTGTCGCATCACCGAACAGGCCGTCGTCGAGGTCCAGAAGTCGCTGGCCCCCGGCGTGCGGCAGATCGACCTGTCGGCCGCATTCGTCCGGCGCGCCTTCGAGCTTGGCGCCACCACGAACATGATCGAGGCCATCTGGCAGGTGATGCCAACGACCAGGAGCAGCGGTGCGGTCTGGACGACCACCGGCGACCTTGCGCTGCCGCTGCTGCCCACGGAGAAGGAGCTGAACAAGGGCGACGTGCTGTGGACGGACGTCAGCATCACCTACGAGGGGTACTGCTCGGACTTCGGTCGGACGTGGCTGGTCGGCGAGCAGCCGACGTCACGGCAGGAAGCCCAGTTTGCGAAATGGCGTCAGATCCTCGACGCCGTGCTCGCGGTCACTAAGGCCGGGGCCACCAGCGGTGATCTGGCCCGAGCGGCCATCGCCGCGAACGGCGGCACCAAACCCTGGCTGCCGCACTTCTATCTTGGTCACGGCATCGGCACCAATGCGGCCGAGATGCCGATGATCGGAACGGATCTGGGTCAGGAGTTCGACGACAACTTCGTGTTCCCGGCTGGCATGCTGCTCGTGCTCGAACCCGTCGTCTGGGAGGACGGCACCGGCGGATACCGCAGCGAGGAGATCGTGATCATCACCGAAGACGGCTATCAATCGATAACCGATTACCCCTACGCGCCGTACGGGAGCATCTAGTGGCTGAAGAGATCGTCCCCGACGACTTGGTGCTGCGCACCGGGCGGCGTGAGCGGGTGCTCGCGCAGATGGAGGCCGCCGACCTCGACGTCCTGGTACTCGGGCGCCAGGCCAACGTCCGCTATGTCACTGGGGCACCGCAACTCTGGGTCGCGGGTACCCGCCCGTTCGCACCGATCTGCGTATTGGTCCGCGCCACCGGTGAGATTCACCTCAACAGCAGCTGGGACGAGGGCATCCCCGAGGAGATCGGGCACGACCACCTCTACGGGTTGGCGTGGAACCCGGTGACGAACATCGAGGTGCTCAAGCACATCAATGGTGCAGCTGGCGCTAAACGCGTCGGTACCGACGCCATGTCGCCGTCGTTCGCACAATTGCTACCCGTGGCGTTCCCCAACGCGGAGCTCGTCGACGGTGAGGTGGCGATGAAGGCGGCGCGCCGTACCAAGACCGCCGATGAGCTACGGATACTTCGCGGCGCGCTCGGGGTCGCCGAGCGCGGACTCGCCGCGGCGGTGTCCGAACTCGCGGTCGGTACCACCGAGCAGGCGTTGAACGGCGTACTGATGGAGGCGATGGCCGCCGGTGGGTTCAGTACCTCAGCCACCCAGGACGGGGCGTGGATCACCTCCCGCGAGCATTCGTGGCGGGTCGGACGCCGAGACGGTCGGATCGCCGAGGGCGATCTCGTCGCCTTCGCCGCCGGTGCCCTGGCCGACGGCTACGTGGGTGAGGTGGGCCGCACCTGGCCGGTTGGCGATGTGAGCGGTGCCCCGAAAGTCGAAGCGCTGTACCGTCGCTCGAATGACCTGTGGGAGCGGCTCGTTGACGCGTGCCGCCCTGGCGTGGCGGGCAGCGACCTGCTCACCGCCTACGAAGCCGCTGGGGAGCCATTGCCGCCGGTGCCGGTGGCCCACGGGCTCGGGCTTGGCTTCGATCCGCCGGTGATCTCGCCGGAGCTACCGAAGACCTCTGCCGAAGAGCGGCTCGATCCCGGCACGGTGCTGGCCGTCACGGCGTACGTGTGGGAGCCCGGCGTCGGCGCGGTGTTCAGCCGTGACGCCGTATTGATCACCGACGACGGGCCAGAGGTCCTGACGTCGAGTCCGTCATTCCGCGGCAGCGCTGCCGTCGGATCCAACTGAGAGCGCGGGAATGTCGAAGAAGAAGCGGCCAGCAAGACCCGGGCCCGAGGAGATCATCCGCTACGAGAAGGACAAGAAGACCAAGATCGCGACGATCACCTTCGACCGCCCCGACTTCCTCAATGCGCCGACGTCGGACGCCCGGTTGCGGTACGCGGACGTGGTGCGGGCGGCGAGCGTCGACAACGACGTGAAGGTCGTCATCATCCGCGGGGTCGGCGACAATCTCGGCAGTGGTGCCGACCTCCCGGAGTTCATGGAGGGCGTCGACGAGCCGGAGAAGCGGCTGCGCGAGTTGAAGGTTGACGACCCGAGCCTCGGTGACGTCAGCTACCCGCCGAAGGGCACGTTCCGCAACGGCGCGACCATCAGCGGCTGGTACGCCAACGTGCAGGCAGGCAACCGGCCGTTGCAGGAACTGAAGAAGATCAGCATCGTCGAAGCCAAGGGCTATTGCTACGGCTGGCACTTCTATCAGTGCGCCGATGCGGATCTGGTGATCTCGTCCGACGATGCGCTGTTCGGGCACCCGTCGTTCCGCTACTACGGATGGGGTCCGCGCATGTGGACCTGGGTGCAGATGATGGGGCTGCGCAAGTTCCAGGAGATGGTCTTCACGGGTCGCCCGTTCACCGCCGAGGACATGGACAAATGCAACTTCCTCAACAAGGTGGTGCCTCGGGATCAGCTGGAAGCCGAGACGCAGAAGTACGCGTTGGCCTGTGCGCGCAACCGGCCCGTCGACACGGTGTTCATGCAGAAGCTCTTCTTCGAGGTGTACAAGCAGCATCAGGGTGAGTACATGGGCAGCCTGTTGTCGGCGTTCTTCGAGTCGATGGGCAGTGGCGTCCAGAACGACAGCAACGACGACCTCGACATGGGCGAGGCCATCGACAGCGGCCTCGCTGCCGCAGTCAACGACAACGACGACAAGTTCCCTCCCGACTTCAGATTGAGCAAGAAGAACCGGGCGAAGAAGAACTGATGGAGCCCAGCCCGCCACCGTTGGACGGGTACGTCGTCGTCGACCTGTCGAGCGGCATCGCAGGCGCCTACTGCACCAAGCTGCTCGCCGACGGCGGCGCCGACGTGATCAAAGCCGAGTCCCCCGAAGGTGATTCACTACGTCGCTGGTCGGCGTCGGGTGCCACCATCGAAGCAGGCGACGACGGCGCGCTGTTCAGCTTCCTGGCCTGTTCCAAGCGCAGCGTCGTGGTGGACACAGATCGAGCCGCTGACGGCGAACACCTCGAGCGGCTCTTGGCTTCTGCGGACGCCGTCGTCTGGTCGCGCGGTTCGACGGTCGCCGAGATGGAAACGCTTGCCCCAGAGGAGCTTCACCGGCGGTACCCGCACCTGATCATTACCGCGATCACACCGTTCGGACTCGATGGAGCGTGGCACGACCGACCGGCGACCGAGTTCACCCTGCAAGCCTGGTCGGGTGGGGCCATCGGCATCGGGCGTGGCACGCAGGACCGCGCGCCAGTACACGTCGGTGGCCGGGTGGGGGACTGGGTGTCCGGCGCTTACGCGGCCGCGATGACACTGGCCTTTCGTGGCCGTGCGCTCCGCGACGGCTTCGGTGAACTCATCGACCTGTCGATGTTGGAAGCGCAGATCCTCTGTCTCACTTACTATCCCGTCACTTACTTCGAGATGTTGGGCAGGCCGTGGCGCACGGAGCGCAAGCCCACCGTGCCCGGGGTTGCGCAGGCCGCCGATGGTCTGGTCGCGCTCGGATGTGGTACCGCCCAACAGTGGTTCGACCTGTGCGCGATGTCGGGCCATGACGAGTGGATCGACGAGCAGTCGACGCTCACCATCACCGAGCAGGCTAACTTGCACGCCGAAGAGCTCTACGAATGGCTGCGCGACCAGCGGGTCGACGACGTTCGCGACCTGGCGTCGGCGTTCCGGATACCGAATTCGCCAGTGGGCAACGGGGAGAACGTCACGGCGATGGACCACTTCGTCGAGCGCGGGGTCTTCGTCCAAAATCCGCGCGACGGATTCACCCAACCCGGTCATCCGTACCGGCTGAGCGGCGTCTCGCTGCGCGCCCCCGCCGCGGCGCCGCGGCTGGGTGAACACACCGACCTACTGCGCAGCGCCGCACTGCCCCCGCGGCCCAGCCCGGCCGGGTCGGCGGACCGTGATCGGTTGCCCTTCAGCGGTCTTCGCGTGCTCGACATGACGACGTTCTGGGCGGGACCGTCGTGCACGCACGTGCTCGCGATGCTTGGCGCCGAACTCATCCACCTCGAGTCGACCCCGCGTCCGGATGGCACCCGGCTGATCGCAGGCATTCCCGCCACGGAGCCTCAGTGGTGGGAACGTTCACCGATCTTCTCGGCGCTGAACACCAACAAGAAGAGCTTGACGCTGGACTTCCAGACCGAGCGCGGGCGCGAACTGCTGCGTCAGCTGATCCCCACGTGCGACGTCATCGTCGAGAATTTCACCCCACGCGTGATCGACCAACTCGGGTTGGACTTCGCCACCGTGCAGGGGTTGCGCGAAGACATCGTCATGCTGCGGATGCCGGGCTTCGGGCTGGACGGCCCGTGGCGCGACAACCCGGCCTTCGCCTACATCATCGAGGATGCCTCCGGATTGAGTTGGCTCACCGGCTATCCCGACCGCAACCCGTATGAGCCGTATTCGGTCGGCGATCCCAACGCGGGTGTGCACGCACTCAACGCGCTGCTCCTCGCGCTTGAGCACCGGCGCCAGACCGGCCAGGGCGTGCGGGTGGAGGCAGCGATGGTCGACGCGGCGCTGAACATCGCTGCCGAGCAGGTGCTCGAGCACTCCGCCTACGGGACTCTGTTGCAGCGCAACGGAAACCGTGGACCGACCGCCGCGCCTCAGAACATCTACCGATGTGAAGGGCTCGACGAGTTCGGCCGCGCCGACTGTTGGGTGGCGCTCGCTGTCGAGAACGATCAGCAGTGGGCGGCGTTGCGCGAGGCCCTGGGCGGCCCGGCCTGGGCATTGGATCCGCAATTGGCGACCGAGCAGGGGCGCAGAGCTCAGCACGACCTCATCGACGAACATCTGAGTCAGTGGTGCGCCGCGCGCACGGGCGACCAGGTCGTTGAATTGCTATGGACGGCTGGTGTTCCCGTCGCCAAGGTGATGCAACCTCACCGCCAGATGGAGCTGGACCAGTTGCGCTACCGGGGTTTCTTCGAGCAGGTGGACCACCCCGTGAACATCGCGGCGCCGCACAGCACGCTGCCCGTCCGATTGGCCACCGGCCCGGAGACGTTCCACCGAACCCCGGCGCCGATGCTGGGGCAGCACAACCACGAACTGCTTAGTTCACTTGGCCTTACCGACGACGAAATCGCCGCGCTGGAGCACGATGGCGTCATTGGTACGGCGCCGGCGATGGGCGGCCGCAAGAAGGCCACTCGCTGACGCGTAGGCCCGGTATCAGATCAGGCAAGACTCGGGTTCCATGGTTCCGCAGATAGGAATCTTGCCGGCCAGCGGCCTGACCTGGTCAGCCGAGACACTTCCTCGCGCAACGTGTTTCCCACCGTAGCAACGAACTCCCGCGGGAGGTCCAGCTGCGCGGTCGCGGCCACGCCAAGCTGCTGAGTCAGCACTGGGTCCGTCGATGGGGCGTACCGTAACCGGCCGTCCTCTATCTCGTTGCGGCAGGACGACAAAGGCAGGACGGCATAAGCGAGATCAGCGCCGATGAGGCTCTTGGTGACCTGAAGGGAGTCGGTCGTCGTCCGGAAATCGATGTTGACCTTCTTGCGCAGCGCGGCGTTCTCGAGCGCTTTGCCGATGCCGGTGGGCGAACGCGGGACGACGAGCGGCAAGTCGACTAGTTCGAGGAACGTCATGGGCCGATGCGGTTCCAGGGCGGAGGTCGGTCCTCCCACGACGACCAGATCCTCGGCAACGAGCTCGCGGTAGAACACCCGGTCGTCGGGTATCGGATTGATTAGGGCGACATCCACTTCGCCCTTGAGCATGGCTGCGACCAACTGATCCGTACTCCCCACGGTCACTGAGAATCCCACATTGGGGAACACCGCGGCCAGACTGCTGATCAGCGGCGCGGCCAGGACTTCGACTGCGCTTTCCGGCATGCCAAGAAGCATGTTGCGGTCCAACCGCGCCAACGGGGACGCCACGTATTGAACGGCGAGTTCGAGCTGACGCAGCGGCGCGGCCGTCGAGCCACGCAGCCGTTCGCCTTCGTCGGTGAGCTCCACCCCGCGTCGCGTCCGGCGAAAGAGCGCGACGCCGAGATCCTCTTCGAGCAGCTGGATCTGTCTGCTCAAAGCGGGCTGGGCGATGCTCAGCACCTTGGCCGCGCGGGTGATCGAACCTTCCTCTGCGACGCGGAGGAAGTACTTGAGCCGGTGGGTGTCCATCGCTGCCCACATATACCAGCCATATCGAATAAGCATGACTGAACCCCGAGATCGGCATTACCTCCCAGGTCGCGACGCGCCATAGTGTCGAAATTCGATGGCTGACGTTGTGGCCGTGAAACATGAGGAGAGTTTGATGACTCTGCAGCAGGACGACGAGGCCGCAATAAGGGCACTCAACTTGGATCGGCTGCCCACCCACATCGTGGACAAACGGCTCAGTGAGCTCCTGGATCTGACCGGCAAGAAGGCGTTCGTCACCGGCGCGGGCGGCGACGGTCTTGGCCATGCGATCGCCAACCGACTGGCCGGCTCCGGTGCCGACATCGCGTTGGTCGGTCGGACGTTGGAGCCGCTCGAGCGCCGAGCGAAGGAGATCGCGGCGCGCTGGGGTGTCGCCACGGTGCCGGTCCAAGCGGACATGTCGGACTGGGATCAGATTCATCGGGCGGTCGGCGAAGCGCACGCGACACTGGGTGGGCTGGACATCATGATCAACAACCCGGTGATGGTGGCAGCCGGGCCGTTCGAGAAGCACACCAAGGACGAGATCGATCTCACCGTCCTCGGCAGTCTCACCATGATGATGTACGGCGCGCACGCTGCGCTGGAGTACCTGCTGCCGCAGGCCTCGGGAACGATCATCAACATCGGGTCCGTCGGAGGCCGCGTTCAGCAGCGCGGGCTGGTCGCCTACAACGCGTGCAAGTCGGGCGTTATCGGGTTCACCCGCAACCTCGCGCACGAGGTGGCGCCGCGCGGGGTGAACGTATTCTGCGTCGCGCCCGGCATCATGATCAAAGAGCAGATGAAGCAGTACCTCTTCGATCCGCAGACTCCCGCGCACCACGCAGGCCGCAACGCCATCATCGAATCGATCACCCACCAAGTGCAGCTTGGCCGCGCCTCGCTCCCAGAGGAGGCCGCTAACATGGTCGCCTACTTGGCCTCCGAAGCCGCGAGCTACATGTGCGGTCAGACCATCGACGTGGCCGGTGGCCAGTGGATGGGTTGATCGAGGCCGCGCTCGAGAAAGCGGTCGCCCAAACGGGATTGACCGACTTCGGCGACGACTCATTCCGTGAAGGCCTCGGGATCTTGCTGGCGTCCTTGCGAGACGAGGCACGTTTGAACGCCCGCGGCGAGGGATTCGTCGTGCACCGCATCGTCGGGCATCTGGCGCAGCGGCTGCATGTGGAGGATTGGTACCGCCGCCATCCGGAGATCGCCGACGTGCCAACTGACGCGCCGCTGATCGCGATGGGGCTACCCCGCACCGGGTCGACGGCACTGTCGATGCTGCTCGCTCAGGATCCGGATGTACGGTACCTGCGCCAGTGGGAGTCGAATCAGCCGTGTCCGCCACCGTCGACGGTAGCGGGGCCCGACCCACGCATTCCGCAGGACAAGGGCGAGCAAGTCGGCACTCGCCGCCACGTACCCGGCGACATCCACGGTCCGATGGAGTGCCACGAATTGATGGCGTTGGACTTCAAGTCCCACATCTTCCAGGCGTACGCCCAAATCCCCTCGTACTCCACGTGGTTGGTGGATCAAGCCGACCTGACCTCGACCTACGAGTATGAGCGCCGCGTCTTGAAACTGCTGCAATGGGGCGAGCCCACGAAGCCCTGGCGGCTAAAGTGTCCGTCCCACGTACTGTTCCTCGAACACCTCGACAACGTATTTCCTGACGCGCGGTACGTCATGACGCATCGAGACCCCACAGACGTCATCCTCTCGGTGGCGGAACTGTACGCCGACATCATCGGCGGGTTCACCGATGATGTCGACCGCTCGTACATCGGGAAGCTCAACGTCGAGCACTGGTCGCTGGGCATGGATCGCGCGCTCCAATTTCGCGCGGGTGCGGCCGACGATCGGTTCTACGACATCGACTTTCGTGCCATGCAGGCCGACCCCATCGGCGAGGTTACAGGGCTGTATTCCTGGCTGGGCGAGCCGGTCGGTGAGGAGTTCGAGACCCGGATGGACGCCTGGTGGACACGGGCGGCCGCCGAACGCGAACCCAGCCTGCGCGCCGATCCGGCGGAGTATGGGATCGACCTCGACCGGGTGCGGCCGTTGTTTGTGCGGTATGTCGACAGCGCGGCCCGGTGGACCGCGCATCAGAATGCCTAGTAGACAAGGAGATCGGCATGACCATTGACCTCACTGGTGATATCGATCCGTCGCGCGAGTACGTGTTCGCTTCGCGGCCCGAAGACCCCGAGATGCGAGACTCGGTGAGCTTCTGGACCGTCGACGACAGCGGCGAAGTCGGACTTCCCCGCATCGGCATCGAAGCGGTCGCCGCCAACTGGGACAACCACGACATCCAGGTCAATGTCGCCTTTCCCGACGGCCGCGTGTACCGGCTACGGGCGAACGGCCCGTCGCTGCCCGCGGAGGGGCCCGACGGGGAGCCCACGGTGCTGGGTGCGGGTGGCTTGGTGTTCCGATGCATCAACCCCTTCGACACGTGGACGATGACCTACGACGGGAAGGCCGTGCAGACCTCGTCCGCAGACCTCGTAGCGGGCACCAAGGGCGGTCCGCTCGTCGACGTCAGCTTCAACGTCGAAGCGACGATGGCCGTGCCGCCATGGGTGCAGGGTGCGCTCCAGGCCGACGCC
Source organism: Mycobacterium sp. RTGN4 (assembly GCF_033804635.1). Classification (NCBI taxonomy): domain Bacteria; kingdom Bacillati; phylum Actinomycetota; class Actinomycetes; order Mycobacteriales; family Mycobacteriaceae; genus Mycobacterium; species Mycobacterium sp. RTGN4. The sequence goes on along the minus strand of NZ_JAPZLB010000008.1, from coordinate 167,384 downwards.
GCCACCCAATTGAAGACGTCGGTCGAGGGTGACCTCATGGGCGGACCCCGCTACGAACAGCTTTACCGTGCAAAGGGATCGATCACGATCGACGGTGGCACGACACACGACTTCACCGGCAGCGGACTTCGAATCCGCAGGCAGGGTGTCCGCAAGCTCGCGGGATTCTGGGGCCACTGCTGGCAATCGGCAGTGTTCCCCAGCGGGAAGGGTTTTGGGTACATCGCCTATCCGCCCCGGCCCGACGGGCAGCCCACCTTCAACGAGGGCTACGTATTCACCGGCGACGGTGGGCTGATTCCGGCCCGCGTGGTGGAGGCGCCGTGGCTGACGCGACTTCAGGCGCTCGGGGAGGACGTGTCCCTTGTCCTCGAAACCGTGGACGGCGCAGTGCGCATCGCGGGGGAGACGGTGTTCTCGACCCACGACATTCACCACGACGACGACATGTATTCCATGCACGCGCTCAGGAAGGAGATGCCCAGTTTCCCCGCGCTTCAGCAGGCGGGCGTGCGCTATCGCTGGGACGGTGAGCAGACGTACGGGATGCTCGAACGCTCGAACCCACTCGACAAGATAACCAGAGCCTAAGCGCGCGAAAGCACGCTCTTGGGAAAGGATTTCGACACAGTCATGATTTCAGGTCTGTCGGGCAAGGTCGCCCTGGTGACGGGTGCGGCCCGGGGACAGGGCCGAGCGCACGCGGTCCGACTTTCCGCCGAGGGCGCCGACATCATCGCCGTAGACATAGCGGGTCCGCTACCAGCGAGCGTGCCCTACGATTCGCCGACGCCCGCCGAACTCGCCGAAACGGCCAGGATGGTGCTCGCCAACGGGAGGCAGGTCGTCGCCGTAGCGGTCGACGTCCGCAATCGCGAGGCCCTGACCGCGGCCGTCGATGCCGGTGTCGCGGAACTCGGAAGGCTCGACGTCGTCGTCGCCAACGCCGGGATCTGTTGCCCGTCGCCCTGGGACCGGATCACCTCTCAGGCCTTCCGAGACACCATCGACACCAACGTGATCGGCACATGGAACACGGTGATGGCGGGTGCACAGCACGTGATCGACGGAGCCCGCGGCGGCTCGATCATTCTGGTGGGGTCGGCGGCCGGGGTGAAGATGCAGGCCTTTATGGTGCACTACACCGCCAGCAAGCACGCCATCACCGGAATGGCGCGGGCCTTTGCCGCCGAACTGGGCAGACACCACATCCGGGTCAACAGCCTGCACCCGGGCGCGGTCGCCACGCCGATGGGGACCGGACGCATGCGCGACGCTCTGCAGGCTGGCGACGCCAGCTACCCATACCTCGCCGGAAGGAACAAGCCGCTGCTCCCCGAGGGTATCGCGCAGCCAGAGGACATCGCGGACGCGGTGGCCTGGTTGGCCTCGGACCAATCGAAATTCGTTACCGGAACCGAGATCTCAGTGGACCTCGGCGTCGCGCACTGCTGACCCATACGGACGTCGACACGAAAGAGGAGCACACCCATGCGCGGACTTCACGGCAAGGTAATCATCGTCGCGGGCGGAGCTACCGGCATCGGAGCCGGAACGGCGGCGCGGCTCTCCGAGGAAGGCGCGCTCGTCGCGGTCGGCGACGTCAACGTGTCAGGAGCGCAGGCCATCGTCGAACAGATCAGCGCTTCGGGCGGTCGGGCCATTGCCATCGAATTCGATCTCGCAGAGGACAATTCGGTGCGTCACTTGGTTGACCGAACGATCGCCGAGTTCGGCGCGGTACACGGGCTGTTCAATGTCGGCGCCGACCTGTCAGACGACAATCTGGGCCGCGACACCACGCTGCTTGACACCGACATGAGCGTCTGGCAGCGGACTCTGGACGTCAACCTGCTCGGCTACGTGCGTACGTGCCGCGCCGTGCTTCCCCACCTGCTCGAGCAGGGCGGCGGCAGCATCGTCAACACTTCGTCCGGAGGGTCGCTGGGAACCGATCCCATGCACGTCGCCTACAACGCGGTCAAGGCTGCCGTCAATCAACTAACCCGGCACATCGCGAACAACTGGGGCGGCAAGGGCATCCGGTGCAACTGTGTGATGCCGGGGCTGGTGATGGGTGAGACCCAGGAGCGGCAGGACGACCAAGCCATGCAGCAGATGTTCGTCCAGGCGGCGCGCACCACGCGCCTTGGTAGGCCGGCGGACCTCGCCGCCATCACGGCCTTCCTCCTGTCGGACGACGCGGAGTGGATCAACGGGCAGACGTGGTACATCGGTGGCGCCGCGCACATGCGTCAGTGATCACGCCGAAATCGCGGTTAGCAGCCCGTCGACATCGCTTGTCTCCCAGAGGTTGAGCGCGTTCGTCATCATCTGCAATCGGCAGCGCACACTTTCTACGCTCTGAACGCCGGGGTCCATCCTAGTGGTCTTCGAGTCGAGGTTTGCCACCTGCTTGGTGACGTAGGACGGCACGTCCAGCAGCCAGGTCATCGCCATCACCGCGGCGTAGAGCACGACCTGGTCCCGCAGGCGCGCAACGTCGAGCCTGGGCCCGCCGCAGGCGTGGAACACGTCGACGAAAAGCGTGAGGAGTCCGTCGAGCTCGTCGTTCCAGAGCGCCGTTTCGGCGCTGCACATGGCTCCCCAGATGGCCATCGCGACGTTCATCTGCCCGACACAGCCCCAATCCATCAGCCCGCAACGGAGCACCCCGTCGGCGTCGGGCCAGAACCATGCGTTGTCGATGTTCGCGTTCCAGTGGCACAGCGCTACGTAATCGTGTTGTGCGCGAAGGTGATCCCAGATGAGCGGCTCGAGCGCGAGCAGTCGGGGTAGTTCGCCGCGCAGCCGGGAGTGGAAGGCGGGCGAGCGGACGTTGGCGTGCAGGAGCGCCGGATGGGCCGCCGTGAAATCCGCGAGCCGAGCCACGCGACGGATCAGCCGGTCGGCCGTCAGCGGAACGCGTTCGCCCACTGACAGTTCTTCGATGTTAGTGGCGAAGGCCGACGACGAGCAACGCAACCGGCCCGCCTTCTGCGTGCCCGCCAGCGTGGCGACGGCGGTGAGCAGGGCGCGGTAGTGCGAAAGCTGGTCGGACATCACGTAGTCCATGCACTTCTCGTGCTGCGGTTCGATGCCGCCGACACCGAACGGAATGCATGCGGTGATCAGTACGCCGGTGCCGGACCCGCGGTGATAGTCGGCGAACATCGCGGTCGGGACGACGATCGGGAAGTCCGCGGTGCTCGACAAGGCCGCGAAGCGGATCTCCGACTCCATCTGGGTTCGGCCGTGATCACGGGTGGGGTCGTCGAGGTCGCGGGAGAACTTCACGAACAAGGCCCGGCTTGGCCCTGGTCGTCGATACTCGACGCCGAGCCTGAGCTTGCGGCCGGTGCTGCCGCCGGACACCTCGGCGTACTCGGTGATGTCGGTGACCCGATTGTCGGGGTCCAGTGCGCCGAAACGACGAAACGCGTTGGTGAGGAAGTCGGCGCCACCTTCGCGCAGCGCCCGCGCATCCGCCGGGATGGACAGGCCGGTGGCGTCGCCGACTACCCAGCGCTCGTCGCTCGGCGTACGGGTCCGGCCTACTTCAGGCAGCTGCCACCGTCGACGGGCAGCGTGACACCCGTGATGTAGCGGGCCTCGTCGGAGGCAAGGAACAGCACCGCGTTGGCGATGTCTTCCGGCTCGACCCAGCCGATCGGCAGCGTGTGCATCAGCTGGCCGATGACCTTCATGTCTTCGGGGCCCGGGTTCTCCAAGTCGGGCCGGAACAGCTTCATCGTGCCTTCGTTCATGAAGAGCGGCGTGTTGACGTTGGTCGGGTGCACCGAGTTCACCCTGACGTTCTGCGCGCCGAGTTCGACGGCGAAGGTGCGCATGAGCCCGACAACGCCGTGCTTGGCCGCGACGTAGTGCCCGGTATGGGGGTACGCCTTCAGGCCGCCGACCGAACTGGTCAGAATGATCGAGCCGCCACGCCCGCCCGCAAGTATGTGGGGCACACCGGCCTTGACGCTCTTCCAGACCCCGGTGAGGTTGATGTCGATCATTGCGGTCCAGTCGGTTTCGCTGGTCTTGTCCAGCGTCTGGCCGCCGTTGCCGATACCTGCGTTGGCCACGATGATGTCGAGGCGTCCCAACTGCTCGACACCGCTGTCCACTGCGGCCTTGAGCGCGTCGTAGTCGCGTACGTCGACCTCGGCAGTGACGATCCTGCGATTGTGTCCCTTGACGAGATCCGCGGTTTCGGCCAAGTCTTCCGGCGTGGAGGCGGCGATCAGGTCGACCGTGTCGATCTTCTTGCAGATGTCGACGGCAATGATGTCGGCACCCTCTTCGGCCAGACGTACCGCGTGCGCACGACCCTGACCACGCGCCGCTCCGGTAACGAATGCGACCTTGCCTTCTACGCGCCCTGCCATGTGAACTCGACTCCCTGTTTCGCGAATATGCTGTGCACTTGCCCAGCACTCTTACATTCAAGCTACATTGTGTCAACGCCCGCCGGCCCACCGGAGCGTTTGTACTGAGTGCTTACTAGCGGGGCTGTCTCATCAAAGGGCTGGCGATCCGAGGGCGGGTACGAACGGCGGCAGGTCGACCGTCGTCACGATGCCCGGCGGGGCGGCACACACGTAGGACACGGCGTTGACCGCTCGGTTGGCGGTGTACGCGGGGGAGATCTCGGCCATCCGCTCGAGCGGGATCGGCATCCGTAGGTCGACCTCCAACGGCGCATCGCCTGCGACCGAGATGTGCCATCCGGTGTCCAGCAGCTCCCACGCGGGTTCGAGGTCGGCGGTGCAGTACCAGCTGGCCCGGAAGCGGATCAGTGGCTCGCCGTTTCGGATTCCAGCGACGGTGATCCGTTGTGCGGCAACGGTGCCCGCGCGCAGCTCGCCCGCGGCGATGGTGGTGTCGCGCGCGGCGGCGGCCAACTCGCCACTGGCCACGACGGAATCCAGCGGAAGCCCGACGGCTTCGGCGACGAGTCGCAACGACGGACCGAAGCTGGCGCCCAGGTAATCCGCGCGGAAGTCCTCGAACGGACCCATCGGCCTGCCGAACCCCATCAGGTCGAACAGCAATTCCGGAGAGGGTCGGCGTGACAGGTCCGCGTACTCGTCGATGGCGAGGAAGTCCAGCCTGCGCTGAATGGACGTCAACACCAGTGGGACGGCCTCGGTGATGAATCCTGGGCTGCTGCCGGTGCTGTGGATGGATGCGCCGCCATCCAGGCAAGCCGCCTGAATGCGTTGTCGGACAGCCGGGTCCATCGAATCGAGATGGTGGAAGAGCCCGCACGTGGTGACGACGTTGACGCCCGCCGTCAGCAGTGCGACCAGGGTGTCGACGTCCGGTGCGCCCGGCATGTAGAGCACGCAGTCGGCGTCGGAGCCGACGACGTCCTCGACGCGGTTGGTGGCGACCACGCCAACGGATGGCAAGTCGCAGAGCTCGCCGGCATCGCGGCCGGCCTTGTCCTCGCCGTGGACGTAAACCCCGGCTAGCTCGAGCTCCGGGTGTTCGATGACGGCGCGCAATGCGCGCACGCCGATGGTGCCGGTCGACCACTGGACAACACGGTATGACGGATCGGTAAGTGCCACAGGTTAGTTCGCAATTCGGAGTAGGGCCTCTTGGGCGTAGGACGCGACAAGGGTGCCGTCGGCGGTGAGCAGATCGCCACGGCCGAAGCACCGACCGTGCGCGAGTATGGGGCTGTGCTGACGGAGCAGCAGCCACTGGTCGGTTGTGAACGGCCGATGAAACCACATGGTGTGACTGGTGACCGCTGAGGTGAACTGCGTGCCGTTGCCGCGCTGACTCAGGCCTTCCATGGGCCGCACTGCGGTGCCGATGAGCGTGAGGTCGGTCGCGTATGCGGCCAGCGCGGGCGCCAGCGCTGGATCGATCGCCGGGGTGCGCATCCACACTTCGCTCTCCGGGGGGCCGACGGTGGGCTCGTTGAGGTCGACGACCGACCGGGTGTCCCACGGAATGATGTCGAGTCCGACGGTGAATTCGGGACCGAGCGGCGCGCCGACGGGTGCGGTCGTCTGTAGCGCCGGCCCGTCCTCGGCAACGTGCATGGATACCGATGCGGTGCCGATGGGCCCCTTGCTCTGCGCGGCGGTCATCGACAGCGTGGCGAAGGACCGACCTTCGTAGTGAACGGTGACGTCGTACTCGACGGGCTCCTCGGCCCGGCCCTCCCTGGGGAAGACCGCGTGCAGCGACTTGATCGTCTTCTCCGGGCAAACGAGCGCCGCCGCACGGATGAACTGGGCGAGGAGTTGGCCACCGAACACTCGGTGGTATTCGAGGTGTTGATTGCGGGCGGTGAAGTGGTTTCCAGACCGCGTGGTGCCGATGTCCAGGCACGCGAGCAAGTCGGACCAGAGCTCGGACACCCGCTCAGTGTAAGCGAAATTCTACCGCGCTGAGAATGTAATTCTCATCTAGTCGGCGGCGAATCCGTTGGCGCAGAAGTCCCATACTTCTTCGGCCGAAATCGGCTTGATCGCGATGTCGTCCGACCCGCTGGACTGTGCGACGAACATCACCGTTTGCATGGTCATGGCGGCCATCCGCCGAGGGTTGAGGCCGGCGCGAAGCACGCCTGCCTCAGACGCCTCCTCCATGAGTTCGGTGAGCAGCGCCACAAGCGGAGCGTGCGCAATCTTCACCTCGGACGGATGCGAGACCAGCAGGCGGGGGGCGAAATCGGTGAAGAGCGGTCGCTTCGCGGTGGGGTCGGGGCGCGACGACTCGAAGAGCAACTGCACGGCGACCTTCAGAGCCTCCAACGGATCCGACTGGCTGGCCGTGGCCGCGCGGATCTGGTCAGCGGACCGGCTGAGCGCATCTTCGAAGAGCGCGAGCAAAAGCTCGTGCTTACCGTCGAACTGCAGATAGAAGCTCCGCAACGACTGGCGGGAGCGGTCGACGACCTCTTGCACGGTGAAGTCTGTGCTGCCCTTTTCGATGATGATTGCCTGGGCGGCATCGAGGAACCGTTGCACACGCTGAGCGGCCCGCAATTTGGCCGTCTTGATGGAGCGTTCAACCGCGCGCTGCTTCCACGCCGGCTCTTCGCTCGGACTGGTCACCGGCACCTCGGAGACCGGCCGATCAGGGAGAACATGGATGAACTGTACCGGAGTTCGCCTGGGCATTGTGGTCCTAGACCCCCTCGCGGCCAACGTGTCTGAGATTGTAACTTTCTCATGGCGAGAATAGTATTCTCATTCCTGGCTTTTCAACAGCCTTACCTGGAAAGTCGGCGTTCCCACCCCGGACGCGACCAGCAAACGGTAATGAACTTCGGACGGGAGTCCAATGCAACTGACGTTCGATGACGACGTCGAATCCTTCCGTGCCGAGTTCGTGGCATTTCTCGATGAGCACCTGCCGACTGCCGCCGAAGCGGCACAGCGCTCGCAGTCGTCGTCGGACCTCCCGGTGTGGGCACGCCGCTGGCAACGATTGCTGTTCGACAACGGCTGGCTGGCACCAGGCAACGGCCCGGAGTTCGGCGGCCGCAACGCGTCGATTCTCCAGCAGTACGTCTACTTCGACGAGCTCTCGCGACGGCGCATGGTGCACAGCTTCAACATCGCGGGGGTAGGCATCATCGCCGCGTCGCTGCTCACTTTCGGTACGCCCGAACAGAAGGCCAAGTGGGCGGCACCCATCCTGCGCGCGGACATCACGGCCGCCCTGGGCATGAGCGAGCCAGCGGCGGGATCCGACTTGGCAGGCCTGCGCACCAGAGCGGTGCGGGACGGGGATCACTTCGTCGTGAACGGGCAGAAGGTCTGGACTTCCGGTGCTCATCACGCAGACGTCCTGCTCACTTTCGTGCGCACTGACCCGGATGCGCCGAAGCACAAGGGAATTAGTGTGCTGGTGATCCCGACCGACTCACCTGGCTTGGTGCGCAGGCCGTTCGCGTCGGCGTGGGATCGCGACGACAAGGACTTCAACGAGGTCTTCTTCTCCGACGTACGCGTGCCCGCCGAGAACCTCGTAGGACCGCTCAACGACGGTTGGCGGGTCGCCAACGGATCGCTCGGTCACGAACGCACGATGCTCTGGATGAGCTACGCCGACCGGCTGAGGGACATGCTCGAGGACTTCAGCCCGGTGTCCGCGCTCGACCGAGATCACTACGCCACCTTGGCGATGGACAATCAGGCGCTGCGACTGCTTGGTTCGGCCGCGCTGGCCCGCGCGGCGCGGGGCGAGGAGGACGTGCCAGGAATGGCGGTGCTCAAGCTGCTCGGCGCGGAGGCCGGGCAGACCGCCTCGGAGCACGCGCTGGCCGCGGCAGGAGGCGATGGCTTGTCGCACCCCTGTGCCACGACTCCGTTCGTGCACATGAATCATGACGGGTACGCGGGCAGTTGGTTCGACCGGTATGGGCGCTCGTTTGCGGGCACCATCGCGGGCGGGACGTCGGAGATCCAGCGCAACATCATCGCGCAGCGCGTGCTCGGACTGCCGCGGGGCTGACGCTCGAGGGCCCCAGTTACAGGTTGGCGAGCCGCGGCGCCGAGCCACGGGCACGCAACCCCGCTCCGGCCCGCTTCGTGAGTTCGCGTGAGCTGCCGAGCAATCCGTCGAGGACCAGGATCCGATTCACGTGGTGGTGTAGGTCGTGCTCGGCGGTGAAGCCGATGCCTGCGAGCACCTGCTGACAATGTCTTGCTGCGGTCAGCGCGGCCTTGCCCGCGGCGGCCTTGGCCAGGAGCGCGGTCAGATCGGGATTGTCGTTGCCTGGCAGGTCCAGCGTCGCCTCGGCGCCTTCGATGGCCACCAGCGTCTCGGCCAACCGGTGTCGGACCGCTTGGAATCCGGCGATCGGCTTGCCGAACTGCACCCGGTCGAGCGCATGTTGACGGGCCAACGCAAGCATTGCGCGCGAGCTACCGACCAGCCACCAGCCAAGGGCCCGGCGGGCGTCCGGCAGCCGAAGGTGCCCACCCTCGTCGACCCGGCGCAGCGGCAGGCCCCCGAGCGCGGAACTGTCGCTCGCCGTCTGGTAATCCCACACCACCCAGCCGCCGCCCGCGTAGGGCAGCGCGGGGGTCAAACCCTCCTCGCGGCCTGCGGTCAGAAGTACCACGTCGTTGAGCACCGAAGCGTGCGAACCCGTTTCGCCCAACAGTCGGAACACCAGCGGTATCGCGAGCTCGGAGGCCTCCGACAGCATGTCGGCCCAGCCCATGTCGGCAAGTGCCGCGTCGAGCTCGGGCCCGGACGAGCTCAGCATGGTCTTGCGTAAACCATCCTCGAGTAGCTCCAGGGAGTCGGGGTCCACGGTCATTCCTTCCCGAGCTCGAGCAGGCGGCGGGCGACGATATTGCGTTGAACTTCCGCGGTGCCGCCGTAGATGGTGGCCGCTCGCGAGTACAAGAACTCGGTGCGCCAACGGCTTTCATCGAGCTCGACGACGCCCGGCAGCAGCTCGCGTGCGGTGTCGAACAGCTGCTGTTCGGCGGTGGCCAGCAATATCTTGTCGATCGAGGTGTCAGCGCCCAGCTTTTGGCCGTCCGCCAGTCGCAGCTGGGTGGCCCGGGACCGGCAGCGCAGCGTGTGCAGGGCCAGGTACGTGGCGCCCATTTCCGCGTCGGCGGCCTGGCCGAGCTCGACTTCGGCGATCAGCGCGTCGAATCGCGAATAAAGGTAGGCGATGCGCTGCCAAAAGCATGTGGACCGTTCGTAAGGTAGTAGGTCCATCGCGAGTTGCCAACCGTCGCCGGGTTTTCCGAGCATGCGGTCTCCCGGCACGACGACGTCGTCGAAGTACACCTCGCAGAACTCGTCGACACCGTGCATCGTGCGCAGCGGGCGCACGTCGATTCCCGGGCTGTCCATGTCGACGAAGAACGCGGTGATACCAGCGTGCCCAGGTCCGGTACGGGTCAGGAGTATGCACCGCTTGGCGTACTGCGCGAAGCTGGTCCACACCTTCTGGCCGTTGATGACCCACTCGTCGCCGCGCTGCTCGGCCTTGGTGGTCAACGATGCCAGGTCACTGCCCGAGCCGGGTTCGGAGAAGCCCTGGCACCAGGTTTCTCGGCCGGACAGCAGCAGCGGCACCAGCTCCGCCGCCAGTTCCGGGCGTGCGTAGTCGATCATCGTCGGGGTCAGTACTTCGAGCATCGAATAGGGGCCAGGGTCGTCCAGTCCACGACCGACGACCTCCTCGCCGACGATGGCGCGCAGGATCATCGGTCCGCCGAGCCCGCCGGCCGATTCGGGCCAGCCCCATCGCATCCAGCCCGCGTCGTAGAGCGCGCCCAGCACTCGGGAGTGTTGCGCGTGATGCGCGTCCAGTGAGTGATCACCCGGCGGGGGAGTCAGGTCGTGCTCGTCGAGCCACGCCACCAACTGTGACCGGAACTCGGCCGTCGATGAAAACTGGGCTGGAACGGTCATCCGGCTTCGGGCCGCCCGATTGCATGCGGACGGCCGGAGTCGTGCTCACCGTTGCGCCGGATGAACGTCATGGCACGCGTTTTCAGCCGCCACCCGTCGTCGGTGCGGACGTAGGTGTCCTTGTAGTACCCGATGCGCATGTCGTGCTTGGAGTGTTCGACGAAGCACAGTGGCTGCGTGCCGGTGGCCTTGTCGGGATCGCCACCGTCGAGGTCCACCAGCGACGTGCCGGTCATGAACAATCCGCTTGGCGCCGCGGCCACCAGTTCGGGGAAGCGCGCCAACGTATAGGTGGAGCCGAATGCGCTGTAGGTGCCATCGGGGGTGAAGACCGTCACCAGCCCTTCGACGTCGCCCTGCGTGATCGTCACCGCGTACTTCGCGAGCAGCTGTTGAATCTCGACGAGGTCGTCAGTTCTTGTTGACATAAACCTTGCCCCCTTTCATTACAAAACTTACTTCTTTTGTAACGCTGATGTCCAGTAGCGGGTCGCCGGGGACCGCGATCACGTCGGCCACCTGACCTTCCGCCAGGCGTCCCCGGTCGGTGACGTTAATGAGGTCGGCCGCCACGACCGTGGCCGCCCGCAGCACCGCCGCCGGTGGCATGCCCCAGTCGACGAGGGTGACGAGTTCGTCGGCGTTCTTGCCGTGCGGAATGGCAGGGGCGTCGGTGCCGACGGCGATCTTCACGCCGGCCTCGTAGGCTGCCTTGAGTGAAGTCTTGGCCATCGGAAACATGACAGCGGCCTTGTCCTGCAACTCCTTTGGAGCTCGCGAGACGTCCATCGCCTCGGCCAGCCGACGGGTGGTCACCAGGAAGCGGTCGTTGTCGACGAGCATCTGGATGGCCTCGTCGTCCATGAGGAACCCGTGTTCGATGCAGTCGATACCGCATGCCACGGCGTGCTTGACGGCCTCGGCGCCGTGGGTGTGAGCCGCCACCCGCAACCCACGCCGGTGCGCCTCGTCGACGATCGCGCGCAGTTCTTCGTCCGAATAGTGTTGCGCGCCAGCCTCTCCGGTCAGTGACATCACTCCGCCGGAAACGCACACCTTGATCAGCTGGGCGCCGTGCTTGATCTGGTAGCGCACCGCCTTACGGATTTCGTCGACTCCGTTGGCGATGCCTTCCTCGACCGTCAACTCCAGGGCGCCAGGCATGAACGCGGCGAACATCGTCGGGTCCAGGTGCCCGCCGGTCGGCGTGATCGCGTGGCCCGCAGGGACGATTCGCGGGCCTTCGATCCAGCCCGCGTCGATGGCCTTGCCGAGTGCCACGTCCAGCAGGTAGCCACCGGTCTTGACGAACAGGCCGAGGTTGCGGACGGTCGTGAACCCCGCACGAAGCGTCCGGCGGGCGTTGCCGACCGCACGCAGTACGCGCGTCGGGGGATCGTCCTGAACCTGCGACAGCCCGGGATTCTCACCCCGCCCTCCCATGAGCAGGTTGACCTCCATGTCCATCAGGCCGGGCAACAGAATCGAGTCGCCAAGATCAATGACGGTGTCTTCTGGGCCGTCCGGGATGGAGCCACCCACCCCGACGATTCGGTCGTCGGAGATCTTGAGGATCCCCGGCCGAATGATTTCGCCCGCGTCGACGTCGAGATAACCCGCTGCTTTGAGGGTCAGGACTGGCACGGTCAGACCACCGGCTCCTTGATGAGTTGGATGTACGCGGCGCCACTGTCGAGCACGCGCGGCTGCTTCCACACCTCGATGGGAAAGCTCACCATGACGACCGACTGTCCCAGATGCACCAGTGCTTTGGCGTCATCGGGCATCCCCTCGAGCGGGAAGCGAGCGTCGACGTAGACCATGATCTCCTCGAGCCGCGCCATGCCGGCGTCGTAGAGCTCCTGCATCTCGTCCATCGTCGAGGCCAGGCGCTTGGCGTAGCGCTCTTCCTCAGTCGGTAGGCACCAATCGGTGAACCGTTCGAGGTCGGCGAACTCTGCTGGCAACTTAGACATGTGCTGCATCCTTCTCGTCCTTGGTGGCGTGCTTGCCGTCGCCGTTCGCCTGGTTTGCTTCGAGGCCGGCCGTGTATCTGTCCACGTACTGGTGTGCGGTCATGTGCAGGTGGCGGAGCAGGATCTCCTGATCGCACAGCGGGAAGTCGGTCACGACCCGCGTGTTGATCATGCTCTGCGTGGCCTCGAGGGTGTTGGCGTCCTGGAACGCGTACTCCTTGAAGGTCACCGCGGCCAGTTCCTGAGAAAGGCGCTCACGCAGGTTCTTCGGAGGCACGAAGTAGAGGTCGGCCTCGAAGATGTGCTTGTCCACCGCGGTCGGCCAGTAGTTGTACGTGAGGTACCAGCCCGGTGCCCAGAACAGCAGCGTGAAGTTGGGGAAGAACTCGAATGAGTCTGTGCCCCAGGTCTTGTGACGGCCCGGGTTGATCGCCGGCGGCAGTTCGTCGGGCAGGATGCCCTTGATGTCGGGGCGATCCCACGGCCCGAACAGCCCGCTGTGCAGGATCTGCTCGATGGGCTTGACCATGCTGATGTCCTTCGGCGGCGACATTCCGCCCCAGGAGGACACCATGGAGTGGTCGCCCTTGATGTCGTAGGCCAGCGCCTCGAAGCCGAACTTGGCCAGCTTCTCGGCCTCCTCCTTCTCTGCCTGCTTCATGTGCAGGATCGGCGCGTGATAGAACTCGGTGAAGGCGTCGATGAACAGCTTCCAGTTGGCGTTGATCTCCGAGCGGTAGCTGTAGTGCTCGGTCATCTCGTGGAATGGGTAACCCTCGAGCCCCGTGGCGAAGTCGCCGAGGTATTCGGCGAGCGGTGCGGCGTCGTCGTCGAAGTTGATGAAGATGAACCCTTCCCACAACTCGCAGCGCACGCCCTTCAGGCCGTAGTCCGACTTCTCGAGGTCGAAGAACTCGCCTTCCTGCTGCACGAAGGTCAAGTCGCCGTTGAGCGCATAGCGCCAGGCGTGGTACTTGCAGGTGAACTGCCGGCAGGTGCCCGACACCTCTTCCCCTGGATAGTCGGCCCACACCAGCTTGTTGCCGCGGTGCCTGCACATGTTGTGGAATGCTCTAATGGCACCGCCGACGTTGTCTTTACCTCGGTCCTTCACGATGATGACCGACGTGCCCGGTCCGACGGACGGCATCTCCCTGGTGAAGTAGCTGCCGGTCTTGGGTAGCTGCTCAACGCGGCCGACCTTGAGCCAGGTCTTCTTGAAGATCGCCTGCTGTTCGAGCAGGTAGTGCTCCGGGTCGATCGAGTCGTTGTAATTGACCGGGGCGGTGCCGAGTTCGGGCCAGTGCTCGGTCCAGCTGCCCGCCGCGGGCTTGGGGAAGAATGCCATCCGTTCAGTTCTCCTTCTTGGGTTCGACGCCAAACGTGTTCAGGGCCATCGCCAGCATGTGATAGCCGCCGACGGTGAAGACAAAGTCCATGAGCTCTCGCTTGTCCAGACGCTCGCCGAGCGCGGCCCAGGTCGCGTCGGTGATGCGGGTCTTTTCGACGAGTTCGTCGACGGCGGCCAGCACCACTGCGTCGAACTCGTCGGCTGCGTCGCCACGTTGAAGCGCCGCGATTTCGTCGTCGGTCAGCCCTTCCCGCTTGCCGATCGTGACGTGTTCGTCCCACTCGTACGCGCAGGACGTGAGGTGAGCGATCCGCAGCACGGCCAACTCGCGCAGTCGCGGCGCCAACGTCGAGCGCGTCAGAAGATAGAAGCTGAAGGTCAGGTACGAGCGGGTCAGGTCGGGGTGGTTGACGAACGTCGCGATGGCGTTGCCCGCAGCCACCGGATTCCGGCGCTCCTCAGGCATCGCCTTGAGCGCGCCCAACACGGCGTCATCCCAGTCTTCGAGCGGCAACGGGGCGACTCGCACGGGCGTACTCCTGTCAAGATCGGTGGGTGGCTCTCGGCTATGAGAATCATATTCTCATATTCTGACCAACAGATTTCCACTTCTTGCGTGAATCGTCAATGGAAGCGACCCGATCAGGACCACGTCCAGGCCTTCGAAATCGGCGAGCGACGGCCAAAGACGCTGGTTCGAGCGGCTTTGACTGGGCTGCGGACATTGATTCTCGTAACGTGAGAGGCTAGTTTCCCTAAGTAGAGAACAAGGTCGGAACTAGGCTGGTTCCCAAGGGTGTCACGCAGTCATACGAAAGGAACGCCTGTGAACAAGGACGACATGATCCTGATCAGCGTCGATGACCACATTGTCGAGCCGCCTGACATGTTCAAGAATCACCTGTCCAAGAAGTACATCGACGACGCCCCGCAGTTGGTGCACAACGCCGATGGTTCGGATACCTGGCAGTTCCGCGACATCGTCATTCCCAACGTCGCGCTCAATGCGGTGGCCGGTCGTCCGAAGGAGGAGTACGGCATCGAGCCTCAGGGGCTCGACGAGATCCGCCCCGGCTGTTACAAGGTCGACGAGCGGGTCAAGGACATGAATGCCGGCGGCATCCTGGGCTCGATGTGCTTTCCGTCGTTCCCGGGGTTCGCGGGCCGGTTGTTCGCCACCGAGGATCACGAGTTCTCGCTGGCGTTGGTGCAGGCCTACAACGACTGGCACGTCGAGGAGTGGTGTGGGGCTTACCCGGCCCGGTTCATCCCGATGACGTTGCCGGTGATCTGGGATGCCGAGGCGTGTGCGGCCGAGGTGCGGCGCAACGCCAAGCGCGGGGTGCATTCGCTGACGTTCAGTGAGAACCCGTCGGCGATGGGGTATCCGAGCTTCCACAACGAGTACTGGGATCCGCTGTGGAAGGCGCTGGTGGACACCGACACCGTGCTCAACGTGCACATCGGCTCGTCGGGCCGGTTGGCCATCACCGCCCCGGATGCGCCGATGGACGTGATGATCACGCTGCAGCCGATGAACATCGTGCAGGCCGCGGCGGATCTGTTGTGGTCGGCGCCGATCAAGAAGTACAAGGACCTCAAGATCGCGTTGTCCGAGGGCGGCACCGGCTGGATCCCGTACTTCCTCGATCGTGCGGACCGGACCTACGAGATGCACTCCACGTGGACCGGTCAGGACTTCGGCAAGCAGAAGCCCAGCGAGGTGTTCCGTGATCACTTCCTGACCTGTTTCATCTCCGATCCGGTCGGGGTGGAACTGCGCGATCAGATCGGTACCGACAACATCTGCTGGGAGGCGGACTACCCGCACAGCGACTCGATGTGGCCGGATGCGCCCGAGGAACTCGACGCGGTGCTCAAGAAGTACGACGTGCCCGATGCCGACATCAACAAGATGACCTACGAGAACGCCATGCGCTGGTACCACTGGGACCCGTTCACCCACATCACCAAGGAACAGGCCACCATCGGTTCGCTGCGCAAGTCCGCCGAAGGTCACGACGTATCCATCCAAGCCCTGTCCAAGCACGACCACGCCAAGGCCAATTTCTCGGACTTCGCGGCTGCTGCCAAGGAACTGACCGGCAACAAAGACTGACAAGTAAGTTAGTACGGCGGTTCGAGGGCGCCGGTGCGTAGGCATGTGAGCGCACCGGCGAACTCGGCTGTCTACGAGTGTTTTTCGACGTGTAGGAGAGTGCAGTGACGGGCGGGATGAACTTCGAGCTGACCGAGGATCAAGAGCTGATCCGCAAATCCGTCGCCGAGTTGGCGTCGAAGTTCGACGACCAGTACTGGATGGAGAAGGATCAGGCGCACGAATTCCCGCAGGAGTTCTACGACGCCATCGCATCCGGCGGCTGGCTCGGCATGACCATCCCCGAGGAGTACGGCGGCCACGGGCTGGGCATCACCGAGGCGACCATCCTGGCCGAGGAGGTCGCTCGCTCGGGTGGTGCCATGAACGCGGCCAGCGCCATCCACTTGTCGATCTTCGGCATGCAGCCGGTGGTGGTGTTCGGCTCCGACGAGATGAAGGCGGCGACGCTGCCGCGGATCGTCGACGGAAGCCTGCACGTCTGCTTCGGTGTCACCGAACCCGGTGCCGGACTTGATACTTCGCGGATCACCACCTTCGCCAAGCGGGACGGCGACCACTACGTGGTGAACGGCCGCAAGGTGTGGATCTCCAAGGCGCTCGAGTCCGAGAAGATCCTGCTGCTGACCCGAACGACCCCCTACGACGAAGTCACCAAGAAGACCGATGGGTTGTCGCTGTTCCTCACCGACCTCGACCGCGCTCACGTCGACATCCGCCCGATCAAGAAGATGGGGCGCAACGCGGTGAGCTCCAACGAGTTGTTCATCGATGACCTGCGGGTGCCCGTCGAAGACCGAATCGGCGAGGAGGGCAAGGGTTTCAGCTACATCCTGCACGGCCTGAACCCGGAGCGGATGCTGATTGCCGCCGAGGCGCTGGGCATCGGTCGGGTGGCGTTGGACCGGGCGGTCAAGTACGCCAACGAACGCGTGGTGTTCGACCGGCCCATCGGCAAGAATCAGGGCATCCAGTTCCCGCTGGCCGACTCGTTGGCCCGCCTCGACGCCGCCGAGTTGATCCTGCGCAAGGCCACCTGGCTGTACGACAACGGCAAGGCCTGCGGACGCGAGGCCAACATGGCCAAATACCTCTGTGCCGACGCTGGATTCGACGCTGCCGACCGGGCCCTCCAGACGCACGGAGGCATGGGGTATTCCGAGGAGTACAACATCTCCCGGTTCTTCCGCGAGTCGCGGCTGATGAAGATCGCGCCCGTGAGCCAGGAGATGATCCTCAACTTCCTCGGCAGCCACGTGCTCGGCCTGCCAAGGAGTTACTGATGGCCGGTCCGGCACCACTTGCCGGAATCACCATCGTCGCAATGGAGCAGGCGGTGGCCGCCCCGATGTGCACCAGGGTGCTCGGCGACCTCGGGGCCCGCGTGATCAAGGTGGAGCATCCCAACGGTGGCGACTTCGCCCGCGACTACGACGACGTCGTCAACGGACCGGGTGGCCTTGCCGCACACTTCGTGTGGTGCAACCGCGGCAAGGAATCGGTCACGCTCAACACCAAGGCTCCGGCAGGCCTCGAGCTGTTGCACCGACTGCTCGACGGGGCCGACGCGTTCGTGTCGAATCTCGCACCGGGAGCGACGGCGCGCATGGGGCTCGCCCCCGCCGACCTCGCCGAGCGCCATCCGACCGTGATCCCCGTCGAGATCGACGGATACGGACCCGGGGGACCGATCTCGCACAAGCGTGCGTATGACCTTCTGGTGCAAGCGGAGTCGGGGTCCTGCGCAATTACCGGCTATCCCGGCATGCCCGCGAAGCCCGGGCCTGCGATGGCCGATTTCACTACGGGGTTGTATGCGGCGATCTCGATCCTCGCTTTGCTCGTCGCACGGGGTGGCCGCACCGACTTCACGGCACCGGCCGTCGAGCTCAGCCTTTTCGATGTCATGACCGACGTCATGGGTTACGCGCTGACCTACACCCAACATTCGGGCATCGACCAGCAACCGCTCGGCGTGAGTTCACCCGCCGTCGCCCCCTACGGGGCGTTTCCGACCCGCGATGGTCAGACGGTGGTGCTCGGCACGACCAACGATCGTGAATGGCAACGGGTGGCCAGGGAGATCATCGACCGGCCCGACCTGGCCGACGACCCACGGCTGAGTACCAACGCCGACCGCTGTGCGCACCGCGACGTGCTCGACGAAGCCATCGGATCCTGGTGTGCTCGGCACGATCTCGCGCACATTCAGAAGACCGCTGACGACGCCGGGATCGGCAACTCCCGGTACAACCGACCGAGCGAGGTCGTCGTACACCCGCAGCTCACGGCGAGGGACCGCTGGCGCACCGTCGGCTCGACGAAGGGCGACATCCCCGCGTTGCTGCCGCCTCCGGTGATCGCCGGATACGAGGCGCCCATGGGTGACGTCCCCGGGCTGGGCCAGCACACCGACAAGGTGCTCGGCGAGTTGGGGCTCGGCGCAACCGAACTCGCCCAGCTGCGTGCGGACGGCGTGATCGGCCCGGCCTACCGATGACCGAGCCACAGGTGCTGTTGTCGTCCGATTCCGACGGCGTGCGCACGCTGACCTTGAACCGGCCCCACCGCAAGAACGCGCTCGATGCGCAGCTGTGGGTGGAACTGGCTGACGCGTTGCGAACCGCCAAGCGCGACCACGAACTTCGCGCGCTCGTCATCACCGGAGCTGGCGGCGCGTTCTGCTCGGGCGCCGACATCGGCACCGGCGAGCAGGTTCACCCGCGGTACAAACTGGACAGGCTCACCGACGTCGCGCTCGCCCTGCACGAGCTCGCCGTGCCGACCATCGCGAAGGTCACCGGCGTCGCCGTCGGTGCGGGCTGGAACCTTGCGCTGGGCTGCGACTTCGTGGTCGCGACTCCGGAAGCAAGGTTCTGCCAGATCTTCAGTAAGCGCGGGCTCTCCGTCGACCTCGGCGGGTCATGGCTGCTGCCCAAGCTAGTCGGACTCCAGCACGCCAAGCGCTTGGTCTTGCTGGCGGACATGATCGACGCCGCGGAAGCCCACGCGCTCGGCCTTGTCACGTGGATAAAGCCGGCCCAAGATGTCGACGCATTCGTCGACGACCTCGCAGGCCGACTGGCGGCGGGCCCGCCGTTCGCGCTGGCGCAGAGCAAGGCGCTGCTCAACGACGGCGCCGTGGCCACCCTCCGCGAAGCACTGGCCAACGAAGCCAGGGCGCAACCGGGCAACTTCGCCACCGCAGATTCCGCAGAGGCCTACGCCGCGTTCGCCGCCAAGCGCGATGCGGAGTTCACTGGGGCATGGGCCCTGTACACACCGTCAGCCCAGATCGATGAGGAGCAGAAGTAATGCGGGAGACCGTCATCGTCGGAGCCGTGCGCACGCCCGTCGGCAAGCGCAACGGCGGCTTGTCCGAGCAGCACGCCGCCGACCTTTCCGCGCTCGTGCTCAACGAGCTCGTCGAACGCACCGGCGTCGACCCGAATGTCGTCGACGACGTCGTGTGGGGATGCGTCTCCCAGGTCGGCGACCAGTCGAGCAACATCGGGCGGTATTCGGTGCTTGCCGCGGGCTGGCCCGAGCACATCCCCGGCACCACGGTGAACCGGGCATGCGGATCCAGTCAGCAGGCGCTCGACTTCGCCGTCCAAGCCGTGATGTCGGGTCAGCAGGACGTCGTGGTCGCTGGCGGCGTCGAGGTGATGAGCCGGGTTCCGCTGGGATCGGCGCGCGCCTCCGGCCAGCCTTACGGCCCGAAAGCTCTTGCGCGGTATGACGGTTTCGCGTTCAACCAGGGCATCTCCGCTGAGCTCATCTCGCAGAAGTGGGACTTCTCTCGCACTCGGCTGGACGAGTACTCCGCGCAGTCCCACGCGCGGGCCGCAGCTGCGCAGGACTCCGGTGCGTTCACCGACCAGATCATGCCGGTCTTCGTCGACGGTGGCATCGTGACCGATGACGAGGGCATCCGCAGGGGTACCACCGTCGAGAAGTTGGCCGGGCTGAAGCCGGCGTTCGCCGATGACGGTGTGATCCATGCTGGCAACTCGTCGCAGATCTCCGACGGGGCGGCGGCGTTGATGGTGATGACCGCGGCCCACGCCGTGCAACTCGGCCTGACCCCGCTGGTGCGGTATCGCGCAGGGGCGGTCACCGGCGCCGATCCGGTGCTCATGCTCACGGGGCCGATCCCCGCGACGGAGAAGGTGCTGCACAAGGCCGGCGTCGGCCTCGACGAGGTCGGCGTCTTCGAGGTCAACGAGGCGTTCGCACCGGTGCCACTCGCATGGCTGGCGGAGACGGGCGCTGACGAGGCGAAGCTCAACCCGCTCGGTGGTGCGATTGCGCTGGGTCATCCGCTGGGCGCTTCTGGCGCGGTGCTGATGACCCGAATGATTCATCACATGCGGGACAACGGAATTCGTTACGGACTGCAGACCATGTGTGAAGGCGGCGGGACCGCCAACGCCACGCTAGTCGAACTCATCGCTTAGAGCTAAGGAGGCGCCGTGCGCCGGGACCTGTTCACCGAAGATCACGAAGCGTTCCGCGAGTTGGCGCGCGACTTCATCGAGAAGGAAGTGGTCCCGCACTATCCCGAGTGGGAGAAGGGCGGCCGCATGCCCCGCGAGGTGTTCGAGCAGATGGGCTCGCTCGGCATGCTCGGGATGGCGATCCCCGAGGAGTACGGCGGCGGCGGTGCCCCCGACTACCGGTTCAACGTCGTGATGCAGGAGGAGGCGGCGCGCGCGCTGGTCACCCTGTCCACGGTGCGAACTCAACTCGAGGTAATCCTGCCGTACTTCCTCCACTACGCGAACTCCGAGCAACGGAAGCGCTGGTTCCCCGGACTTGCCGCGGGCACGCTGCTGACGGCCGTCGCGATGACCGAGCCGGGCACGGGCTCGGACCTGGCCGGGATGCGCACCACCGCGGTGCAGGACGGCGACGACTGGATCGTCAACGGCGCCAAGACATTCATCACCGGCGGCATGCAGGCCGACTTGGTGATCGTGGTGGCCCGCACGTCGACGGATCCGGACAACCGGCGCAAGGGACTGACGCTCTTCGTCGTGGAGGACGGCATGCCCGGCTTCACCCGCGGGCGGGAACTCGACAAGATGGGCTGCAAGGTCCAGGACACCGCCGAACTCTCGTTCGTCGACGTGCGCGTCCCTGCCGCCAACGTGTTGGGGGAGCAGGACGAGGCGTTCGGCTACCTCGGCCACAACCTGTCCCAGGAGCGGCTGACCGTGGCCGTCGGGTCGGTGGCACAGGCGCGTTCCGCGATCGCCGCCGCAATCGACTACACCAAGGACCGCAAGGCTTTTGGGACGCCTGTGGCGTCCTTCCAGAACACGAAGTTCGAACTCGCCGCGTGCTCGACCGACGTGGAGGCCGGCCAGGCGATGCTCGACCGCGCCATCGCGTTGCACGTCGACGGCGACCTGCCTGGCGCCGACGCCGCCCGCGTCAAGCTGTTCTGCACCGAGATGCAACAGCGGGTGGTGGACCGCTGCCTGCAGCTGTTCGGCGGGTACGGCTACATGATGGAGTACCCAATCGCCCGGTTGTACACCGATGCCCGGGTCGCTCGCATCTACGCGGGCACCAGCGAGGTCATGAAGGTGATGATCGCGAAATCGCTGGGCCTTTAGGGTTTTCGGCGTGCGGAGTTGCGTCCAGCGCCACTGAGCACGCCGAAATCACGGGGGAGCCGAACGCACCCCGCCACTGTCGCGCCGGATGCCGTTGCGGCAGATGAGCTTCCGCTCCCGATAACTTCTCGCGAAGGGTACCGGGCCGATATTCGCTCTGGGCTAGTCCGCGCCGCCGCAATTCGGGGACCACGTGTTCGATGAACTCGGCGAACGTGCCTGGTGTGGTGATGTAACGGATGTTCAGTCCGTCGACACCCGCGTCCTGCCAAAGCTCCAAGGCATCGGCGATCTGCTCCGGGGTACCGACGATCCGGGTGGCTTCCTGCTGCTGCCGGATCAGGTCTGCGATGGTCGGATTGGTTCCCGGCGGAGCGGCCGCAATGAGCGCCTCGATGGTGCTGCGCGTGCCCTGCACATGGGCTGCGAGGTCGCCGATAGGGGTTTCGTGATCGAGACCGCCGAGATCGATGCCGATGCCGCCGCTGCGGTGGGCGATGAGCCCGTCGATGCTCAGGTACTCGTCGTGTTCGGCTGCCTTCGCCCGTGCCTCCGCCTCAGTCGACCCGACCACGAACGAGAGCCCTTGGAAGAACTTGATGTCATCGCGGCGACGACCCGCGGCGACGGCCTTGGCCCTGGTGTCGTCGATGACCTTGCGGGCGCCTTCGGGTGACGCTGAGTTGATGAAGACGCCTTCGGCGTGACGTGCCGCGAAGGCCCTTCCCGCAGAGGAGCTTCCGGCTTGGAAGAGCACCGGTGTTCGTTGTGGCGATGGGAAGCTGAGATGCGGACCCTCGACCCGGTAGCGAGTGCCCACGTGATTGATCTTGTGTACTCGGTCTGGGTCGGCGTGGATGCCGCGCTCCCGATCCCTGACGAGCGCACCGTCGTCCCACGAGCCCTCCCACAACTTGTAGACCACTTCGGTGTATTCCTCGGCCCACACGTAGCGCTCGTCGTGCTCCTCCCGTTCGAGCAGGCCGAAGTTTCGCGCCGAGTTACTGAGCGCACTGGTGACGACGTTCCAGCCGATGCGTCCCTTCGAGGCGTGGTCCAACGTCGAGATCTTGCGTGCGAAGGAGAAGGGATGGTCTTGCAGGACGGAACTCGTGATGACGAGGCCTAGGTGTTCGGTGACAAGCGCCAGCGCCGACACGATCGCCGACGGGTCGTGGTTCGGTATCTGCAGTCCCTCGCGGAGGTAGGTGTCCCAGCCGCCGCGGTAATCGTCGTAGAGGCCGACGACGTCGGCGAAGAAGATGGAATCGAATTTTCCGCGTTCGAGCAGCTGCACCAGCTCGACCCACGCGTCGAGCTGGTCGAACTCGACGCTGCGCGTGTCCGGATTGCGCCACGATCCGTAAGAGACGTGCGTGGCGGTGTTCATCGTGAAGGCATTGAGGATCAGCCGGGGACGGGACACGTATTCACTCCTTGATGGGCTTGTCAGCGCACCATAAGCACGGGCACCCCATGGTCCAATGGTTTACCTTGCCATGAACCAAAGATCATGCCGCACATCGTGTTTATGACTGCCGACGCAGCACTTGCTACGACGCTACGCCGAGCGGTTCACCCGCCGCGACGGGTGCCGCCTCGGAGGCGATGGCGTGCAGAGTACGAAGGACCAGCGCGACGTTCGGGTCACTCTGTCGCCCGGCCCGCACCACGGCACTGATGGTGCGCCCACCGATGTTCGGGCCTTCGGCGATCAGGCCCTCGAGCCTGCGTGGCACGGACAACCGCGGCACGATCGCCGACGCCGTTTCGGCTGCGGCGAGGTCGCAAATGTTCTGTGCCCCGATCAAGCGATGCTTCACCTGCGGGGTGAAGCCGGCGTGCTCTCCTGCACGGACCAGCGCAGCGTCCAATCCCGAGTGCTGTGGCCCGGTGATCCACTGGCCCTCAGACAGGGCGGCGAGCCCGCCTGCCCGAATGCGCATGTGCGCCTGCGTCGGCGCGAGTAGGACCAAGGGCTCGAACAGCAATGGTTCGGCTGAGAGGCCGCCGAGTACCTCTTCGCCGAGAAAGTCGTATTGGCAGATGATCGCTACGTCGACCTCCGCCTGTCGGAGCAGTCGCAGTGAATCGGCACTGGTTTCCTGTTGAACCGCTATGCGAAGGTCCGGCTCCTCTGTGCTCAGTCGCTGCATCAAGGGGGCGGCCAATGTCGGGATGCCCATGTTGAAGGTGGCGATCGCGACTTGACCGGACGTGCGGTCCCGGGTGGCGGCGACAGCGCTCATTGCCTCATCGACGGCGGTCAGTACGCGCCGGACGTGGTCGACGAGCACGTGGCCGCTGCGGGTCAAGCCCAGGGTTCGCCCCTCGCGTCGAAAGAGGATTGCGCCGACTTCGTGCTCCAGCACTCGAAGCTGCTGTGAGACGGCCGAACTCGTTATCCCACGCCGCTCCGCCACGGCAGTCACCGAACCAAGGTCGGCCAAGTCCGCAAGGAGCGTCATTCGGCGAAAGTCGAGCATTACGCGCCTCCCACGGGCCGTGGCGTGACTATGAGCAGCATTCGCGACCTCATCCATTGGGCGGCGGCGGGTTGGAGGACCGTCAGCCGCAACAGCTCCGCGCTGCACGCACCCCAGGCGATGAGGTGCCGCTCCACGAGGAGTTCACGAGTCAACGCATCCAATGGTTCCACGGCGGCGCGCTGCGCACCGCCGACGCCGCGTTGCGGACGGTCGGCGAAACTCCCCGTGTACTGGCTTTTTAGTGCGCCACCGCTCCAGGAATCACCGCGGATGTAAGTCCGGCCACGTCCAGCCTGCGTCGGGCCTCGGCGTAGACGTCCGCTGGGAGCGGACCGCGACGGGCGGTCTGCGCGTTCGCGCGGAGATGGTCGGGGTTGGCAGTGCCTGCGATGACGGTCGTGACGCCCGGCGTCGTAATCGCGTATCGCAGGAGAAAGCCCTGCTGCGTTTCGCCGTCTCGCAAGTCATCCAACCCGGTGGCAGCCCAGGTGACCGGCCGACCGGCCGAGTCGTGCTTGTCGCGCTTGCCGCCTTGGGCCACCCCGCCGCGCACGATGACGCCGACACCGCGCCGCTCGGCCAATTCGATGCGGCTCTCCAGCTCTCGTTCCAGTGCGGAGTACGGCACCTGTAGCGCGGTGACCCCCTCTAGTTCCAGATGATCGTCGACGTTCGGCAGGGTCGAGGACACGCCGAATGCGAGGATCTTGCCTTCGGTGCGCAGCGCGAGGAGCGTCTCGACGACGTGCTCCCGGCGGATCACCTCCAGGGCCGGGCTGATGTGCAACTGCAGCAGGTCCAGTCGGTCGGTGCGCAGCCGTCGCAGGCTTTGTTCGACGCCCGCCCTGATGTTGGTGGCCGAGTAGTCGTGCGGCAGTGGACCTGGCGGAGCGTCGGGTCGAAAGTCCAAGGGACAGCCGGCCTTCGAGGCGAGCACGTACTCGTCGCGGCGTGATTGGAGATGACGACCGATGAGTTCTTCGCTCAGCGCGTAGTCGATGGAAGTGTCGATGAACGTGATGCCCTCGTCCAACACGGCGTGGAGCACGGCCGCGGCGACTTCTTCGTCGAGCGGCCGGGGATTGCGATGTGGCGTGCCGCGCAGCTCCATCGCGCCGAACCCCAGCACGGTCACCTGTGGCCCCGCGTGTCCGAGGCGCCTCGACTCCAGTTCGCTCGTCGTCATTCGACGATGGTCGGTCCGTTGGCTGGCGAGATCAAGCATCGACAGCTACGAGTTCGGTAAACGAAAACTGCGCGTTCACAGCCGAACCTGTCGATTAAGTAGGGCTGCAGCATCTTGGTAGCTCGACGGTGTTGTTCGCTGCCACCCATTCGCCGACGGTGGATGGACCAGGTTAGTCCGAGATGATCTCCGGCCAACCCTTCCTCGGTTCCTAACCACTACTGACAGAGCAGGATTGACACATGACACAGCTTCCCTCGCGCCGCCTCGGCGCGGCCGGGCCCGTCGTATCGGCCATCGGCCTCGGCTTCATGAGCTTCCGCGCGTCGGCCGAAGCCGATGATGAGAAGCAGGCAAGAGCCGTAGTCGATGCGGCAATCGACTCCGGGGTCACGCTGATCGATACCGCTGACATCTACGGACCCGAGTTCAGCGAACTGTTGCTGGGCCGCGCGATCCGTGGCCGTCGGGACGCACTGACCATCGCCACGAAGTTCGGCAACACCCTGGACAGGGACACCAATCCGCGCGCCTTGGACGGACGGCCGGAATACGTCCGGTCCGCCATCGAGGGTTCGCTTCGTCGGCTCGGAGTGGACCACGTCGACCTGTACTACCTTCACCGTGTCGACCCCGAAGTGCCCATCGAGGACACCGTCGGCGCGCTCGCCGAACTCGTCGAAGCGGGCAAGGTGCGGTTCATCGGACTGTCGGAGCCCGGGCTGGACACCGTGCGTCGGGCGCACGACGTCCATCCGATCACCGCGATCCAGAACGAATGGTCGTTGTTCACCAGGGACATCGAGGACGGGACGGTGGCGCTCGCCCGCGAGCTCGGCATCGGGATCGTTCCGTACTCACCGCTGGGGCGAGGCTGGTTGTCGGGGCGGATCCGAAGCCTTGACGACGTCAGCGCCACCCACCGAGCGCATCCCCGGTTCGCGGACGAAGCCTTCGAGCGGAACCGATTGTTGGCGGATGCGGTGGCGCTCGTCGCCGCCGAACTCGGCGTGCAGCCCGGCCAGGTGGCGCTGGCATGGGTGCTGTCGCGCGGTGACGACGTGGTGCCAATTCCAGGCACCCGCCATCCGGACTACGTGCGCGAGAACGTCGCCGCGGCAGGCGTCGAACTCGGCGCCACTCACCTGGAGCGGCTGGAGCGCATCGCTGCGGAGGTGGAAGGCCATCGGTCCATTCGACCCGAGAATCTGGGCACCGAGGCACCACTCGTAGGCGCCACTAGGTCGTGACGGTCATCAGTCGCTACGGCGACGTCGACGCAACGCTCGACGTGCGGTTGGCCGACTACAACACCCGCCACGGTTTGCCGGGCCGGTGGACCGACCGGGTGCTTGCCCGGCTGGCGGGGCCGCACTCGTTGTCGGGCAGACACGTGCTGCGGGCTCAGCTCGAGCGGCTCGGCTTGCCCTCGCGTCAAAAGAAGGACGAGTCGGGCAGCGTCGAACCGTTG
The DNA here is from genome assembly GCF_033804635.1 of Mycobacterium sp. RTGN4. Classification (NCBI taxonomy): domain Bacteria; kingdom Bacillati; phylum Actinomycetota; class Actinomycetes; order Mycobacteriales; family Mycobacteriaceae; genus Mycobacterium; species Mycobacterium sp. RTGN4. The sequence continues at coordinate 140,749 of NZ_JAPZLB010000008.1, read as the reverse complement.
ACGGCCAGCTCGCCGAGCACCCGCGCCTTGTAGACCGTCGGGTTGTGGGAGAACAGCGTGCGTAGGTTGCGCCAGTGCCGGTCCAGGTGGGCCGACGCGCGCACCGACGACGCGCCGCCGACGTCGAAGATGCGCGTGGCGGCGGTCAGCGCGGTCGGTTCGAGTGCGACCTTCACCCGCGCAGCCGCGATGGACGCACGGGCTTCGAGTTCGGGGTCGATCCCCGTCGCTCGCGCGGCGTCGAGTGCCGGCGCGAGTTCGGCTGCCGCACCGCGGATCAGCGCGTGAGCCGCGAACGCGGTCGCGTCGAGCTCGCCGACGATAGCGAGCAACTGTGGGTCCGCCGCAGGCGAATCGGCCGTGGCGAACGTGTAAGAGCGGTGACGATTGCGCACCACCGCGGCGGCCTCCGCGGCGACGGAACGCAGGATGCCTGCGGCGATCGCGTGGAGGTACAGCTGGACCAGTGCGCCCCGCGCCCTGTCCACACCGATGCTGGTTCCCAGCGCGATCACTTCGTCGGCGCCCACGCGAACGTCGGTGAAGATGGTTGTGCCGCTTCCGGTATGGCGTTGCCCAACGCCGTCCCAGTCGTCGGCGTGCACGATTCCGGGCCGGTCCACGGGAATCACCGCAGCCACGGGCGATCCCGCGTCGTCCTGCGCACTGACGCGCAAGTAGTCGGAGAATTGCGCACCGGTGCTGTAGAACTTGCGCCCGTTCAACCGCAGCCCGTCAGTACCGGCGCGGAGTGTGGTGTCGTAGACCTGGCCGCCGACCTGCTTGCTGCTGAGCTCCGAACTCGTTCCACCGATCAAACTTCCTTCGGCGATCAACGCGATCAGCCGCGCGTTGATGGCGCGCGGAGGCACCCGCTGCACTTCCTCGGTCAATGAGAAGTGCACCCGCAGGATGTGGGCAAGGTCGGGGTCGGCTGTGGCAAGGGCGACGACGAAGTCGAAGAACTCGGACACCGAGTAGCCGGCGCCGCCGAGTTCGGAGGCGAGCCGGACGGCGCCCAGCCGGTGTTCGCGCACCAGCTGCAGACCCAGCCCGGGTGGTTCGGATCCACCGTCGTCCAGTCGACGCCGGTAGTCGGCCGCGAGCTGTGCGAGCACCTCGTCGAGCGAGCCGCCGGCGTGCTCGTGGAGCGGGGATGCGGGGGATTCGATGGTCACGTGGGTTCAGTCCCTTCCCGGTTGGGTGTCGTCGATCGAAGCGTCGTAAAACCATGGCACGGAGTTCGCGGCGTTGGCGAAGCCCTTCACCCGCGGGGCGACCGCGAAGATCTGCGTATCCTCAAGCAGTGGAACGGTATACGCGTTGTCGATGACGTAATCGTTGTACTGCGCCAAGATTCGCAGCCTTTCGGTCGGATCGGTAGCGCTGATCTGGGCATCCAGCAGCCGGTCGATTTCCGGATCCGCGCCGTGCAGGGCATACATGTCGCCGAACTTGCTGCCGTAGTTCTGCCATAGCCGGACGGGGTCGGCGGTCGGCCAACCGTTGCGGCGCAGGCCGACCGAGTCCTCGACGCTGGCCGACGGATAGTTCGCGAAGTCGGTCTGCCGGATCACCAGATCGATGCCGATCCGCCGGAGTTGACGCTGGATCAACTCATACATCGGCTTGGAGGTGTGGTCGTAGACGTCGACGTAGATCTTCACCGACAGCAGGTGGCCGTCCTTGACGCGAAAGCCGTCACCGTCGCGCTGAGTCCAGCCGGAGGCCTCGAGGAGCCGAACCGCCTCGGCCGGGTCGAAGCGCACGGCGTCGCTGCGGTCGGTGTAACCCGGAAAACCCCGCGTGACGATGTTCTGTGCCGGTTTCCAGTTGTCACTGTAAAGCGTGCTCAGGATCTCATCGCGATCGATGCCGAACCCGATTGCCTTGCGCACGTTGATATCTCGCATGAACGGCGCGGTCTGGCGAATGTCGAGCGTGTTGGACAAACCGGGGGTGCGGAGGCCGAGGACCTCGAAGCCCTCCCGCTGCAGTAGTCGCTCGTCGGGGGGCTGGGTGTACCGAATCGCGTCGGCTTGCCCGGCGCGCAGTGCGCCGACACGCACGCTGTCCTCCGTAACGGGAATGACGGTGATCGTGTCGAGATACGCCTCGCCCTGATGTGGCGCGGTGGCCGGCGCCCAGCCGTACCCGCGGCGCTTCGCAAGCACGATCTTCTTGTCCGGAACCTCCGATGCTGCGTAGAACGGGCCCGAACCGATGAGGTTGGTGACTACCGACTGCTGCTCCTTGGTGGCGTCGATGGTGGCGTCGGCGACCAGGCCCGAGGTGTTGAGTGAGAGCACGGCAAGAAATGGTGCGTACGGCTTGGCGAGCTTGACGCGCACGGTGCGGCGCGCTTCGTCGGCGGTGACGGACTCGACCTTGGGAAAGTAGACGTTGCGCGTAATGCCCTTGGGCTTGTCGCCGTTCGCTTCCCATTCGAGGTTTCGGCGCACCGACTCGGCGTCGAGACGCTGGCCGTTGCTGTACGTCACTCCGTCACGAATGGTGAACTCGTAGGCGGTCTTCGAATCGTCGACCGTCCACTTCTCCGCTATCCACGGTACGAATTCGAAGGTCTTTGGATCCTGGTAGATCAACCGATCGAGCAACTGGTCCTTCAACAGGCTGTTCTGCCAGTAACTCACCTGGATCTGCAGTGAAGCAGGGGCTTCTGCATCCAGGTAGACGAGATCGCCGCCGCGGTGGCCGTTTTCCGGCTGCGCTGTCACCGTGCGGTCGCTGCAGCTCACCAGCGTGCCGGTGACGACCACGACCGCCGCGAGTGCGGCGACGACCCTTCGTCTCGTGCTCACGCGGCCCGTACCGGTGCGCCGGGAACGGCGTCGAGCAACCGGCGGGTGTACGGCGCGGCCGGCGTGGCAAAGACTGTGGCCACTGGGCCCGTCTCCACCAGTCGTCCGTGCTCGAGCACGCTGACGTGATCGGCGATCTGACGCACCAGGCTCAAGTCATGCGAGATGAACAGGTAGGTCAATCCGAGGTCGCGCTGCAACTCGATGAGCAGGTCCACCACCTGGGACTGCACGGTGACGTCCAGCGCGGAGGTGGGCTCATCGAGCACGAGGATCGGTGGATGCAGAACCAGCGACCTGGCCAACACGACGCGCTGGCGCTGCCCGCCCGACACTTCTCCGGGTTTGCGCTCGCGTAACGCGAGCGGCAACCCGACCCGGTCGAGCGCGTGCTCGACCTCGGCGCGTTGTTCGCGTCGGGACCCGATGCCGTTGATCCGCAACGGTTCTCCGATGGCCTCGCCGACGGACATCCGGGGGTCCAGCGCAGCGAGCGGATTCTGGTGCACCATTTGCAGCGTTCGCGCCCGTACGCGTTGCTGCGCCACTCCAAACGGCGTGTGCGGGCCGCGCAGTTCTCCGTCGACGCGTACGGTTCCGGATTCGAAGTCAGTGAGTCCGGCGAGCACCCTTGCGGCGGTGGTCTTTCCGGAGCCGGACTCGCCGACCAGCGCGTGGATGCTGCCCCGCTTCACGTCGAACGAGACATCGTCGAGCGCGCGGGTGTCTCCGAAGGCCTTCACCAGTCCGCTGACCTGGAGGATCGGTACATCGAGTTCGGTGGGACTCGGTGGCTCCGACTGCAGGTACTTGTCTGGCGAGAGGGCTGGAGCGTCGTTGATTAACTGCCGGGTGTAGTCGTCACGCGGGGCGACGAGCACCGTCTTGGTCGGTCCCGATTCCCGGAGTTCACCGTCGCGCAGTACCACCACGTCGTCGCTGTGGTGCTCGGCCAGCGCGAGGTCGTGAGTGATGAAGACGACGCCAAGACCCCGCTCGCGGCGCAGCTCGTCGAGCAGTTCGAGGATGCGCTGCTGCACGGTGACGTCGAGGGCGCTCGTAGGTTCGTCGGCGATCAGCAGGTCGGGGTCGCCCGCGATGGCGGTCGCAATGAGTACGCGTTGCAGTTGGCCACCGGACAGTTGATGCGGGTAGTCATCGGCGCGTCGCCGTGGCTCGGAAATGCCGACGCGGTCGAGGAGTTCGATCGCGCGCTCGCGGGCGACTCGCCGATCGGCGATGCGGTGCACGGTGAGCACCTCGGCGACCTGATTCCCCACGCGCTGAAGCGGATCGAGCGAGCCAAGGGGGTCCTGCGGTACGAACCCGATCCGCGCGCCGCGCAGTCCGCGCCATTCCCGCTGGGGCAGGTGGGTCACCTCGTTGCCGTGTAACTCGATGCGGCCCGCGGTGACGTGACCGTTGTCGGGCAGCAGCCCTTGTAGCGCCCTGGCGATGGTGGACTTGCCGGAACCGGACTGACCGACGACCGCGAGCACTTTGCCGGACTGAACGTCGAAGGAAACACCGCGCACCACGGGCACGGTTACGGAGTTGTGGTGGACGGAACGGTACTCGATACTCAGTTTCGAAACCGACAGCAACGCTGGAGAACTCACGTCAACCGACCTTTCTACGGACGATGTGCGCCAACCTCGAGAGACTCATGACGGTCAGCACGATGGCGAGGGATGGGAACAGCACCAACCCAGGAGCCGAGTTGATGTAGTTGCGGCCTTCCGAGATCAACAGGCCCCACTCCGGTTCGGGTGGTTGTGCGCCGTAGCCGAGGAAGCTCAGCGACGCGATCGCCAGAATGGCCGTGCCGAACTGCAGCGCCGCTAGCGACAGCACGGCCGAATACGAGTTCGGGAGCACGTGACGAAAGAGCAGTCTCGAGTGACTGGCGCCGAGATGTGCGCTGGCCTCGACGAATGGAAGGTTGCGGGTGGCCAGCACCTCGGAACGGGCAAGTCGAGCGAACACCGCGATCGACGAGACCCCCACTGCGATCGCAGCGTTCACCGTTCCGAAGCCCAGCGCCACGATGATGGTGATGGACAGCAGCAGGGTGGGAACCGACAGCAACACGTCGACGATCCGGCTGATGATGCTGTCGGTGGCCCGCCCGAAGTAGGCGGCGATCAGCCCGAGCAGGGTACCCACGACGAGCCCGATGGTCACCGCGATGAACGAACCGGCGATGGTCGCCGCCGTACCCGCGATGACTCGGCTCAACAAGTCGCGCCCGATGTAGTCGGTGCCGAAGGGGTGCGCCAGAGTCGGCGAGGCCAGCGGAAGGTGCGGATTCTCCTGCAACGGATCGTATGGCGCGACGGTGCTCGGCGCGGCGATCATGGCGACCACCAGGACGAGAAACAACAGCGGAAGGAGATCCCACACGCTGATGCCGATACGGTGCCGAAATCGCGGAAGTGCAACTGCGGGAGCGGCACTGATGGCTGTCATGCGGGCACCGCCTCGACGTCGGATGGTGGTCGGGCGCCCAGCTTGGCCGTCGCGGCGGCGCGCCCGATGCGTGGATCGATGAGCGGATAGACCACGTCGACGATGAAGTTGATCGCGACGAAGGTGACCGAGACGGTGATCACCACGGCCTGGATGATCGGTGTGTCCTGGTTGCGTACCGCGGTCTCGGTGAGATAGCCGATGCCGGTCCGGTTGAAGATCGTCTCGGTGATGACCGAGCCAGCGAGCAGTTCTCCGACCGTGATCGCCACGATGGTCAGCGTCGGTATCGATCCGTTCTTGAGCAGGTGGCCGAAGATGATGCGATCTCCCGCGACACCCTTGGCGCGCAACACTTCGACGTAGGGTTGGCCCGCGGCCTTGCTCAGGCCCTGAATCAATACCTGCGCAATGGGCGCCGCCACCGGAAGGGCCAACGGAAGCGCGGCCAACGCGGTGGACCGCAACCCTTCGTCCTGCACCGCGGAAACCCATCCGAGGCTGAATGAGAACACTTGCAGGGCAACGAGTCCGGTGACGAATACCGGAACGGACAGGAAGGCGGGCGGCAGGGATCTGGCGATTTCGCGCACCGACGACCAGGGCGCGAAGACCGCAAGGAGGGCGATCACCAGGCCGAGCGCCGCGGCGACGATGAAGGCCACGGTCGTCAGCGACACCGTCGACGGCAGTGCGTGTGCCAACAGTCGAGACACCTTCTGGCCGCTGTTCAAGGAGTAGCCGAGATCTCCCGAGAAGAGCCGCTTGACCGAGACTCCGAACTGCACGACAGCGGGTGCGTCGAGCCGGTAGTAACTGCGCAACGCGGCGGCGTCGTCGTCGGAGATCGGATTCTCGGGGTTCGAGATCTGTTGTTCGATGGGGTCGCCGGGCAGCACGTTGAGCACGAAGAACACCGCCGTGTAGGCCAGCACGATCACGACGATCGACTGTCCGAGCCGACGCAACGCGAAGTTCACCACGGATCGGAACGCTATGTCCCTGCGTGCATGGCGTCGATGATTCCTAGCTTTAGGAGTTTTAAGCCGATAGTTCACTGCAACTTAACTGTTGGTGCCGAACGTATTTCAAGTTCCGGTGAGCGCAACCGTTGTGCAGCCGTGGTGGCGACGTAGCGTCGGAGCGATGGCTGCCCTCTCGGTCGGCGTCGAGCTCATCGGCGACGGCCTCGACGAGTCCGTGTTCGATCCCAGCCAGCCACGGCGGGGCGTGGCGCCGCTGGCCAGGCGGCTCGAGGCGGCGGGTGTCACGTACTGGGTGATCGGCGCCGAACGTGGTGAGCCGACCGACCCAACGACGGTCGCGCTCGATCCGTCGGTGCTGGCCACCGTCGCCGCGCGGCATACCGCCGAGCTCGGCCTGGTCGTCGCAGCAGCACCGCACCGCGACCACCCATACAACCTCGCAAGGCGGTTGGTGTCGGTCGACCACGCCGCCCGCGGCAGGGTCGGCTGGCTGGCGCTGGACTTCGATCACGCGATCGGCCTGAACGCCGCCTCGGACACGTGGACGGGCGCCGTGCCCGACCCGGTGCACACCGCGCACGCGGTCAACGCGGTCCGCACGTTGTGGCGGACGTGGCCGCTGGCGTCGATCGTGGGCGACCGTGCGACGGGAATGTTCGCTGACGTCAACCAGATTCGGCGGGCCGACGTCCGCAACGGATATGCGATCACCGGGCCACTGAACGTCCCTGGCTCGCGGCAGGGGGACCTGCCAGTGTGGCGGCTCGACGCGGGTGACGACACGTCGTCCTCGTCGAACGGTGCGGACTTGGTGATCGTCGAAGCAGGCGCCCGGATTCCCGCCGGGGTGCCCGTGGTGGTGAGGGTGCGTTCCACCGAATCCATTGCCGCGACGCTCGACCGGCTCGCGGGCACTTCCGGTGTCGTCGGTGTGATTCTTCGGCTCGACCCGGACGCCGTGGATGACGTGCTCGACGTGGTCCTTCCTGCGGCCCACCGTCGCGGCCTCCTGCAGTCACCGCACGGCGATACGTTGCGGGCTCGGCTGGACCTGCCACCACTGGCAGCTCCCGAGATGTCCGGCCACGCCCTCGCCTTCGACGGCGCCCCCAACCCAGGAGGACGACTGTGACCGCGAACGGCAAGCAGGTGGTGCTCAACGTCAACGTGCTCAACACGGGCATCCACACAGGTTCGTGGCGGCGCACTGACCAGCCGCCAACGGCGTTCGCGGATCCCGGTTACTACGTGCGAATGGCCAAGATTGCGGAACGGGGCACGCTCGACGCGCTCTTCCTCGCCGATGGCCCTGCGCTGCGGGATCACCCGGCGCTGCGGCCGTCGCAAGCGTTGGAGCCCAGCGTGATTCTTGCGTCGGTGGCTGCCGAGACTGACCACCTCGGGCTCATCGGCACGTTGTCATCCACCTTCAACGACCCGGTCGAACTCGCCCACCGCTTGCTCACGCTGGATCAGCTTTCTGGCGGGCGCTTCGCGTGGAACGTGGTCACCACGTACTCACCGGCCGCTGGCGGGAACTTCGGGCTGGCGGACTACCCGGATCGGCCGACTCGCTATCGGCGTGCGTCGGAGTTCGTCGACGTCGTGCAGGCGTTGTGGCGCGACGCGGCGGACGTGTCGACCCGCGGTGTTGACCACCACGGCGAATTCTTCACCGTGGTGGGCGCGCTGCCCCAGGGTCCCTCCGCGCAAGGCCATCCACTGCTGGTGCAGGCCGGAGGCTCGCCGGCAGGCAGGGAACTCGCGGGTCGAGCGGCCGACGCCGTCTTCAGCGCGGAGTTGGACCTGGGCGCAGGCATCGACCATGCCCGCCACGTCAAGGACGTCGCTGTCGCGCACGGGCGCCGCCGCCAGGACGTGTTGATCCTGCCGGGTTTGATCACCACGATCGGAAGTACGCGGGCCGAAGCCGAGCGCCGCTACGACGAGCAGAACGCGCTGCTGCCGATCGGCCACGATCTGCAGCGACTGTCGCAGGCACTCGGCGAAGACCTGTCGGCGCTCCCGCTCGACGAACCCGTCCCGGCCCGCCTGCTGGGCAGTGTCTCCGACCCTGCGGAATTCGCTGCGTCGCTGGGTTTTCGAGAATCGGTGGTGCGGCTCATCGAGAGCCAGGGGCTGACCCTGCGCGCGGCGCTCCGTGCATTCAGTGGCGCTGGGCATCGGGTCATCGTCGGCTCGCCCGTCGACGTCGCCGACACGATCGAGCGATGGTTCCTCGCCGGTGCGGCCGACGGTTTCAACCTGATGCCCGACGTGTTTCCCGATGGACTGGAGATATTCGTCGACGAGGTCGTTCCGATCCTGCGTGCGCGGGGACTGTTCCGCTCGGAGTACGCCGAATCCACTCTGCGTGAGCGGTTCACCGGTGACGCGCAATTGCGTGGCCATCCGCAGCTGGTCCGTGGCTGACTCCTGAGCGACTTCGGCGTGCGCAGTCGCGCTCTGCGCAACCAATCACGCCGAAATCGCGCGATGGGGCGGGCACCGATTCAGCCGCGTGGCACAGCGAGCTCCCGTAGGGCAGATACAAATAACTCGTCCATCCCCGGGCTCAAGTCGGCCAGCGTCGCGGCGCTGGCATAGCTGGCGGAGCCGAAGACGCGTTCGAGCGAGCCGGCGGCAGCAGTGGCGCCAATGGAGAGGCAGAGACAGGCCATGCCGTCCGCCCGCAGTTCTTCAATGGCCTTCATGGTGTCGGCTTCTGCATAACGCCCCTCGTAACCGTGATCGTAGGGAAAGCCGTCGGAGAGCACGACCAATAGCCGATTGGGTGTGCCTGCACTAGTTTTCAGTATTTCGCCTGCGCCGCGGATACCGGCGCCCAGGCGGGTGTAGTACGCCGGCTGCAGTTGGGTCAGCCGTGCCCGAGCGACGGAGCCGAAACGTTGCCCAAAGGTCTTGATCGCAGGCAGTTGGACGGCGTGCCGTCCGTCCGACCGGAATGCGTGGACGGCGACGCGATCGCCGAGTTCTTCGAGCGTCGCGGCGAGTACGGCTGCCGCCCGGCGCTGGTGTTCGTGGACGGCAAGGCCGGCGGGATCGTTGTCGGTGGCAGATCCAGAGGCGTCGAGCAGGATGAGCACACCAAGATTGCGCGCGAGCTTGCGGCGCTCCAGATAGACGTGCTCTGGCGGCGAATAGCCCGACCGGAGATCGACGGACACGTCGATGAGCGCCTCGATGTCGAGCTCGTCGCCATCGGCACGGCCGCGCAAGACTTTCGGCCCGAGCCCGACGCGGGCCAGGCGTCGCCGAAGAACGTTGTCCCGCGGGAAATCGCCGGTGGAGACGTCGGCGGTCACGGTCAATGGGAAGTCGATGACGCGGCACCAGTCGGGTCGATACCGCCCGTTGAACACGTCCCACTCGGGATGTAGGGCCCCGCCGACTCCCACTGCAGCGCCTGGCTTGCCGTCGTCGGTGAAGTGGATCCGCGTTGGTAGCGGGCGGGAATTCCTTCCAAGCGCGTCGGTTCGTCGAGTGGAGCTCACCCGCAACTCGCCACCGGGAGCATCGTTGCCCTGCGCGCGTGAATTGCCGAACAGCGTGCGAAGAAACTCAGCGAGGCCTCGTGAGTTGGCAAGCGGGGTTTCGAACAGTTTCAGGATCTTGCTCTCGGCGGAGTGCTCCGTGTCGTCATCGTCGTCGGGCTCGGGCGCGCTGGTCGGATCGAGCCGCAGGCGTAGTTCGCTGTCTGATGCCCGCGCGCCAGGGCCAGGTGTAGCCGGGCGCAGCTGGGACGGTCTGATGACACCGAACCACGCTGGCGGATCGGTCAATTTCGTTCGCCCTCTTGCTAGTTCGAGCGACTCGCCGGCCGTCGCGACGAGCGGTTGGTGTTCGAGCCGAAGTGCGGCGGCGAGCGGCATCCGAGGCGCGAGCTCGGCAAGCACTCGGTGCCCTTCGAGGGCGAGGTAGCGACGCGCGACCGACGGGCGCCCACGCAAGCGCTTCACCAGGTGGTCGTGCAGGCTTCCCGCGCCCAGCAGCGCACTCTGGACCAGCACCTCGCGGCGCTGCATCTCGATGGGACTGCCGGCCGAGACGAATATGACGTGACCGTTCGTATGAGCAGCTTTGCCGGCCGAACCCTGCGCGATCTCGATGGAGCGCCCGGCTACCAAACTGGCAAGGAAGCGAAACCTGCTGGGAGCCAACCGGTCATCATCCATCACTGTTGAGGCAACACCGCGTCGACGAGTTCGCCGAGCGCGCGCACGACATCCCGGTCGTCGGACAGCACCTGGACGATCGCCGACTGGACGGCACTACGTAGGCCGAGCCCTTCGGCGACGAGGCCGCCGGTGAGGATCAACATCCGTGTCGAGGCGACCTCGCCAAGCGGCGAGCCGTCAAGGTTGCGGATGGCGTTGCCTAGCTTCACCAGAACCGCCGCCGTCTCGAGCGACACCCCGGCTTCGTGGGAGACCACTTCCGTCTCGGTTGCGGCGGGTGGAAAGTCGAGCTCGATGGCGATGAAACGCTGACGGGTCGACTCCTTGATGTTCTTCAAGACACTCTGGTAGCCCGGGTTGTAGGAGATGACCAGCTGAAAGCCCGGTGCTGCAGGCAATGTCGTGCCGAGCCGATCCACCGGAAGCTCACGGCGGTGATCGGCGAGTGGATGAATGACCACGGTGGTGTCCTGGCGTGCCTCCACGATCTCGTCCAGATAGCAGATGGCACCGTTGCGCACCGCCCGCGTCAACGGTCCGTCGACCCAGACCGTCTCGCCGCCCTTGAGTAGGAATCGCCCGACCAGATCCGCCGACGTCATGTCCTCGTGGCCCGCGACCGTGATCAACTCGCGCCCCTGTTCGTGGGCCATCGCCTCCACGAAGCGCGTCTTCCCGCACCCCGTCGGACCCTTCAGCAGCACCGGTAGCCAGCGGCGCGCGGCCGCCCGAAACACGTCCACCTCGTCGCCCACCGCCCGGTAATACGGTACTTCGGAACGGGATTGGACGACCGGGTGACTGTTCGTCAAGGACTCAGTTCCCTCGTTCGAAGGGGACGGTCTTCGGTAGCTCTACGCCATCCGGCAGCACCAACTTGCCGTCGGTGTTGATGAAGCCCGAGTGCTTGGTCGGTATCGGCAGAGCGGGATCGGGGCACGGGACGTCGGTTCCGTCGCCGCAGATGCCTCCATTGAAATATGAACGCTTGAGGTGGTCCTCGGGCCAAGGGTCGGAGTGCATGGCGATCCACTGCGCGGGCACGTTGTAGAAGAAGAAGAAGCATCCGCTGACCGCGGCGAAGATCGCCAAGAACCGGACCAACTGCTGCTTTACCACTCCGCCTCGGACGTGATCGAGTCCGCGCTCGACGACGGTGCGCCCGCGATCGTCGGTGAAGAAGCGCAGGCAACTCAGGGCGGTCATGACGCCACCCCACATCAGTCCCTCGTAGATCGGCCACTGGTGATAGGTGCCTGCGAACACGGTCACCGAACGGATCGAGCCGGGGTAGGTGTAGAGCCCGAACGGCAGCATGAATCCGGCTTCCATGACGAAGTCGGCGACGAAGGCGGCGGCGTATGTGACCAGGATCAGCCGAACGTTGCTGATACCGGGCCAACGTGTCTTGATCTTGCGCATGAACCAGCAGCCGACGATGGCCAGTACCAGCACCATCCCGTAGCCGGTCGCATTGATCAGCAGTGGTTCTGCAACCTGACGGCCGGGGGACTCCGGAGACACCCAGCCGGGAATGTGCGATGACCAGGAGCCGCGATTCCACAGCCAGGTGTTGTAGGTACACCACGTGTTGAAGTAGTTCAGCAGTGGGTCCTGGAAGAAGAACAGCGCGCAGGAAACGAAGAGAATGCCGTCAAGCGTGATGCGCCGCTCGCGTACCCAGGGCCGAATGATGAACCACCAGATGACAAATGGCAGACCGACACACATGACGACCGCATTGGCGGTCAACATGACCTTCATGTACGTCGGAGGATCGGTCGGACCCCCCGGTACCCGGGTGAAGTAGGGCCCGGTGATCCACCGAATCCACACGTACATCTGGAGCGCCAAGACTGCGCCACCGACGGCGGCCCAGATCGTGACCGGCTTGACCTTCGCTTGTGCGTCGGCGCCGAATGCCGCCGCGCCGGCGAGTGCCTCGGTGACGGGCGGCGTGTTCTTGTCCGACAGTCCGCTGCTCATGAAACGGCCTCCTCCCGATGGGCGATGTCGCGAAAATATACCAGTCAGTATCTAAAAGGGGAATCGGTATCTAGGATTCCGTGACACAATCTGGTTCATGGTCGAGCGTTGGACGCGGGAGCGACGCCTCGAGCACACCCGTGCGCTTCTGCTGGACGCCGCGGAGGAGGTGTTCGCCGAAAAGGGCTTCACCGCAGCAACTCTCGATGACATCGCGCATGTGGCGGGTTACACGAAGGGCGCCATCTACAAACACTTCTCCGCGAAGGAAGACCTCTTCTTGGCCGTGAGTGATCGGTACTGGCGGCGCTACTTCGACAATTTCGCCGACGTGATGTCGACGGCTACCCGCATCGGAGCGCGCGAGCTGGACGAGGTGGCTGAGCGGTGGCGCCAACTGAGCCATGACCGCGGCGCCGAGCACGCCGCATTGGGGCACGAATTCACGCTCTATCTGCTTCGCAATCCGGATGCGCGAGAACGGGTGTCCGCTAAGCGAGCTGAGGTCGTCGAGGCGCTTGGCAAGTTCATTGCCGAGGGCATCGACCGGCTAGGCGGGACCCTGCAGATCCCCCCATTGACGTTCGCTCAAGTGCTCATCGCGACGAGCGACGCCGTCGTGCTGAGCAGCCAACTGGACGACGTCGATCTCTACCGGCCGATCGTGGACATGTACGTGTCGGCAATCAAACTGCCCTGACCTGCCACGCGCCCGCGCGACCAAACGCGCCGAAATCGCGGAGATGGCGCAGGTGAGTCGGGTGTCAAGAAATTAGTTCATTGAGACCCTTGTCACAGCGCCCAAACCTACCTACTGTGTGTTCACTAGGTTGGTTGAAAGAAGGGTCTCGGTGACAAGCCCACGTCCATACGCCACGCTCCTGGCCAAAGGTGAGGACCGCAAGCAGCGGATTCTCGAGGCCGCGGAGCGGCTCGTCGCACGCTACGGCTGGCGCAACACGTCGCTGGCGCAGATCGCGAAGGCGGCAGGGGTCAGCGCCGCCGGGCTGCTTCACCACTTCGAATCCAAGGAGCAGCTGCTCAACGCGGTGCTCGACGCGCGTGACGCCGACGACGACACGCATGCCGACCGCAGTGGCGACTTGATCGGGGAGATCCGTCGCGTCGCCGAGCGCTTCGCCCGTCAGCCCGAACTCGTCGGCACCTTCACCGTGCTGCTGATCGAGAACATCGCGCCCGACGCACCCCTGCACGACCGGCTGCTGACCAGACAGCGTGAGGGCGTCAACATCGTCGCCGGCCTGATCGAGAACGGTCAGCGGGCGGGGCGGTACCGCACAGACTTCGACCCGGCCATCAAGGCCGTCGAGATTCTCGCCTTCGTAAACGGAATGGAGACCGCATGGCTGCTCGATCCTTCGATTCCCCTCGCCGAGGTGTTCAAGGGGTACGCCGAGGCAGTGGCCCGCGACTTCACCCCGCCGGCGCAAGGGAACTCCGCAGCGCCCCAGAAGAGCACGCTGACATGAGGTACCGACTCGACGTCGTCGCCCGCAGTGTCCCCGAGGTGGTGAAGTTCGCAGGCGGCTGGCTGGTCGACCGCGTGATGGCCGGCTGGGACGTCACCGTGTTGATCTCGGCCGACGAAGACATCCGCCCACTCGAAATCCTCGGCGTCGAAACCTACGACCTCGAAGCGGCCCTTGCCGAGGGCGTCGACCGTCCGCACCCTCAGACCGTCGCCGTGGCCGCGGACCTATTCGCCAGTGACGAGCGGGTGCGCCGGGGCGTGCTCGGAGCGCTCGACTCCGGCGTGACCGAGGTGACGCTGTGGGGTGAGCACTGGCCCGAGGAACTCGACAGCACGATCGGGTCGGTGCACCACCGGCTGAGCGGGGCCGCGCGGGCATTCAAGGCCCAGGCGCTCGCCGCGACGGCGGACCCGGACGCCGGGATCGTCGGCGACACCGAAACATTCCGTTGCGGATTGGCCGCACTGCCCTCGGTCGCTGCGGATCTGACGCCCGCTAGCTGAGGTCGATCAGGACCTTGCCGACCGCACGCCCGTCGGCCACGAGGCGCAACGCGCTGGCCGTCTCGGCCAGTGGGTACACCGCGCCGATGTGGGGTGACACGCGGCCGGCCACCAGCAGGTCGCGCAGTTCGGCTTCGTTGCGCGCGAACTCGTCGGCGGGCACGTCCTGGAACTGGAAGCCGAGCACCTGGATTCCCTTGACCAGCACAAGATTCAAGGGAATACGGGGGATCACACCGGACGCATAGCCGATGGTGACGAACTTGCCGCCACGGCGCAGCGCCCGAAGGGCTGGCTCACTCAACTCGCCGCCGACGGGATCCAGCACGACGTCGGCACCGTCGGGCAGCGCCTCGCGCAACGCGGCCCTGAGCGAAGTGTCGCGGTGATTGATCAGCTTGGTGGCGCCGTATTCGGCTGCCGCGTCCAACTTCTCGGTTGACGACGCCACTGCGGTGACATTGGCGCCGAGTGCAACGCCGAGTTGCACCGCCGCCAGCCCGACGCCGCCGCCCGCGCCGAGCACGATGAGTTCATCCCCGGATTTCAGCCGCGCCATCGAGCGAAGCGTGTGATAGGCCGTGCGGTGGGCGACGCCGAACGCCGCTGCGGTGCGTGCGTCGACCCCGTCGGGAACGGGAGCCAGACTCGCGGGGTCGACGACAACCCATTCGGCGAATGCGCCGAACATCCCCGTTCCCGTCACCCGGTCACCGATGGCGAAACCAGTTGCCTCGCCGCCGACTTCGTCGATTGTGCCTGCGAACTCGCTTCCGGGAACGAACGGGGGAGGGACGCTGACCTGGTAGGAGTTGGCGATGATCAGGACGTCGGGGAAGTTGACCGCCGCCGCCTGCACTCGCACGCCGACCTGGCCCGGTTGCACCTCTGGCGCCGGATGCTCTTCGACGCGAACGACTTCCGGTGGCCCGTAGGCCGGGCAGAGCGCAGCACGCATCGGCCGGCTAGCCTCGGTAGTCCGTGGTCTCGGCGAGCTCCGCAGCCGACGCCATCAAGTCGCTGACGACCGGGCCGAACGCCAACAGCTTCTCGTCGTCGCCTGCGCGCTGGAAGCCCTGCTCCAGCACGATCGCCAGCTTCCACTTGGCCAGCACCAGGTAGTAATCCAGATCATCCACCTGCCGGCCGGACACCTCGGCATAGTGCGCGACGACCTTGTCGCGCGAAGGCATTCCACGCATGTCGACGTAGCTCATATCGGCACCCTCGGGGTTATTGGTGTCTTCCGGCCAGGACTGCACCATCCAGCCCAGGTCGAGCTTCGGATCGCCGACAGTGCCCATCTCCCAGTCCACCAGGGCGGCCAATTGGGCTGGCGCACCGTGCTTGTACATGACGTTCGCGAACTGGTAGTCGCCGTGCATCAATCCGGGAATGAAGTCCAGCGGCTTATGCGTCTTGAGCCAGTCGGTGGCCACGTCGAGTCCGGCCAGCTCGCGCTTCTTGATCCGTTCGAAGAACCCGATCCAGCGGTCGACCTGACGCTCGTGGAAGCCGTCTGGCCGGCCCAGATCGGCCAGCCCCTTCGCCTTCCAGTCCACCTTCGACAGCAACGCAATACCTTCGGCCAGTTGGTAACTCAGTCCGGCACGGGTGGCGAGGTCACTGTCGAACGGCTCGGGCCACTTGCCGTGGGTTTCCATCGGGGACCAACCGTCCACGAAGCCCATCAGGTAGAACGGGCGACCGAGCACGGCCGGGTCCTCGCACACGCCGATCGCCTTGGTGTGCGGCACCTCGGTGCCGTCGAGCGCCTCGATGATGCGCCACTCCCGCAGGATGCCCTTGTCGCGGTCAGGGGGTGCGCCCGGCGGGGGCATCCGGATGACGCACTGGGCGTCGCCGCGAGTCAGTGCGTAGATGACGTTCTGAGTGCCGCCCGATAGAAAGCGCGTCGTCAGCGGTTCGTTCTTGCCGGGTAGCGCCGCCTCGTCCATCCACGCCGCGAGCCGTTCGGTGTCCAGAGGCTCGCTCACTGGTTGCCCACCTCGAGTTCGAGGTACTCGGCGAACCTGGCCTTTGCGGCATCGCGTTTGCGCGGTATCCATTCGGTCGGCCACACGTCGTCGCTGGCCTTGTAGTCGCGCAGCACCTGCTTGGCCACGGTCGTCTTGTGGACCTCAGTGGGCCCGTCGGCCAGCCCCATCACCGCCGCACCGGTGACCATGCCAAGGAACGGCATCTCGTTGGTGACACCGAGCGCACCATGGACTTGCATTGCCCGCCAAGCGATGTCGTGCAACACGGTCGGCATGACGACCTTGGCGGTGGCGATGTCCTTGCGCACCTTCTTGTAGTCGTTGTACTTGTCGATCTCCCACGCGGTGTACAGCACGAACAACCGGAATTGTTTGAGTTGGGCGTAGGAGTCGGCGATGTAGCCCTGCACGGTCTGCTTGTCGGCCAGCAGGCTGCCGGCAGTCTCGCGACTCAGCACGCGCTCGCACATCATGTCGATGGCCTTCTGCGCCAACCCGATGGTGCGCATGGCGTGGTGAATCCGCCCGCCACCGAGCCGGGTCTGCGCGATGACGAACGCCTGCCCCTCGCCGCCGAGCAGCGCCGTATCCGGCACGCGCACGTTCTCGTAGTGGATCAGCGCGTGGCTGCCCTCGTTGTCGCGTTCGCCGTGCAGCCCGACGTTCCTGACGATGTTCACGCCGGGAGTGTCGGTGGGCAACAGGAACATCGACATGCCCTGATAGGCGCTGACGTCCGGGTTCGTCACCACCATCACGATGAGGAACGACGCCGTATTGGCGTTGGAGGAGAAGTACTTCCACCCGTTGATGACCCAGTCGTCACCGTCGCGTACTGCGCTGGTCTTGAACTGGGTGGGGTCTGCGCCGCCCTGAGGTTCGGTCATCGAATAGCTGGAGAACAGTTCGCCGTCGAGCAGCGGACGCAGGTAGCGCTCCTTCTGCTCCGGCGTGCCGTAGTGGGCGATGATCTCGGCGTTGCCGGTGTCGGGGGCCTGGCAGCCGAAGATGATGGGCGCCCACTGCGAACGCCCGAGGATCTCGTTGAGTAGCGCCAGCTTCAGCTGGCCGTAGCCCTGTCCGCCGAACTCGGGACCGAGATGCGTTGCCCACAAGCCCTTCTGACGCACTTGCTCCTTGAGCGGATCGACGACCTTGCGTCTGGTGTCCGTCAGCGGCGTGAACTGCAGGTGCGGCCAGATCAAGTCGAGCGGTTCGACCTCGTCGCGCACGAACGCATCCGCCCAGTCCAGCAGTTCCTGGTATTCGGGGTCGGTTTCAAAGTCCCACATGTTGGCCTCCTTGCCTAACGGGGTGCGTATCCATTGATGAGTGTGGTGATGTCAGCGGTGACGACGTCGGCGAACGACCGCTCGCCGAAAGCCCCTGCCGCCCAATGCCTCGCGCCTTCGCTGACCATCGTCTGCGCGACATAGGCGAGGTGTGCGACGTCGACCCCCTTGCCGAGCTTGCCGTCGGCCCGTGCGCGCGTGAAGAGCTCGGTGAACATGTCGGCGTCGACGTCCGGGGGAGTGCCTTCGGAGAGGATGCGGTGCTCGTGGCGATAACCCTCGAGGATGGTTTCGATGACGAGTTCTTTGGGGTTGCGGGCCATCGACTTCTCGAATGTGGTCAAGGCCGCGGCGATGACTGCTTCGATCTCGTACGGCTTTTCCAGCAAGTCGTGAATCGTGTGGTGCGCGGATTGCGTCGACATGACGCCGACCTCGAAGAGCACGTCTTCCTTGCGGGGGAAGTAGAAGTAGAACAGCGCCTTGGAGACGCCCGCCGCGGTGCAGATGTCGGCGACCGTCGTCGTGGCGTAGCCCTTGGTGCGCCACAGGGCCATGGCGGCCTGCACCAGCATGCGCTTGGTCTCATGGGACTTCGCCCGTTGGAAGGTCGCCCGGCGCTGACCGCGGTCAGCGCTAGCTGATTCGGCGACTTCGGGCACTTTCGCAGGCTAGCAGATCACAGTGCGATATAAAATAGCTGACCAGTGTCTAACTAACCTTGGGGCCGGCGCGCCTGGTGAGGTAGTCGACCTGCAGGTAGATCGCATAGAGCACGAAGAACGGCAAAATCGCGAACGGGACGTTCTCGGCAACGAACTTGAACCAGAAGCCGAAGGCGCCCTGTCCGACGTCGCTGAAGCCAGCCCGCACCTCGGACAGGAAGTACACACCGGTGCTGCTGATCAAGATGGCGCATCCCGCGAAGGCGAGCCACAGACAACGGATGCGCGATTCCGTAGGGAGCCCTGGACGGAGCAACCGGGTCCACAGCACGAAAAGTGTTATGCCGGTGGCGACGCCGACCAGTTCGAGGCCGAAGATCCAGTTGTTTCCGCTGTTGTAGCGCGTGTCGGCCAAACCCCATTGCCACCACAGCCATTTCCAGCCCGGATCGGTGGTGGGGGTCCACAGGTTGAAGGGGTGACCGATCAGGAAGATGAGTTCGTAGCCGAGTTGACTGCCTGCGGTGTACGGCAGGTAGATCATCGTCAGCTCGGCCGCCCGCTCCAGCCGAGGGCGATGCTCGCCGCGCCCCGTCCAGAAGTAGACCAGCGGCAGCAGGATCACCGGGATTCCGAACAGCAGGTTGGCGATGACGTCCACGGTGAAATTCGGCGGCAGCCAACCCAGGCCGACTCCGACGACGACCCCGACGAAGGCCACGCTGGTGACCGCGGTGAGTGCCAGGTAGGCCCGCCGGCGATGCGGCGCCCACGGGCGGGCGAGCTCCGGCTCGCCGTCCAACGCGGCATTTGTCACGACGTCC
Source organism: Mycobacterium sp. RTGN4 (assembly GCF_033804635.1). Taxonomy (NCBI): domain Bacteria; kingdom Bacillati; phylum Actinomycetota; class Actinomycetes; order Mycobacteriales; family Mycobacteriaceae; genus Mycobacterium; species Mycobacterium sp. RTGN4. Next base: position 121,510 of record NZ_JAPZLB010000008.1, on the reverse strand, counting down.
GACGTCATCTGGTCAACATTCCCATCTTCAGACTCACGGCTGATTGAGGTGCCCAAGGCGGAGGTTAGGCGGTTCCCGCTACGGTGTTGGGCGAACGCTCAACATTTCGCTGGGTCGGCCTTCTGAACTGCGGGGTCGTGCCGTCGTTGACGGCGCTGGCCCGGTGTGGAAATCTAATACCCACATCTGAGAATCGCATTCTCGTAGATCGAAACGTCAAAAACAGGAGTGGTACATGGCGATCGACCCCGCCGGCATCGACTGGTTCAGGGATCCGCGGCTGGTCGCCGACCCTTACCCGTACTTCAACGCGCTGCGCGACAAGTGCCCCGTCGAGCCCGAAGACCACTACGGCGTGACGATGGTGACCGGCTGGGAGGAAGCCGTCGCCGTCTACAACGACGAGAAGACGTTCTCCTCGTGCACCTCGGTGACCGGGCCGTTCCCCGGTTTTCCCGTCCCGCTGGAGGGTGACGACGTCACTGACCTGATCGAGAAGCACCGCGACGAGTTGCCGTTCAGCGACCAGCTGCCGACGCTGGACCCACCGGTTCACACCAACCATCGCTCGCTGATGATGCGGCTGATCACGCCCAAGCGCCTCAAGGAGAACGAGGACGCGATGTGGCAGCTCGCCGACGAGGTGCTCGACACCTTCTTGGCGCCGGGCAAGGGTGAATTCATCAAGGGTTTCGCAAGCCCGTTCACGCTGTTGGTGATCGCCGATCTGCTCGGCATCCCACCGGAGGATCGCAACGCCTTCGTCGACGGCATCTCCCAGAACTCCGGCGGCGGCGTGGGCAGCACCAGCAAGGAGTCGCTATCGCATTCCCCGCTCGAGTTCCTCTACGGCCAGTTCGAGGATTACGTGCAGGACCGGCGGGCCAACCCCCGCGACGACATTCTGTCCGGGTTGGCCAACGCGCTGTTCCCCGACGGCACCACGCCCAGCCCCGGCGACGTTGCGCGGGTTGCCACCAACGTCTTCTCGGCGGGCCAGGAGACGACGGTCCGGCTGCTCGGCACCGCGCTGAAGGTGCTCGGCGATCGGCCGGACATCCAGGCGCAGGTGCGTGCCGACCGCAGTCTCCTTCCGAACTTCATCGAGGAGGCATTGCGCTACGAGAGCCCGGTCAAGGGGGACTTCCGGCTGTCGCGCACGCCCGTTACCATCGGCGACCACGAGTTGAGCGCGGGCACCACCGTCATGGTGGTCAACGGCGCCGCCAACCGTGACCCCCGCCGCTTCGACGAACCCGACGAGTTCGACACCACGCGCAAGAACGCCCGCCAGCACCTGGCATTCGGCCGCGGCATCCACAGCTGCCCCGGTGCGCCGCTGGCCCGCGCCGAGACGCGCGTCGGCCTGGAGCGGCTGCTCGACCGGACCTCGGACATCAGGATCTCCGAAGAGAAGCATGGTCCGGCGGGAAACCGTGACTACCACTACATCCCGACGTTCATCCTGCGCGGCATCATCGATCTGCACCTCGAGTTCGACGTCGTCGAGTCGAGCGGGGCCTGATGAAGGTCGCCGTCGATGAGGACACCTGCCGCGGCCATGGCATGTGCTTGACGTTCTGCCCCGAAGTCTTCGAGATGACCGACGACGGCTGGGCCGTCGCCGACCCCGGAGAAGTTCCTGCCGAGCTCGAGGGCGCGGTCCGCGAGGCCGTCGAGAACTGCCCCGAGCGCGCGATCCATGAGGTTTGATTCAATCCGCTTCAACAACAAGGAGATTCAGTCGTGGCCAAGGGCTATGTGATCATCACCGAGGACATCAAGGATCCAGCAGGCATGGCCGAGTACGGCAAGCTGGCCAGCCAGACGATGGGCAACGCGAAGGTGCTGGCGTTCGGCCCCGCCGCCGAGGCACTCGAGGGGCAGTGGCACGGCACCCAGACCGTGCTCCTGGAATTCGAATCCGTCGAAGCGGCCAAGGAGTGGTACTACTCCGACGAATATCAGGCGGCGGCGAAGCTGCGCCAGGCGGCGGCTGACTGCAACGGGGTCATCGTCTCAGGCTTCTAGTTTCCCCGTGAGCACCGTCACCCCGATAGCTCGACACCCTCGTAACCCTTGAGCAGGTCGGGGTCTGGGAGGGCCATCTGCAGGTACACGTCGATGTGGCGAATCTTGCCTGCACCGTTGAATTCGTAGACCGACAGCGAGTTCACCACACTGCTGAATTCTGCTACTTGGCTGCGTTCCTCAAGCTCGAGGAACACCAGGTTCGGGAACTCGCTGATCCGCTTGAACGAGCCGTCCCAGTCCGACGACGTCGCCCAGTTGGTGAGGAATGCGACGTACTCGGCCCAGTCCATGACTTCCTTGAACGGCCCCACCCTGTCGAACTCGTCGACGGCGACCAATTCGGCAAGCGGGGCCCAACTCTCGACGGAGAAGCCCGGTTGCTTGGCGCTATCGACGAGCCGCTTCATGAGGAGGCCGTACTCCAGTACGGTGCGCGAAAGTCCTGCATGCTCACTGACCACGTCAGTCAATTCACGCAACACGGCATGACTTCCTCTCCCACAGGCTGATCCGGCTCTTCGAACAGTACGAGCAGAAGTGCGTCGCCACTGGACTAGTTCGGGGCGAGTGGGCCGACGGGCTTGGTGGACGTGGCGTGCACCAGTAGCTCGGCAAGCTCGCGGGGTCGCGACAGGAACGGCGAGTGCGACGCGTCGATGGTCAATTGCTCGACGCCGAGCCGACGGGCCACCGTGTCTGCCAGCCAGCGCGGCATCGACCGGTCCTGCTCGCACACGATGAAGCTGCGCGGCAGCTCGGCCGCCCAGAAATCCGGCACAGATACCGGGGTGACGGTGGTGTCGCCGAACCGTTCGGGATCCAACCGGTCGAACGCCCAGCGCGCGGTCTGCTCGTCGCAGTCGTGGTAGAAGTACTTCCACGCGCCCTCGAAGTCGGCGAACGTCATCGCGCCTTCTTCGTCGAAGGCCAAGTAGCTCAACATCTCTCCGACGTCGCCGTCGAACTCCTCGCCCAACTCGTCATCGGCGTCGCGCATCACCATCGCCTCGGGATACGTCTTGCCTTCGCGGGGGAGCGCCGCCGCGATATAGACGATGTGGCTGACCAGATCCGGTCGAGCATCGGCCGCCAGCGTCGCGTCGAAGCCTCCGCCGGAATGGCCGACGAGCACGTCACCGGGTTGCATGAGCGCCACGATCGCATCCCGACGATTGGCCAGCGTCGACTCCTGATCGATGAGCGCCCCATGCCCGGGCAGGTCGACGGCGACGCCGTCATGGCCCAACTCCTGCAGTTCGGCGATGGTGCGCTCCCAGCACCAACTGGCGTGAAATCCGCCGTGTACGAACAGGAATCGCACTAGCCGCGCGTCACTTGTCGACGATCGCGATGGCCTGGCGCGGGCATTGGCGCACGGATTCCTTGATCTGCTGCTCGTTCTCCGGGGTCACTTCGTCGGACAGCACGTGCAGGTAGTCCTGGTCGTCCAAGTCGAATACCTCGGGGATGATGCCCATGCACACCCCGTTGCTCTCACACAGGCCGAAGTCGACCTCGATCTTCTGAGTCATGCGCGATCCCGCTTCGCTTCTCGCTTGGCCGTCACTTCAAAACCTTCACGGGGACATGGTGATAGCCGGCGACGTTCTGCATGTTGACGCGCTGCAGACCGTCGAAGTCGACCTCGTAGCGCGGCATGAAGTCCAACAGGCGTTCGAGCGCGATCGCACTCTCCATGCGGGCCAGCGCGGCACCGAGGCAGCTGTGGATGCCATAGCCGAGCCCGAGGTTCTGCGCCTCGTTCCGGTCGCGGTCGATGTCGAAGGTCTCGCCGTCGGCGAAGGCGCGCGGATCGCGGTTGGCGGCGGCGCCCATCAGGAACACCGGCTTGTTCGCCGGAATCGTGCCGCTGGGCACCTCGACGTCCCTGACGCTGTACCGCACGTTGTACTGCACGGGGCCGACCCAGCGGAGCAGTTCCTCCACGGCAGCGGGGACCTTGCTGCGGTCGTCGAGCAGCTTCTGCCACTGTTCGGGATGGCGGGCGAACTCCACCACCGCGCTGCCGATCAGCTTGGTGACGGTCTCTGCCCCAGCACCGCCCAAAAGCGTGGTGAAGCCGGTGATCTCGATGTCGTCCAGCTTGCGCATGTTGCCGTGCTCGTCGGGGATCTCGGCGGCGATCAGCCGGCTGATCATGTCGTCTTGCGGATTCTGCCTGCGCTCGACGACCAGGCCGTAGTAGTAGATGCCGGAGTCGATGTTCGCCTGCATGTTGTCGTCGTCCAGGTCGATCTGACCGGGCTTGCGATGCAGGCTGGTGTCGATCCAGTGCCGGACCTGCTGGCGGAATTCCTCGGGCACGCCGGCCATGCGGGTGATGACCTCGACGGGGAACGGCCCGGAGAAGTCCTGCACGACGTCGAAGTTGTCCGGATCGGCCTTGCCGAGGTAGTGGTCGATCAACTCGACGACGGTCTCGCGCTGCGACTGGATGTTTCGCGGTGTGAACGCCTTGTTGAGCAGGCTGCGCATGTGCCGGTGATCGGGCGGGTCCATGAAGATGATCGACTTCTGGGGCACTTCGCCGGAGCGCACCATCCCGAGGTCGCAGCCGCGCGCCGACGAGAAGCCCTCGTGGTCCTTGAACGCCGCGGCCACGTCCTCGTGGCGCGTCAGCGCGTAGAAGTCCTCCTCCTCGTCGTAGTACAGCGGTGCGTCGTCGCGCATCCGCTTGTACACCTCATAGGGGTTTTCGAAGTACTCCTGCGAGACCGGGCTGAATACGACCTTGGGCTTGGTCATGGGCTCCTCTTTCACGACGGCCTGGCGACCGGTTACGTTACGCGAGACCGTTTATCTGTAACGCACATAGTATGCCTTACTAGATGCTTTCGAAATGGTGAATCCGTCCCATTTCACGCCCGATTTCCCGCGTTGATGAGGACGTCGAGGACGCCGAGGTCACCACCCAGTTCCGCGACGGTTTTTCGGACGACGGCGACGTCCTTGCCGATGAATTCGCCGACGGCGGAGATGAACGTGTCGGCGGAGCCTGCCCCTGCGATGAGGCTCAGCACTCTGCTCTGGGCGCTGCCGTGCGTCAACGCGCTGAGCAGCGGGCCTTCCTCGATGCCAAGTCGTGCGCCGAGCCGAACCCCCTCGGAGACCAGCCCGATCTGGGCCGCGAACAACGAGTTGTTGACGAGCTTCACCAGCTGACCCGAGCCGGTGGCGCCGGCGTGGAGGATCGGGTCGCCGTACGCCCCGAGTATGGGTTGGACGCCGGCGACGACTTCGGTGTCACCGCCGACGAACAGCGTGACCCGGCCCGCGGCAATGTCGTGCGGACCGCCACTGACCGGCGCGTCGATCACGCCGATGGTTCCGAAGCGCGCGGCGATCGCCTGGGCGGTACGCGGGCTGCCGGTGGTGTGCAGGATCAGCGTTGCGCCCGGTCGCATCTGCTCGACGAGCGGACCGTCGAGGCAGAGTTGCTTGACCTGATCGTCGGTGAAGACGCACACGATCACGACGTCGGCGTCGGTCGCGGTGAGGTCGGACACCGGCGTGGCGCCCAACTCGGCGACGGCCCGACGCTTCTCGTCGGTGCGGCCAATGGCCGCGACGTCATGGCCCGCCTCAACGAGACGTTTGACCATCGGGGCGCCCATTCGGCCCGCGCCGACGAACCCGACGCGCGTCACCTGCTGTGGTCCATCGCCGCCAACGCCGCATCTGCCGCCACGAACACCGCACCCTCCTTTGCCCCTGCGTCATCGGCGAGGCTGGCGGCGTGCCGAACGTCCTTCTGCAGCAGGCCTCCGGCGATCGGGGCGAGCACTTCCAGGGTGCCTCCGAAGGCGGCGACGCTGTTGACGGCCTTGCTGGTGGCGGACCCGCGGTCGAGCACCTGGCACAACCGGTCGCGCGGAATGCCGAGCGAGTCGCCCAACTCCAGGGTGGTGACCGCGCTGCCGAGATTGGCGCTGAACAACAGGTTGTTGAGGATCTTCGCGACCTGTCCGCTGCCCAGTGGGCCGAGGTGGACGATCGCGTCGGAGAACGTCGCGAAGACCGGGCGGCACTTCTCGACGTCGGCCTCCTCACCCCCGACCATGACCATGAGCGTGCCGGCATCGGCCGCCGGTTGACCGCCGCTCACCGGGGCATCGATGACCGAGACGCCTTGTTTCGCAGCGGCTTCCGCGAGTTCACGGCACGTGTCGGGGTGCACGGTGCTGTGAATGGCGACGATGCCGCCTGGCGCCAGGCCCGCCAACACTCCGGTGTCGCCGTGCAGCACTTGCCGGACGTCGTCGTCGCCGACGACACACAGGCACACCAGATCGCTGGCCGCACCCAGTTCGGCGGGGGTGGCCGCGACCTTCGCCGCGGTGTCGGCGTAGGGCTCCAACGACTCGGGTCTGCGCGCCCACAGCGTGAGCTCGACACCGCCGTCGACGATCCGGCGCGCCATCGGCGCCCCTTGGCTGCCCAGCCCGATGAACCCAACGCGCATCAGCTCGCCTCCACTTCACTATCCGTGCCCTGGTGGGCATCGATGCATTCTTCGATGAACGACAACACTTTTCGGTGATATGCGTCGGCGGTCAAGCTCACGCTGACGTTGTGTCCGCTGTCGGCCACGTGGTTGACGACGACGCGGGGCGAAGCGGTGAACGAGGCCGCAATCTGAGCAAGCGCGGCGGGCGTGGTCTCCCACACGCTCTCGTGGTCGGCCGCACTGAACTCGACGGGCACCCGAACATTGGCGGCGATGGCAGCGAAATCGCGACGCGGCCAGTTCGCCGTCGCCTCGGCCTCGTACGCGACGCCCGGCGCTGATAGCGCTCCGGTCAGTACCTCGGCTGGGTAGAGCTCGACGGGCTGCCACAACAGATCTCGCAGACCTGCCGGACGGTGGGTCGCTGTGGTTTGCCGCAGAATGTCCTTGGTCGTGGCGCTGTAGTTCATGCCCGTACCGGCCAACTCGACGCCGATCACGTCGCTCCTGGCCGGCGTCACGGCCATCCGCAGCGCGAGTTCACAGCCCGCGGAATGTGCGAGCAGGAAAACGCCCGCACCGCGGGGTCCGTCGGCGAGGATGCTGTCCACCGCTCCGTACGCCAGGGCCACCCGCCGGTCGGGATCGTGCATTTCGTCGGCGTACAGCGCCGATGCGCCGTAGCCCGGCCGATCGAGGGCAATCGCCGTGACACCGTGCGTTGCGGCCAAGCGCAGCAACGACAATCGTGGATGTCCCGGGCAGTCGAAGTATGCCGCCGAGGTGGCTCCGCCATGTATTGCCACGATGACCGCACGGGGGTCGGGCACCGCTGCGACGAGCGCCGACATCGGCACGCCGTCGACCATGACGACGCGCCTGCCTGGTTCGGCTCCGGTCACGAATCGGTCCGGAGCAGCATCACGCCACTCGGGGTAAGGCCTCCGCTGCTGGTGACCGCGACGCGGGCACCGGCAACCTGGCGCTCACCTGCGTCGCCGCGCAGCTGGGTGACGGCCTCGTGGACCAGGCCCATGCCGTGGGTGCGGCCATGCGACAGCTGCCCACCGTGGGTGTTCAAGGGGATGATGCCGTCCCGCGCGATGTTCTTGCCGCCGTCGAGAAAGTCCTTCGCCTCGCCGATCCCGCAGAAGCCGAGCCCCTCGAGCCATGACAGGCAGTTGAAGGAGAAGCCGTCGTAGAGCTCCGCAACGTGGACATCGCTGGGCCGCAACGACGTTCGCGACCACATGTGCGCGCTCTGGCCCAGCACCTGCGGTTCGTGCGTGAGCGTGGTCTGGTCCCAATCGAGCCGTTCGATGATCTGGGTACCCACCGCCTCGAAGTACACCGGCTTCTTGGGCATGTCGCGCGCGACGTCCGCAGCCGAGACGATGACGGCCACGGCGCCGTCACACGGGACGTCGCAGTCGTAGAGGCCAAACGGAGTGGTGATCATCCGTGCCGACAGATAGTCGTCCATCGTCATCGGATCGCGGTAGATCGCGGTCGGATTGAGTGCAGCGTTCGCACGCTGGTTCAGCGCGATCCACCCCAGCGTCTCGCGTGTGGTGCCATACCTGTCGAAGTGGCGACTCGCGTTCTGCGCCAACACGTGCGCCGCGGACGTGGCACCAAAGGGATGTTGAAAGCTCGTGGTGCGGGCGCCCATCGGAGGGGACATCTTGCCCTCCTTGACCAGCTGGCCGAACGTGGCCTCCCACAGCGTGCGGAAGCACAGCACGTGGCGCGCCATCCCGGTGGCGACGGCCATCATCGCCGCGATCACCGAACCGCCGGGCCCGAAGGTGTCCATGCCGCCGTTGATCCACGTCGGTCGAAGGCCAAGCGCACCCTCCAGCGCGCTCACACCGCCTTCGCCCATGCCCATCATGTCGAGCCCCGGGTACGTGGACAGCCCGTCGATGTCGTCGAAGGTCAGGCCAGCGTCCGCAACGGCCTGCTCGCACGCGTCGATCGTCAACGACAGCGGCGGGACCATCTGTCGACGGCCGATGGTCGACATCCCGATGCCAGTGATCGCCGAATGGTCCTCGAACTTCGCCTTCGTCAGCATCGGCCGGACGTACTCAGCGAACCGCTCCGGCGCGATCAAGTCCTCGGGCATCGCGGTGGGCGCAGTCTTGTCGGCGGCAGGCTTGAACACCGGCAGCCACACGTCCTCGAGTTGCTGGAACAGCACCTCGACGGGTTGGCCCAGCGCCAGTTCGTCGGGATCGCACTCAATGATGTTGGTGGTCAACCGGACTCGCGGGTCCTCTGCGATCGCGACCTCGGCCACCACGTAGGGCGGCGGAAGGTCGGGGAAGCCGAAGCGGTGGTTCACCGTGACCCCGGCGAGCGTCGCCTTGCCCGACACGACCCGCACCCCCATCTTCCGCTCGCGGCAGTACCGGCACACCGGAGCGGGCGGATGAATCAGCGCCTGGCAGCTGAGGCACTCCTGGATGCGCAGCTGACCGTCGGCACCGGAGGTCCAGAAGAACTCGTTGAGCGCAGTGAGCTGTGGCAATGGTCTGGTCACCGTACGAACTCCGAAATCGCTTCGCTGTTTGGGTTTTCCACATGCGGCTCGGTCGGCTGCTCCGAATCCGTCAACGGTCGCGCTTGGCCAGAGGGTTGGTGCTCGCCCATCGCGATGATCGCGTGGACGGGACAATCCAGTAGGGCCCGCATCACCGCGTCGCGGTCGGCTTCGGGGACGGTTCCGTCGCCGATCAAGGACGCGTATCCCCAGTCGTCGAGCGAGAAGTACTCGGGAGCGTGTTTGGCGCAGACGCCGAAGCCGTCGCACATCGTGCGATCCAAGCGGATCTTCAAGGGCTTGCTCACATCGCCTCCACCTCGTAGGGCCGCAACGCGCTGAATACGCTCGCGCGGCACGGGTCGCACTCACCGTCGAGGTGGCGGGCCACGAGCTCGGGATACTGAAGCAGCAGGCTCGCTGCGATGTTCGTCGCGGCGTCCAGCGTCGCGCACGCGCCGCGCCCGCGAAGCACCACCGACCAACGCTCCAAGCGCGCGAGATCGGCTGCGGTGGCCACCCCGTCCCGGAGCGCCGACGTGACCGCCGACATGGCAGCCGTGCCGTTGAAACACGACCCGCACTGGCCAGCGTTCTCGCGATCGAAGTACGCCATCACCGCGGCGGCGACGGCGACGGGGCAGTCCTCGGTGAGGATCGCGATGGCGCCACACCCAAGCCCGCTGCCCAGCCCGCGCAGCGTCTCATGGTCGAGCGTGGCACTCAGTACGTCGCGGTTGAGCAAGCCGGCGAAGTAGCCGCCCATCAGCACCCCGTTGACGTGTTCTGCGGAGACTCCGTGCAGGGCAAGAAGATCGGCGAAGCTCACCCCGTGTGGAAGCTCGTACAGGGCGGCCGGGCGTCCGGCTCCCGTCACGGTGGCCAGGAACGTACCTGGGGAGCCGTCGGTACCGACTTCGCGGTACTCAGCGCCACCGTGCCGCAGCACGAACGGCAGGTTCGCCAGCGTCTCGACATTGCTCACCAGGGTCGGCTGGCCGCCGATCCCTTCCTGGAACGGGCGCGGCGGTTTGTCGGTCGGCTTCGCCGGACCGCCGTTCACGGCGCGCACGGCGGCCGTTTCCTCGCCCGCGACATATCCCGGATCGACGGTGACAACGCCGACTGAAAGGTCTAGGTCGACGGCGGCCAGTGCGGCGTCCATGGCCTGTGCGGCAACGGGATCGGAGACGTAGACCACGGCCCGTTCGGCGCCAACAATGCGGGCGGCGAGTCGTACCCCGTCGAGCACCAGGTGGGGGCGGTTCCGCAACAGCCACTTGTCCTTGACGGATGCGGGCTCGCCCTCTTCACCATTGGCCAGCACCACCGGTCGGCCACCGGCGTCGCGCACCGTGCGGAGTTTGATGGCGAGCGGGAAGGCCGCGCCACCCCTGCCGAGTACGCCGCTGCGGTCGATCTCCTCGAGGAGCAGCTCCGGCCGCTCAAGCGTCTGGTAGCCGCCGCCCTCGACGTATTCGGCGTACTGCTCGACGCCGGGTGTCGGCTTCAATAGCCGCGCGGACGTGCCGGGCCAGACGGCGATGGTCGGTTCGGCGCTCGGCCTGATCGCGGCGCTCATGACGGTCCCTTCTTACCCGCAGATAGGCTGGCGGGCATGAGAACTGCGGTGGTACGTGTCGACGTCGACCCGACGGCGCGGCTCACGGCCGCGCAGCTACGCGACGGCATGACTGCCTTGACCGAGCACGCCGCCTCGGCTGGGGCCGACGTGATCGAAGCCGACCTTGCGTTGATGCCCGCCGGTCGCAGGCAGGTCGAGGTGCTGATCGCCGGCGCGGACCCCGACGAGTTGAAGCAGACGGCAGTCGAGTTGTGCACCAAGGCTTTCGGGGTGTTCGGCGCGCTGCCGGAAGCGGGCGTGCTCACCTACGTCAGCCGGGGCACCGACGACGATGCGCACGGCGTGTTGGCGGGGCTCGGCCTGCAGGGCGAGATCGCACGCCTGGCCGATGACGAAGGCTGGGACGTGATCCACGTGACGCTGCGCAAGTCCGACCTCGAGCGGGTTCCGGAGAGTCGAGTGCACACCGCGTTGGAGGCCTCGCTCAACTGCGAGGTGCACATCCACACGATTTGACCGGATCATCACGCGCTCAGGAAGTCCAGGATCGGCGGCGCGGCCTTGACCCACGAGTCGAAGAGACAGAACTTCGTTCCGCCACTGGCAGCGAACTTCTCGCCCGCGCGCTCCCAGGCATCCTCGGGCCACGGCGGGTCGATGAGTTTCGAGCCCTTGATCAGGCAGCCGACTTCCAGCGACGTGCGCTTGGGATGGTCCCAGTCGTTCTCGCCGCCGCGGATGATCAACGTCGGAACCGTGATGTTGTCGAACAACTCGTCGGGAACACCAGGGATGGTCTGGCCGGGCTTCGACACGAATGCGTTGAGCCACCGCAGCATCACCTTGAGGAAGTCGTCGGCGTCGAGCGCCAGGAACCGGTCGCGATTCGCGGGATTCTCTTCGATGCGTTGCTTCCACTCGGCGACGTGCAGCAGACCCTTGATGCCCATCCCGCGCACCGCCAGGATGCTCGGCACGATGTAGTGGCCGCCGAGCACGAACGAGCCGTACACGCCGCCAACGATGTTCCACACCACCAGCTTGGTGACCAGTTCGGGGTAGAGCATCGTGGTGATCATCGAATCTCTCGCCCCGCCAGAGCCACCCGCGATGATGCACGGCCCGATGTCGAGCTTGACGATCAGCTGCGAGAGCGTCTCGGCGCGCATGTGAGATTCACTCTGGCCCCAGAACTGGACGTCCGATGCACCGCAGTTCGGTCGGTCCCACAGCAGTACTCGGTAGCCGCCCTTGACGAGCGCCCGCGCCAGCGGCTTCAGCCCTGGAATGTCCTTGCTGAATCGGCCGCCCGGGGTGAGCACGATGAAATCGCCCGTCTTGCCGAGGATCTCGTAGACGACGTCGCCGCCGTTGAGCTCAATCTTCTTGGAAGGCAACGCCGACTCCCGTTTCGTTAGGCCGTCACGAGTACGTCGGTGCCGACGACCCTGACGGGATAGGTGCGGATGCTCCACTCCGGTTTGACCGCGGTGGTCCCCGTCGCAAGCTCGAAACCCCATTGATGCCAGGGGCAGAAGATGAACTCCATGTCGCGAACCATCACGGCGTCGCCGGGCACGCTGTCATCGACGATGTTGCGCCCGCGCGCGCGGCCTGCGCACAACGGACCGCCTTCGTGCGGGCAGTAATTCGCGATCGCATAGAACGACCCGTTGACGTTGTACACCCCGACGCCGTGGCGGCCAATGGGGACCAGTTTGTGTGTGCCGGGCGGGATTTCGTCCACCGTAGCCACGACGTGTTCACGCCCCTGCGCCAGCCGGGGCGGTTTGATTTCTTCTGGCACTAGTCAGAACACCCGGACTTGGCCCTCGAGGGCCGGGACGGTATCCGGAAGCGTCTTGTAGGTCGCGAGGCCGTTGCGGAACATCACGGCTTCGCGGGCGTGCTCCGGCAGGTGCTTCACGAGCCACCGCGGATCGTCGAACGTCCAGTGCGGGTAGTCCGACGAATACAGCAGGATCTTCTCGCACTCCATCCATTCGAACGCGCGGCTCAGCTCCGTCTTGTCGTCGGGATAGTCCAACGGCTGAGTGGTGAACTTGATGTGATCCTTGACGTATTCGCTTGGCTTGCGCTTGATGTCCATCCACTGCTTGCGCTGCTCATAGATGGCGTCCATTCGCCACATCAGCGGCAGGATCCAGGTGAACGCGTGCTCGACGAAGACGATCTTCAGCGTCGGGTGGCGGTCGAAGGTGCCGTCGAAGACCAGGCTCATTACCTGGTTCGCGGCCAACAGCGAGTAGGTGACCATGAAGTCGTGGTTGTAGCTCGGCAGCCCGACCGGCGGGATCGGCAACTCCTCGTAGTGGCCGCGAGATAGGTGGCAGCTCACCGGCATGTCGTGCTTGGTGGCGGCGGCCCAGATCGGGTCGTACTTGGGGCTGCCCCACGGCGGGCGCGGCTCGGCCTTGATCAGGATTTGGGCCATGTAGGGGTGTCCGGCCCACTCCTCGATCTCGCGGGCCGCGAGCTCGGGCTCCTCGATGGTCGCGCAGATCGAACCGCGCCACCGCTCGTGCCAGTTGTTGTGGGCGTCGAGCCAGTGATTGGCCTGCCAATGGTTCAACGCCGTGGCCATCGCGGAGTTGGCCTCGGGCAGACGGGCGGGGTAGGCGGCGGGTTCCAGGATCCCGATGTCGGAACCGGCCTCCATGATCAACTGCTTGAACGCCAGGTCGGGATCGCTGCCTGCGAACTCGCCGTCGGACGGGAAGGTGTCGACGCGCATGGCGTACGAGTGGGCATAGTCGGGGGCGTCGTAGTAGATCTGCTCGCCGACCGGGTGGGTGTTGAAGTGCTTGCGAAACGGCTCAGGGATGTACTGACCCAGCTCGCCCCTGCGGGGCGTGGGATGGACGTCGGAGTCCACGCACCGCACGGCAATACGCTCAGCCGCAGGCACCCGTGGATTGGCTGTAACTGTCATGTTGGCCTCCTCGCTACCTCTCTACTGTGCGGCCGCGACGGCCGGAATGTCTATGTCTATCCCGTACAGCTCAGCGGCGTTGCGCCAGCACAGCTTGTCCCGCTGGTCGGCGCTGTAGCTGGCGGGCACCAGCAGTTCGCCGCAGTTCCAGTGGGGATAGCTCGAGCCGAACATCGTCATGTCGTCCTTGCCGGTGAAGCCTGCCCACTCGCCCGCGAACTCGACGTCCCCAGGTCCGTCGAGGCTGCCCTGCACGAAGTAGACGTGGCCCGGCAGATAGTCGCTTGGCATCTTCGGCGCCCACGGCGTCTGCTCCAGGTGAGGCCGCCCGAAGCAGTCCATCCGCCACATGAACGGCGTGAGGAGGTCGGCGGCACCGTCGGCCCAGACGAACTTGAGCTCGGGCATTCGCTCGAATACGCCCTCGGCGATCATGTTCATCAGGTGATACAGGTAGTTCAGCGACATGAAGGACAGGTACTGCTCGTAGGTGCGGGTGTTGCCCGACGGGGTGGGTGGGAAGGCCACGCCCGACCCGACCTCGATGTGCACGGCCACTGGAAGATTGGCCGCGACGGCGGCTTCCCACAGTGGCCAGAACTGGGGCTTGCCGTAGAGCTCGCGCGACTGCAACGGAATCCCGATTTGCACGACCCGCGGATGGTCCTTGTACTTGTCGATCTCACGCAGCGCACCGACGATGTCGTCGGGATTGACCCGGATGGTGCCGCGGAAGTTGTCGCCGTACTCGGCGTCCTCCAGCCAGCGGGCGACCAACATCTGATTGTGGCCTGCGGCGATCGCGGTGCCTAGATGCCGGTCCGGCATGATCCCGCGGGTCATCGGATGCAGGATCGCCACGTCGACGCCGCGCTTGCCGAACAGTTCGTCGCCCACCAGCGCGGGGTCGGAGCCTGGGTACTGGCGATCCGGGCCCTTGCTGCCCTTCACGTATTCGCCGCCTGGTGCGCCGTACCAGTCCATCTCGTAGTCGGGAAAGCCGCGACTACGGAAGGGCTCTTGCATGAAGTTCTCGCGCAGGTCCTTGTTCGACGCGACGAAGATGTGCACGCTGGCGTCGATGACGGGGGTGTGGCAAACGTTCCCCGCCGCGTCGCGTATGTCCTTCACCAAGACCCGTCCTTAGGTGTTCGTCCAGCCGAGAGCGCGGCCGGAACCAAACCCCAGTGTAGATCCTTGTTCTTCATTCGCAAGAATAATGTTCTCCAGCACTTCGCTTATGTCAGCGCTGGTGAGAGTGTGTGCTGGTCAGTCGCACGACCTCGCCTGGGCGAAAGCCGATAGTGGTAATTAGAGAATCTATGCTCCATTATTGAGAATGTTATTCTCACTGCAACGCGACGACGGATGAGGGGTTGATCGGGTGCTACTCGAGTTCGATGCTGATCAGCGGTTATGGCAGGAGACGGTGCGCGACGCCGTAGTGAAGCACTGCCCGGCGTCGCTGGTGCGCAGCGTCGCCGAGGACGGCACGGACCCGCTGCCACTGTGGAAGGTCTACGCCGATGCGGGCTGGACCGAACTGACCGACCCCGAAAACGCCGTCGAATTGGCGATCGTGCTCGAGGAGCTCGGCCGGGCGACTGATCCGACGCCGTACCTGGCGACGTTGACCCAGTTCGCCCCGCTCGTCGGTGACCGCTTCGATCCGCTTCGCTCCGGCACCGCGGTGTACAGCGGAGTCAGTGCGAATCGGGACGCCGAAGGTTGGGTGCTGAACGGTACCGACCGGTTCGTGCTCGACGGAGATCGCGCGGACCGGCTCGCCGTCGTGACCGCCGCTGGGGTCTTCCTCGTCGACGTCGACCCCGACGCTCCCCAGCTCACCCGACGTCGGGTCGACGTCTTCGACCCGGTACTCCACGTCGCGGAGGTGTCCTTCGCCGGTCTCCACGTCGCCGACACCGACCGGCTGCCGACCGATCCCGAACGCGCCCGACACGTCGCACTCATGGGCCTGGCGATCACGATGGTCGGGGCGTGCCAGCGCATCCTCGACCTGGCGCTCGACTACGCGAAGGACCGTCAACAGTTCGGCGTGCCGATCGGCTCCTTCCAAGCCATTCAGCACAAGGCCGCCGACATGCACGTCGCGATCGAACGTGCGCGTGCGCTGTCCTACTTCTCTGCGCTCACCATCGCCGCCGACGACCCGCGCAGGCGCATCGCGGCGGCCATGGCGAAGGCGTCTGCGGGGGAGTGTCAGGCCCTCGTCTTCCGGCACGGCCTTCAGACGTTCGGCGCCATGGGCTTCACGTGGGAGAACGACCTTCAGTTCGCGTTGAAGCGGGCCAAGGCCGGCGAACTCCTGCTCGGCGGGGCAGCCGAGCATCGCGCGTTGATCGCAGCGGAATACAAGGAAATCTGATGCAGCTGACCTTCGATTCCGACGTCGAGGAGTTCCGCGCCGAGTTCGCCGCGTTCCTCGATGCGAACCTGCCGACCACCGCCGAGACACTCGAGCGGCCTCGCTCGGTGTCGCACATGCCGCAGTGGGCGCGCAACTGGCAGCGCCTGCTCTTCGACAATGGCTGGCTGCTGCCGGCCCAGCCGCCGGAGTTCGGTGGCCGCAACGCCACCGTGCTGCAGACGTACGTGCACATGGAGGAACTGTGCAAGCGGCGGATCTATCACAGCTTTAATCCCCAGGGCGTCAACATCATTGCGGCCTCGCTGCTGACCTTCGGCACCGACGAGCAGAAGCACCGCTGGGCGGTACCCGTGCTCAAGGGTGAGCTCACCGCGTCGCTTGGCATGAGCGAGCCGAGCGCAGGCTCGGACCTCGCTTCGCTGCGCACCCGGGCCGTGCTTGACGGGGACCACTTCGTGGTCAACGGGCAGAAGGTGTGGACGTCCGGTGCGCACGACGCCGACTACCTGCTGACGTTCGTCCGCACCGATCCGGACGCGCCCAAGCACAAGGGCATCAGCGTGCTCGTCATCCCCACCGACACCCCGGGAGTCGTGCGGCGACCGTTCGCCGACCTCTGCGGTGAGGAGCACAAGGACTTCAACGAGGTCTTCTTCACCGACGTCGAGGTGCCCGCCGAGAACCTCGTCGGCCCGCTCAACGGCGGTTGGGGCGTCGCCAACGGATCGCTCGGCCACGAACGCACCATGATGTGGCTGGGTTTTGCCGACCGAATCGCCAACGCGATCAATGACATTCGGCCGTCGAATGAGCTCGAGCGGGACCAGTTCGCCAGCTCGATCATGGACTACCAGGCGCTGCGACTGCTCGGCTCGGTCGGCCTGGCCAAGGCGGCGCGCGGCGAAGTGGATGTCGCCTCGGTGTCGGTACCCAAGCTCTTCGGTGCGGAGGCCGAGATGCGTGTGCTGGAGTTGGCCCTGAACTCGGCGGGCGCGGATGGTCTACTTCATCCCACGACCACCGGCACCTACGCACACATGAACCTGGACCACTACTTCGCGTCGTGGTTCGAGCGCTACGCGCGCAGCTTCTCGGGCACCATCGCGGGTGGCACGTCGGAGATCCAGCGCAACATCATCGCGCAGCAGGTGCTCGGACTACCCCGGCCACCAAAGTAGCGATTTCGGCGCGCTTTTCCGGATGCAGGTCCGAAAGGCGCGTCGAAATCGCAAGGGGGGCAACGTTACCAGTCGATGACGACGGCGTCCTTGCGCTCGGTGATCGGCCGGGCGGCCTCCTGCTCGTCACAGACCTGCTGCAACTTCTTCAATGTCTCGTCGAGGCTGGGGCCCAAGCGCTTACCGGGCGTGAACGTCGCGGGCAGGTGCTTCATGCCCTGGATGACGCCGATGGTCTCGTAGTGCACGGTGCCCTTCGGATCGCATACGTAGTCCGGCATGCGGTCGAGCACGGCCGTGAGCATCGACTTGAACACCGTGCGCGCCACGTTTGAACCGACGCAGCGGTGCACGCCGATGCCGAAGCTGAAGTGCCGGTTGCCCTTCCGATCGAGGATGACCTCTTCCGGCTGCTCGAACACCGCGGGGTCGCGGTTGGCCATCGCCCAGGACAGCCACAGTCGCTCGCCCTCCTTGAACTGATGGCCGTCGACCTCGACGTCCTCGGCGAAGGTGCGACCGTCGCCGGGCGCGGGGGTGTAAAAGCGCAGGAACTCCTCGGTGGCGGGGTTGAGCAGCGTGTCCCGTTCGCGGCTGAGCAACTCGCGTTGATCCGGGTGCTCCGACAGCCATTCCAGTGAGTGCGCAGTCAGTGCGGTCGTGGTGTCGAACCCGCCGCCGATGATCAGTCCGAGGTTGCCGAGGATCTCCAGGTCCGGCGCGGGTTCACCGTCGATGCGCAGCTCAAGAAGCGCATTGACCAAGCCGGGTCGCGGGTGCTCCCTGATCTGCATCATGGTGTTGATCATGTCGATGCCCATTTGCCGGTTCAGCTCTGCGACCCGGGGGGCGTCGGGGGAGTGTTCCGGGGTGGATACCCCCAGATGTGCTGGCTCGCTGTAGATCATCCACTTGTCGAGCTCGATGCCCATCATCGCCAGCGTGAGCACCGCGGGCACGATGTTGGCCAGGTCGTCGACGAAGTCGATGCGACCCGACTCGATCTTCTCGTCGAGCGCCGCGCGCGTGATCTCGTCGACGAAGGGCTGCCACCGCTTGATCGCCGCGGGGGACAGGTAGGGATTCAGCGCGCCGCGGTAGTTACTGTGATCGGGCTCGTCCATTTCCAGGATGCCGCCGCGCACGACCGTGGCACGCTGCGCCCTGGGAATGGTGATGCCCTTGTAGCCTTTTCGCTCTCCGTGGAGATCGTGATCGTTGGAGATCGCAGGGCAGCGTGCGAGCTCGAACACCTCGTTGCTACCCGCGGCGATCCAGTGTCCGTCGTAGACGTCGGTCCACGCCATCGGGCACTTGGCGTGCATCTCTTCGGTGATCTCCTGGAACTGCTCCCGGTACTCCGGAGTGTGCCGGTCGAAGTGGATGCGGTTCTTCTTGCGGTCGTCGTCGGTCGTGACATCGTTGTTGGCTCTTCGCGCAAGCGGCTCATCGCTGTCGAAGGTCACTGCGTTGTCTCCTTGGTTGATCGTACGGCTCAGTCGTTTGCGAACAGCGTCGTCTATTCGATGACGATGGCCTGTTCCGGGCATGAGTGCGCGGCTTCCTTGACGGCATCTTCTTGAGCTGCCGGCACGATCTCTGACACTGGCGACGAATGGCCGTCGACGTCGTCGAGTACGAACGAATCGGGCGCGATCATCGAGCACAGGGTATGGCCCTGGCAGCGCTCCCCGTCAACCGAAACCTTCACTATCGCAACCCCTTCCAACGTTTTCCTAGGTGGCTCAAATGTGGTAGTCGTACCACTTGAGGAAGCCGCCGGCGTCCACCCGCTGCTGCGTGCCCGTGACGTACCGGGCCTCGTCCGAGGCCAGGAACAGCACCATGTTGCTGATGTCCTCGGGCTCGATCCACGGCACCTTCATGGCTTGCTGGACGTAGAAGACCGGCTCGGCATCTGCCTGAGTCGGATGCTCGAGGTCGGGCCGGAAGGACTTGTACATCGGCTCGCTCTGCAGCATCGGGGTGTTGCAGTTCGTCGGGTGGATGACGTTGGCCCGAATACCCCGGGGTGCCAGCTCGGTGGCCAGGTTGTGGACGAACTGGGACAGCAGCCGCTTCGAGTGCAGATACGCGGCACCGCCCGGATCCGTGCCCGGGTTGTCGTTCTTGGAGACATCCATCAAGGCGGCGGTGGAACCGGTCGCGATGATCGAGGCACCCTCAGTCAGGTGTGGCAGGGCGACGTGTATGGCGTTGATGGTGCCGATCAGGTTGGTGTTGATCACGTCGATCCAGCCCTGCAGATCTCCGGACCCCTTCATCCCCGCGATTCCGGCCGACGTGACCACGATGTCGACGTGTCCGAACTGCGCGAGACCCTCGTCGAGCGCGGCCTGCAGCTGGCTGGCCTGGGCAACGTCCGCCTGCGCCGTGTGGATGCCGCGTCCGGTCTTCTCGACGAGTTTGGCGGTCTCCTCGAGGTCCTCCGGAGTCGACATCGGGTAGCCGATGGTGTCGAAGTCGCGGCAGATGTCGACCGCGATGATGTCGGCGCCCTCTTCGGCGAGCCGGACCGCGTGGCTACGACCCTGCCCACGGCCGGCGCCCGTGACGAATGCGACCTTGCCTGAAACGCGTCCCACTGGATGTCCCTTCGCTGGTTTGTGTTCGGTTAAGTGTTTCGTCCGCCGTTGACGCCGAGCAGCTGCCCGGTGATGTAACCGGCCTCCTCGGAGATCAGGAAGGCGCAGGCGGCTGCGATGTCCTCCGGCTTGCCGATGCGTCGCACCGGGGTGGCGGCGATGGTCTTGTCGATGTCGCCGAGGAAGCCCTTGTCCGCCGCGGCCCGGAGCATCGGGGTGTCGATGAAGCCGGGTGGCACGGCGTTGACGGTGATGCCATTGGGCCCGTACTCCAGCGCCAGCGTCTTCGTGAGTCCGTTCACCGCGGACTTCGCCGCGACGTAGGGCGCCATGTAGGGGGCACCCGAGTGGGTGCTGGACGACGAGATGTTGACGATGCGGCCCCAGCCCGCCTCGATCATGTCCGGCAGGACGGCCTGGATGCAGTGGAAGACGCCGTTGAGGTTGACGTCGATGACGCGTTGCCAGCGTTCGAACGACACGTCGTGGAACTTCTTGAAGCTGTCCAGGCCCGCGGCGTTCACCAGGATCGACACCGGCCCGAGTTTGGCGCGAATGCCGGACAGCGCCTCCGCCACTTGGGCACGGTCCGTGACGTCGGCGGTGTAGGAGTACTCATCGTCGGACGGGTTGAGGTCGAGCACGGCCACATTGAGGCCGTCGGCGCGCAGTCGATTGACGATCGCCTGGCCGATGCCCGAGCCGCCTCCGGTCACCACGGCGTTCTTCACGAGTGCGGTCCTCCCATGGACGTTCTAGTTGGTCGTTTCAGAGACTAAGAATCTTGCTTCCGATTATGAGAACCGTACTCTCGGCTGACGAGGTATCGCAAGATGGCAGCGGGTCAACCTAACGCGTCTACGCCCCGCAAACACCTAGGCTGACCAACCTGACTAGGTCGTCTAGCCTTTCTTGTGTTCTCGCTCTGCGAATGTAAGATTCGCCGTTGATGAGAATGAAATTTCCATCACAGTGAGGAGTGCGGTGTGACCCAGGCGTCAACGATCGCGGGGAACGGGCAGCTAGGCACGGACGGCGCGAGTGGACGTTCGGGTGGTTCACCGGCTGACCGCCGGATGCTGATCGACGGTCAACTCGTCGAAACGGAGCGCACGTTCGCGTCGCTCAACCCAGCCACCGGCGAAGTCCTTGGCTACGCCCCGGAGGGCACCGTCGCCGACGCAGAGGCCGCCATTGCCGCCGCCCGCCGCGCCTTCGACGCGGGCACCTGGGCGACGGACGTCGACCTTCGGATCCGCTGCATGGCGCAATTGCACCAAGCGTTGCTCGATCATCGCGAGGAGTTGGCGGCGCTGACCATCGCCGAGGTCGGCGCCACCCCGGCGTTGACCCAGGGGCCGCAGTTGGACCAGCCCATCCAGATCGTGGGCTACTACGCCGAACTGCTGAAGGACTACCCGCTGACCGAAGACCTCGGAAACATCGAGGTGCGCGGACAGCAGCATCACCGCTGGGTCGAAAAGGAACCGGCAGGCGTGGTCGCGGCCATCATCGCGTACAACTACCCCAACCAGTTGGCGCTGGCCAAGCTCGCGCCCGCACTGGCAGCCGGCTGCACCGTGGTGCTCAAGGGTGCGCCCGACACGCCACTCGTCACGCTGGCGCTCGGTGAGCTGATCGCCAACCACACCGACATTCCCGCGGGTGTCGTGAACGTACTGAGCTCGTCCGACCCCGAGGTCGGTGCGGTGCTCACCACCAGCCCCGACGTCGACATGGTCACGTTCACCGGATCGACCCCGACCGGTCGGCGCATCATGGCCGCCGCGAGCGAAACCCTCAAGAAGGTCTTCCTCGAACTCGGCGGTAAGTCCGCGGCGATCGTGCTCGACGATGCGGACTTCGCAACGGCCGCAATGTTCTCCGCGTTCAGCATGGCGTCTCACGCAGGCCAGGGCTGCGCCCTGACCTCACGTCTGCTGGTGCCGCGCAAGCATCACGACGAACTCGTCGAGCTCGTCAAGACCAACTTCAGCCACGTCCGGTACGGAGATCCCAACGAACCGACGACGTACATGGGCCCGCTCATCAGCGAGCGCCAGCGCGACAAGGTCGACGCGATGGTCAAGCGCGCGGTCGAGGCAGGCGCCACCTTGGCGACGGGCGGGGAGAAGAAGGGGCCGGGCTACTTCTATACGCCGACCTTGCTCACCGATGTCACACCCGACATGGAGATCGCCCAGGACGAGGTGTTCGGGCCCGTGCTCGTGGTGATCGCATACGACGATGACGACGACGCCGTCCGCATCGCCAACGACTCCATCTACGGACTGTCGGGCGCGGTCTTCGGCAGTCAGGATCGGGCGCTGGCCGTGGCCAGGCGGATTCGTACCGGCACGTTCTCGATCAACGGCGGCAACTACTTCAGCCCGGACAGCCCGTTCGGCGGGTTCAAGCAATCGGGTATCGGCCGGGAGATGGGCAAGGCCGGACTCGAGGAGTTCCTCGAGGGCAAGACCTACGCAACGGTGGTGGGCTAGCGATGAGCCGCTTGCGCGAAGACGAGAGGGCACAGCAGTGAGCAAGCCGTTGGAGGGCATCCGCGTCCTCGAAGTCGCGATGTACGGGTTCGTCCCGTCGGCGGGCGCCGTGCTCGCCGAGTGGGGCGCGGACGTCATCAAGGTCGAACACGCCGTCACCGGCGACCCCCAGCGTGGTCTGCGCCAGACCGGGATGCTGCGCGTGGACGGCGATCCCAACCCGAACATCGAGCACGCGAACCGGCTCAAGCGCAGCATCGGACTCGACATGTCGGTGCCTGAGGGCCGCGAGGTGCTGCTCGAGCTGGCCAAGCGTGCGGACGTGTTCCTGACGAGCTTCCTGCCCGGCCACCGCCACAAGTTCGGCATCGACGTCGATGACATCCGCGCGGTGAACCCCAACATCATCTACGCGCGCGGCAGTGCGCTCGGCCCGCGCGGACTGGAGTCGGGCAAGGGCGGTTACGACATGACCGCCTTCTGGTGCCGCGCAGGCACTGCCGCCACCATCACCCCGCCAGGATTGGACGGCATGATCGGGCCGCCCGGCCCGGCCTACGGCGACACCATCTCGGGCACCAACCTCGCGGGCGGCATCACCGCCGCACTGCTCAAGCGGGAACGCACCGGCGAACCGTCGGTGGTCGACGTTTCACTACTGGGTAGCGGGCTGTGGGCCATGGGCCACACCGTTGCGCTGACCAGCCATCTGCAAGAGCTCATGGTGCAGCAGCCGCCGGGTGTCCAGGGCTCGCCGTTCAATCCGCTGGTGTCGGTGTACCGGACCAAGGACGACCGCTACATCTCCTTCGTGATGTTGCAGCCGACCAAGTTCTGGGCCGACGTATGCCGCCACCTCGAGCTCGACGACCTGATCGACGACCCTCGGTTCGCCACCGTCGAATCGATCGCCGAGCACACCGCCGAGGCCGTCGAGCTCATCGGTGCGGTCATTGCCACCCGCACGCTGCCCGAGTGGAGCGAGCGTTTCGCCACGCTCGCCGGACCGTGGGCGCCCGTGCAGGACACCCTGCAGGCCGCGCAGGACGCGCAGATTCGAGCCAACGAATACATCGTCCAGGCAGGCGAATTGGAGTTGGTCGCCAACCCGGTGCAGTTCGATGTCGCCGCGCCGAGCAGTGGGCCCGCGCCTGCGTTCGCCGAACAGACCGACGACATCCTGCAGGAGCTGGGCCTGGACTGGGATCGCATCATCGAACTCAAAACTGCCGGCGCAGTTACCTAGGTCGTAGGAGAAACCGATGCCGTCCCCCGCCGCGAAGGACACCCGCGCACCGCGCGCTGGCATAACGATGCGCTGTTTGCCAGGCGACGTGCAGGGTGCACCCAAACGAGCCGTGGCAGCGGGCGAATCGGTAACAGAACGCGGAAGAATTCAGCATTCCTTCACGGCCGTTAATTTCATCGGCTATGAAGGTCACGGCTTCGCCGAGTCGTTCGGTGGCTACCAGATGGTCGAAGCGGAGGTCACCAATGTGCGCGGTGCGACGTCCGTGAATCCGGCCAGGAATTTAGAAGCCCAAGGTCGCGCGCCCGGGGCCACTGATGTGGCACAGTGCCCTCAGTTGTTTCCACAACGTCGCGCGGTGGCCGCCAGTCGGATCCGCGCTGCACGAATCGCAATGGCGCACAACGTCGGAGGTCTGACAGTTTTGTCAGCCGGCACGATCCTGGAAGGACCCGCAGCCAATGGCAATTAAAGGGCCGGAGCGCTGGACCCCGGGTATCAATCTCGGTAAGGGTTTGTCGGGGGCGATGGGTGCGGTTGGTGGCCTGTTCTCGATGGGTGTGGACGCGGTGAAGTTCATCTTCGTGCGGCCGTTTCAGTGGCGGGAGTTCTTGGAGCAGTCGTGGTTTGTGGCGAAGGTGTCGTTGGCGCCGACGTTGTTGGTGGCGATCCCGTTCACGGTGTTGGTGTCCTTCACGTTGAACATTCTTCTTCGTGAGTTGGGTGCGGCCGATCTGTCGGGTGCGGGTGCGGCGTTCGGCGCGGTCACGCAGGTGGGCCCGGTCGTGACGGTGTTGATCGTGGCCGGCGCGGGCGCGACGGCGATGTGCGCGGATTTGGGGTCGCGCACCATCCGTGAGGAGATCGACGCGTTGGAGGTGTTGGGCATCAACCCGGTGCAGCGCCTGGTGACTCCACGGATGTTGGCGTCGGGACTGGTGGCGTTGTTGCTCAACAGCCTGGTGGTCATCATCGGCATCTTGGGTGGCTATTTCTTCTCGGTGTTCGTGCAGGACGTGAACCCCGGCGCGTTCGCGGCCGGCATCACGTTGTTGACCGGGGTGCCCGAGGTGATCATTTCGTGTGTCAAGGCGGCGCTGTTCGGGCTGATGGCCGGGTTGGTGGCCTGCTATCGCGGGTTGACGATCACCGGGGGTGGGGCCAAGGCGGTCGGCAACGCGGTCAACGAGACGGTGGTGTTCGCGTTCATGGCGTTGTTCGTGATCAACGTGGTCGTCACGGCCATCGGCATCCAGTTGACGGCGAAGTAGGGCGGGGCACGACATCGTGGCATTACGAGCTACCTATCCTCGCGTCACCAAGACGCTGCAGCGCCCGGTCGGACTGTTGGGGCGCATCGGGGATCAGACGCTGTTCTTCGGCAAGGCCATCGGTGGGACGTTCCATGCGACGGTGCACTTCCGCAAGGAGATCGTGCGGTTGATCGCCGAAATCTCCATGGGCGCTGGGGTGTTGGCCATGATCGGCGGCACGCTGGTCATCGTCGGGTTCCTGACTCTGGCCACCGGCGGCACGCTGGCCGTGCAGGGCTATAGCTCGCTGGGCAACATCGGCATCGAGGCGTTGACCGGGTTCTTGTCGGCGTTCATCAACGTGCGCATCGCCGCGCCGGTGATCGCCGGGATCGGGTTGGCCGCCACCTTCGGGGCCGGGGTGACCGCGCAGCTGGGCGCGATGCGGATCAACGAGGAGATCGACGCGTTGGAGTCGATGGCCATCCGGCCGGTCGAGTACCTGGTCTCCACGCGCATCGTGGCCGGGATGATCGCGATCACCCCGCTGTACTCGATCGCGGTGATCTTGTCGTTCATGGCCAGCCGCTTCACCACGGTGTTTCTGTTCGGTCAGTCCGGCGGCCTCTATGACCACTACTTCAACACCTTCCTCAACCCGATCGACCTGTTGTGGAGCTTCCTGCAGGCGATCCTGATGGCGTTGACGATCTTGTTGATCCACACCTATTACGGCTTCTTCGCCACCGGCGGGCCGTCCGGGGTCGGGGTCGCGGTCGGCAACGCGGTGCGCACCTCCCTGGTCGTGGTCGTCTCGGTGACCCTGCTGGTGTCCCTGGCCGTCTACGGCTCCAACGGCAACTTCAACCTGTCCGGATAGGGGACCGCATCAGTGGCTAGCTCAGCTGTCCGCCCACTGGCGGGCTTGGCGACGATCGTCGTGCTCGCGGGCATCGTCCTGTTTTCCATCGGCATGTTCCGAGGGGGCTTCGGCACCACCATCCCCGTCACCGTCGTCTCCGAGCGGGCCGGGCTCGTGATGAATCCCGAAGCCAAGGTGAAGATGCGCGGGGTTCAAGTCGGTCAGGTCGACTCGATCGAAACCCGGCCCGACGGCAAGGCCGTGCTCCATCTCGCGATGGACCCCAAGCAACTCGGCGACATCCCGTCCAACGTGAACGTCGACATCACGTCGTCGACCGTGTTCGGCGCGAAGTTCGTGGAGTTCGTCGAGCCCGAGCAGCCGTCGGCGAAACCGCTGCAGAAGGGTCAGGAACTCGGCGTTCAACACGTCACCGTCGAGATCAACACGGTCTTCCAGCAACTCACTTCCGTCCTGAAATCGATCGACCCGGTGAAGCTCAACCAGACACTCGCGGCGATCTCCGGTGCGCTCAACGGCCGCGGCGAGAAGTTGGGTCAAACGGTGACCGACTTCAAAAACCTTCTGGTCAAGCTAAATCCGAGCCTGGACAACATCAGCCGCGACATCGAAGTAGCTCCCGTCGCGCTGAATGCCTATGGCGACGTTGCGCCGGACCTGATCGACCTCATCGACAACACCACGAAGATTAGCGACACCCTCGTCGACCAACAGCAGAACCTCGACGCGTTTCTCGTCAGTGCCATCGGGCTGGCCGACAACGGCAACCCCGTGTTGGCGGACAACCGGCAGGCGCTGAGCGATGACCTCCGCATGCTGGTGCCCACTACGGCTGTGGCATCCCAGTATCAAGACAATCTGCGATGCGGTGTCCAGGGTCTGATCGCGTTCGTCCACTCGCCTGCGCCGGATCGGCCCGGCGTCGACGTCACGGCCAACTTCACCCTCGGCGTCGAGCGTTACCGCTACCCGCAGGACCTCCCGAAGGTGGCGGCCAAGAGCGGCTCGTCCTGCCAGGCTCAGCACCTGCCCGTCGTACCGAATAACTTCCGCCCGCCCTTCCTGGTCAGCGACGTCGGGGCCAACCCGTGGGCGTACGGCAACCAGGGCATCCTGCTCAACTCGGACGCGCTCAAGCAGGCGCTGTTCGGACCGATTGACGGCCCACCGCGCAACAGTGCGCAGATCGGAATGCCGGGATGACGCGCGGGGCAGGCCCTTTCATCAAGTTCGGCATCTTCGCCGTGATCATGGCGATGCTCACCGTGTTCCTGTTCTTCACCTTCGGGCAATATCGGACCGGGTCCACGAACGGTTATTCCGCGGTGTTCACCGACGCCTCCCGGCTGAAGTCGGGCGACACGGTCCGGGTGGCCGGTATCCGGGTCGGCACGGTTACCGATGTTTCGCTGCAGTCGGACCGCAAGGTGCTTGTCGACTTCGACGCCGATCAGGACATCCACCTGACGTCCGGAACCAAGGCCGCGATCCGCTACCTCAACCTGACCGGTGACCGCTTCCTCGACCTGGTCGACGGGCCAGGGTCCACCAGAGCGATGCCGGCGGGCTCCACCATCCCGGTGGACCGCACCGAACCCGCGCTGGACCTGGATCTGCTGCTGAGTGGTCTGAAGCCAGTGGTTCAGGGGCTGAACCCCCAGGACGTGAACTCGCTTACCGCGTCACTGGTTCAGGTGTTCCAGGGTCAGGGCGGCACCATTGACTCGTTGCTGTCAAAGACCTCGTCGTTCACCAGCACGCTGGCCGACAACGACCAGACGGTCCAGCAGTTGATCGACAACCTCAACGTCGTGCTGACCACCATCTCCAAGGACGGCGACAAGTTCTCCGGTGCGATCGACCGGCTGGAGAAGCTGATCAGCGGGCTGTCTCAGGACCGCGACCCGATCGGGTCCGCCATCACCTCGCTGGACAACGGAACCGCCTCGCTCGCGGATCTGCTCACCCAGGCGCGGCCTCCGTTGGCGGCTACCGTGGATCAGCTGAATAGGTTGGCGCCCAACCTCGAGAGCGGCAAGGGTTACCTCGACGGGGCGTTGCAGCGGGCGCCGGGCAACTATCGCAAACTGGCTCGAATCGGTGCCTACGGTGCCTTCGTCCAGTACTACATCTGCGAACTATCCATCAAGGTCACAGACCTTCAGGGCAGGGCTACGTTCTTCCCCTTCACGAAGCAAGAAAACGGAAGGTGTGCGGAGCCCTAATGCTGAAATACCGTGCGAAGAGCCTCGTCCGGGCGGGGTTCATGGGCGTCGTACTCGCCATCCTGATCATTGCCGTTGGCCTGCAGCCGGAACGGCTGCTGTCCTACGCGACGTCGCTGCAGTACAAGGCGCTGTTCGCCGAGGCAGGCGGCATCGCCGTCGGCAATGACGTTACCCTTGCGGGCATCAAAGTCGGTGCCGTGACCGATGTTTCGCTCGACAACGGCGATGCACTCGTCGGCTTCACCATCGCCAGCAAGTACCCACTCGGGTCGGAGACCAGTGCCCACATCAAGACGGGCACACTGCTCGGCGAACGTGTCCTGACGCTGGAATCGGCGGGCAATGGAACGCTGAAGCGCGCGGAACCCATCCCGGCGTCCCGCACCTCGTCGCCCTATTCGCTGAGCGATGCGGTCGGCGACCTCACGACGAACACCGCGGGCACCGACACGCAACAGCTCAACGCATCGCTGGACACGCTGTCGACGACCCTCGATCAGATCGCACCGCAACTCGGACCGACGTTCGACGGCCTCACCCGGCTGTCGCGCTCGCTGAACAGCCGTGACGAAAGCCTTGGCGAGCTGCTCAAGTCGGCTGCCGATGTCACCGGAATCCTTTCGGAGCGAAGCCAACAGGTGAATTCGCTGATCCTCAATGCCAACGATTTGTTGGGCGTACTGGTCGAACGTCGCCAAGCGGTCGTTGATCTGCTCGCCAATACCTCGGCCGTCTCCAAGCAGCTGATCGGGCTGGTTGCCGACAACGAGAAGGAATTGGCACCGACGCTGGAACGGCTCAACAAGGTGAACGAGGTATTGGTGCGCAACCGCGACAATCTCGCCAAGGCGATTCCTGGAGCGGCCAAGTACCAGACCACGCTCAGTGAGGCCGTCTCGAGCGGCTTCTATTACACCGCCTACGTGCCGGACTTCAACCCGTCTCAGCTCATCCAGCCATTCCTTGACTACGCATTCGGATTCCGCAGAGGCGCGTTCGGCGCCGGGCAGCCGCCGACCAACGACAGAACCGGCCCGCGCGCAGAACTACCGTTGCCCTACAACGCAGTTCCCGGAGGCTCACGGTGATCTCTCGGAAGTTGCTCACAGTAGCCACCGCAGCCGTACTGGCGATCGCGCTCATCGGGGGTGGGCTCTTCGCGCTGCGCGAGGCGTTCTTCGCGCCCACCAGGATCACGGCGTTCTTCCCGACGGCCACCGCCGTCTACCAGGGTGACGACGTCAAGGTTTCCGGCGTGAAGGTAGGCACGATCGATTCGATTGAGCCACAAGGCACTCGGACCAAGATGGTCCTGACGGTGGACCACGGCGTGTCCGTGCCCGCTGACGCGAAGGCGATCATCGTGGCGCAGAACTTGGTCGCGGCCCGCTACGTGCAATTGACTCCGGCATACCGGTCCACTCAGGGCGGTCCAAAGATGGCCGACGGGGCAGTGATTCCCGAGGAGCGCACCGGGGTGCCCGTCGAATGGGACGAGGTCAAGAAGCAACTCGAACGGCTCGCAACCGATTTGGGGCCAAGTAGCGACGTGTCGACCACGTCGGTGGGACGGTTCATCGACAGTGCCGCCAATGCCCTTGACGGCAACGGCGAGAAGCTGCGTCAGACGCTCAAGGAACTCTCGGGAGTGGGCCGGATCCTCGCCGACGGCAGCGGCAACTTCGTCGGCATCATCAAGAACCTGCAGGTCTTCGTGACTGCGCTGCGGGCCAGCAACGAGCAGGTCATCTCGTTCAACGACCGGCTCGCGACGCTCTCGAGTGTGCTCGACGGAAGCAAGTCCGACCTCGATGGGGCGCTGACGAATCTTTCGGTGGCGGTGTCGGAGGTCCAGCGCTTCGTCGCGGGCAGCCGAAACCAGACTGCCGAGCAACTATCCGGACTCAAGGACGTCACCCAGACGTTGGTGGACGTCAAGACGCAGCTTGAGCAGGTGCTGCACGTCACGCCAACCGCGTTCGCAAACGCCTACAACATCTACGATCCGGACACCGGCTCGCCCCGCGGTGGCTTCTCGATTCCCAACCTCGCCAGCCCCATGCAGTTCGTGTGCGGCATGATCGGCGCCACGCAGAACACCACTGCCCCCGAGACCGCAAAGCTCTGCAACGACTATCTCGGGCCCGCGTTGCGGTTGTTGAACCTCAACTACATCCCAGTTCCGATCGCGCCCTACCTGGCCAAGTCGGCCAGCCCGGACAACGTCATCTACGCCGACCCCGCGCTCGCGCCAGGCGGTGCCGGTGGTGCGCCGAGGGCGCCGGAAATGCCGCCTGAGGTGTCCGCCTACACGGGCCTGAACGGCGACGTACCTCCGCCTCCGGGCATGGGACCGATACCCACAGAGCCGTTCTCGGCTCCTGACCGCCCGAGCAAGTTCCCGATTCCGGCGCTGTACCCAGGGGCTCCGGTGCCGGGGCCGGAAAACATCCACATCGGACCGCCGGTGCCGCCACCGGCGTCTGGCCCCCTTCCCGGGCCACCGTCGGGCTTGGGGATGATGCTTCCTTCGGAAGCGCCACCGCCACCTGCGCCTGGTCCGCTGCTTCCCGCGGAAGCGACGCCGCCCGCTCCAGTCGATGGGACACCGCCGTCATGATCAGTGGCAGCTCGATACGTCGTACCCTCGCGACGGGAACCTGCGTGGCGCTGGCCGCGACCGGGTGCGCTTTTCAGGGCATCAACTCGTTGCCACTGCCCGGTGCGGTGGGCCGTGGGTCTGACGCCACCGTCTACCACGTCCAGATCGCGAATATCGCGACGCTGGAGTCGAATTCACCGGTGATGCTGAATGACGTGATCGTCGGCAGCGTCGGCAAGATGACTGTCAAGGACTGGCACGCCAACGTCGACATCTCGGTCAAGCCCGACGTCATCATCCCGGCCAACGCGGTCGCCAGCGTCGGGCAGACCAGCCTCTTGGGGTCCATGCATCTGGCGCTGAATCCTCCGGCGGGCCAGCAGCCCGCGGGCAGGCTGGCGCCGGGAGCCACGATCGGGCTCAACGACTCGTCGACCTACCCCACGACGGAACAGACCCTTTCGTCCCTTTCCGTGGTGGTGAACGCGGGCGGACTCGGCCAGCTCGGTGACGTCGTGCACACGTTCAATCAGGCGCTCTCCGGGCGCGAGCAGGATTGGCGTGAGCTCTTCACCCAACTCGACACGTTCATCGGCACCCTGGACCGACAACGCCAAAGCCTGGTCGCCACCATCGAGGCGTTGAACCGCGTCGCATCGACCTTCGCCGGTCGGCGCGACTCGATCAACGAGGCGCTGCAGCGGATACCGCGTGCGCTCGAAGTGTTGGATCGGGAGCGGCCCAACCTGACCACCGCGCTGACCAAGCTCGGCGAGTTCAGCAAGACCGCCAATCGGCTCGTCAACGACTCTCAGGCCGACCTGGTGAACAACCTGAAGAACCTTGCTCCGACGCTCCAGGCGCTGGCCGACGTGGGACCGGACATCGATCCCGCCATCGCCTACGCGACGGTATTCCCCTACGGCCAGAACCTGATCGACCGTGCGGTCCGAGGCGATTTCATCAACCTGTTCGCGACAGTCGACATATCTGGACCGCGGCTGCGCAAGTCGATATTCCTGGGTACGCGCGCCGGACAGGAAGGCCGCGACCTGGTGCCGCTGCCTGGCGAGTCGTTCTTCCAGCGCTACACCTTCGATCCCATAGGCCGGCCGCTCGCGCCGCCGCCCGCGGGTGGCCCGCTTGGGCCGGTGCCGCCGAACAATCCCGGTCTGAACGCGGACCCGCCGGGGGCTTCGAGAAGCCTTCCCGGGCCGGGGTCGCTACCCGCGGTGCCGCAGGCTCCGCCGCCACCGTTGCCTCCGGTCACCGGGCCGGTGCTTCCCGTGGTCCCGCACCAGAATGCCGAAGGGGTGGCGGCCGATAGCCCGCCGCCGTCGGGAGGTGCTCCGATCTTCGCTGGACCGTACGGCGCCGGCAGTCCGCAGGTTGCCCCAGCTTCGCCGACAGAAGGAGGTGGCTGATGCTTACTCGGCTCATCAAGATCCAGCTGTTGATCTTCACGATCGTGTCGGTCATCGGCGTGGCGGCGATGGCGTATGCCTACGTCCAGGTGCCTACGCTGCTCGGACTCGGCAAGGTCGAGGTGAAGCTGCAGCTGCCCACGTCCGGAGGGCTCTACCGGTTCAGCAACGTCACCTATCGCGGGGTCCAGGTCGGCAAGGTCACCGAGATCCGGCTCACCAAGACCGGCGCGGAAGCGACGTTGTCCATCGACTCGTCACCGAAGATTCCCGCCGATCTGCAAGCCGACGTCAGAAGCGTCTCGGCCGTTGGCGAGCAGTACGTCGACTTGCGGCCGCGGACCGATTCGGGGCCGTATCTGCAGAACGGTGCCGTCATCACCGGAGCGAACGTCTCCCTTCCGCCTGCGGTGGGTCCCGTGCTCGACAGGGTCAGCAAGTTGGTGGGCACCTTCCCCAAGGACAGGCTCAGCGCACTCCTGGACGAGACGTATCAGGGCTTCAACGGCGCGGGCTACGACTTCGGCTCACTGTTGGACTCCGGCTCGAAGCTCAGTGCCGACCTGAGTGGCGCGGCCGATCAGACCCGCAAGCTTGCCGACGACGCCCGTCCGCTGCTCGAGGGACAGGCAGGCAACGCCGACGAGATCCGGACGTGGGCGCGCAGCCTTTCGGGGTTCACGGGGCAACTGCAGAAGAACGACCCGCAGTTCCGCACTGTGCTGCAACGCTTTCCGGGGTTCTCCAACGAGGTTTCCGGGCTTCTGAACCAGCTCAAGCCGACGCTGCCTGTGCTGCTCGCGAATCTCGGTACCGTCAGCGAGATCCTGATGACGTACAACGCCTCGCTGCAGCAGCTGCTCGTCCTGCTGCCGCCGTACATCGCTCAGCAACAGTCGTACGCACTCTTCTCCGACTCGACCGGTAGCGCGCGCGGCGACTTCGCGGCGACGGTCAGCGATCCGCCTGCGTGCACCGTCGGCTTCCTGCCGCCGTCATCCTGGCGTTCGCCAGAGGACACGTCCGACATCGATACACCCGACGGCCTCTACTGCAAACTGCCTCAGGATTCGCCGATTTCGGTACGTGGCGTCCGTAACTTCCCCTGCATCAGGCATCCAGGCAAGCGCGCACCCACGGTCGATATCTGCAACAGCGACAAGGAATATCAGCCGCTTGCGATGCGGGAGCACACCTTTGGCCCACAGCCCTTCGACCCGAGCCTGATCGCCCAGGGCGTCCCGATCGACGACCGGACCACCTTCAGCGACAACCTCTACGCACCCATCGAGGGCACGCCGCTCCCGCCGGGGGCAGCTCCTGGCGGCACCCCTGCGAACGCCGGCGGGCCGCCCGTGTCACCGCTGGAGGCGCCGCTCGCGACCGTCCTGCCGCCGCCGCCCCCTGAGGGCAATTCGTTGAACGGGCAACCGATTCCGCCGCTTGGGCCGCCTCCTGGCCCAGTGCCGGACTCGGCGCAAGGTGCGGTGGCGGGTGACGTACCACCACCGGCCGAGTCGCAGCCCGCGGGGGCAGCGACTCCCCAAGCCGCGGGCAGTGCGCCGTCCATCGAGCCAAGTGCATTCGACACCACCGACGGCGAGCCCGCTGTGACCGTCACTCACTACAATCCGCGAACCGGTGAGTACGTGGGCTCGGACGGCAAGCTCTACAAGGTCACCAATCTCGTTGCGGGAGGGCCACTCCAGAAGACTTGGAAGGACATGCTGACCAG
Source organism: Mycobacterium sp. RTGN4 (assembly GCF_033804635.1). Taxonomy (NCBI): domain Bacteria; kingdom Bacillati; phylum Actinomycetota; class Actinomycetes; order Mycobacteriales; family Mycobacteriaceae; genus Mycobacterium; species Mycobacterium sp. RTGN4. Next base: position 87,874 of record NZ_JAPZLB010000008.1, on the reverse strand, counting down.
CTAGCGCGCGGCGTCCGCCCGGCCGCAATGGTCGGGTGGATCCGGCGGGGTTGCGCTACGGGTCAGCTGGTTCTGGAGATCTTGACCGGCAGGTTCAGCACCAGCGAGCGATTCCTGCCGCACGCGCCACTGACTCCGGTCGTCTGGTCTTCGCCCATGTACAGATTCGTGTTGTCGAATCTCAGACCTTCGTCATTGGCGGGGTAGAACCGGTACACCTGAAGCCCGGGGCCGGTGCCACCGTCGGGGCACGGGATCCAATCGGGCACATAGTGTTTGACGTACCACATGCCGCTGGTGGTGTAGATGTCCTCGGTCCAACCGAGACTGCTGGTGACCTTGCCTGCGCACGTGATGGCGGTGGTACACGTGGTGTTGACGGTCCACGTGCTCCGGACCGACGGCTCGTCCTGGTAGCGATCGTTCATCCTGGCCCACTCGCCGTTCGACACGACGGAGAACGTGCCGTTCGGGGCGAATTGCGCGTAGTCGTCGGCAGCGGATTGAGGCGCGGTGCCCAACCCGATTACGGCGGCCAGCGCGGCGGCCGAGATCACCTGCGCTGAGCCCATGTCATGCTCCTCGATACGTCTGCGCCGCCAGGGTTGGATCGGCTGTGGCAATGCCATTCTTGGGCCTGAGAATAACACTCTGGAGCAGGTCGGTAGGCCGGAATCTGATGCTGCAAGGATCGCACCGGCCGGGGCGTCGAACAGGGTGGACTCGTGGCCGATGATCTTCTCTGAACGGGAGAATTCCACTCTCCATTGTGCGAGAGTAGTTGCGTGCGAATCGTTGTTGCCATGGCCGCTGCGCTGTTGACCGCAGGGCTCGCGGCTGCCCCTGTTGCGGTGGCCGATCCGACGGATCCCGCTCCCGCCGACGACCCGACGTCGTGCAACGTACCGGCCTGCGTGCCTGGTATTGCGCCAGGCGCCGTGCTCGGCGCTCCGTGCGACAACTCCACCTACTACGTTTTCGGCGTGACGGACTGGGGCCGGGTGCTGTTCTGCGGATCGCCGCGTCGCTACGCGCCGCGTTGGTTCCGGACGACGTCGTTGCTCGGCGTCAAGTTCGAGGGCAGCAACTGCTCGGGCCGCGACGGCATGATGGCGCAAGCGCCGGATGGCTTGTTCCTGTCCTGCGATGCGCGTAACGGCTCAAGCGTCTGGACGCGCGGAGACATCTGAAACTCGGCTAGCTGCAACGCTCAGTAGCGTTGCAGCCCAAAGGTGTACGTGCTCGTCCCGCCCGGCCCGCCATAGCAGCTGGCGTCGTAGGTAGAGACGATGGTGCCGGCCAAAGAGACTGCGTCCCAGTCGTATACGTCGTGTGAGGGCAGGTTGTAGCCGATGCAGCGCACCCCGTCGATGACGTCGACCGTCAGCGTGTATCGCCCGTTGTTGTAGAACGCCGTGTTCTGGAAACGCTGGCTCTTCGGAGGGCGCGGAATCGCGATCACGTTGAGGTTGTCCGACGCCGGGTTGACGACCGGATCGACCAGCTGGGTGCCACAGTCGGGTGCGCCGCAAGAGTGTTGGACCGACCAGATCCATGAGTGATCGTTCCAGCGGTCGTTGTTGACCTCGTAGTTGCCGACCCTCATGTGGGCGCTGGCGGATGCGGTCGGGGCGCACATCATCGTGGCGGTCGCGAGCGCAACGCTCAATACCGGCATCGCTGCCCTGGCAGCCATTTTGGCCACAGCCGTCTCCCGTCCTTGCGCGCACATGATCGTTAGCAGCCTATCGGCCGTGTACGCCCCCGTCAGCCGCTTGCGCATACCCGATTGCGTTGCGCCTTCAAGCGATCCGCTTACCTTGGCCGCACGGCCCGCGAGTCACGCGACGGGCGTGAACTCGATGTTGATCTCGGTCAGCCCGCGCAGGATGAACGTGGGTTCGTAGTTGTAGCTGCGGTTGTCCACCGGCCCGTGCTTGTCCTCGTCGATCCTGATGTCGGACATCCGGTCGAGAATGCGCTCCACCGACACCCGGCCCTCGACGCGCGCCAGCGGGCCTCCTGGGCAGGAGTGCACGCCCCGCCCGAAGGCGATGTGCTCGCGGACGTTCTTGCGGTCCAGGCTGAACTCGTGTGGGTTCTCGAACCGCAGCGGATCGCGGTTGACCGCGCCGGGGCACACCATCAACGTCGTCCCCGCGGGTACGTCGACGTCGCCCACCCGAGTGTTCTTGGTGGCGAGGCGATGCTGGCTCTTCACCGGGGCCTCCATCCGAAGTGACTCCTCAACGAAGATCGGGATGCGGCTGCGGTCCTTGCGCAGTGCTTCCTGGATGTCGGGCCGCTCCCCGAGCACCTTGATCGACGCGGACAGCAACTTGGTGGTGGTCTCCTGACCCGCAGCGAACAGGAACGTCGCCGAACGGACTACCTCGAGCACGGGCGGCGTGGAACCGTCGGGGTATTTGGCGGTGGCCAGCGCGGTGAGTACGTCGTCCCTCGGCTCCTTGCGCCGGTCTTCGAGGTAGCCGACGAACTTCTCGTCGAGCCACTCCAGCGGGTTGGTCCCAACGAGGTCGTCGTGGTCGAGTGAGCCGACGATGGCACCTGGCCGTGGCGCGCCGAGCACGGTGCGGAACTGCGTGTGGTCCTCCTCCGGAACGCCGAGCAGGTCGGCGATCACCAGCATCGAGAAGGGCTTGGCGTAGGCGCTAAGGAACTCGCATTTGCCGTCGGCGATGAAGTCGTCGAGGCACTCGTCGGCCAGCCGCCACATGAAGTCCTCGTTCTCCTTCAGCCGGCTGGGCGTGAGCAGCCGGTTGAGCAGGGAACGCGCATTGGTGTGGTCGGGCGGATCCATCGTGACCATGTGCTCGAACATGGGCATGAGTGAGCGATGCTCGGCGATCTGCTCGGTGATGTCGTCGCCCTCGGGGGTGAACGGCAGCGGCGGGAACGGGCCGGCGACAGAGATGCACGCGGAGAACGTTTCGGCGTCCTTGAGTACCGTCGTGGCCTCCTCGAAGCCGGTGATCGCCAGTACGCCGTAGTGGGGCTCGCGCACGACCGGGCACTTGCTGCGCAGGTGGTCGAAGTACGGGTGCGGATCGGGCACCAGTGACGGGTCGGTATAGAAGTCAACGGTGTCGAAGTCGGTCATCTGGTGTGCGTGCCTTCCGGGGCTGGCGGGAAAGGGGCGGTTGGATTCGACGACGAATCGAGCGTGCCGTCATCATTCGAGCGGAAAGTGCTGAGCATCTGCTTAGCATGACGTACTGTCGCGGTCAAGGCGACAGCGCGTAGCTGCAGCTACGATTCGCGTGGCGAATCGATGACGAGATTGAAAGGTGACGTTGGCATGGCCTCCCCGCGAAGGATCGGAGCACCCGACGCGAAGAACCGCGTGGTGCTGCTCGACGCAGCGGAGCAGCTGATGATCGAGGAGGGCTACGCCGCCGTCACGTCTCGCCGGGTGGCGGAGAAGGCGGACCTCAAGCCCCAGTTGGTGCACTACTACTTCCGTGCGATGGACGAGTTGTTCCTCGCGATCTTCCGCCGTCGCGCGGAGCAGGGGCTGGCCGCCCAAGCCCGCGCTCTGGAAGCGCCTCAGCCGTTGTGGGCGCTGTGGCGATTCATGACCGATCCGTCCGCGACGCGGCTCACGTTGGAGTTCATGGGGCTGGCCAACCACCGCAAGGCGTTGCACGCCGAGATCGCGCACTACGCGCAGCGCGCCCGCGAGCAGCAGACCAAGGCGCTGGCGAGCGTCCTCGAGCGGTACGGCATCGACATGTCGCAGGTGCCCGCGGTGGTGTGGACGTTCTTCGCGACCGGGGCGTCGCAGGTGCTCATCTTCGAGCGAAGCCTCGGGATGTCCGTCGGCCACACCGAGATCCTCAAGTTTCTCGAGGACCAGATCCGTGCGATAGAAGGCGAGCCGCTACCCGTCGACGACGAAGGCTCACCAGCTCCGGATTGAGCAGAGCGCACCCTTGGGGCCCTGGTTGGTTGCCACGACCTGGCCGTCGACCGCGAGCACGCAATGGAAGTTCGGGCGCTTCGGCGAGTCCAAGCTGCCGACTGTCACCATCGCCCAGTCGTTGGGGTTGGCCAGCATGACGTCGATGGACCACATTTGATTCGGGCCTGTGTCGGCCTCGACGGCGGGGCTGAACTGATACGGGTTGTGGCTGTATTCGGCGAAGTTCGGTGGGTCAACGTCGCGGTAGTAGATCTGGGCGTTCCGGAACGGTTGCTCGGAGAAAACCGTGTACTTGACGTTGTGCAGCGGAGGACCGACGGGGTCGTCGTCGGCAACCGCGTTCGGAGCGCCCATCGACAGGCTGCCGAGTATCACTGCCGCGACGGGCAGGACCCTGGTCAGCCGACGGAGCCCCCACGAAAATGTCATTTCCGGATTTTAGAACGAGGTTCGCTTTCCGTGGGCGCGAATGGCTGGAGCCGCGCACCTCGGGCTCAGTCTGGCAGGGCGCAGTAACCGGTGACCAGCGCGAGGATGTCGCGACCGACCACGTCGGCGAACGAACGCTCGCCGAAAGCGCCCGCGGCCCAGCGCCTGGCCCCCTCCGACACCAGGGACTGGGCCACCGCCGCCAAGTGGGGCACGTCGACGTGCGCGGGCAACTTGCCATCGGCTCGTGCCTGCTCGAAGAGCTCCACGAAGAGGTGCTTCGTCCACTCCGGGCGGCTCGTTCCCGGGGTGCCTTCGCCGACGATCCGGCGGTAGCCCTCGACGATCGTCTGGATGACGAGTTCGGGGGTGTTGCGCTTCATGTCGGCCTCGAGGCTGGTGAGCGCCGCGGTGATGACGTCGCCAATTTCGTAGGGCTTGGCGATCTTGGATCTGCTGGATTGGTATGCCGCCTCCTCCGACTCTGCGACGAACTCGAACAGCACGTCCTCCTTGCGCGGAAAGTAGAAGTAGAACAACGCCTTCGACACCCCCGCGGCCCGGCAGATGTCGGCGACCGTGGTGTTGGCATAGCCGTTGGCGCGCCACAGCATCAACGCGGACTCGACCAGCGCCTGCCGCGTCTGACGCGACCGCGCCTGCTGTAGTGAGGTACGACGTTGACCTTGGTCAGCTATCGAGTTTCGCGCAGACACGGCCATGTGGACCACTTTCCATCAAATTTCAAATGTTGACCGCAGTCTAACTTTGCCACTAGCGCCCGGTGCGTTCATCCACTACCGTCCCGAACGTGGACACAGACGAAGCAGCAATCGTCAAGGTTTTGACCCGGTATGCCACCGCAATCGATCGATGCGACTGGCCGTTGTTCCGGTCGTGTTGGACCGATGAGGTCGACCTCGACTACGGCGACGTCGGACGCTTCACCGATCCGGAGGAGCTCACCAAACTCTTCTCGCAGCTGCACGATCCGATGGGGCCGACCTATCACCGGCTGACCAACTTCGTCATTGCCATCGATGAAGCCGGGGACACCGCGACCGCGCGGACGTACGTGCACGCCGTGCTGATGCTGACTCCCGACGACGGCGCGAACTGGGTGGAGGCCGTCGGCCACTACGACGACGAGTTGGTGCGCACCGACGACGGCTGGCGCATCCACCGCAGAACCACCAAGACGCCGCGCATCACCACCGGGGGCGCCGAGGCCGCCGCGGCCGCGGAAGCGGGGATCGCGTGACCGACTTCGCATCGAAATACGGAAAGTGGGCGCTGATCGCGGGCGCATCGGAGGGCATCGGCGCGTGTCTGGCCGATGAACTCGGCGCACGTGGACTCGACCTCGTGCTCATCGCACGCAACGGCGCGCTGCTCGAGGACGTGGCGGCCGGGGTGCGGGCGCGTCACGGCGTCGAGGTCCGACCGGTCGTGTTGGACCTCACGGTTCCCGACGTGGGGGAGCGGATCGCCGCCGCCACCGCGGACCTCGAAGTCGGACTGGTCATCTACAACGCCGGTGCCTCGGACCGGACGACGACGTTCCTGGAGAACGAGCTGGAGTATTCGCTCAAGCAGATCAAGCTGGACTGCATCGGCCCCGTCGTGCTCGCGAAGCACTTCGGCACGGCCATGAAGGACCGGGGCCGCGGCGGCATCGTGCTCGTCGCATCGCTTGCATGTGTGGCCGGATCGGCAACGCTGGCAATGTATTCGGGGGTCAAGGCCTTCCAACACAATTTCGCCGAGGGGCTGTGGGCGGAGTTGCAGCCGCATGGCGTCGACGTGTGCTGCACACCGCTCGGCATGACGTACACGCCCGCCCTGCAGCGCATGGGCATCGAGTACGACCCGAACGCCCAGATGCTGTCGGAGGACGTTGCGCGCGAGATCGTCGAGAACATCGGCGACGGCCCGGTGCACGTCGTCGGCGAAAACAACCGCGCCGTCGCATCTCAGATCTGGACCATCGATCGACGGGCGCTCGTGGAAATGATGAGTGCCGCCTCGTCCGGTTTCGCCGCAAGTAGGGAGTCCTGAGATGCGTGCAGTGGTTTTGCGCAACAACAGGCTCGAGGTCAGGGAGACCGCCGACCCCGTGCCAGGGCCCGGCGAACTACTGATCAAGCCGCTCAGCGCCGCGATCTGCGCGTCCGACGTGCACTACATGGACCATCCGGACTCCGCACCACGCTTCGTGTGGGATGCCAACCGCGACACCATCATGGGGCACGAGTTCATCGGCGAGGTGGTGGACCACGGGCCGGATTGTTCGGGTGACTTCCCGCTGGGCGCCCGCGTCACCAGCATGCCGATTCTGATCCGGGCCGGCGTCGAGCCGCTGGTCATCGGACACCACCCCGATGCGCCGGGTGCGTTCGGCGAACTGATGGTGGTGTCGGAAGTGATGTCGCGGCCGGTGCCCGACGGAGTGTCGAACGACGCCGTCGCACTGGTCGACGCCTTCGCGGTCGGGGAGTTCTACGTGCGCTGCTCGGGCATCGGACCTGGAGAGTTGCCACTCGTCATCGGTGCGGGCGCCATCGGCCTTTCCACGGTGGCCGCGCTGGCGGCGCGCGGCGTCGGCCCCATCGTGGTGGCCGACTACAGCGACGACCGGCTCGCCTACGCCAAGAAGTTCGGTGCCGACGTGCTCGTCAATCCGTCCCAGCGTGACCCGTACGAAGTATGGCGGGAAACATTTCGGGCCAACAACATTCAGACTCAGCAGGTCATCTTCGAATGCGTGGGCCGAAACGGCCTGATGCAGCAGGTCGTCGACTCGTGCGAGTTCATGGCGCGGGTGTTCGCCGCAGGGGGCTGGTACGACGCGGGCACGATCGACTGCACCGACGCGACGCACAAGGGGGTGACCATCCAGTTCGGGGGCGGACCGCATCCCCAGGATTGGTACGGCACGTTGGATGCGGTCGCCGCAGGCAGGCTCGACACGTTGCCGAGCGTCGGCCGGACCATCGGACTCGACGAAGTCCCTGATGCCATCGACCAGGTGCGGCGCTCGCAGGGGCCACCACGCGTCGTCGTCCACCCCACCGCGTCATGACGGGCCCGCTGTCCGGTCCGATTCGTCAAATCGGCTATGTCGTATGCGATCTCGACGCCACCATCGCCCAGTGGGTGGCGATGGGTATCGGCCCCTTCTACGTCGTGCGCAACCACACCCAGCAGGTCAATTACCGTGGCCAGCAGATCGAGGTCACGCTCTCGATCGGCTTCGCCAACTCGGGTGACATGCAGGTCGAGCTGATCCATCAGCACGACGACACCCCGTCGATCTTCACGGAGTTCCTCGATTCGCATGGCGAGGGCTTTCATCAGTTGGCCTGGTGGGTAACCGATTTCGATGACGCCGTCGCGGCGGCGGAGGCGGCTGGTTGGCCGGTGGTCTGGTCGGGCGGTGAGGACACCGCGACGCGCTTCGCCTATGTCGAACCGCCGGCGGGCAGCCCGGCCACGATCTTCGAGCTGATGGAACTCACCGAGGCGACCGAGGGCATGGGCGCGTTCTTCCGCGAGGCATCAAGGGACTGGGACGGGACGGATCCGGTCCGTACGGTCGGCGCGTAGCCGGTCGAGTCGGTGGCCCCCTGGAGATTATGAACTTAGGGTAGCCTAAGTCGTATGTCTGTACTGACCGAGACGCTGGCCGACCTCGCGAGCACCGCATTGCTGCGCACCACGCGGGTCACCGACGTGAACCACCTGACTCCGGAATTCGTGCAAATCGAACTGCAGGCCGACGCCTTCCGCGGGGGCGCATGGAGTCCTGGCGCCAAACTGCAGATGCGACCGAGGCGCGGGACGCTGCTGTTTCGTACCTATACACCGACCCGCTGGGATTCCGACCGCGGGGTCACGGAACTGATCGCCTTCACCCATGGCGAAGGTCCGGCGGCAGATTGGTTCCGTCAGGTGGCCGTTGACGACGTGTGCGAGGTCTTCGGGCCGCGGAAATCGATTGAGTTGAACCGGCTTTCGGAACGCGTGGTGTTCGTCGGTGACGAGTCGAGCGTCGGGTTGGCATGCGCGTTGCGCACCGTCACCGCGCGGGTCAGTTACGTCTTCGAGGCTAATGACCCCGCGGCGCTGCGAAAAGCGCTGGGCGACTTGCAGTTCGCCGACGCTTGCCAAGTGGTGGCGCGGACGTCGGAGCGATCGGAACTGTTGGAGCACGCACGCCAGTCCGCCGCGGCGACCGCCGACGTGTTCGACCTCGTGGTGACCGGTGACGCAGGCGCCGTGCACAGCATTCGGCGCGACAGTCGGCGGTGGCCGCACGCGCCGCGTCGGGTGATCGGGAAGGCGTACTGGGCGCCGGGGCGCACCGGCCTCGATTAGCCCGCGGGTGGCTTGGCGCGGTTCATCACCCGGTCGGCGGCGGCCCAATGTTCGTCGGCGACCCAGAGCGCAGCGAACGCCGCCACGGCCTCCTCGGGTGTCGCCCCGCCGATAACCCGCTTGATCTCGCCGGCCGCGCGGTGGGCCAGCTTTCGCGCCAGGCTGCGCCACTCGGCTTCGAAGGCGTCGCGTGGGACCACCCGTTGGACGAGTCCCACCTGCGCGGCCTCGGCCGCCGTCAGGATCGTGCCGGTGCCCGCCAGCAGCAGGGCCTGGCTCTTGCCCACCAACGTGGCGAGCCGTTCGGCGCCGCCCCACGCCGGCATGATCTCCAGCGTCACCTGGTTGAACCCGATCTTGATGTCGTCGGCGGCCAGCCTGATGTCTGCCGCGACCGCCACCTCGGCACCGCCGCCGAGGGCGTGTCCGTTGAGCGCCGCGAGCACCGGGCCAGGGAAGTTCGCGATCCGATCGCAAACCGAACGCATGCGCCTGGCCATGGCGGCCGCATCGGCTTCGGTCCGGATGGCGCTCAGTTCCTTGAGGTCGCCGCCGGACACGAAGGCCTTGTCGCCTGCGCCCTTGATGACGAGTGCGCGCGCGCCGTCGGCGCCGTCGAGGGCCTCGTCGAGCCGGTCCATCGTCGTCAGCGAGATCGCGTTGCGCGCGTGCGGTCGGTCGATGGTGACGATGGCCAATCCGTCGTCCACTTCGAGGTCGACCATGCGACTGTCGTCCAACAGATTCTCCAAGTTCGGTATTGGCATTCTCGTTTTGGGAGAATAGCATCACCAGGTTGTTTCCCAATGCTGCGGAGGGTTGCTCCAGTCCATGAAAACCCCTGATCGGCCCGCCAGTCCCATCGCCGCGCCGCGGCGCATCCCCGAGGAGCTGGTCAAGCGGTACGAGGCTGCTGGGTGGTGGACTTCGGACACGCTTGGTGACCTGGTCGCACACGGGCTCGCGGCGAGCCCCGACACGGGTTTCTACGTACATTCGGCCACGCGGCCATACACCGGGACGTTCAAAGACGTCGAACTCGTCGCGCGCCGATTCGCCGCGGGCCTGCGCGGGCGCGGCGTCGGCCCGGGTGACGTGGTTGCGCTTCAGCTGCCCAACTGGATGGAAGCGGCGGCGGCTTTCTGGGCATCGGCGCTGCTCGGCGCGGTGACGGTGCCGATCGTGCACTTCTACGGCCGGAAGGAAGTCGGGCACATCGTCGCCACGGCCAAGCCCAAGGTGTTCGTCACCGCCGAGGAGTTCGGGCGGATGAAGTACCAACCGGACCTCTGCGCGGACGTGCCGATCGTGGTCCTGGTGGGTGAATTGAGTCGGCCGCTTGACCCACATGAGACCCGGTTCGACGACGTGCTCGACGAGCCCTTGTCCGGCGTCATCGGCACCGATCCGGCCGCGCCCGCGCTGGTCGCATTCACGTCAGGCACGACGCGGGACCCCAAGGGCGTCGTCCACAGTCACCAGACGCTGGGCTTCGAGACGCGTCAGCTGCTGGCCAATTACCCGGCCGAGCGCGGCAGGCAGCTGACCGCTACCCCGGTGGGTCACTTCATCGGCATGCTCGGCGCGTTCCTGATTCCAGTGCTCGAGGGCGCCACGATCGACCTGGCCGACGTCTTCGACCCCGCCGCCGTGCTGGCGTTGATGAAGTCGGACGGCATCACGATAGGCGGTGGGCCGCCCTACTTCGTGACGAGCCTGCTCGACCATCCGGACTGCACCGACGAACACCGCAAGCACATCAAGACCGTCGGGCTCGGCGGCTCGACGGTGCCCAACGCGGTGACCCGGCGGCTGGCCGACTACGGGGTCTTCGTGTTCCGCTCCTACGGCAGCACCGAGCACCCATCGATCACCGGCTCGGGTGTGGGTGCCGCGGAGAACAAGCGGCTGTACACCGACGGTAACGCCAGGCCAGGCGTCGAACTCAAGCTCACCGAGGACGGCGAGATCGTCAGCCGCGGGCCGGATCTGTGCCTGGGTTACCTCGATCCCGAACTGACCGCCAAGGCCTTCGACGACGACGGCTGGTACCACACCGGCGACATCGGCGTGCTCGACGAGGACGGTTACCTGACCATCACTGACCGCAAGGCCGACGTGATCATCCGTGGCGGCGAGAACATCAGCGCACTCGAGGTCGAGGAGGTGCTGTTGGCAATGCCGCAGGTGATCGAAGCGGTGGTCGTGGCGGCTCCCGATGCGCGCCTCGGCGAGCGGACGGCAGCGGTGTTGCGGTTGCGGGCGGGCGCGTCGATGCCAACCCTCGACGAGGTGCGCGCGCACTTCGAGACAGTCGGGGCGGCCCGTCAGAAGTGGCCGGAGGAACTGCACGAGGCCGACGACTTCCCGCGCACCGCGAGCGGCAAGGTTCAGAAGTTTCTCGTCCGCCAGGACTTAAAGGCGTGAGCCGTGAGGACTTGAGGCGTGAGTCGTCAAGACTTGAGGCGTGAGCCGTCGACGAGTGAGTGAGAACACCATTACCGCAGACCATTGAAACCCGACCAACTTGAGAATAGGATTCTCCCAAGAGGAAAAGGAGTATTTCAATGGGTCAGCTTTCACACCGAGTCGACATTCCCTTCCCGCTGTTCGATGCGGACAACCATCTCTACGAGCCGCCAGAGGCGCTGACCAAGTTTCTCCCCAAGGAGTACAAGGACATCGTCCAGTACGTGGAGATCAACGGCCGCACCAAGATCGCGCTGAAGGGCCAGATCAGCAACTACATCCCGAACCCCACCTTCTCGGTGGTCGCCAAGCCTGGCGCCTGGGAGGAGTACTTCAAGTTCGGCAACCCCGACGGCAAGAGCAAGCGCGAACTCTTCGGCGAGCCCATGAGGGCCATTCCGGCATTCTTCGAGCCCGGTCCGCGGCTGGAGAAGATGAACGAGCTCGGGCTCGACCGCTCGCTGATGTTCCCGACGCTGGCCAGCCTGATCGAAGAGCGGCTCAGCGACGACCCGCTCGCCATCCACGTCATCGTCCACTCGCTCAACCAGTGGCTCGACGAGGTCTGGGGCTTCAACTACCAGAACCGGATCTTCACCACCCCAGTCATCACGCTGCCCATCGTCGAGAAGGCCATCGAAGAGCTGGAGTGGTGCGTCAAGCGCGGTGCTCGCGCCATCCTGATCCGCCCCGCACCGGTGCCCGGATTCCGTGGCCCGCGGTCGTTCGCGCTGCCCGAGTTCGACCCGTTCTGGGAGCGGTGCGTGGAATACGACGTGTTCGTCGGGATGCACTCCAGTGACAGCGGCTACTCCCGCTACACGTCCGAGTGGGACGGTGCCGCCCAGGAGATGCTGCCGTTCCAGACCAACGCCATGTCCATCCTCAACGAGTGGCGCCCGATCCAGGATGCGGTGGCCTCCTGGGTGATCCACGGTGCGCTGTTCCGGTTCCCGAAGCTCAAGGTCGGGATCGTCGAGGCCGGGTCGAAGTGGATGTTCCCGCTGCTCGACTCGATGGCCGAGGTCTACAAGAAGGCGCCAGAGGCGTTCCCCGGCAACCCGATCGAAGAAATCAAGAACCGCATCTACGTCAGCCCGTTCTACGAGGAGGGCATCGACGATCTGATCAACCTGATTGGCGTCGAACAGGTGCTGTACGGATCGGACTGGCCGCACCCGGAGGGGCTGGCCGAGCCCACTCACTACGTGACCGCACTGGAACATCTCGCCCTCGAGGACCAGGCCAAGATCATGGGCGGAAACCTGGATCGTCTCGTCACGTTGTGACGGGTCGTAACGAACCCTGGTCGACCATCCCGGAGCTGGTCCAGCGCGCAGCGGACCGATTCGGCGACGCCGAAGCCGTCGTCGACGGTTCTTTGCGGCTGTCGTTCGCCGAGCTGGCGCACCGGATCCGTTGCGCGGCTGGGGCATTCGCGGAGCTTGGGGTCGCCAAGGGCGATCGGGTCGCAGTCTGGGCGCCGAACTCCGCCGAATGGATCATCGCCGCTTTCGGGATCATGACCGCGGGCGGCGTGCTGGTGCCGGTCAACACGCGGTTCAAGGCGGAGGAGGCCGCCGACGTGGTGTCGCGAAGCGGCGCCACGGCCGTCATGGTCCAGCAGGGGTTCCTCGGGGCCGATTTCAACGTGGCACTGGACATCCCGACGATCGAGTTGAAATCCGACTTCCTGGCCAGCGGTGCGCCTTTCGAGTGCGCCGTAGACGGAGCTGACATATCCGACGTCATCTTCACCTCGGGCACCACCGGGCGGCCCAAGGGCGCGATGATGAACCACCGTCAGACCCTGCGGATGTACGAGGAGTGGGCGACGCTCGCGGACCTCCGCGAGGGCGACCGCTACCTGATGATCAATCCGTATTTTCACACCTTCGGTTTGAAGGCCGGCCTCGTCGCGTCCTTCCTGCGCGGCGCCACCATGTTGCCGGTGGCGGTGTTCGACGTCGACCGGGTCGTGGAACTCATAGCCGCGGAACGCATCACGATACTTCCGGGCCCACCGACGCTGTATCACTCGCTGCTCACAGTCGCAGACAAGGACAAGCTGTCCACGTTGCGGGCCGGCGTGACCGGCGCCGCGGACATCCCGGTGGACTTGATCCACCGGATCCACGACGAGCTTCCCTTCCAGACGCTGATGACGGGCTACGGGCTGACCGAGGCGGGCAACGTCACCTTGTCCCGTCCAGGTGACTCCTTCGAAGACGTCGCGACGACGGCCGGGCTTCCGTGCGAAGACGTCGAGATCCGCCTTGCCGACGACGGCGAGGTGCTGGTGCGCGGATACGGCGTCATGCAGGGTTACCTCGATGACCCCGCCGCGACGGCCGAGGCGATCGACGCCGACGGCTGGCTGCACACCGGCGACCTCGGCGAGTTCACCGAGTCGGGCCGGCTGCGCATCGTCGGCCGGAAGAAGGACATGTTCATCGTCGGTGGGTTCAACGCCTATCCGGCCGAGGTCGAGGGCTTCCTGTCCGAACATCCCGCGGTGGCACAGGTCGCGGTCATCGGGGTGCCGGACGAACGGATGGGTCAGGTCGGCAAGGCCTTCGTGGTCTGTCGCCCCGACGCGGACGAACACCCGTCGGCCGACCAACTCATCGCCTGGAGTCGCGGGCGAATGGCGGGCTACAAGGTGCCGCGGTATGTAGAGTTCCTCGACGAACTGCCTACGAACGCCACGGGCAAGGTCGTGAAGGACCGGCTGCGCTGACGGACGTACAGCGCGGAAATAGCATTTCCGCAGGAAACAACGCTTTCTGACCAGGTCAGCCGATGCGGTATGGTCGGGGCGATACCGAAAATTGAAAATGCCATTCTCATTGTGCGCAATGCTTTAACGGATAGGACAGGAGGTCGCATGCCGCCGCGCAAGCGCCCCTCGTCAGTGCTCAACGGTGACACTGACGACCTGCCCAGGGAGGCCGATCGCGTGACCAGTGCCGACGACGCCCTCGCTGCGGCCGAAGAGGCTGACGCCGAGGCTGCCGAAGCCGAGGCACTCGCCGCCGCTGCGCGGGCCCGTGCCCGCGCCATCCGGCTGCGTCGCGAAGCCGCGGTAGCCGCTGCCCCGAAGGCTGCCGAAGAGGCGAAGGCGGAGGACGTCGAATCCACCGCCGTCGAGGTAGCCGCGACAAACGAACTCGACGAGCCGAGCGTTGAACCTGGCGAGCCCGTCAGCCTCGGGAAGTCGCCGGTGGTCGATGCACCCGAAGACGAGGACGCACCCGCTGAGCAGGACCCGACCGACGAGGCCGAGGGCTCCGAGGGCGACGTCGACGATCTCGAGGACGACCTCGACGAGACGCCCGGGCCGCCGTCACCTGCCCCATGGAAGGTGATCGCGAAGGCGCTGGTGGCGTCGATCGCGTTGGTGGGCTCGATAGCGCTACTCGGGCTGAGCGGCGCCATGTACTGGCACCACCGCAACGTCCAGGCGCAGCAAGCGCAATCCGCGGAGTTCGCCGCCGCCGCGCGTCAGGGTGTGGTGACGCTGATGTCGCTCGACTTCAACAAGGCCAAGGAAGACGTCCAACGCATCATCGACAACACCACCGGTGACTTCAAGAAGGACTTCCAGGGTCAGGCCGACCAATTCGTCAAGGTCGCCCAAGAGTCCAAGGTTGTCACCCAGGCCAACGTGAATGCGGTCGCGGTTCAGTCGATGGACAAGGACGACGCCACCGTGCTCGTCGCCGTCACCACCAATGTGTCCAACGTGGCCAGCAACAAGCAGGAACCGCGTTCGTGGCGCCTCAAGGTCGGCGTGACGCGCGACGGTGATCAGATCAAGCTTGCGAAAGTCGAGTTCGTGCCATGACCAAGGACGACGTGAGCCAACCCGAGCACACCGAACCCGAAGCGGTCGAGCCCACCGAAGCGGACGAAACCGCCGAGTTGGACGAAGCCACCGAGACCGACGAAGCCACCGAGACCGACGAAGTGACCGACGCCGACGAATACGAGCGGCTCTTTGCAGAACCCCCACCGCGCACGCTGCTCAGGCGGCTGTTGGTACCGGTCTTGTTGGCCGCCCTGGTACTCGCGTCAATAGGGGTGACGACGTGGTTCTACTTCGAGCAGTTCCGCCCGGACGGCCAGACCAACGACGCGGCGAAGGCCGCCGTCATGGCTGCGGCCGCCAGCGGAACGACGTCGCTGCTGTCGTATTCACCGCAGACGTTGGACAAGGACTTCGCCACCGCGAAGACCCATCTGACTGGCGACTTCTTGAACTACTACACACAGTTCACCCACGACATCGTGACGCCAGCCGCCAAGGAGAAGTCGGTGAAGACGTCGGCAGCGATCGTTCAATCGGCGGTGGCCGAAATGCACCCCGATGCTGCGGTCGTACTGGTGTACCTCAACCAGACGACGACGAGCCAGGAGAACCCCGACGGCTCATTCACCGCAAGTAGCGTGAAGGTGGGGATGAAGAAGGTCGGCAACGACTGGCTCATCTCCTCGTTCGACCCCGTCTAGCTACCTGACGCGCCGCCGGTCGGCGCCGAGGCTGCAGAATCGTTCTCATGCCACGAACCTCCAAGCCCGTCGACCTCGTACTGTCTGGCGGCGGCGTCAAGGGCGTCGGCCTGGTCGGTGCCGTCGTCGCGCTGCTGGATGCTGGTTACGTCCCGCAGCGGGTGTCTGGAACCTCGGCCGGTTCCATCGTCGGGGCGGTGGTCGCCGGCGCTGCGCAGGCCGGCCAGTTGACCGGCGCGCACGTCAAAGAGCTTGCGCTGCAACTGGACTACCACAGGTTCCTGGATCCAGGCGTGCTCGAGCGGGTGCCGGTGATCGGTCCGTCAGTCGCCCTTGCCCGCGGAAATGGAATCTACAAGGGCGACTACGCGCACAACTGGGTACGCGACCAACTCGCGGCGCTGGGCATCACCACGTTCGGCGACCTCGCCATCGACGACGACGACCTTCCGCCCGAACAGCGCTACCGCTTGGTGGTAACCGTCTCCGACGTCACCACCGGCCAGCTGGTGCGACTGCCGTGGGACTACCGCAGGGTCTACGGGCTCGATCCCGACGAGCAGTCGGTCGCGGACGCGGTACGTGCGTCGATGTCCATCCCCTTCTTCTTCCGTCCGGTGACCCTGAAGAGCGCCGCCGGACTGACCTCGACGCTGATGGATGGCGGGTTGTTGTCCAACTTCCCGATCGACTCGTTGGACCGTCACGACGGCAAGTCGCCGCGCTGGCCGAGCTTCGGAGTCACGGTGCTTCCGAATCTGCCGCAAGGCAACGACAAGGTCATCCCGGCGCTGGACGTGCTGCGGCTGCTGGGTGCCCCGCATGCGCTCGAGGAGGTCATCACCACCGTGCTGGTGGGCCGGGATCAGGCGTATCTGAATCAGCCGTGGGTCAGTGCCCGCGCCATCCGGGTGGACTCCACCAAGGTGGGGTTCCTGGACTTCGACATCTCCGACGCAGACGTCGAAGCGCTCTATGCCAAGGGCTATACCGCGGGCCAAGAGTTCCTGTCGACATGGAATTGGGCCGACTACAAGCGCCGGTACCGCTGATGGAACCCGGCGCGATCTTGCCGCTTCCCGCGACGGCGGATCCGGCGGCGATCTTCTCCGCAGTCGCGGGCGACGAGCCGCTCGTCCTGGCGGTGCGTACGCTGCTCGATCGGATAGCCGCGTCGCGCGTGGTCGTTGCGGTCGCCGAGCCGCTCGTCGCGCTGGTCCACGACGTACTGGCCACCCGCGGCTGGTCAGCGGTGGCGGTGGTTGCCGCGCCCGTGCCGGGCGACCGGTACCGCGCCCTTGCGTCGGGCTTGCAATACCTTGTGCAGGAGCGACTTTCGTCCGCTCCCGTGCTGGTGCACGACTACCGTCATCCGCTGGTTCCCGCTGAGGTGACCGATCGGGTAATCGCAGGGCTGGCGGCCGGCCACCCCATCGTCGTCCCCGTGATCCCCGTGACCGACAGCGTGAAGTCGGTCGACGAACGGGGCACGGTGGTCGAGACCATAGACCGCACAACGCTTCGCGCCGTCCAGTACCCGCGGGGATTCACCGCCTCGGCGCTTGCCGAGTTGCTCGCCGCAGGCCCGGTGGACGAGTTCGACACCGCGGTCGCGGCGGGCCTTCCGATCGCCATGGTGGACGGTCACGCCGATGCGGTTCGGTTCACTCTCCCCGCCGACGCGGAGCTGCTCGATGCGATCATCACGTCCCGTCGCTCGAACTGACCGAGCCCTGCAACAGTCGCGCCGCCACCAGCACGTCCTGGGGAAAGGTCACCTTCAGGTTGGTCGACGTGCCGGGGAAGGTGCGAACTTCCACGTCGGTGAAGCGTTCGAGGCACGACGCGGTGTCGGTGCCCTCGAACTCCTCGACATGGGCCAGCCGGTAGGCGTCGAGCAACGGCCGTGCCCGAAACGCCTGCGGAGTCTGCACCCGCACCAGCGGGCTGCCGCCGGACGCGATCCCGGCTGGAGTCGCACGCACCACGTCGTGGGCGGGCACCGCCGGAATGGCGCCACCGAACTCCCGCGCGGTCGCAACGGCCGTGCTCATCATGTCGGGTCCTGCGAGCGGCCTGGCCGCGTCGTGGATGAGCACGACGTCGACAGCCCCAGACTCGATGTCGGTCGCCAAGTGCCGCAGCACATTCCACTCGGAACCGTGCCTGCTGTCGCCACCCTCGACGAGTTCGACCGCGCCGCGAACTTCGGCTTCGATGGTGCGGGCGACCAACTCTCGCTCACCACGTCGGAAGACCAGCACGGTGCGGTCGATGCCCGGCGTCCGCGCCACCGCGTCGACCGACCACGACACCATGCTTCGGCCTGCCAGTTTCAGATACGCCTTGTTGCCGTCCGCGCCGACTCGGGTGCCCAGCCCGGCTGCGAGCACCACACCGACGGCGTTCATGGGGCTCACGCTATCGCGACGGGTATCAGTCGTCGGCGTGCCTGCGGTAGTCCCACTGCTCGAGGCGGGCTTGTAGGTCGTGAATGACGATCGCCATGACCACCGCGCCCGCAGCCAGTGAGACCGTCAACATCAGCGCGTTCACGAGAGTGCCGTCCGCCGTCGCTTGCTCATGCATCGATCGTCGAACCGATGGCCTTTGCGGATACAAGTAGTCCACTACTCGATTTGCTGTGTGCGCTGTCGTCGGCGGGCCAGATGGAACTCCGCGGCCTTGCGGATCGACGGTTCGATCGGCTGGGGCGTCCAGCCGAGTTCGCGTTCGGCCTTGCCGTGGTCCAGCGGCGGCATGATGTGCATCAGCCGCACGCTCGTCCTCGACAACACCGAGTCACGCTTGAGCAGTCCGGTGACCGCGTCGCCCACCGATCCCGCGATGGACATCAGCCAGATGGGCACCCCGAATCGCGGCGCGTCCACCCCGCCTGCCTCGGCGGCCACCCGGTACAACTCCTTGGCCGACATCGTCCGTTCGGAAATGATGTAGCGCTCACCGTCGCGGCCCTTGTCCGCCGCGAGCAGCAGTGCCGCAGCGGCATCCTCGACACCGACCACCTCACCGACCCAACCGGTGATGTAGATCGGCATCCTGCCGATCGACGCCAACAGGATCTGCTTGCCGTGTGGTGTCGGCTGCCAGTCGCCGGGGCCGTAGGTGTTCGACACGCACATCGCCACCGCGGGCAGTTCACGCTCCGAGGCGTACTGCATCACCAGGTGCTCCGCCTGGACCCGCGACTGGATGTAGCTCCCGCTGCGGTCGCCCCAGTTGAATGCGTCGTCCTCGGTGGCGGGCCGATCGTCGTCGGGGATGCCGATGGTGGCGATGCTGCTGGTGAACACGAACCGCCTGAGGTCCGCCTCGACGGCGGCGTCGAGCACGTGCCGCAACCCTTCGACGTTGGTGCGGAACAGCGGTGCGGGGTCGCGGAGCCAGGCGCGGGTGTCGACGGCGCAGTAGAAGACATCCTCGACGTCGACCATCGCGGCCTTCAGCGCGGCGTCGTCGAACACGTCGCCGTAATGCCGTTCGACGGCGAGGTCATCGATCGCCTTGGTGGAACTCGTGGTGCGCAGGAAAACTCGGACGTCGTCGCCGCGTTGTACCAGTTGCCGGGTGACGTGCGAGCCGAGGAATCCGCTCGCACCGATGACCAACTTCTTCGTGCCTGCCATGGCGTGAATGTAGCGGGTGGACCGTCGACCCGGTACGGTCACCGCCGTCGGGAGGAGCAGGTCACGTGAGTGAGTCGTTTAGTGCGTCAACCTCGTCGCCAGGAGGTGTGACCGCTCACCGCGTGCGGCGAATGGCTGGCCGCGATCCGCACGAACGGCACCGCGTCGCAACGCCGCTGGAACTGCTGTTCGACCTGACGTTCGTCATCGCATTCGGCGTGGCAGGCTCCGAATTCGCACACATGCTGGCAGCCGGCCACGTTAGTGCAGCGTTGACCGCCTTCCTGTTGGCGACGTTCGCCATCGTCCTTGCATGGATCAACTTCACCTGGTTCGCATCCGCATACGACACCGACGACTGGGTCTACCGCCTGATGACCATGGTGCAGATGGTCGGGGTGCTGATCCTCGCGCTCGGCATCGCACCGTTCTTCGCATCGATCGAGCACGGTCACCACGTCGACAACACGATCTTGGTTGCCGGCTACGTGGTCATGCGAATTGCATTGGTGGGGCAGTGGTTACGGGCCGCCCGCCAAGATCCGGCCCACCGCGCGGCGTGTCTGACCTACGCGGCCGTCATCCCAGTGGTGCAGCTCGGCTGGATCGGAACGATCTTCTTGCCGACGTCGGTTCCGGTGACGGTGGTGTGCTGGGTGGTGCTGGGCGTCATCGAGCTGTCGATCCCGCAGATTGCGGAGTCCCGCAACGAGACCACGACTCCGTGGCACGCCCACCACATCGCCGAGCGCTACGGCCTGCTCACGATCATCGCGCTCGGCGAGGGTGTGGTCGGCACCGTCGCGTCCTTGACCGCCGTCGTCAAGGAGCACGGGTGGACCAGCGACGCGATCTTCTTGATCGTCGCCGGCACGGGCCTCACATTCGGCCTGTGGTGGATCTACTTCGCGGTGCCCGCGGCCGAGCTGCTGCATACACACCGCGAACGCTCGTTCTGGTTTGGCTATCTCCACATCCCGCTGTTCGCCGCGATCGTGGCGACCGGCGCAGGGCTGCACACCGCGGCGTACTACATCGAGGAGCAGTCTGTCATCGGCTCGATCGGTTCGGTGTTCGCGGTGGTGATCCCCGTCGCCGTGTACATCTTCCTGGTCTACTCGCTGTATGCGCTGATGGTCCGCACGTGGGATCGGTTCCACGTGCTCCTTGTGGTGCTCACGGGCGTGGTGCTGGTGGCCGCAGTGGTGGCCGCCGCCGCGGGCGTGCCGATGGCCGTGTGTCTGCTGATCGCCACCCTGGCGCCGGCCGTCAGCGTCGTCGGCTTCGAGTGGGTGGGGCACCGGCACGCGGCCGCGGCCGTTGCGGCCAGCCTGGCTGACGGCGACTAGCCCGCCTCGAACGTCTCCAGAAGAGCGCGTTCTTGGTCGGCCTTCATGAGCGCCCGCGCCTTCCTGCGCGTGATCAGAATGCCGACGACGGCGAGCACCCATATCGCGTACTGCACCGTCCACGCCACGCGGAACGATGCGAACGAATATCCGCCCATCGCACCGAGAATCACACCCATCGCCTGCATCACCAGCAGTGAGGCGATGAACCCGCCCATGTTGACCATGCCTTGCGCGGTGCCAAGTGTGGCGCTGGGATTGAACGTGCGCGCGAAGTCGAATCCGACCATCGAGCCAGGGCCGCCGACCGATATCACCACGATCAGTACCACCAGCAGCCACAGCGGCGCGCGGTCCGGCAGCGCCAACACGACTGTCCACGCCACCGCATTGCTGAAGATGATCGCCAACACGATCCGCGACCGCCGGAGCGGATACCTGGCGGTGAAGATACCGATTGCGATACCCGACGCGATCGCGGCGACCACCGATGCGGTCAGTAGCGCACCGGTGACACTCGTCGAAAGGCCTTGCGCCACGGTCAGGTACGGCACGCCCCACATCAGGGCGAATACGGTCACGGAGAACTGCGTGCCCATGTGGGTGAAGAAGCCGAGCCGCGTGCCTGGTCGCAACCACACCGTCTTCACGCTTGCCAGTGTGCCGCGGACCGACATCGTCTCCGTTGCGGTGACCCGTCCGTGCGGGGTGTCCTTCACGATCGACAACGCCAGCACCATCGCCAGCGCCCCGAAGGCCGCGACCGAGACGTAGGCGGTTCCCCACGTCGTACCGGTCAGCAATGCCAGGAACGGCACGGCCGACAGAACCTGACCCAGCTGGCCGCAGATGCCGGTGAGTTGGGTCAGCAGCGGCACCCGCCGCGGGGCGAACCAGTGCGGCACCAGCCGCAACACCGAGATGAAGGTGAGCGCGTCGCCGAGTCCGACCACCGCCCTGGCCCCGATCGCCAGCGGCAGCGACGTCGTCAGTGCCAGGCCCAGCTGACCCGCCGCCATCAGTCCGGCGCCGGCCACGATCAGGACCCGCGATCCGTATCGGTCGAGCAGCAGGCCTGCGGGTACCTGCGCGGCGGCGTAGACGACGACCTGTAGGACCACGAAGGTCGACAGGACGCTCGGGCTCGCGCCGAAACGGTCGGCGGCGTTCAGGCCGGATACGCCCAACGTGGTGCGATCCAGCACGGCGACGATGTAGGCCAGAAGTCCCGTCGTCCAGACGATCCACGCGCGCACGTGGCTCATGGTTGTGTACGCGCCGGTCCGCGCGCCACTCGATTCCACGAGCTGCGATCTTCGCAAACATCCAACCGGCGCTAGAGTAGTTTCATGTGTTGTTGCGGTGGTCGTGAGCAAACTGCTCTGACCGGCACTTAGGGGAGTTCTCGGGGTGGCTGAATATCGACTGGAGGAGCTGGCCAATGCGTCGGGCGTCAGTTCTCGCAACATTCGCGCCTACCGGGAGCGCGGCTTGCTTGATCCGGCCCGTCGCGAGGGTCGGTCCTCCATCTACGACGAACACCACCTCGGTCAGCTGAAGACGATCAGTGACCTGCTGCGCAGGGGGTTCAGTTCGGCACACATCGCTGAGTTCTTCAGCAGCGTTCGGCGCGGTGACGAGCTCGCCGACCTACTCGGGCTGCGGGAGGCCAGCTTCCGGCCGCGCCCAACGCCCCCGGTAGCCGTCGATCCGGCCAGTCCGGAGGCGGGCCGGGCATGCGAGCTCGGCCTCGCCGGGCTCGTCGACGGGCGGCTGTCGTTCGTGAACCCAAGGCTTGCCGCCATCGTTGCCGGCGCCGACGATCCGCTGGACTACGTCAGGACAGTGCTCAGGGTGCATGACGCCACTGCGGGTGGGGTCGAGGCGGTGGCAGTCGCCAGGTCCGGCGCGCTCGAGCAATCGCTGGCGGCCCACTA
Organism: Mycobacterium sp. RTGN4; assembly: GCF_033804635.1. Lineage (NCBI taxonomy): Bacteria > Bacillati > Actinomycetota > Actinomycetes > Mycobacteriales > Mycobacteriaceae > Mycobacterium > Mycobacterium sp. RTGN4. Next base: position 65,211 of record NZ_JAPZLB010000008.1, on the reverse strand, counting down.
CGGCGAGAACTTCGTGCCGCGTTCCGATCAGATGGTGGAGTTGCTCCGCCGTGTCGCGGATTACCGCACCCTCGCCGACCACGTCATTGCCGATCTGCTTGATGCGGTGTCGAGCTACACCGCGGCTCGGCTCACCAACGGGGACTGGGCACCAGAGCCGTCGTAACGCTCACACCCGGGTGGTGGCGGGGTCACCGCCGAAGCGCTGGGCCAGCCAGACCGGAATGATGGCCACCACCGTCAACACCGCCGCAACCACGTTGATCACCGGAGCCTGGTTGGGCCGAGACAGATTCCCGAATATCCAGATCGGCAGGGTCTGCACGGTGGGGCCTGCGGTGAAGGTGGTTACCACGATCTCGTCGAAGCTCAGCGCGAACGCCAGGATGGCACTGGCGACCAGTGCGCCACGCATCATCGGGAACGTGACGTAGCGGAAGGTCTGCCAGGGCGAGGCCCCCAGGTCGGCCGAGGCGTCGTCCAGATGGGTGCCGAGCCGGCGCAGCCTGGCCTGAGTGTTGTTGAAGACGATGACGATACAGAACGTCGCATGGCCCACGATCACCGTCGCCAACCCCAGCGTGACTCCCAGCACCGAGGTGAACGTGGCGTTCAGCGCGATGCCGGTGATGATGCCGGGCAACGTGATTGGAAGTACGACGAGGAAGCTCACGGTGTTGCGTCCGAAGAAGTCGTAGCGCTGAACGGCGAACGCCGCCATGGTGCCGAGCACCAGTGCGATCGCCGTCGCGCAAAGCCCCACCACCACCGAGTTGCCCAGCGATGTCCACATCCCGGTGCTGTTCCAGGTGTCCGCCCACCAGCGCAGCGTGAAACCGGTCGGCGGGAACGAGAACGTCCGCGACTTGTTGAAGGCGTTGACCACCACCAGAAGCATTGGCGCATAGAGGAACACCAGAACCAATACGGTCCACACCTTGACCGCGCGACGCGCCCCGGACGACAGCATCAGACGTTCTCCAGCGCGCCGGTGCGACGCATCGCGAGCAGGTAGAGCACGACCGCGGTCAGCGGAATCAACGACAATGCGCCCGCCAGCGGTTGGTTGGTCGACAGCTTGTCGTAGATGACGTTGCCGATCAGCTGCGACGAACCTCCGACGATCTTCACGGCGATGTAGTCGCCAAGGGATAGCGAGAAGGTGAAGATCGAGCCAGCCGCGATGCCGGGGAATACCAACGGCGCCACCACCATTCGCAACGTCGACGCGTCCGACGCCCCGAGATCCGAACTGGCGTCTATCAGGCTGTCCGGGACGCGCTCGAACGCCGCGAACACGGGGATGATCATGTACGGCAGCCACAGGTAGGTCAGCGTGATCACCGTCGCGGTCAACCCGTAGCCGGGGGTGTATCCGGTTGCCCACGCCAGCGGGCCCTCGCCGGAGAGCATGATCCGCCACGAATACGCCTTGACCAGGTAGCTCGCCCACAAGGGCGTCGTCACCGCGACGACCAGTGCCAAGCGCATCCGTGGTGACGCCACCTTGGCCATGTACAACGCGAGCGGGACGGCCAGTGCCATGCAACAGGCCGTCACCAAGAGGGCTACGCCGATGGTGCGCAGCGCCACCGCGCGAAACGTCGGGTCACTGAGCACGCGCACGATGTTGTCGGTGGTGAACGTGTGCACCACCGCATCGGTGAACGTGTCGGTGGTCCAAAACGCCGAAATGAGCAGTACGGCAAGCGAGCCCAGGTACGCGATGATCAGCCAGGCCAGTGGCGGCACCAAGAGGAATGCCAGTGTCGCCCTGCGCCCAACCGTTGAAGAGTTCGGCGCAGCCGCCATCACCCCTTGATCTGCTGCCACTTGTCGACCCACTCGTCGTAGGTCGTGCAGTTGTCACCGCTACCGTCGACGCACTTCTTCTGCGGCGTGGTCCAGTAGTGCAGCTGCGACGCGAACTTCTCGTCGGTCGCGTGGAAGATGTCGCAGAAGTCCTTCTGACTGGTGTGCTCGCACGCCTTGGTCTGCGCGGGCGCCTCGCCGAAGTACTCGGCGACCTGAGCGTTCACATCTGGCGAGGTGATCCAGTCCATCCACTTGTACATGCAGTTCGGATGGGCGGCCTTGGCCCCGACCATCCAGGTGTCCGACCACCCGGTGGCACCCTCCTTGGGCAGCACCGTGTTGACGTGCACCTTGTTCTCGGTCCCGATGGTGTTGGCGATCACCTGCCACGTCGTGCCGATCACCGACGTGCCGGATTCGAACGCCTGGACTTCCTTGGTGTAGTCCGACCAGTACTCGCTGACGTTCTCCTTCTGCGCCTTGAGTAGCTCAGTCGCCGCGTCGAGTTGCTCCGGCGTCAGCGAGTACGGGTCCTTGATGCCCAACTCCGGCTTGGTCTTCGAGAGGAAGAGTGCGGCGTCGGCGATGTAGGTCGGGGAGTCGTAGGCCGTCACCTTGCCTTTGTACTTACCCGCATCGGTGAACACCGCACTCCACGAGTCCGGCGCGTCCGTGACCACCGCGGTGTTGTACATCAGCAGGTTCGCGCCCCAGCCGTGCGGGATCCCGTACATCTGCCCGTTCACCGAGTTCCACGACTTGTCCTTGAGGAACGGCGAGATGGTCGCGTAGTTGGGCACCAGGGAGGTGTTGACGGGCGCGACGTCGCCGCCGTAGATCAACCGCAGCGAGGCATCGCCAGAGGCCGAAACGCCGTCGTACTGTCCGGTTCTCATCAGCTTGAGCATCTCGTCGGAGGTATTGCCGATCGTGACGTTGACCTTGCAGCCCGTTGCCTTCTCGAAGGGTGTTACCCAGTCGACCGTCTTGTCGTTTGATCCGTTCTCGACGTAGCCCGCCCACGCGATCAGGTTGAGTGCGCCTTCGCCTTGGCCAATTGCGCTCAGCGGCTCCATCTTCGGTGGCGTCTGGCCGCCACCTCCGGACTGCGAACTGGAGCACGCGACCACCAGCGCTGCGCAAGCGCCGAGGGTGAATCCGATTCGTAACGCTGTGAACTTCATTGGGGGAGCTCCATTCTCGCGAGGTGTTGGCGGTCTTTAGTCGGAGAGGTCGTGGACGGCGGAGTCGGGCCACGCGAGCGTGACGGCGCTGCCGTGGGCCAAGTCGACGGGCAGGGTGGCAGTCGCGTTGAGCACTGTGGCCACCAGCGTGACGTTCGGAGCGGCGACGGCGGCGACGCGCGTGGTGGGACCGCCGTAGATCACCTCGCTCACGGTCGCGTCGACGGTGTGCGAGCCGGGTTCGGCGCGGCCGCCCGCGGTAAGCACGGAGATCCGTTCCGGGCGCACCGCAAAGGATCCCGGCCTACCGACTAACGCGGTGGCGGCTTCACCGTCGAATACGTTCGACGTGCCCACGAAGTCGGCGACGAAGCGATTCGCCGGGTTCTCGTAGACGTCACGGGCTCGGCCGATCTGCTCGATGCGGCCCGCGTTGAACACCGCAAGCCGGTCGCACAGCGTCAGTGCTTCGTCCTGGTCGTGGGTGACGATGACGAACGTGATGCCCACTTCGCGCTGAATTGCCTTGAGCTCCAACTGCATCTGCTCGCGCAGTTTGAGGTCGAGGGCGCCGAGGGGCTCGTCGAGCAGCAGCACGCGCGGCCGCCCGACGAGCGCGCGGGCCAGCGCGACGCGTTGACGCTGGCCGCCGGAAAGCTGTGCCGGCCGCCTCGGCGCGTGCTCGGAGAGCCGGACCATGTCGAGCGCGTCCGACGCCCGGCGGCGGCGTTCGGCCTTCGGGACTCCGCGGACCCGCATGCCGTATTCGACGTTCTGCGCCACCGTCATGTGGGGAAAGAGCGCGTACTCCTGGAAGACGGTGTTGACGTCCCGCCTGCGCGCGGGCAGTCCGGTGACGTCGACGCCGCCAAGCCGGATCACTCCGGCCGTTGGCTGTTCGAATCCCGCGATCATGCGCAGCACCGTGGTCTTGCCCGACCCAGACGGGCCGAGGATGGCGAAGAGCTCGCCGTCGTCGACGGTCAGGTCGACGTCGTTCACCGCGACGACATCACCGCCGCGGTCGCCGAACACCTTGCGCACGCCCGCGAGTTCGATCTGCGGGCCGGTGGAGGGTTCGACCGTGCCCTGGGCGCTCGGCGAGGTGCTCGTTCCGGAGGGCATGGCTGCTGATCCTATGAATTCCTCGGTCATGTCGCAGCGTCATTGCGGATTCCTCGATGTCGGCGCTCCGCCTCGACGGGATTCGCAACCGCCACTGCACGCCGAGACTGCAGTGAGATCGCCGTCGCCGGGTCCATTTTGCGATCTCACCGCAGTCTCGCGGTGGTGAAATTGAGAATCTTGATGCAGATGTGACCAGTGGCGTTGATGAGAATATTGATGCTGCTGTCATATCCTGTGGTTATGTCGATTTCTCGGCGCGACGTGCTGAAGTACGCCGCAGCGGCGCCGGCCATCGCGGGTCTTGGCGGAGCGCTGACCGCGGCGCTCAGCCCGCCGGCGGCGTCCGCCGCTCCGTTGGGCCTGCTGCTCGACTATGCGGCCGGTGTGATCCCGGCCGCACAACTCCGTGCGGCAGGGGCCAGCGGCGCCATCAGGTACGTTTCCGACCGTCGTCCCGGCGGGGCGTGGATGCTCGGCAAGCCGATCCAGCTACCTGAGGCTCGTGACCTCTACCAGAACGGTCTGAAGATCGTGTCCTGCTACCAGTACGGCAAGGAAGACAACGCGGATTGGTTGGGTGGGCAGGCCGCCGGGGTGCAGCACGCCAAGCGGGGCTGGCAACTACACGTGGCCGCGGGTGGGTCGTACGGCGCCCCCATATACGCCTCGATCGACGACGACCCGTCGCTCGAGCAGTACAAACAGCAGGTCAGCCCTTATCTACGGGGCTGGGAATCGGTACTTGGCCACCAACGAGTTGGCGTCTATGCCAACGCCCAGACCATCGATTGGGCGGTGCAGGAGGGGCTGGGTTCCTACTTCTGGCAACACAACTGGGGATCACCCAAGGGGTACACCCATCCGGCGGCGGCCCTGCATCAGGTGGAGATCGACAAGCAGAGCGTCGGCGGTGTGGGAGTGGACATCAACCACATCCTCAAGCCGCAGTTCGGCCAGTGGGACTAAACATTACCGATCAGTAAGGTTGGCCAGCAAACACTTTGCTGAGCTGCGCGTGCGTGACTAGACACTTCGGCGTGAGTTGTCGCCTCTTCAGAGTTCGTGTCCGGCCGTCGGATCGGCCGCAAAATCAACATAACGATTCGATAACAATACTGCCTTGATCTGCAAAGTTATAGCTACTCAAGCGTAACCACCCGCACGCAGGACGTTTGTCCCGTTAGACATGAGGCCGCTCGGAAGCCGACGTTATCCAAGTTGTGGTTACCCGAGCGTAGAACTCGCCAGTAACCATTTGAGGGCCGAAAATGGGGCTTGCTCTTATGACACCCTTATGGCGGCCGGAGATGTCCGCGGGACTCTGCGAAAGCAGAGTCTGGCCGCGTTCGAAAAGAACGCAGACCTGGCCGGAGTGACGAGAGCTAGTCGGGATTCGACGCCGAATCGCACGACCTCGCCGGGGGAGGCGAGGTCGACCGCCCACGACAGCCCGAGTACGAGCGATGTGCGCTGAGAGCGCACCGAGGAGATGGCAAGACGTGACGATCAACGAACACGACCGAGTGTCCACCGGCAAGAAGAACGCCACCGGCGGTACTTCCGCCTCGTTGACCGGTGCGCACGCCCTGGTCGACCTGCTCAACGCCGGCGAGCCCTATGCCGTGGCCTTCGGTGGCCAGGGCGGCAACTGGCTGGAGAACCTCGAGGAGCTCATCAGCTCCGCAGGCATCGAGTCCGAGCTCAGCGAGATCGTCGGCGAGGCGCAACTGCTCCTTGAGCCGGTGGCCCGCGAGTTGGTCGTGGTGCGGCCGATCGGGTTCGAGCCGATGCAGTGGGTTCGGGCGCTCGCCGCCGAGGAGCCGCTGCCGAACAGCAAGCAGTTGACCACGGCCGCTATCTCCGGACCCGGCATCCTGCTGACCCAGCTGGCCGCGATCCGCGCGGTGAAGCGCCAGGGGCTCGATCTGGTGGGCACTCCTCCGGTCGCCATGGCGGGGCATTCCCAGGGCATCATCGCCGTCGAGTCGGTCCGGGCCGAGGGCACGCGTGACGCCGAACTGCTCGCGATGCTCCAGTTGATCGGCGCGGCGGGTTCGCTCGTCTCACGCAGGCGCGGCATGGTCGGCCGCGGCGACAAGTCGCCGATGGTGTCGGTGACCAACGCCGATCCCGATCGCATCGCCGAGCTGCTCGAGGACTTCGCCACCGACGTTCGCACGGTGCTGCCGCCAATCCTGTCCATCCGCAACGGTAGGCGCTCGGTGGTCATCACCGGCACGCCCGAGCAGCTGTCCCGCTTCGAGCTCTACTGCAGCAAGATCACCGAGCGAGAAGAAGCCGAACGCAAGAACAAGTTGCGTGGCGGCGCGGTCTTCAGTCCGGTGTTCACCGGCGTGCAGGTCGAGGTCGGCTTCCACACCCCACGGCTCGCGGACGGCGTCGACATGGTCGACGGGTGGGCGTCGAAGCTGAGCATTGACGCCGATCTGCTCCATCACTTCACCAAGTCGATCTTCACCGAGCCCGTCGACTGGGTCGGCGAGGTCGAACGCCTGCATGAGGCCGGCGCCAAGTGGATCATCGACCTCGGCCCGAGCGACACCATCACCCGCGTCACCGCACCGGTGATCCGCGGACTCGGTGTCGGCATCGTTCCGGCGGCCACCCGTGCGGGACAGCGTGGCCTGTTCACCGTCGGCGCCGCCCCCGACGTGGCGGCCCCGTGGTCGACCTACGCGCCATCGGCGGTCGCGCTGCCCGACGGATCGGTGAAGCTGTCGACAAAGTTCACCCGGCTCACCGGGCGCTCGCCGATTCTGCTCGCCGGCATGACGCCGACGACGGTCGACGCCAAGATCGTCGCCGCCGCAGCCAATGCCGGCCACTGGGCCGAGCTCGCCGGCGGCGGTCAGGTGACCGAGCCGATCTTCGATGCGCGCATCGAAGAACTGACCCAACTGCTCGAGCCGGGCCGCACCGTGCAGTTCAACACCCTGTTCCTCGACCCGTACCTGTGGAAGCTGCAGGTCGGTGGAAAGCGCTTGGTGCAGAAGGCCCGTCAGTCGGGCGCACCCATCGACGGCGTGATCGTCAGCGCAGGCATCCCCGAGCTTGAAGAGGCCGTCGACCTGATCGCCGAGCTCAACTCGATCGGCATCAGCAACGTGGTGTTCAAGCCGGGCACCGTTGACCAGATCAAGTCCGTCATCAAGATCGCCGCGGAAGTGCCCGATCGTGACGTCATCGTGCACATCGAGGGCGGCCGGGCCGGCGGGCACCACTCCTGGGAAGACCTGGACGACCTCCTGGTGTCCACCTACGGCGATCTCCGCAAGTGCCCCAACATCACCGTGTGCGTTGGCGGCGGCATCGGCACCCCCGAGCGGGCCGCGGAATACCTGTCCGGTCGATGGGCGGCGCGCTACGGCTTCCCGATCATGCCGGTCGACGGAATCCTCGTCGGCACCGCAGCGATGGCCACGCTCGAGTCGACCACGTCACCGGCGGTAAAGCAGCTACTGGTCGAGACCACCGGTACGGATCGGTGGGTTGGCGCAGGAAAGGCGCAGGGCGGCATGGCTTCCGGGCGTAGCCAGCTCGGTGCCGACATTCACGAGATCGACAACGCGGCATCGCGGTGCGGGCGGTTGCTCGACGACGTCGCGGGTGACGGCGACGCCGTCGCCGAACGGCGTGACGAGATCATCGCCGCGATGGCCGTGACGGCCAAGCCGTACTTCGGCGACGTCGCCGACATGACCTACCTGCAGTGGCTGCAGCGCTACGTCGAACTCGCCATCGGCGACGGCGACAGCACGGCCGACACGTTGAAAGACGGCACCCCGTGGGTCGACGTCACGTGGCGGGACCGGTTCGAGGAGATGCTCAAGCGCGCCGAGGCCCGCTTGCACCCGCAGGACTCCGGCCAGATTCAGAGCCTTTACACCGTGGATGCCGAAGGCGAAGCGTTGCTTGAGGATCCGCAGGCGGCCATTGCCGCGCTGCTGACCCGCTACCCGGACGCAGAAGACACCAAGCTGCACCCGGCCGACGTGCCGTTCTTCGTCACGCTGTGCAAGACGTTGGGCAAGCCGGTGAACTTCGTGCCCGTCATCGACAAGGACGTGCGGCGCTGGTGGCGCAGCGACTCGTTGTGGCAGGCACACGATGCGCGCTACTCCGCCGACCAGGTCTGCATCATCCCTGGCACGGACGCAGTCGCGGGCATCACGCGTGTCGATGAGCCCGTCGGCGAACTGCTCGACCGGTTCGAGCAGGCATCGATCGACGAATTGCTCAGCAGCGGTGCGAATCCCGTGCCCGTGGTGTCGCGCAGGCAGGCGCGCGCCGACGTGACCGGCCCGCTGGCCGTGGTACTCGATTCGCCGGACGTGCTGTGGGCAGGCCGCACCGCCATCAACCCGGTTCACCGCATTGGCGAGCCAAAGGAATGGCAGGTCAACGAAAACCGTTCGGCGACGCACCCGTCGACGGGGGCACGGCTCGAGCTCGATGGCGAGAACGTCAATCTGAGCGTCCCGCTGTCGGACATCTGGATCACCATCAAGTTCACGCTGCCCGCCTGCACCGTCGACGGCGGCATGCCCGTGGTGACCACCGAAGACGCGTCGGCCGCCATGCGGTCGGTGCTGGCCATCGCGGCCAATGTGGATGGCCCAGAAGCACTTCCGCAGGTTGTCGACGACAGCACGACCGTCACGGTTTCGTGGGACCCCGAAGAAGTCGCTGACCACACGGGCGTCACGGCGACGTTCGGTGCGCCGCTCGCGCCGGGCCTGACGCTGGTGCCCGACGCGTTGGTCGGGCGTTGCTGGCCCGCGGTGTTCGCGGTGATCGGCTCCGCCGTGACGGACGCGGGCTTCCCGGTCGTCGAGGGGCTGCTGAGCCTGGTCCACCTCGACCACGCAGCGCACCTGCTGGCGCCGATGCCCAAGGTGAAGGTCGAATTGACCGTCACCGCAACGGCTTCAGCTGCAGTTGACACCGAAGTCGGGCGCGTCGTACCAGTGACGGTGTCGATCCGCTCGGGCGATCCAGTCGAGGGCACGATACTCGCCGTCCTCGAAGAGCGGTTCGCCATCCGCGGCCGCACCGGTGCCGCCGAGCTGAGCGACCCGCCAAGGGCAGGCGGTGCGATCACCGACAACGCCACCGACACCCCACGCCGGCGGCGCCGCGACGTCACCGTCACAGCGCCCACCGACATGAGCGCGTTCGCGGTGGTGTCCGGTGACCACAACCCGATCCACACCGACCGTTCCGCCGCTCTGCTGGCGGGCCTGAAAACGCCGATCGTGCACGGCATGTGGCTCTCGGCCGCGGCGCAGCACGTCGTGACCGCCACCGACGGACAGGCCACTCCGCCTGCCAGGTTGGTCGGTTGGACGTCACGCTTCCTGGGCATGGTGTTGCCGGGTGACGACATCGACTTCCGCGTCGACCGCGTTGGCATCGACCGCGGCGCCGAGATCATCGAGGTCACTGCCAAGGTCGACAACGAATTGGTCATGTCGGCGACCGCACAACTGGCCGCACCCAAGACGGTGTACGCCTTCCCGGGGCAGGGCATCCAGTCCAAGGGCATGGGCATGGACGTCCGCGCGCGTTCGAAGGCCGCCCGCAAGGTGTGGGACACCGCTGACAGGTTCACGCGTGACACGCTCGGCTTCTCGGTCCTGCACGTGGTGCGGGACAACCCGACGAGCCTGATCGCCAGCGGCGTGCACTACCAGCACCCCGAGGGCGTGCTGTACCTCACCCAGTTCACGCAGGTGGCCATGGCGACCGTTGCGGCCGCCCAGGTTTCGGAGATGCGCGAGCAGGGGGCCTTCGTAGAGGGCGCGATCGCCTGTGGGCACTCCGTCGGCGAATACACCGCGTTGGCGTGTGTGTCCGGCGTGTACCCGCTGGAGGCCTTGCTGGAGGTGGTGTTCCACCGCGGCAGCAAGATGCACGACATCGTCCCGCGCGACGAGCACGGCCGCTCCAACTATCGGTTGGCCGCCATCCGCCCGTCGCAGATCGACCTCGACGACGACGACGTCACCGACTTCGTTGCCGAGATCGCCGAGCGGACAGGTGAATTCCTACAGATCGTCAACTTCAACCTGCGGGGTTCGCAGTATGCGATCGCAGGCACGGTGCGCGGGCTGGAGGCACTCGAGGAGGAGGTCGACCGTCGGCGCGAGCTCTCTGGCGGAAAGCGCTCGTTCATCCTGGTGCCGGGCATCGACGTGCCGTTCCACTCGGAGGTGCTGCGTGTCGGTGTCGCCGACTTCCGGCGCTCGCTCGAGCGCGTCATGCCGCGCGACGCCGATCCTGCGCTGCTCGTCGGCAAGTACATCCCGAACCTGGTGCCGCGTCCGTTCACCCTGGACCGCGATTTCATCGAGGAGATCCGGGATCTGGTGCCTGCCGAGCCGCTCGACGAGATCCTCGCCGACTACGACACGTGGCGGAACGAGAAGCCGCGTGAACTCTGCCGCAAGGTCGTCATCGAGTTGCTCGCCTGGCAGTTCGCCAGCCCGGTGCGTTGGATCGAGACGCAGGACCTGCTCTTCATCGAGGAGGCCGCAGGCGGAATCGGCATCGAACGGTTCGTCGAGATCGGTGTGAAGAACGCGCCGACCGTCGCCGGCTTGGCCACCAACACGCTGAAGCTGCCGGAGTACTCGCACAACACCACGGAGGTGCTCAACACCGAGCGTGACGCCGCGGTGCTGTTCGCCACCGACACCGACCCGGAGCCGGATCTCGAGGAAGACTCGGCCGAGCCCACCGCGCCGGTCGCCGAAGCCGCTCCCGATGCCGCCGCCCCGGCGGCACCGGCGGCACCCGCGGCGCCGTCGGGCGGTCCACGCCCGGATGACATCGGGTTCGACGCCGCCGACGCGACGACGGCGCTGATCGCACTGTCGGCGAAGATGCGGATCGATCAGATCGAGTTGTTGGATTCGATCGAGTCCATCACCGATGGGGCGTCCTCGCGCCGCAACCAGCTGTTGGTCGACCTCGGTTCCGAGTTGAACCTCGGCGCCATCGACGGCGCGGCCGAAGCGGACCTGGCTGGCTTGAAGGGTCAGGTCACCAAGCTGGCTCGTACCTACAAGCCCTATGGCCCAGTGCTTTCCGACGCGGTCAACGATCAGTTGCGCACGGTGCTCGGCCCGTCAGGCAAGCGGCCTGCGGCCATTGCCGAACGCGTCAAGAAGACGTGGGAGCTCGGCGACGGCTGGGTCAAGCACGTCACCATCGAGGTCGCGCTGGGCACCCGCGAGGGCACCAGCGTGCGTGGTGGTGCACTTGGCGGACTGCACGAGGGCGCGCTGCCCGATGCCGGCTCCGTCGACAGAGTCGTGGACGCGGCCGTCGCGGCGGTCGCGGCCCGCAAGGGCATCGCGGTGTCGTTGCCGTCGTCCGGCGCAGCCGCAGGCGGAGTGGTGGATTCGGCCGCACTGACCGAGTTCGCTGAGCAGGTCACCGGCCGGGACGGCGTGTTGGCGTCGACGGCCCGGATGATCCTGAACCAACTCGGCCTCGACAATCAGGTCAGTGCCGCCGAGCCGGTGAACGATGCCGAGCTCATCGACCTCATCTCAGTGGAATTGGGCTCGGACTGGCCGCGTCTGGTCGCCCCAGTGTTCGACGGCCGCAAGGCCGTGTTGTTCGACGACCGTTGGGCCAGTGCGCGTGAGGATCTCGCGCGACTGTGGCTGAGGGACGAAGGCGACATCGACACGGACTGGGCCAGGCTTTCGGAACGGTTCGAGGGCGCCGGGCACATCGTGGCGGCGCAGGCCAGCTGGTGGCAGGGCAAGGCCTTGGCGGCCGGTCGCAACATCCACGCCTCGCTCTACGGCCGGGCCGCCGCGGGCGCGGAGAACCCCGAAAAGGGCAAGTACTCCAACGAGATCGCGGTGGTCACCGGCGCGTCCAAGGGCTCGATCGCGGCGTCGGTCGTCGCGCAGTTGCTCAACGGCGGCGCAACGGTCATCGCGACCACGTCCAAGCTCGACGACGACCGGCTGGCGTTCTACCGCGGCCTGTACCGGGACAACGCTCGGTTCGGCGGCCAGTTGTGGGCATTGCCTGCCAACATGGCGTCGTACTCCGACATCGACGCGCTGGTCTCATGGGTCGGCAATGAGCAGTCCGAAAGCCTTGGACCGCAGTCGATTCACCTCAAGGATGCGCTGACGCCGACGCTGCTGTTCCCGTTCGCGGCACCGCGTGTGGCAGGCGATCTGTCCGAGGCGGGTGCGCGTGCCGAGATGGAGATGAAGGTGTTGCTGTGGGCCGTGCAACGGCTCATCGGCGGTCTGTCGCACCTCGGCTCCGAGCGCGACATCGCGTCGCGGCTGCACGTTGTGCTGCCCGGCTCACCGAACCGCGGCATGTTCGGCGGTGACGGTGCGTACGGCGAGGCAAAGGCCGCGCTCGACGCAGTCGTCACGCGCTGGAAGGCGGAGACGTCGTGGGCGCAACGGGTTTCGCTGGCGCATGCCTTGATCGGCTGGACCAAGGGCACGGGCCTGATGGGTCACAACGACGCCATCGTCGGCGCGGTCGAAGAGGCCGGTGTGATCACCTACTCGACGGATCAGATGGCGTCGATGTTGCTGGACCTGTGCGGCGTCGAGTCCAAGGTCGCCGCGGCCCGTGAGCCGTTGCACGCGGACCTCACCGGCGGGTTGGGCGAGATCGACCTCGACATGGCCGAGTTGGCCGCGAAGGCTCGCGAGGAGCTGGTGTCCGAGGTCAGCGACGACGAAGACGCCGAAGACCTCGGTACCGTCGCCGCCTTGCCGTCACCGCCCCGCGGGTACACCGCTGCGCCGCCGCCGGATTGGGCCGACCTCGACGTCGACCCGGCCGACCTGGTCGTCATCGTCGGTGGCGCCGAGTTGGGTCCCTACGGCTCGTCGCGCACCCGCTTCGAGATGGAGGTCTCTGGCGAGCTCTCGGCCGCAGGCGTACTGGAGTTGGCGTGGACCACCGGGCTCGTCAAGTGGGAGGACGATCCCAAGCCGGGTTGGTACGACACGGGCAGCGGTGACCTCGTCGACGAGGGCGAATTGGTCGAGCGTTACCACGATGCAGTGGTCGAACGTGTCGGCATCCGCGCGTTGGTTGACGACGGCGTGATCGGCGCCGACCATGCTGCGCCACTGCTGGTTTCGGTGTTCCTGGACAAGGACTTCACCTTCGTGGTGTCGTCGGAGACCGATGCCAGGGCGTTCGTCCAATTCGACCCGGAGCACACCATCATCGCGCCTGCGCCCGACAGTGGCGACTGGCAGGTCACCCGCAAGGCGGGCACCGAGATTCGAGTGCCGCGCAAGGTGAAGCTGTCCCGCTCGGTCGGTGCTCAGATCCCGACAGGGTTCGACCCGATGGTCTATGGCGTCAGCCAGGACATGGTGAACTCCATCGATCGGTTGGCCCTGTGGAACTTGGTCACCACCGTCGACGCGTTCCTGTCCGCGGGCTTCACCCCCAACGAACTGATGCGCTGGGTTCACCCGAGTCTGGTGGCCAGCACGCAGGGCACGGGCATGGGTGGCATGACGTCGATGCAGACGATGTATCACGGAAACCTGCTCGGCCAGAGCAAGCCCAACGACATCCTGCAGGAGGTGCTGCCGAACGTTACGGCCGGTCACGTCGTGCAGTCCTACATCGGCAGCTACGGCGCGATGATCCACCCGGTCGGCGCGTGCGCCACCGCGGCGGTTTCCGTCGAGGAGGGCGTCGACAAGATCCGGCTCGGCAAGGCCGAGTTCGTGGTCGCAGGCGGCTACGACGATCTGACGCTCGAGGCGATCATGGGCTTCGGCGACATGGCGGCCACCGCGGACACCGAGACGATGCGCGCCAAGGGCATCAGTGACTCGAAGTTCTCCCGCGGCAACGACCGGCGCAGGCTGGGCTTCGTCGAGGGTCAGGGTGGCGGAACCATCCTGCTGGCCCGGGGCGATCTGGCCCTGCGGATGGGCTTGCCGGTGCTGTCGGTGGTCGCGTACGTCTCGTCCTTCGGCGACGGCATGCACACCTCCATCCCGGCACCTGGTCTTGGCGCGCTTGGCGCGGGCCGCGGCGGGCGCCAGTCGCAGCTGGTCAAGTCGCTGGCCAAGTTGGGCGTCGGAGCCGACGACATCGCGGTGATCTCGAAGCACGACACCTCGACGCTGGCCAACGACCCCAACGAGACCGAGCTCCACGAGCGGCTGGCCGCCTCGATGGGGCGCAGCGATGGCGCACCCTTGTTCATCGTCAGCCAGAAGAGCCTGACGGGGCACAGCAAGGGCGGTGCGGCAGCCTTCCAGATGATGGGGCTGTGCCAGATCATGCGCGACGGCGTGATTCCGCCCAACCGCAGCCTGGACTGCGTCGATGACGAGATGGCGACCTCGTCGCACTTCGTCTGGGTGCGCGAGCCCCTGCACATGGGCGAGGCGTTCCCGCTGAAGGCCGGGCTGGTCACCAGCTTGGGCTTCGGGCACGTTTCTGGCCTGGTTGCGCTGGTCCACCCGCAGGCGTTCCTCGCCGCGCTGGATCCTGAGCAACGCGAGGACTACCAGCGTCGGTCGAATGCCAGGGTGCTGGAAGGCCAGCGCAAGCTGGCGTCGGCCATCGCAGGTGGCCCGTCGCTGTACGAGAAGCCCGCGGACCGCCGCTTTGATCATGAGTCGCCGGAGAAGCCGCAGGAGGCCCGGATGCTGCTCGATCCGGACGCTCGCCTCGGCGAGAACGGTTGGTATGGGCGATGAGCGCTTGCGCGAAGAGCAGAGGATTTCGGTGACGGAATGCGTGGCTTGCCGAGGTGATGAGCTAGCTTTCCTCCCATGGGCATAGTCGGGATCGGCATCGACCTGGTCTCCATTCCGGATTTCGCAGACCAGGTCGACCAGCCGGGCACGGTGTTCGCCGAGACGTTCACGCCGGGGGAGCGTCGCGACGCCGCGGACAAGAGTTCGTCGGCAGCGCGACACCTGGCGGCGCGGTGGGCGGCCAAAGAGGCCGTGATCAAGGCGTGGTCGGGCTCGCGGTTCAGCAAGCGTCCGGTGCTGCCGGAGGACATCCACCGCGACATCGAGGTCGTCACCGACATGTGGGGGCGCCCGCGGGTGCGGCTCACGGGTGCGATCGCCGAACACCTGAAGGGCATCACGATCCACGTGTCGATGACGCACGAGGGTGGGATGGCTGCCGCGGTGGCGGTCCTGGAGTCCGCCGACGAGCCACGCGACTAGCCTCGTTCGCGTGAGTGATCTCGTCGCGCGTGTCCAAGCAGTGCTGCCGTCGGTGCGTTCCGATCTCGAGGACCTCATCCGTATCGAGTCGGTGTGGGCCGACCCGGCCCGTCGCCCCGAGGTGCACCGCAGTGCCGAAGCAGTGGCAAAGCTGTTGTCGGAGGCGGGCTTCGCCGACATTCGCACCGTCAGCGAGGGCGGGGCGCCTGCCGTCATTGCCCGTCATCCCGCACCGCCTGGCGCGCCGACCGTGCTGCTGTACGCCCATCACGACGTGCAACCCGAAGGCGATGCCGGCCAGTGGACGTCGGCGCCGTTCGAGCCCACCGAGCGTGCAGGTCGGCTGTACGGCCGGGGGAGCGCCGACGACAAGGCTGGGATCGCAACGCATTTGGCAGCATTCCGAGCGCACGGGGGACGGCCGCCGGTCGGGGTGACGGTGTTCGTGGAGGGCGAGGAGGAGTCTGGCTCGCCTTCGCTTGGCGCACTGCTGGCCGCCCACAAGGACCTGCTCGCCGCCGACGTCATCGTGATCGCCGACTCCGACAACTGGAGCACTGAGATTCCGTCGTTGACGGTGTCGCTGCGCGGCCTGGCCGACTGCGTCGTCGAGGTGGCCACCCTCGACCACGGGCTGCACTCCGGAATGTGGGGAGGCGCGGTGCCGGACGCACTGAGCGCGTTGGTACGGCTGCTGGCCAGCCTCCACGATGACGAGGGCAACGTCGCCGTCGCCGGCCTGCACGAGAGCACTGCGGCACCCGTCGATTACCCGCCCGAACGCGTGCGCGCGGACACCGGCCTGCTCGACGGCGTGGCCGAAATCGGATCGGGCTCGGTGCCGCAACGGCTTTGGGCCAAACCGGCGATCACCGTCATCGGCATCGACACCACGCCCATCGCGTCCGCATCCAATACCTTGATCCCCCGGGCGCGGGCAAAGGTCAGCATGCGTGTCGCGCCGGGCGGGGACGCAGGCGCGCACCTCGCCGCGCTGACCCGGCACCTGGAACAGCACGCGCCGTGGGGCGCACGAGTAACGGTGACGCCCGGCGACGTCGGCCAGCCGTACGCGATCGACGCCAGCGGACCTGTCTACGACGCGGCCCGCGCCTCGTTCCGGCAGGCGTGGGGTACCGATGCCATCGACATGGGGGTCGGCGGATCGATCCCGTTCATCGCGGAGTTCGCCGCGGCGTTCCCGGACGCCAAGATTCTCGTCACCGGCGTCGAAGACCCTGCGACGCAGGCACATAGCATCAACGAGAGTCTGGACTTGGGCGTGCTCGAACGGGCGGCGACGTCGGAGGCGCTGCTGCTGGAAGCGCTCGGCGCGTTAGACGGATAGGTCGCTCATGGTCGATCGAACTCGTACCACCAACTCTCAAGCGGTCGAAAGCTGAGGCACTCACAGCGTTCGCCCGTATCCGACGACCTGACGGAGCACCGGGCGTACGGATGGCCAACGATGTCGTCGTGCCCACAGTTGGCACAGGCGGTCGGCACTCCCCAAGGCCCCCGGCCTAGCCCCCCAATAGGCATCCCGAAGGATTCCATGGCGGGATAGTAGACCCGCTGTGTGTGCGAATCAAGACGCTACAGCTGGGATTTAGACGGATAGGTCGCGGCGCAATTTGGCGACGTGCCCGGTGGCCTTGACGTTGTACTGGGCGACCTCGATCTTGCCCTTCTCGTCTACGACGAAGGTCGACCGAATGACGCCCTGGACGGTCTTGCCGTACATCGTCTTCTCGCCGAAAGTGCCCCACGCCGTCAGCACCGAACGGTCCGGATCGGACAGCAACGGGAACGTGAGGCCTTCGGCGTCGCGGAACTTGGCGAGTTTCTCCGGCTTGTCGGGGGAGATGCCGACGACGTCAAGGCCGGCTTCGTTGAGTTGCGCGAGGCTGTCGCGGAAGTCGCAGGCCTGTTTGGTGCAGCCGGGCGTGGACGCCGCCGGGTAGAAGTAGACGATCACCTTGCGACCCTTGAAGTCGGACAACTTCACCGTCTTGCCGTCCGCGTCGGACAGGCTGAATGCGGGCGCTTTGTCGCCCACCTCGAGACGTGGGGTCGGTGGCATGCGGTGTCCTTCCGTCGGCGGGTGCACTCGGCTGCTCTAGGGTAGTGCGGCAAGGCGGCGACCGAACTGGAGGGCTGACGTGGCGGACAGGGATCCTGACACCATCAAGGGCGAAATCGATGTGGCTCGCGATCAGCTGGCATCCACTGTCGACGCGCTGGCCGAGCGGGCGAATCCGCGCAAGATCGTCGACGACGCCAAGGCGGGTGTCGTGCAGTTCGTCAAGAAGCCCGCGGTGATCGTGTCGATCGCAGGGCTGGGCACCGTGGTGCTGGTGTTCTGGATCCGGGGCCTGCGGCGTCGCTGACTCCGCGTTGGTCAGCGGCGGCGGCCGAAGCGGAAGAAGTCGCTGAACGAAAAGCTCGGGGGATTGGCCGTGCGACCGAGCCGGCTGCAGTTGGACACCATGACGTCACGTTGCACAGCTACGCCCTCGCCAGCTGGCGATATGGACGGAACTGCTGACCATGGGGGACCTGCGGGGGACATCTGCCAAGACCTCGGGTTTCTTTGTTGTTTGCTGGTTCACAGAAGGCCTCTGAGTCGCCAGCTAACAAGATCGTAGCAGTGATGTGTCTCTTTGTGCAGCTTGAATGCGCTGGTATAGGTGTGACATGTGTAATTCCGCTACTTTCGTGCTGGACGCATAGGTCTCGACTGAGTACTTGCCAGTGGCGGATGGCAGCCTTTGCGAGAGCGACTCCGTCGCTGCGCGCATCAAAATTTACCCTCACGTCAGCCGCTATCGCCAG
Source organism: Mycobacterium sp. RTGN4 (assembly GCF_033804635.1). Lineage (NCBI taxonomy): Bacteria > Bacillati > Actinomycetota > Actinomycetes > Mycobacteriales > Mycobacteriaceae > Mycobacterium > Mycobacterium sp. RTGN4. The sequence continues at coordinate 47,015 of NZ_JAPZLB010000008.1, read as the reverse complement.
GTTGTTGCCAAATTTGCAAGGTTCGGGCTTCTGCAACCGCACGAAAAGTAGTTTCAGAACTGTGTGAAACTCGACCAACGAGCATTGGGGAGTGGGATCGAGGCGCCGCTTTCGGATGCCGCATTGGCCTATCGACCGCGGCAAGCTGCTTCGAAACGACGAAAACCCTGCCGAAGCAGGGTTTTCGGGTGGTGCGCCGTCAGGGTTTCGAACCCCGGACCCGCTGATTAAGAGTCAGCTGCTCTACCAACTGAGCTAACGGCGCGCGTGAGAGACGATAACAGTCTGCGGGCGCGGCGTGAAATCGTTTCGATGGGAGCGGTGCCGCCGCCCTCGCGGTTCTGCTCCACTCCCAGGTTGCCCTTAGACTTGCCTGGCAGTACCCCAATATTCCGTTGAAAGCTAGCTGCGAGGTGGAACGAGCATGTGGGAGGACCATTCGGTGGCCCGTCCCCGTCGGATGCGTACGTGGATGGCCATCGTCGCGCTGCTTCCGGTAGTCGTATTCGGTGCCAGCGCGTGCGACAGCACGCCCGCGCCGTCAGCTCAGCCCGAGACCATCACCGACAAGGGCACCCCGTTCGCTGACCTGCTGATGCCCAAGCTCACGGCCTCGGTCGTCGATGGCGACGTGGGTGTGGCGGTCGACACTCCGGTCACGGTCAGCGCCGAGGATGGTGTGCTTGGCGCGGTCACCATGACTGACGAGGACGGCGCGTCGGTGGCCGGCAAGCTCAGCCCCGACGGCCTGCGGTGGTCCACCACCGATCCGCTCGACTACAACCAGCGCTACACGATCAATGCGCAGTCCCTGGGGCTGGCGGGTGTGACCAATCGTTCGATGGCGTTTCAGACGCATTCGCCCGACAACCTCACCAGGCCCTACCTGCTGCCAAATGACGGCGATGTCGTGGGTGTGGGACAGCCGGTCGCGATCCGGTTCGACGAGAGCATCCCGAACCGGGCGGCTGCGGAGAAGTCGATCACCGTCACCACCACCCCAAGGGTCGAGGGCGCGTTCTACTGGCTCAACAATCGTGAAGTCCGTTGGCGCCCGCAGGCTTACTGGAAGCCGGGCACCGCGGTGGACGTGGCCGTCAACACCTACGGCGTCGACCTCGGCGACGGGCTGTTCGGTCAGGAGAGCGTGACCACGCACTTCACCATCGGCGACGAAGTCATCGCCACCGCGGACGACAGCACGAAGACGCTGACCATCAAGCGCAACGGCGAGGTCGTCAAGACCATGCCGATATCGATGGGCAAGGACAAGACGCCGACCAACAACGGCACCTACATCGTCGGCGACCGGTTGTCCCACATGGTCATGGACTCCTCGACGTACGGGGTGCCATCGAATGCGCCCAACGGATACCGCACCGAGGTCGACTGGGCCACTCAGATGTCCTACAGCGGCATCTACGTGCACGGCGCGCCATGGTCGGTCGGCAGCCAGGGCTACAGCAACGTCAGCCACGGCTGCCTCAACGTCAGCACCAGCAACGCGCAGTGGTTCTACGAGAACACCAAGCGAGGAGACATCGTCGAGGTGTCCAACACCGTCGGCTCGCTCCTGCCCGGAACCGACGGACTCGGCGACTGGAACATCCCGTGGGATCAGTGGAAGACCGGGAACGCCAGCGTCTGAGCACGTCGCTGGCCCTGGGTCGTGGGCGTGCGCTCGGTCGGCCGTTTCAATCGGCAGTACGTTGGCAATACGCCCAATAGTCCGGCGCTCGACCACGAAGGGAATCCATGTCGCAGACGGCAGAGTCAGACTCGGAGGACCAAGCCAACGAGCCAGCCGACATCACCTTTGACGAACACCTCCACCCAGCGCGTCCGCGAGCCCTCCGGTTTCGCCCGCGTGTGAAAGCACCCTTCGAACGCCGATCGCTCGCCCAGGACGGTCCTCCGACCGGCGACAATCCGGCCTATGTGAACTGGCTGCTTTCACAGTCGATGTTGGCCGATGCCAATGCCATCAGCCAGCAGTTCTCGGGCCAGGGTTCGATGTGGCAGAACCCTTATGCCACCCCGAATCCCCGGGGTGCCGTCGACACAGCGGCAGTGTGGTTCACCGCGTACCCGCTCTCGCTGATCACGCGGCCCGACGAGTCGTTCCTCAAGACGATGGCCAACGACGACATGTGGAAGGCGTTCGCCGAGATCGGCATCGAGGCGGTTCACACCGGCCCGGTCAAACGTGCCGGCGGAATCTCGGGCTGGCAGCAGACCCCGAGCGTCGACGGTCACTTCGATCGCATCAGCACGCAGATCGATCCGGCCTTTGGCACCGAGGATGAGTTCCGGAAGATGTGCGGGACTGCGAACTGGCACGGCGGCACGATCATCGACGACATCGTTCCCGGTCACACCGGCAAGGGTGCGGACTTCCGGCTCGCCGAGATGAAGTACGCCGACTATCCGGGCATCTACCACATGGTGGACATCGATCCGCGCGACTGGGATCAACTGCCCGAGGTCCCCGCAGGCATCGACTCGGTCAACATCGATGCGGCAACAGAGGATTGGTTGGACAAGGCCGGCTACATCATCGGGCGGCTGCAGCGGGTGATCTTCTTCGCAGAGGGCGTCAAGGAGACCAACTGGAGTGTGACCCGCCCGGTGGTCGGCATCGACGGCGTGGAACGACGCTGGGTGTATCTGCACTACTTCAAGGACGGTCAGCCCTCGATCAATTGGCTCGACCCGTCCTTCGCCGGAATGCGCTTGGTAATCGGCGATGCCCTGCACTCGCTGACCGACCTGGGCACCGGCGGGCTCCGCCTGGACGCCAATGGATTCCTGGGCGCGGAGAAGTCCGCTGCCGAGGACAGCACGGCCTGGTCGGAAGGTCATCCGCTATCGGAGGCCGCAAACCACTTGATCGCCAGCATGGTTCGGAAAGTGGGTGGGTTCACCTTCCAAGAGCTCAACCTCACGATCGACGACATCCGTGAGATCGGCGAGGCCGGAGCCGACCTGTCGTACGACTTCATCAACCGCCCGGCCTATCAGCACGCCCTGGCTACCGCAGATACGGAGTTTCTTAGGCTGACGCTGCGGACCACGCTCGAACTCGGCATCGACCCGGCGTCGCTGGTGCATGCGCTTCAGAATCACGACGAGCTCACCTACGAACTCGTGCATTGGTCTGCCGGCCACCGCGACGATGTCTTCCGATACAAGGGGGTGGACGTCACCGGCGAGGAACTGGGGGAGTCGGTCCGCCAGGATCTGCTCGACAAGCTGACCGGGCCGGACGCGTCCTACAACCTGGTATTCACCACCAACGGCATCGCCTGTACGACGGCCACGATCATCGCCGCCACCCTCGGGGTCACCGACCTGGACACGATCGACGACGTCGATCCCATCCGTCGTGCGCACCTGCTGCTGGCCATGTTCAACGCGTTGCAACCCGGAGTCTTCGCGTTGTCCGGTTGGGATCTGTGCGGGATGTTGACGCTCCCGGCCGCCCAGATCGGGCAATTGCTGTTGGGCGGCGATACCCGGTGGATACATCGCTCGGCTCACGACCTGATGGACCTCAATCCCTCGGCGACACAGTCAATGGCAGGAATGCCAAGGGGCCGAAGCCTTTACGGATCAATTCCTGAGCAACTCGCTGACGACACGAGTTTTCTGCGCCAGCTGCAAGCGATCCTCCGCGTGCGGTCGCACTACGGCATCGCCACCAGCCGGCAGGTCGACATCCCGGAGGTCTCCCATCGCGGCATGCTCGTGCTGGTTCACGAACTGGCCGAGGAGGGCCAGTATCAACTGACGGTGCTGAACTTCGCGAACGAGGACATCGCAGGCACGGTGCGCTCCGAGCAGCTGCCACCAGGCAGTCAGGTATCGGACATGTTCAGCGGCAACCACGTTGGCGCCGTCGACGACTTGCACAGCTTTGCAGTGGAGCTGCCGCCTCACCACGGAATGTCGCTACTCGTCGAGGCACCGGAGGACGAAGAAGTGACCGAGCTCTAGTGTCGTGATGATGTGTCCAGCGACGATTTGGCTGACCCTGGCGGCGGCATCCAGGCGGGCGGTGTGAGATCGACGCTGGTGCGATGGGAGTCCCTTGGCCTGCTGGCGGGGATGATCGCGATCTCGCTCAACCAGCGCCCGTCGCTGGTTGCGGTCGGCGCGCTGACGGCTCAGGTGCGGGCCGACACCGGAATGAGCGCTTCCGCGGTCAGCCTGCTGACCACCCTGCCGCTACTTTGCTTTGGCGCGGTGGCTGCGGCCGCCGCGCCGGCGAGTAGGCGGTGGGGGACGGACCGCACCCTGGTGGTGGCGCTGGCCGTGCTCGCGGCGGGCATCGCGCTGCGGCTGCTCCCGTCGATCCCCGCCTTGTTCGTCGGATCCGCCATTGCGGGCATCGGCATCGCCGTGACCAACGTGCTGCTGCCCGGGGTCATCAAGCGGGACTATCCGGAGCGGGTCGGACTGATGATGGGCGTGTACTCGCTGTGCCTCAACGGCGGCGCTGCGCTGGCTGCGGCCGCGAGTGTCCCCATCGGTGCCGCGTTGCACACGAACTGGCGAGTCGCGCTGGCGTCCTGGGGTCTGCTCACGATCCTGGCCCTGCTGCTGTGGTTGCCGCGCGCCGTCGCGCGGCCCGAAGCGCTTGACGCGCAGACGAGTTCGTCGCTCCACTTATGGCGGTCGCCGCTGGCGTGGGCCGTTGCGGGATACATGGGCCTGCAGTCGCTGATCTACTACGCGCTGGTCGCGTGGTTGCCCACCGTGTTCCACGACGCCGGCATGAGCGAGGCGGGTGCAGGGGCGATGGTTGGCGTCTTGAGCGTGACCGGCATGGCTGCCTCGTTGGCCGTCCCGATAGTGGCAACCCGACTCGCGAATCAACGGCCACTGGTGCTCGTCTCGGTGTTCGGCTTCGCGATCGGGTTGATCGGCCTGGTGGTGAACCCGCTCGGCGGGGCGCTCCTTTGGTCCAGCCTGGTCGGTGTCGCGCAGGGCGCGGGCATCGGACTCGCGCTGACGCTCTTCGTGCTCAGGTCCCGATCTGCTGCCGCCGCTGCTGAATTGTCCGGAATGGCGCAGGCCGTCGGCTACCTCGTTGCGGCGGGCGGTCCCGTTGCCGTTGGCGTGCTTCACGACGTCACGCACGGATGGGGCGCGTCAGTGGTTGCCCTGCTGGCCGCCACGGCAGCACTGCTGGCCGCGGGCTGGATCGCGGGCGCGGATCGCTTCGTCGAGCGCGATCGAGCAGGGCCGCGCACTGCCGCCTCGGTGGCCGACTGAGTTCGCTCTTCACGAAGGAACCCCGCTCAGGGCCAACCGCTGATTCCGGCTTCGTCGGAGAACAGCGCTGGGATTCCACCGGTGTGCCAGAAGATGACCGGACCGCGACCGTCACGGGCCCGGTCGGATACCGCGTGCAACGCCTTGGCGCTGTAGACGGGGTCGGTCAGGATCGCCTCGGACTCCGCGAGCAGTTTGAGTGCGGCCTGACCACCATCGGACGGAATCGCGTACCCCGCACCGATGTACCCCGGGAGCACGACGGGGGCGGCCGGCCCTGGGTCGATCCCGAGCAGGGCGGCCAAGCCGTGTTCTAGCGCTCCGATGTCGGCGGTGAGATCGGTCTGCGTCTTCGCCACCCCGACGCCTACGACGTCGGGTCCGGATCCGACTACTCGGTGGGCATAGTCGAGACCGGCTTGCGTTCCACCGGTCGAGGTCGCGTGGACGATGGTTGCGTTTGCGATGCCGAGTTCTTCGACCTGGTCGAGCAATTCGAGGTAAGCGGCGACGTATCCGAGTGCCCCAATCGGTGTCGAACCACCCATCGGAATGGTCAACACGTGTCGGCCCTTGGCTGAGATCTGCTCGGTCAGGTTGGCTGCCGCGGACTCCAACTCCGACCAATCGTGCGTGCCCACGAAGTGCAGTTGCGCGCCGAGCGCAACGTCCAGCACCAGATTGCCGGTGGGTCGAGGGGGACGGTCGCCACCCAGCACGAGATGGCACTGCCAGCCGGCTATGCGGGCCGCCGCCGCCACCGTGCGAGCGTGATTCGACTGCGGCGCACCGACGGTGACCACGGTGTCCACCTCACCGCTGGCGTTGGCCGCGCCCATGATGAACTCGATCTTGCGCGCCTTGTTGCCACCGAGCGCCAGACCGGTCAGATCGTCACGTTTGATCCACACGTCGCCCCCGACGGCCGCGGAGAACCGCGGAGCGCGGGTCAACGGCGTCGGCAACGAGGCCACGCTCAGCCGTGGTTGACGGGAGACGGCCTGGGCCAAGGTGATTCGGGCAGACACGGTGGGCACCTTCCTCTCGGCCGAAGCTTACGGCTTGAGGTCGCCGATCAGTCGGCGCGGGTTTGTTGAATGCGGGTGGCTCCGAGTGTTTCAGCAAGTCGATTATTCAGCCCGGCAGCGTGGCCGAGACCTTGCGTCGCGCCGGTGTGCGTCGCAACGCCTGGTGGCTGCCGTCGATGCAAAGCCTGTATGAGGCGGAACTCGGCCCGGTGATGGTGCAGGGGGAGCCGTTGACGACGGGCATGTCCGAGGTCGCGACGTTCGATGAGGCGGCCCTCGTCGCCGTCTTGCGTGCCGACCAGGCCGGTGAGACGACTTTCCTTGAGTTCGCTACCGCGGCGTGGCGCGCAGGCGTGCTGAACTATGTCGTCGACCTCGAAGACCGCACCTGTACGTACTTCGGGCTGGGGGGAGTCGTATGTCGAGCGTTACCCAGCGGTCCCCGCACCTCACTGATCAGACAAACATCGCCCCACCCGCGAGCGTGCGGGTGGGGCGATGTTCCAGTCGGGGTGGCTGACGGGACTTGAACCCGCGACTTCCAGGATCACAACCTGGCGCTCTACCAACTGAACTACAGCCACCATTGCCGCGGAGCTTTTGGCACTACGGCGTCGTCGATACTAGCCGCTCGAGCGCCCAGCAGCCGAATCATTGGCTTCGTGATCGGTGCCGGGCGGGCCCAGTTCGGCGGCCACCGCGGCGATGTCGCTGGTCGCCGGTCCCGGCGGGGCCACGAATGCGGTGCGGCGGTAGTACTTCAGTTCGCGGATGGACTCGTGGATGTCAGCGAGCGCCCGGTGGGCAAGCCCCTTCTCGGGCTGGCCGAAGTAGATGCGGGGATACCAGCGCCTGCACAGCTCCTTGATCGAACTCACGTCGATCATCCGGTAGTGCAGGTATTCGTCGAGGGCGGGCATGTCCCGCGCGATGAACCCGCGGTCGGTACCGATCGAGTTGCCGCACAGAGGAGCCGTGTTGGCCTGCTTGACGTGTCCGCGGATGTAGTCGAGCACCAACTTCTCGGCCTCCGCGAGGTCGATCTGCGAGGTGCGCACCTCCTCGGTGAGCCCCGATTTGGAGTGCATCTTGGCCACCACGTCGACCATGCCGTCCAGGGCGGCATCGTCGGCGTGGATCACGACGTCCACGCCATCGCCGAGGACGTTCAACTCCGCATCGGTGACCAGAGCCGCGATTTCTATGAGCCGGTCTGAGTGCAGGTCCAGCCCGGTCATCTCGCAGTCGATCCACACCAGTTCTTCACGCACAGCGATCCACAGTATTCCCAGCGCCCGACACCGCCGCGGGAAGGCTGCCCAGACCCTCCGGTGACCAGGTCCGGCAAGTAAGGTTCTGGCGCATGACGACCGAATCGACAGCCACCCCCGCGCAGCAGATCGCCGCTGGCTATGCCGTCGGAGGACAGGCACTCGAACTCGGCACCGTCGTCGTAGACGGCGTTGTCGACCCAACCGCGCAGGTCCGGATACCGCTGGCCACCGTCAACCGCCACGGTCTGGTCGCCGGTGCGACGGGTACCGGCAAGACCAAGACGTTGCAGGTGATCGCCGAGCAGCTTTCCGCGGCCGGAGTGCCCGTGGTGATGGCCGACATCAAGGGCGACCTGTCGGGGCTTTCCCAGCCTGGCGTGGCGAACGACAAGACCGCCCAGCGCGCCAAGGACACCGGCGATCAATGGACGCCGACCGCGTTCCCCGTCGAGTTCCTGTCGCTCGGGACCGCGGGAGTCGGTGTGCCCGTGCGTGCGACGATGACCAGCTTCGGACCGATCCTGCTGTCGAAGGTGTTGGGGCTCAACCCGACCCAGGAGTCGACCCTGGGCCTGATCTTCCATTGGGCCGACCAGAAGCAACTTGCGCTGCTGGACCTCAAGGATCTGCGCGCCGTCATCCAGTTCCTCACCAGTGACGACGGCAAGGCCGAGCTCAAGAACATCGGCGCCGTTTCCCCTGCCACAGCGGGCGTGATCCTGCGGGCGCTCATCAACCTCGAAGCCGAGGGTGCGGACACGTTCTTCGGCGAACCCGAACTGGAGCCCAGCGACCTGATGCGCGTCGACGCGCAGGGCCGCGGCATCATCACGCTGATGGAGGTGGGCGATCAGGCCGCCCGCCCCGTGATGTTCTCGACGTTCCTCATGTGGGTGCTCGCCGACCTCTTCACGGCGCTGCCCGAGGTCGGCGACGTCGACAAGCCGAAGCTGGTGTTCATCTTCGACGAGGCCCATCTGTTGTTCACCGATGCCTCGAAGGCGTTCCTTGAGCAGGTCGAACAGACCATCAAGCTGATCCGGTCGAAGGGCGTCGGCGTGTTCTTCTGCACGCAGCTGCCCACCGACGTGCCCAACGACGTGCTCAGCCAGCTCGGCGCGCGCGTCCAGCATGCGCTGCGGGCCTTCACGCCCGATGACCAGAAGGCGCTGACCAAGACGGTGCGCACCTACCCGAAGACTGACGTCTACGACCTAGAGAAGGCGCTGACGTCGCTCGGCATCGGCGAGGCCATCGTGACCGTGCTGTCCGAGCAGGGCGCGCCGACACCGGTCGCGTGGACCCGAATGCGTTCGCCGCGTTCACTGATGGGGGCCATCGGCAACGACGCCATCACTGCCGCCGCGAAAGCCAGTCCGCTGCAAGCAAAGTACGGCCAGACCATCGATCCGGTGTCCGCCTACGAGACACTGCAGGGCAAAATGCAGGCCGCGGCCCCTGACGCGCCGTTGCCGCCGCCCGTCCAGCAGACCGGCGCCGCAAGCACTTCGGGTTCGGGCAAGTCCAAGGATGCGGTCGAGGGCAGCGTGGTGTCCGAGGTGTTGCAAAGCACCGCGTTCAAGAGCTTTCTGCGTTCGGCGGCCACCGTGGCGGGCCGCGAGATCACCCGCAGCATCTTCGGGACCGGCCGCCGCCGCTGACCCCACCCGAGGGAACAGCGGGCTAGTCGCCGCCGAGCTTTTTGTAGACGGCGCCAACGATCGGCGTGACGATCGACCGCGGTGCGTAGCCACTGGCCACCGACATCGCCTTCGACGTCACACCCGGCACCACCCGCATCTTGTTGCGCTCCAAGCCATCCAGCGAGATCTTCGCGGTGTACTCGGTGGAGATCCACAGGAAGTCGGGGATCAACTTCTCCACCAGCGACTGTTCGTCGGGGTTCGGCAGTTCGGTGCGCACCGGTCCTGGCGCCAGCACGGTCACGTGGATGCCAAGGCTCTTCACCTCGCCGCGCAGTGACTCGCTGAACGTGTTGGCGAACGCCTTCGACGCCGCGTACGTGGCGTTGTTCGGGATCGGCGAGTTGCCTGCCGCCGAACCCGAGATCAGGATCCCGCCCGCTCCGCGTTGCACCATCCCCGGCAGCACCGCCAGCACGAGGTCGTGCACGCCGAGCACGTTCAGCTGCACCTGATCTCGTTCGCCCTGGGGGTCGAGCGTGGCGACCGAGCCGAACGTCGCGGTACCCGCGTTGGCGCACAGGATCGACACGTTGCGCGTGGCGAGTTCGTCGCACAGCCTGCCGCGGGATTCGGGGTCGGCCAGGTCAGCTGCCCTCACCTCGACAGTGACGCCGTAGCGGTCGGTCAACGTCGCGGCCAATCCGGTCAGCACCTCCTCGCGCCTGGCGGTGATGATCAAGTGGTGCCCGCGCGCGGCGAGTTCGGTTGCCAACGCCTCGCCGATGTTCTGCGAGGCACCGGTGACGACGGCGCGCGCGTCTGGGCTTGGAGCGGGTACTGGCATGGCGCCCATCGTAGGGACCAATAGAGTCTCCCCATGAGCACCCCCGGGCGATCGTCGACCGTCCGAGCGGGAGCACCGCGATCGAGGATCGTCGCGTGGGCGCTATGGGACTGCGGCGCAACCGGGATGAACGCGATCGTCGTCACGTTCGTCTTCTCGGTCTACCTGACCGGCCAGGTCGGTGCGGGCTTGCCAGGGCCTACGACGCCGGCGGCCTTGCTTGGTCACGCGTTGACGTTCTCCGGACTGGTGGTGGCCGTGTTGGCCCCCGCCACCGGGATCTGGGTCGATGCGGCGCACCGCAGGCGTCCGGTGCTGGCCACGTTGACGGGCCTGGCGGCCGCGCTGACGGCATCCATGAGCCTGATCCACGACGACCCCGCCTACCTGTGGGCCGGATTGGCGCTGCTGGCCTGCACGGCCGCATCCAGTGATCTGGCGACGGTGCCCTACAACGCGATGCTTCGCGACCTGTCGACCCCGGAGACGTCGGGCAAGATCTCCGGATTCGGTTCGGCGTCAGGGTATTCCGGTACCGTCCTGCTGCTGTTGCTGGTGTACTTCGGCTTGATCGCCGGCGACGGCGAGACTCGCGGACTGCTGGGAATCCCGGCCGCCGACGGCTGGCCCCAACGCCTGACGATGCTCCTGACCGCCGCCTGGTTCGTGGCCTTCGCGGTGCCGTTGCTCTCCCGCCGCACGGAGGCGCCTGAGGAGGTCGCGCCCCGGGTGGGCTTCCTGGGCGCCTATCGCAAGCTGTGGACGGAGCTCACCGATCAGTGGCGGCGCGACCACAACATCGTCTACTACCTGGTCGCCAGCGCGATCTTTCGCGACGGGCTGACGGGCGTCTTCACGTTCGGGGCGGTGCTCGGCGTCGCGGTGTACGGGGTGTCGCCTGCCGACGTGCTGCTCTTCGGTGTGTGTGCGTGCGTGGTGGCCGCGGTCGGGGCGGTGCTCGGGGGCCTGCTCGACGATCGGGTGGGGTCCAAGCCCGTCATCGTCGGATCGTTGTCCGCGATGATCGTCGTGGCACTGGCGCTGACGGCCCTCGACGGACAGCTCTCGTTCTGGATCTGCGGACTGCTGCTGTGCTTGTTCATCGGGCCCACCCAGTCCTCGGCACGCACGCAGATGCTGCGCATGACCACCGAGGGCAAGGAAGGCGTCGCTTTCGGGCTCTACACCACCACGGGACGAGCGGCCTCACCCTTCGCGCCGTGGATGTTCGCCACGTTCATCGCGATGTTCGGAACCGACCGGGCCGGCATGGGCGGACTGGTCACCGTTTTGGCGGTCGGACTGGTCGCGATGCTTCTTGTGCGGACACCGCGCCGTCGGGCTGCCTAACCCAGCGCGCCGCACACGGTCAGGCCCGCTCCGGTGCGGTTCACGACGACGTCGCCCGCGACGGTGATGGAGCAGGTGATTTGCCTGCCGAAGTTGATCACGTTGACGCTCGCCGACGACTCGGCCGGGGACGCCAGTTCGGCCTGTCGACTCCATGGCAGCAGCACGTTGAACTCCGTCTGCAGCACACCGCCGGTGTCGACGTAGGTGATGCTGATGGCCCGGCCGCGGCCGGACACCGTGTACACCACGGTCTGCGTCTCACCCGGCGTACTCGGCACGCCGGGGGTCGGCTCGATCGGGATCGGTATGGGCAACAAGGGCGGAGTGGGAGTGGTCGACGGCGGGCGTGACGTCGTCGGCGGACTCGAGGGACTGGTGAAGCTCGGCTCGGTCGGGATCAGCGGCGGCGCGACGACCACCTGCTGCTCGGTACTGCTGATGATCACCACGGCGATGACCAGCGCGAGCACCGTCAGCAGCGACCCCGCTGCCAGCACCCAGAGCCACCGGCGCGACGGCCCGCCGTCGGCTTGCGGTGGCTGCGCCTGCGCGCCGTCCGGTGACTGCGGTGGGCCGTAGAAACCCGTCTCGTAGGTATAGCCGTAGTCGTTCTGCGTGTACGCCGGAAGTTGCTGGGTGGGAGCGGGGACGCCCTGCGGCGGATACGACGTGCCGTACGGCGGCTGACTCGCGTAAGCGGGGTCGGAAGCACCCGGGTAGCCGTATGGAGATGGTTCGGCGGGCCCGGGCTCCTGCCGGTGTGGTGAATCGGTCATGCCCACCTCATGACTGCAGGGTACCTGCGCATCGGATCTTCGCCCGAGCACGCCGATTCGTGCCATTTCGGGTTCAAGATCGCGGGTTTACCTGAATTGTCTATCGGGTAAATACAGGCACGATGCCGAGCCGTAACGAAGGAGTTTGATCATGCGTGGTGGCGGAATCCTAGGGTTGGTTGTACTCGTCTGGCTGTTGGCGGGCGCGTATGCGGCCTATGACCGGGGCTACTTCAACAACGCCCAGAACAGCTGCGCGTCGGCGGCGACGATCGCGCTCAACGTCATTGCGGGCCCGCTGAATTGGGTGGGTGACATCAATCCGAAGACGGACTGCCACGTCGACGTCAACATCCCACCACCGAACAAGTAATCACGAAGGAGCTGTCATGGTTGCCATTGGAGTAATTCTCGTCATTCTCGGGCTGGTGTTCGGGGTGCCGATCATGACGTACATCGGCGTCGTCGCCCTGGTCATCGGGGCGGTGTTCTGGATACTGGGTGCCGCAGGCCACGCCGTCGGCGGCAGGCGAGTCTGGTACTAACGTCCGCGCGGTGAATTCAGTGCTGCGAGCGTCATCGCTCGCAGCACTGCGCGTGACGAGCCCGAGGCGACTCCCGGCTTGACCGCATGCGGTGTCGAGTTGAGCAGCCCGAAGGTGGCGTGCGCCATCAGCCGGGCGTCAGCCTCGTTGAGCGCACCATCGAGTTGGCGTAACACCTCCACCCACAGCTCGACGTACTGGCGCTGAGCCTTGCGTACCTGTCGTCTGGCCGGGTCGGGAAGGTGGCCGAGGTCGCGGTCCTGGATGCGGATGAGGTCGGACTCGTCGAACGCGAAGTCGAGGTGGAAGTCGATGAGCCCGTCGAGCGCGGCGGCGGGGGAGCAGGCGCGGCCGAGGACGTCGGTGGCCCCGGCCAATAGCCGCGTGCTGATGCCAACCAGCAGTTCGACGAGCAGCGCCTCCTTGTTGGGGAAGTGACGGTAGATCGCCGGTCCGCTGACGCCTGCCGCGGCGCCGATGTCCTCGAGTCGCACCGCGAGGAATCCGCGTTCGGCCACCAGTCGTTCGGCGGCCGAGATGAGTTGTGAGCGCCGGTCGGACTTGGCTCTGCTGCGGCGAGTCTCGGCGGGCTGGTTGACGGTCACAGGCCCGCTCCCGTCGCTCGGCTGTAGACAGTTCGGTTAATCGTGACTAACATACCACCAGTTAGTCGTCGTTAACTCAACCGAACGGGTTCAGCCCTTGACTACGCGGGTATCGCATCGGGATCAGCACCTGGAGTTGGTGGCGCAGCTGCGCACCAAACTGGCCACCGCCGCGCTCGGCGGTTCGGAGCGCGCTCGGGAACGCCACGTCAGCCGCGGCAAGCTGCTTCCAAGAGACCGGGTGGACGGCCTGCTCGACCCCGGCAGCCCCTTCCTCGAGTTGACGCCGTTGGCCGCCGACGGCATGTACGACGACGAGTGCCCCGGCGCCGGCCTGATCGCTGGCATCGGCCGGGTATCGGGCCGAGAGTGCATGATCGTCGCCAACGATGCGACGGTGAAGGGTGGCACCTACTACCCGATCACGGTCAAGAAACACCTTCGCGCGCAAGAGATTGCGGGCCAGAACCGGCTGCCGTGCATCTACCTGGTCGACTCCGGCGGAGCGTTTCTGCCACGCCAGGACGAGGTCTTCCCCGACCGCGAGCACTTCGGGCGAATCTTCTTCAATCAGGCCAACCTCAGCGCCCAGGGCATACCGCAGCTCGCCGCGGTGCTCGGGTCCTGCACCGCGGGTGGCGCTTACGTGCCCGCGATGAGCGACGAGGCCGTCATCGTGCGCAACCAGGGCACCATCTTCCTTGGCGGTCCGCCGCTGGTGAAGGCGGCGACCGGTGAGGTGGTGACCGCCGAGGAGCTCGGCGGCGGCGACTTGCACTCCAAGGTCTCCGGCGTCACCGACCACCTGGCGCACGACGACCGCGACGCGTTGCGGATCGTCCGGAACATCGTCGCGACGCTGGGTCCTCGAACGCCCACGCCGTGGGAGGTCACTTCGACCGTCGAAGCGATCGCCGACCAGACCGAGCTGTACGACGTGGTGCCCACCGACTCGCGGGTGCCTTACGACGTGCACGAGGTCATCACCCGCATCGTCGACGGGCCGGCCCCCGGCGCTCCGCTTGGCCAAGGCGGCGAGTTCTCGGAGTTCAAGGCCGAGTACGGAACGACGTTGGTCACGGGCTTTGCCCGAATCCACGGCCACCCGGTCGGCATCATCGCCAACAACGGTGTGTTGTTCGGCGAATCCGCCTTGAAGGGTGCACATTTCATCGAGCTCTGCGACAAGCGGTCCACCCCGCTGCTGTTCCTCCAGAACATCGCAGGCTTCATGGTCGGCAGGGACTATGAAGCCGGCGGCATCGCCAAGCACGGCGCCAAGATGGTGACGGCGGTCGCCTGCGCACGGGTGCCCAAGCTGACCGTCGTCATCGGTGGCTCGTACGGTGCGGGCAACTACTCGATGTGCGGCCGCGCATATTCGCCACGCTTCCTATGGATGTGGCCAAACGCCCGCATCTCGGTGATGGGCGGCGAGCAGGCCGCCTCGGTGCTCGCGACGGTGCGCGGCGATATGACGCCTGACGAGGAAGAAGCGTTCAAGGCCCCGATTCGCGAACAGTACGAGCACCAGGGCAACCCCTACTACTCCACGGCGCGACTGTGGGACGACGGGGTCATCGATCCGGCCGACACCAGAACGATTGTGGGCCTAGCGCTTTCCGTCGTCGCACAGGCGCCCCTGGAGCCTGTGTCCTACGGCGTCTTCAGGATGTGATGATGACTTCCAAGAGCTTCGATACCGTCCTGGTCGCCAACCGTGGGGAGATCGCCGTTCGGGTCATCCGCACGTTGCGCGCCATGGGAATTCGCTCCGTTGCGGTCTACAGCGACGCCGATGCGGGCGCCAGGCACGTCGCCGAGGCCGACGTCGCCGTCCGCATCGGTCCTGCGCCGGCCCGGCAGAGTTACCTGGACATTTCCAAAGTCGTCGGTGCCGCGGTCCGCACCGGCGCGCAGGCCGTGCATCCGGGATATGGATTCCTTTCGGAGCAGGCCGACTTCGCTGCCGCGCTGGCCGAGGCAGGCATCGTGTTCATCGGGCCGCCCGCGCACGCCATCGCCACCATGGGCGACAAGATCACGGCGAAGGCGGCCGTCGCGGCGTTCGGGGTACCGGTGGTGCCAGGCATCTCCCGGCCCGGACTGACCGACGACGACCTCATCGACGGTGCCGCCGAGGTCGGTTTCCCCGTGCTGGTGAAGCCGTCCGCAGGCGGGGGTGGCAAGGGCATGCGCATGGTCGAGCGCCCCGCCGACTTACCGGCTGCGCTCGTCTCCGCACGCCGCGAATCCGCTGCGGCCTTCGGCGACGACACGCTGTTTCTGGAGCGGTTCGTGTTGGTGCCCAGGCACATCGAGGTTCAGGTGCTTGCCGACGCGCACGGCAACGTGATCCATCTTGGGGAGCGCGAGTGCAGTCTCCAGCGCCGCCATCAGAAGGTCATCGAGGAGGCGCCGTCGCCGCTGCTGGACCCGGCCACCCGCGCGCGTATCGGGGCTGCCGCCTGCGACACCGCCCGCAGCGTCGACTACGTGGGCGCGGGCACAGTCGAATTCATCGTCTCCGCGAAGCAGCCCGACGAGTTCTTCTTCATGGAGATGAACACTCGGCTACAGGTCGAGCACCCGGTCACCGAACTGGTGACCGGAGTCGACCTCGTCGAACTTCAGGTACGCATCGCGGCAGGGGAGCGGCTTCCGTTGGCGCAGGACGACGTCGCGCTGACAGGTCACGCCATCGAAGCGCGGGTATACGCCGAGGATCCGGCGCGCGACTTCCTGCCGACGGGTGGCACGGTGCTCGAGGTCGTGGAGGCGCGCACGGCTAGAGTCGATTCAGGCATCTACGCCGGAACCGTGGTCGGCAGCGACTACGACCCGATGCTCGCCAAAGTCATTGCGCACGCCGCCGATCGGCCCGCCGCGTTGACGGCGCTGGACCGCGCGCTGGCCGAGACCGCGGTTCTTGGAGTCACGACGAACGTCGACTTCCTGCGCTTCCTGCTCGCCGACCCCGACGTGATCGAGGGCGCCCTTGACACGGGCCTGCTCGACCGACGGGTTGGCGACTACCCGGCACCGACTGCCGGCGATGACGAGTTCGCCGCCGCCGCGGCGTACCGATGGCTGCGGAACTTCGAGACGGCCACCGACGACCCGTGGTCGGTGCCATCCGGGTGGCGGATTGGCGAGCCCGCGGCCACCGTGTTCCGGTTGCGGTCGGGTGAGCGCATCGACCACACCCTGATCACGGGTATCCCCGGGGCCGCCACCGTAACTGTCGAGGGCGGTGAAACCCGTTCGTTGACAGCGACTCTCGATGGCGACGCGTTGACCGTCACGTTGGATGGGTTGCGTGCCCGGTACCGGGTCGCTGACTCCGATCACCAGGTCTGGCTCGCCGGCGACGACCGCGTCACGCTCGTCGAAGAGGTGCGCGAAGCGCCAGTGCGGCCCGACGACGAGCACAGCGGCGACGCGGAACTGGTCAGCCCCATGCCGGGTTCGGTGGTGGCCATCGGCGTCCAGAACGGGGTCACGCTCGCGGCGGGCACCGTCGTCGTCACCGTCGAGGCGATGAAGATGGAACATGCCCTGTCCGCGCCCGTGGACGGCGTCGTCGAACTGTTCGTCGCCGTCGGCGACCAAGTCAAGGTGGGCCAGCCGCTGGCCCGGATCACTGTTGCAACCGAGGAGCCCAGTCATGAGTGACTTCTTGTCCACCGGCACCCTGCCGGACCACTACGAGCAGCTGGCGAAGACGGTCCGCGACTTCGCCAAGACCGTGGTCGCCCCGGTAGCGGCCAAACACGATGCCGAGCACTCGTTCCCGTACGAGGTCGTCTCCGGCATGGCCGACATGGGGCTGTTCGGATTGCCCTTCCCCGAGGAGTACGGCGGCATGGGTGGCGACTACTTTGCGCTGTGCTTGGCCCTTGAGGAACTCGGGAAGGTCGACCAGAGCGTGGCCATCACGCTGGAGGCCGGGGTGTCGCTGGGCGCAATGCCGGTGTACCGCTTCGGAACTGACGCGCAGAAACAGGAGTGGCTCCCGTTGCTGGCGAGTGGCAAGGCCCTTGGTGCGTTCGGTCTGACGGAGGCGGGCGGTGGCACCGACGCTGGGGCCACCAGGACCACCGCCCGATCGGATGGGTCAACTTGGGTTATTAATGGTTCCAAGCAGTTCATCACGAACTCGGGCACCGACATCACCAAGCTGGTCACCGTCACCGCGGTGACCGGGGAGGCCGACGGCAAGAAGCAGATCTCGTCGATCCTGGTTCCCGTGCCCACCGAGGGGTTCACCGCCGAACCCGCTTACGACAAGGTCGGCTGGAACGCCTCGGACACTCACCCGCTGAGCTTCGACGACGTGCGAGTACCGCAGGAGAACCTGCTGGGCGAACAGGGTCGGGGATACGCGAACTTCCTACGGATTCTCGACGAGGGCCGCATCGCGATCGCTGCGCTGTCGACGGGCGCCGCGCAAGGCTGCGTCGATGAATGCGTGAAGTACGCCAAGGAGCGCGAGGCGTTCGGTGCGGCCATCGGGACCTACCAGGCGATCTCCTTCAAGATCGCCAGGATGGAGGCCCGCGCGTACACCGCTCGCACCGCCTACTACGACGCGGCGGCACTCATGTTGGCGGGCAAGCCATTCAAGAAGGCCGCGGCGATTGCGAAGCTGGTGGCCAGCGAGGCTGCGATGGACAACGCGCGCGACGCCACGCAGGTGTTCGGCGGCTACGGATTCATGAACGAGTACCCGGTCGCGCGACATTACCGGGACAGCAAGATCCTCGAGATCGGGGAAGGCACAACGGAAGTGCAACTCATGCTGATCGCACGCGAGGCGGGCCTGTGAGCGAGAAGAAGATCATCACCCAGCGCGGGCTCTGGTTCGAGGAGTTCGAGCCAGGGGTGCTGTACCAGCACCGGCCGGGCCGCACCATCACCGAAGCCGACAACGTGTTGTTCACCACCATGACGATGAATACGCAAGCGCTGCACCTGGATGCCGCTTTCGCCGACGCGCTGCCGCCGTTCAATCAGCGGTTGGTGAACTCGATGTTCACCCTGTCCACGCTCGTCGGCCTTTCGGTGGCGCAGCTGACGCAGGGCACCATCGTCGGCAATCTGGGCTTCGGCGAGGTCGCGTTTCCCAAGCCGCTGTTCCACGGTGACACCCTGTACGCCGAGACGGAGGTGACCGAGAAGCGAGAGTCCAAGAGCCGCCCGGGGGAGGGTATCGTCACCTTCTCGCACATCGGACGCAACCAGCACGGTGACGTCGTCGCGACAGCGTCGCGAAAGACCATGGTGCGCAAGCGTCCTGCGGAGGAGGTCTCCTAATGGCATTAGGCAATAACGGGCCAGGTTGGCTGTTCTGCCCGGCCGACCGGCCCGAGCGCTTCGAAAAGGCAGCCGCCGCAGCCGATGTGGTCATTCTCGACCTCGAGGACGGCGTCGCGGCGAAGGACCGCGAGGCTGCGCGCGCCGCATTGATCGCAACGCAGTTGGACCCCAGGAGAACGGTAGTGCGGGTTAATCCCGTCACGACGCCCGATCACGAACTGGACCTGAAGGCGCTGGCGCGCACCGACTACGGCACCGTAATGCTCGCCAAGACCGAAACCGCCGATCAGGTTTCATCGCTGGCTCCACTGGACGTCGTCGTCCTCGTCGAAACTCCGCTGGGGGCATTGGCTGTCACCGAGACCGCGCGGGTCGACAATGCATTCGCCGTGATGTGGGGTGCGGAGGACCTGTTCGCAGCGACGGGTGGCACGGCAAACCGCTGGCCCGACGGTAGCTATCGCGACGTCGCTAAACACGTTCGGTCCCAGGCGCTATTGGCGGCCAAGGCGTACGGGCGGATCGCACTCGATTCGGTGTACATCGACATCAAGGACCTCGATGGGTTACGCGCCGAAACCGACGACGCCGTCGCCGTCGGCTTCGATGCCAAGGTCGCCATCCATCCTTCTCAGGTCGCGGTGATCCGGGCCGGTTACTCGCCTACCGAGGACGAGGTCGAGTGGGCGCGGGCCGTGCTCGCACGGGCCAGCGACGAGCGTGGTGTCTTCCAGCACGAGGGTCTGATGGTGGACATGCCGGTGCTGCGCCGCGCCGAGCGCATCGTCGCGTTGGCGCCGACGGGCTGACGATTCACCGCGAGGCGCGTCGCCTCGCCCTGAGATAGCGATACTTCGTACCGATCCGGCAACGCCCCTCGATGTCGATTTCGGGCGCGACACGACCTTGCCGCGTTTGCGGGTGCACGTCGTGTATTCGCGTTCGGGCGCATAATGGTGAAAGCCCCAGTGCTGCGACGAGCAGAGCTCATCGTCGCGTTGGCTGCCCCACCCCGGCAGCCAACGTGCAGGCCTCCCACCAGAGGTTTTGCTCTGATCGCCTCCGTGCTGAGCACCTCAGTCGCCTGACGTCGCAACCCGTCGTCAGTGACCCAAGGAGGCGGTATGGCCGGTTCTATTCAGGCACCCACGACGTCGATCGACGTTGAGATGGAGCCGATTCAACTGGTGGCGCCCGACGGGACGCCTACCCCGGAAACCCGGTACCGCCGAGACCTACCGCCTGAGACGCTGTCCTGGCTCTACGAGTCGATGGTCGTCACTCGCGAGCTAGACATCGAGTTCGTCAATCTTCAGCGCCAGGGCGAGCTCGCGCTATTCGCGTCGTGCCGCGGTCAAGAGGCCGCCCAGGTCGGTGCGGCGGCGGCCCTGCGCAAGACCGACTGGCTGTTCCCGCAGTACCGCGAACTCGGCGCCTTCCTGGTGCGCGGCATATCGCCCGCCCAGATGGGTGCGGTGTGGCGTGGTCGATGGCACGGCGGGCTCGAGTTCACCAAGAAGTGCTGTGCCCCGATCTCGATCCAGATCGGCACTCAGGGACTGCATGCGGTCGGTGCGGCGATGGCCGCCGAACGGCTGGGCGAGGATTCGGTGACGGTCGCGTTCATCGGCGACGGGGCCACGTCCGAGGGAGACGTGCACGAGGCGCTGAACCTGGCATCGGTGTTCAAGACGCCATGCGTGTTCTACGTGCAGAACAACCAGTTGGCCATCTCGACGCCGACGAGTCGCCAGCTGGCGGGTCCGTCGATTGCGCACCGCGCGATCGGGTATGGCATGCCGGGCATTCGGGTGGACGGCAACGATGTGCTCGCCTGCTACGCGGTGATGGCCGCGGCCTCCGCCCGGGCCCGCGGTGGGGGAGGTCCCACGCTGATCGAGGCGCTCACCTATCGGATGGGGCCGCACACGACGTCTGATGACCCTACCCGCTACCGCACCGAAGACGATGTCGAGCATTGGCGGGCAAGGGATCCCATCAGTCGGTACCGCACGTATCTCGAGTCCGTCGGAGTGTGGAGCGAGCGACTCGAGGAGCGCACCGCGACGCGGTCGGCGCGGCTGCGGTCCGAACTGCGCAGGGCGATGATCGAAGAACCCGACATCGACGTAACGGAGGTGTTCGACACCGTCTACCACGACATCACTCCCGAGTTGATGCGCCAACGCGACGGGCTAGCAGCCGAATTGGCGAAGGAGGCGTGAAATGACACAACTCATCGAAAGACCGTTCGGATTCGACGACGACGCACCCGAGCCCGAGCGGCCGTTGGTGTCAACGGTTCCAGCGACCACGACGTCCACGATGGCGCAGGCGATCAACCGCGCGCTGCACGACGCGCTGGCCGCCGACGATCGGGTGCTGGTGTTCGGTGAGGACGTGGCCAAGCTCGGTGGGGTGTTCCGCGTGACCGAAGGGCTCGCCGACACGTTCGGCGACGCAAGGTGCTTCGACACGCCACTGGCGGAATCCGCGATCATCGGCATCGCGATCGGAATGGCGATCCGCGGGTTCATACCGGTGCCGGAGATCCAGTTCGACGGGTTCGCCGCGCCCGCATTCGACCAAGTCGTCAGCCACCTCGCCAAGTACCGGGCGCGCACCAGGGGTGACGTCGACATGCCGGTCACCATCCGCATTCCTTCGTTCGGTGGAATCGGTGCGGTAGAACATCATTCGGAGTCCACCGAGTCCTACTGGCTGCACACCGCGGGGCTGAAGGTGGTGGTCCCGTCGACGCCCTCCGATGCGTACTGGCTGTTGAGGTATTCGATCGCCGAGCGTGATCCGGTGATCTTCCTCGAGCCCAAGCGCCGTTACTGGATGCGAGAGTTCGTCGACACCGGCGCGCCCGCCGCGCCGATCGGACGCGCAGCGGTGCGCAGGCCCGGCGACGACGTCACGGTCATCACCTACGGATCCTTGGTGCCCACCGCGCTGAACGCGGCTGAGATGGCCGCCGACTCGTACGGGCTCGAGGTCATCGACTTGCGTTCGTTGAACCCGTTGGACTTCGACACCATCGCGGACTCGGTGCGCAAGACCGGCCGCGCGGTGGTGATGCACGAAGGTCCGCGCACGCTGGGCTTCGGCGCCGAGCTCGCGGCGCGCATTCAGGAAGAGCTGTTCTACGACCTCGAGGCGCCGGTCCTGCGCGCCACGGGATTCGACACTCCCTACCCGCCGGCGCGGCTCGAGAAGCTCTGGTTGCCTGGTGTCGACCGATTACTGGACTGCGTCGAGAAGGCGATGAGTCAGCCATGACCGAGGTGCGCGACTTCCTAGTGCCCGACCTCGGTGAGGGGTTGGAAGATGCCACCATCACCGGGTGGCAGGTCGCAGTCGGTGACGAAGTCGCATTGAACCAGGTGCTCTGCACGGTCGAGACCAACAAGGCCGAGGTAGAAATCCCCAGCCCCTACGCAGGTCGCGTCGTCGAACTCGGTGGCGACGAAGGTCAAACGCTGTCCGTTGGAACGACATTGGTGCGCATTGCGACGGACGTGGCCGCCAGTCCCGCTCCGCGGCAGCCCGTGCTGGTGGGCTACGGCACCGACGCCAGGATGGACGTCACCAGGCGGCCGCCTCCAACGAGTCGACCCCGCGCCAAACCGCCGGTCCGCAAGCTCGCCTCCGAACTCGACGTCGACATGGCCACCGTGTCACCGGGTTCGGGCCCCGACGGCATCGTCACGCGAGCTGACGTCCTTGCGGCGGCTGGGCCGCGGCCGGACGACACCGTGGTCGGTGGGGTCCGGCTGGAGATGGCGCGCCGGATGGCGCTGTCGCGTAGGGAGATCCCCGATGCGCATGCCTCGGTGCAGGTCGACTGCACTCGGCTGTTGCAATTGCGCGACCGGTTGAGTGAAGCCGCCACCGAGCCGATCACCCCGTTCGTGCTGACGTTGCGGTTGCTGACCGTGGCGCTTGTTCGGCACCCGATTCTGAACTCGACGTGGGTGGACACCGTGGACGGCCCGCGGATCCACGTCCACCCGGCCGTCCACCTCGGCATCGGAGTAGCGGCGCCCCGCGGGCTACTGGTGCCCGTCGTCACCGACGCGCAGCAAAGGACCACCCGTGAGCTCGCGGCGGTAGTCGCGCGATTGATCGCGGACGCTCGGGCGGGCACGCTGAAACCCGTTGAATTGCAGGGCTCTACGTTCACCGTGTCGAATTTCGGGGCGTTGGGCCTCGATGAGGGCGTGCCGGTGCTCAACCACCCGGAGGCGGGCATCCTCGGGATGGGTGCGCTGAAGCCACGCGCCGTCGTGGTCGACGGCGAGGTCGTCGCGCGCTCGACGATGACGCTCACGTGCGCGTTCGATCACCGGGTCGCCGATGGGGCCCAGGTGGCCGCGTTCCTGTGCGAGCTTCGCGACCTGGTCGAGTCGCCAGAACTGGCGCTACTCGACCTCTAGCACGGGGCTATTTGCGTTTCTGGGCGGCGGCCAGGCGCGCCGCGAACTCCGGGGACTCGATGGAGGTGGCCTGTGGGCCGAGCTCGACGTCCACGGCGATGCGGTGCTGCTCGGTGTCGACGGTGCCGGGATTGGCGGTCGCCCGCATCGAGGCCTTGGTGGCGATGACCACGTCGCGCGGTGCGGACGCGGGTCCGGCCGCGAGTTCGCGGGCGGCCGCCACGGGATCGTCGGCGACCTGCAGCGCCAACCCGTGTCGGACGGCTGACTCGGCGTCGAAGCGCATGCCGAACAAGAGCGCCGCCCGCGCCACCTGCGGCCCGACTGCGCGTTGCAGCATCCAGGTGGCGCCGCCGCCGGGATGGATGCCGAGCTTCTGGAAGCGGGGGTCGAACATCGCCGCGGGCCCCGCGATGCGCACGTCGGCGGCCAACGCCAGGTTCAATCCTGCGCCGACGGCAGGACCGTTAACGGCGGCGATCGTTGGCAGGGTGCACTGTGCAACGGCGAGGAAGCCGTCGTAGATCACCCGCAGCCCGTCCTCGGCGGCCTCGCCGAGCGCGGTGAGGTTGGCGCCCGCGCAGAACGCCTTGCCTGCCCCGGTCACGATCACGGCGTGAACCTCGGGGTCGGCCTCGACCCCGGTGACCGCGGCGCGCAGCGCCGCCGAGCTCTCCGCGGTGACGGCGTTGCGCCGATCGGGGTCGTTGACGGTGATGACGGCGACGCGGTCTTCGACGTGCACGAGTACCAGTTCAGACACGGTGCCCAGCGTAGTGACCGCGTGTTCGGGACCCCGGTGCAGGGCGTTACTTGAGCATGCTTCCCGCGTCAATGGTGACGGGAAGTCCGGTGACATAGCGCGATTCGTCGGATGCCAGGAACAACACCGCGTTGCTGATGTCCACCGGTTCGACCCAGCCGATGGGCAGGACGTGCATGAACTGTGCAGCGACCTTGAGATCGTCGGGGCCAGGGTTCTTCAGGTCCGGGCGAAACAGTTTCATCGTGCCCTCGTTCATGAACATCGGCGTGTTCACGTTGGTGGGATGCACAGAGTTGACCCGAATGAAGTGCTGCCCCAGTTCGACGGCGAACGTGCGCATCAGTCCGACGACCCCGTGCTTGGCGGCAATGTAGTGCCCGGTGTGGGGATAGGCCTTTAGGCCGCCAACCGAACTAGTCAGGATGATGGATCCGCCGTTGCCGCCGGAGATCAGATGGGGGACAGCGGCTTTGACCGTCTTCCAGACTCCCGACAGGTTGACGCCGATCATGTCGTCCCAGTCTTCCTCGCTGGTCTTGTCGAGAGTCTGACCGCCGTTCCCGATGCCGGCGTTCGCGACGATGACGTCCAACCGACCCAACTGCTCGACGCCGCTGTCGACCGCGCGCTTGAGCGCATCGAAGTCACGCACGTCGACCTCCGCGGTCACGATGCGCCTGTTCAGGCCCTTGACGAGATCGGCGGTATGGGCCAGGTCATCGGGGGTCGACGGTGCGATCTGACTGTTGGCACTGATCGGCCCGCAGACGTCGACCGCAATGATGTCGGCGCCTTCCTCGGCCAGTCGCACCGCGTGGCTGCGCCCTTGCCCGCGCGCCGCGCCCGTGATGAATGCGACCTTTCCTTCGACTCGACCGGTCATGTGCACCTCGCTGTCTGCAGCCATCGGCGCCGATGATGTCGGGCGTCGATACCGACCATAATTGGTCGATCGATCAGTAACGTAGGCAATGACGGCGTGGGGTGTCAACCATCGCCGAAGGACCCGCGGCGCGAGCACTGGCCAATTGAACCCCGCCGGCCGCGACTGTCTGCGGGGCTAACTCGGCGGCGCTGCGGTCGCTGCGAACGTCTTCAGCAGGCCCATCTGGCGTTCGACGAACGCGCGGAGTTCGTCGTGCCCGCGGGTGACGCCGACGGCGGTTTCATTACACAAGCTGCGCGCAGTCTGGGCGATCAGCATCGAAATAGCGACCGGGGGATAGTCGTCGAGGTCGATTCCATTTGCGCGCAGCACGACGGTGACAGCCGCGGTTTCGATGTCGCGTACCCGTTCGGCGAAGGCGGCGAGCTCGGTCTGAATCACCTTGCGGTGGTTGGCCAATGCCATGAACTCGGTATTCAGGCCGGTCCGGCGGGAGTCGCTGTTGATCGACCACAGTGCACGCAGTGGGTCGTCGTTGGTGAGCGCAGATCGCATCTCGTCGAGCGAGACTTCCGCGCCAGCGCGCAGTACCTCGACGAACAAGTCGTCCATCGTCGGAAAGTAGTAGTAGACGAGTGCTTGTTTGACACCGGCGTCGGCCGCTACGCGTCGCGACGTGGCAGCGGCGTAGCCCTCGTCGCGCATGATCCGAGCCGTTGACTCGATGAGGCGTTTCCGGGTGCCGCCGTCGTCGGATTTCGACTTTCGTGGCGTCGCCATTCAGAACTCCAGCCATGAAGGGGTTGACCACGAGTTTCGGATCGTGCTAAACATGCGCTACCTTAACATTTGATCGATCGATCAGTAATCGTAGTAGCTTCGCCATCATGGGAGTCGAACACGTGACCGTTGACCGCCATCCCGTCGATTTCCGGTTTCCGCGCCTGGTTCGCGCGGAGTCGACATCGTGACGCGGCGCAGGGGAATACGGGTGGATCCGCACTTATGCGAGGGCCATGCGCTGTGTCTCGAGATCGCGCCCACGGTGTTCGACCTGGGCGACAGCGACGTCGCCACCTGCTCGCGGTACCCGGCCGACGACGTCTGGGACAAGGTGCTGGCGGCCGTCGATGCGTGCCCGCGCGGGGCTATCAGCGTCACTGAGGACTAACAGCTCACCGAATTCAGAAGCCCCAAGCACACCGAAAGGACCGCACGTCGATGACCGACCTGGCATCCGTCGACTACTTCTCCGATCAGGCCGTCAGCCAAGATCCCTACGAGTACTACGAGTACCTGCGCGGGCAAGGCCCGGTCTTTACCGAGCCGCGCTACGGCGTCGTCGCCGTCACCGGCTACGCCGAGGTGATGGCGGCGTTCAAGGACCACGAGTCCTTCTCGGCGGTGAACGCGATCGGCGGGCCGTTTCCGCCGTTGCCGTTCACCCCCGAAGGCGACGACATCACCGAGCAGATCGAGGCACACCGGCATCAGTTCCCGATCTTCGAGCACATGGTGGTCATGGATCCGCCCGCCCACGAGCGGGCCCGCTCGCTGCTGAGCAGGCTGCTGACCCCACGACGGCTCAAGGAGAACGAGGACTACATGTGGCAGCTGGCCGACAGCCAGCTGGATCAGTTCATCGCCAACGGTCATTGTGAGTTCCTGTCCGAGTACGCAAGGCCTTTCGCCACCTCTGCCATCATCGACCTGCTCGGTGTCCCCGCGGGCGACCGGCCGGAGTTCCTCGCGGCGCTGGGAGCTGACCATCGGCCCGGCGGCCAGGTCGGCTCCCTCGACGGTGCTCCGGTGGGACGCGACCCGCTGAGGTATCTCGACGACAAGTTCGCCGGCTACCTCGCTGAGCGCCGACGTGAACCCGTTGGAGACGTGCTCAGCGGGATGGCCGCGGCCCGGTACCCCGATGGCACTACACCGGAACTGATCGAAGTCGTGAAACCCGCCACCTTCCTCTTTGCCGCCGGGCAAGAGACCGTCACCAAACTGCTCAGCGCCGCTGTGCAGGCGTTGGGCGAACGACCGGAATATCAACAGCTTCTGCGCGAGCACCCCGACCGCATTCCGACGTTCATCGAGGAAGCGTTGCGGATGCACTCACCGACGAAGGTCGACTTTCGGCTGGTCCGCAAGACCACGACACTTGGTGGCGTCCGTCTTCGCGCAGGCACGATCGTGATGCTGTGCCTCGGCGCAGCCAACCGCGACCCGCGAAAGTTCGACGATCCCCAGGAGTTTCATCCAGACCGCAAGAACGTGCGCGAACACATCGCGTTCGGTCGCGGCATTCACACGTGTGCCGGCGCACCCTTGGCGCGGGTCGAGGGTCAGATCACCGTCCGCAGACTGTTGGATCGCATGCGCGACATCAGGATCGACGAATCCTTCCACGGCCAGGCGGACAGTCGGAGCTACTCCTACGAACCCACCTTCCTACTGCGGGGTCTCACCGAGCTGCACATCGAGTTCACCGCCCGCAGCTAGCAGGTCCGTTGATCCAAATCCGCACGTCCAGTGCCCCTTTCCGCCCTAACGACAGGAGCCCCCAGTGACTGCCATGGCACGGGCTACCGGGGTCGCGACGAGCCTGGCGCTCGCCGTGGTCGCCACGATGTTGGCACCCGTCGCGAACGCCGGAGCCATGCGCGTCGGAAATTATGAGGTCGTGACCGACCGCTGGAACGATCACACGTGGATCTGGGAGGTGCTGCATTCCTGCGGCGCACCAGATTGCGGCACCAAGCTCGTCGATCCGGTTGTGGCTCCAGCGACGACGACGTTGAACGTCGTCGCCATTCCGCGCCCATTGAAGAGTCAACGATTTCAGCAGAATGCGTTCTACGCCAACGGCGGATACACGCTCACCGTCGACGTGCCGGATGGAGTGCGCTGCATCGGCTACAACCTGCCGTCACACGACGTGTACTCGTGGGACGGCACGACACTCGCAGGCACCATCGAGTCGACATATGACGCAGGCTGCTACGGCGGACCAGGCGGCACCGATACGTATACCTTTGCTCTGCAACGGTATTGACCGGCTCAGGTCATCCCGATTCGGATGTTCTTGACCTGTTGGAATTCGTGCAGGCCTTCGATGCCGCCGGTGCGGCCGAATCCGCTTTGCTTGTATCCGCCGTACGGGCCCTGCGGCGCGATGTCGCTGAAGGTGTTGATCCACACCGAACCAGCTTCGAGGCTCCTGGCGACGCCGTGGGCGCGTTTGAGCTCCCTGGTGTGGACGAACGCATTCAATCCGTATGGAGTGTCGTTGGCAAGGCGCACCGCTTCGGCATCATCGCCGAATCTGATGACGGACACGACCGGGCCGAATGTCTCGGTTTGCGCCAGCGTAG
This sequence comes from Mycobacterium sp. RTGN4, assembly GCF_033804635.1. Taxonomy (NCBI): domain Bacteria; kingdom Bacillati; phylum Actinomycetota; class Actinomycetes; order Mycobacteriales; family Mycobacteriaceae; genus Mycobacterium; species Mycobacterium sp. RTGN4. The sequence continues at coordinate 18,880 of NZ_JAPZLB010000008.1, read as the reverse complement.
ACCCGTTGTCCACGTCGTCGAAGACGGTGGGTTCGAGGAAGTAACCCTGCGCGAGTTCACCGCCCATACGCGTGCCGCCGGTCAGCAGACGCCCTGCATTCGTGCCCACCGCGCACTCGACCGTATCCAGGATGCGGTCGGCCGATGCCTGGCTGATCACCGGCCCGAACGTCACGGACGGATCGAACGGGTCGCCGACCTTCGCGGCGTGCACGACCGCGAGGAACTTCTCGACGAACGCATCGTGCACTGAGTCGTGTACGAGAATCCGGCTTGCGCACGCACAGCTTTGGCCGGATTGCATCAGGGGGCCCTGGTGTGCCGAAAGCATCGCGGCCGCATCGAGATCCGCGTCGCCAAAGACGATGTTCGCCGACTTCCCGCCGAGCTCGGCGACCACCGGAGTGAGGTTGGTGGCCGCGGCTCGAACCACGGCGCGGGCGGTGTCACCGCCGCCGGTGAACCAGATCTTGCGGATGCCGGGGTGCCGCACCAGCGCGTCGCCGCCTTCGGCGGCTGCGGGAACGACGTTGACGAGTCCTGGCGGCAGACCCGCTTCGACGCACAGTTCGCCGAAGCGGAGCGCGGCGAGCGGCGCGAGTTCGGAAGGCTTGAACACCACTGCGTTGCCGGCCGCCAGTGCCGGTGCGATGCACGACCCGGCGACGACGAGTGCTCCGTTCCACGGCGCCACGACGCCGACGACGCCATACGCTTCCCGCTCGACGAGGTTGACGTCGAACGAACCGTTGACCGGTGTGCTCGTCCCGTGCGGCTTGTCGGCGTATCCGGCGAAGTGGCGCAAGAATCGTTCGAGGAGCACGGCATTGCCTGCGAAGGACAACGGCACTGCGTAGTCGTGCACGTTGAGCGCGGCGAGTTCGCCGAGATGTTCGTGCACAATGTCGGCGACGTCGATCATCAGGTCCCGACGCCTATCCACAGTCAGCGCAACCCATTCGCGCTGCGCATCCCTCGATGACGCGACCGCGTGATCGATCTCCGTGGCGCCTGCGAGGGTGACGGTCGCGTTGGGTGTCCCGGTGGCGGGAAAGATGTGCTCGTGCAGACCTCCCGACGATGCGGTGACCCGGTCCCCGCCGATGAGGAGCCCTGCCGGCAGCTCGGTGACCGGAGCGGTGTAGCTCATGACGCGGTGGCTTCGGCACGCCATTCGTCGAGCACGCGCTGCTTCTGTTCGTCGATCACCTGGTTGAGGTGTGACGCCTTGGGCCAACCGTAGTAGGCGGCGAAATGCAATGCCAGTTCGTCCATTTCGTCGAACGAGATGTCGCGGCTCTTCAGCGCGGCGTAGACGTGACTCATGATGGGATACTGGGCGTCCTGGAACGCCACGCACGCCACTGTCACCAGTCGGCGTTCCTTCATGCCAAGCCCAGGCCGGAGCCACATCTCTCCGAAGACGAAGTTCAGGATTCCCGCCCCCTGATAGGGGTTGTCGCGGACGGGCGCGTACGGCAGACAGTTGATGTCCTTGAACGACTGCTCTCCAACCGCGAGCCGGGCGGCTGGCTCGCTTGGCGTGGTCAGCGGGAGTAGCGGCGCTGAGGGAGGGACGGACTGCCCACGCTCCTGGTGAATGCGCTCCCATTGCTCGTCGACGACCATGTTGAACCACGACGCCTTCGGCCAACCTGCGTACACCGCGAAATGAAGTACGGTTTCCCGCATTTCGGTGATGCTGACGTCACCGCTGTTCAGTGCTGCGTACACGTGGTCGCGGAGCGGCGCATCGGCGTCGGCGGCCGCCACGCAGGCCAGCGTGACGAATCTGCGGTCCCGCCGTGTCAACGTCGGACGCTGCCACACTTCGGCGAACACGAAGTCGATCAGGTTGGCCGTTACCGGAGTGTGGTCCGCCGGGGCAGCGAAGGTCATGACCTCGGCGAAGGTGCGTCTGCCGCGTTCGGTGCGCTCGGTTTCGAAGGTCGTCATGCGGTTCGCTTTCTGTTCGGGCTGCGGTATCACCGGAGCGTCACGCCGGCATCGACCTTGAATTCGAGTCCGGTCACATACCGGGATTCGTCAGAGACCAGGAACAGCACGGCGTTGCTGATGTCGACCGGCTCGGCCATCACGACCGGCATCGCGTTGAGGAAGATCGGGACCAGATCGGGCCGCGTCTCGGCCAGCAATCCGTGCAGTGAGTCCGGTCGCATCCCGGTTTCCACACCCGTCGGGTGCACGGTGTTGACCCGAACATTCACCGCGGCAAGCTCATTGGCCAACGCCCGGCTCAACCCGACCACGCCGTGCTTGGACGCGGTGTAGGGGAGGTGTAGTGGAGTGCCCTTCAACCCGGCTGCCGAGCTGATGTTGACCAGGCTGCCACCACGCTCCACCAAGTGCGGCAGCGCGGCAGAACAGGTGTTCCACGTGCCGATCAGGTTGACGTCGAGCACGGTGTGCCACTGTGCCGATGTGGTGGTGTCCCACGTGCCGACGGTGAGCACGCCTGCGTTGGCCACGGCCGCATCGAGGCCGCCCAATCGCTCGACCCCGTCGTCGACAGCGGCCGTCATTGCTGCCGCGTCGCGTACGTCGACGACGTGCGAGACTGCCCTGCGCCCGTGCTTCTCGACGAGCCGCACCGTCTCCTCGAGGTCTTCCCTTGTGGCGAGCGGATATTCGACCTCGGGCAGGGACTCGCAGATGTCGACGAGGATGACGTCGGCACCTTCTTCGGCGAGCCTGACTGCGTGGCTGCGACCCATTCCGCGAGCGGCGCCGGTGACCAGAACCCGTTTGCCCGCAACCCGTCCGGTCATAGCTTGTTGCAGAATCCGGCGTCGACCGGGAACGTCACGCCGGTGACGTACTTGCCCGCGTCGGATACCAGGTAGGCGATCGCCGCACTAATGTCTTCCGGCTCAAGCAGTCCGACTGGCATCGGGTTCTGCAGATGAGGTCCGCCGTCGGGATAGTTCTCCAGGAACGACGTCATGGCAGGGTTGACGGCCATCATCGTATTGACGGCGGTGGGGTGCACGGTGTTGACCCGGATGCTGTTGGGGGCAAGCGCATTCGCCAGCGTGCGCATCAGGCCGACAATGCCGTGCTTGGATGCGGCGTAGCCAAGGCCCCCGCCCTGTAGGCCGCCAAATCCCCTCAGTCCTGCCGTCGAACTGGTGAGCACGATCGACCCGCCGCGGCCACCGGCGATGAGGTGCGGGATGGCCGCCTTGGCGGTGTGGAATGCGCCAACCAGGTTGACGTCGAGCACGTCCGTCCACTGCTCGAGGTCTTCTTCAATCGTCAACTCGCGGAAGGCCATCGACGCGATGCCCGCATTTGCGCACACGATGTCCAGGCGGCCGAAGTGCTCGACTCCGGTGTCGAGTGCGGCCTTCAACTGATGGAAGTCGCGGACGTCGGCGATCGAGGCCAGCATCTTGCCGCCCTTTTCTTCCACCAGCGCGACGGTTTCATCCAACTCGTCACGGCTGGCCATCGGGTAGCCGTTCGATGCGATGTCGGCGCAGATGTCGACGCCGATGATGTGGGCACCGTCGTCGGCGAGCCGTATTGCGTGGCTGCGACCCTGGCCGCGTGCCACCCCCGTGATGAACGCGACCTTGCCGTCCAAAGAACCCATCAATCCTCGCTTCGTTGCGTGGGCCGGCTGCCAACCGACCAGATGCTGAGTAACCGTGTTACACCAGCTACGGTAACCTGGTTACTCAACGACGGCAAGGGCGGCTAGTGCGATGGTGAAATCTGGCGATTCATCCGCCCGACGCGACGATCCGTTGCTCGACGTCGTGGTCGAGATCCTTGAGACCGACGGGTACGACGCCGTGCAACTGCGCGAAGTCGCTCGCCGTGCCAGGACCTCATTGGCCACCATTTACAAGCGATATTCGACCCGAGACGAACTCATTCTGGCTGCGCTCGAGGCCTGGATGGAGGAACACCGCTACTCCAATGTGGTGCCACCGCCGCGCGCGCCCGACAGTTCGCTCTACGACGGTCTCATGGCGCTGTTTCGAATGATCTTCGAACCGTGGGAGCAGCACCCAGGAATGCTGGCTGCGTTCTTTCGCGTGCGGTCAGGACCGAGCGGCGCGAAGCTGTTCCGTCGCGGTCTGGAGATCGTGGTTCCGGCCGCATCAGAAGTGCTTGCCGATGTCGACGAGGGATTCATCTCCGACTTCAATGCCGCCATGCTGAGCCTCGTTTACGGGCTGATGGGCAGATTCTCGGCTGGGGAGCTCGCCATCACTGAGCTCCTTCCCGCGATTGACCGCACCGTGTTCTGGCTTGCGGGCGGGTACGAAGCTTCTGATGCACGGCGTGCGTCAGGTCGCCGCAGCTCGACGGTGTGACCGACTGACTCAGCCCGCCGCGTTGGCTCTCAGCGTGGGGCACCTGCCGTTTTCGTCGACCGCGAGCTCGAAGTGCCAGTTCTCGTTGGCGTAGATCTGGCAGAGCCCGAACTCCGCGCCGTTGCGGATGAGCCAGTCGGAGACACCCGCGCCCGTGACGTCGACCGCCTCGCCGAGGACGTGCTTGGAGCCCTCCGGCGACGCGACGAACTGCTGCGCGACATCGACGCTGCCGTACTGACGCACGGCGTCGGCAAAGAGCCGCTGTTGGAACCCCTTTGAGCGCCAGCCAGACGTCAGGGCGATGTTGACGCCCTGGCTCGCCGCGGCCCGAGTGGCGTCTTGAACGGCCCTCAGCAACAGCGGGTCGAGCCGGGTGATGGGCTGGCTGACGGTGTCGAACGGGCTGAACGTCTTGCCGTCTGGCAGCCAGCCGCTCCAGGTGTCGACGCCGGCCGAACCGATGGTCATCGCGTCCGGGGTTTCAGAGGCTGCGCCGGTCGGAGGCGTGGTCGCCGCGCCGCCGATGACGAGCGCTTGCGGTGCCACGTTCGACGCCACCACCGGTACCTGGCCTTGGGAGCCGGTCGAGGAGTCGCTCGGGCCGGGGAATGACTGGGTGGTGGCTGCCGGCGCGCAACTCACCACCGTGGTGGTGGCCGCCGCGACGAGCATGACCTCGGCAAACCATCGTTGTGCCACGTGGTTGCCTCCGATCTGCACTCGTCGCTCCGCCGTCGGCAAAGGTGTCCGCCATTAGATTCTCCCTTGCCCTGGCCGAGCACTGCGCGGCGGAGCAGGATGGGCGGGTGGACATCTCCTCGAGCACAGCTCTCGTGACAGGCGCCAACCGTGGACTCGGTCGGCATTTCACCTCCGAACTTCTGCGCCGCGGTGCGAAGGTTTACGCGGGCGCACGCGATCCCGGTTCGGTCGACGTCGACGGCGCCATCCCCGTCGCGGTGGACATCACCGATCCTGACTCGGTGGCCGCCGCAGCCGAGGCGGCAGGCGACGTGACCCTGCTGATCAACAATGCTGGCATCGACCGCAGCACGAACCTGCTCACCGGCGACCTCGACGGCGCTCACCAGGAGCTCAACACCAACTACTTCGGCACGCTGTCCGCGATCCGCGCGTTCGCTCCGGTGATCGCGGGCAACGGTGGTGGAGGCATCCTCAACGTGCTCTCGGTGCTGTCTTGGCTGAGCCTGCCGGGCCTCAGCGGGTACTGCGCCTCGAAGTCGGCGGCCTGGTCGATGACGAACGCGGTGCGCGCCGAACTGGCCGACCGCGGAATCGTCGTGACGGCACTGCATGTCGGCCTCATGGACACTGACATGGCGGCCGGCCTCGATGGGCCCAAGTCCAATCCCGCCGACGTCGCGGCGCTCGCCGTCGATGCCATCGCCGCGGGCGCCTATGAGGTGCTCGCCGACGACATGAGCCGCGGGGTGCAGGCCGGACTGGCGAAGGGCGTCGCGGGCGTCTACCCGCAGTTCGCAGGCTGAGCCTCCACCGTCGAACGGGAATCGAGTGCCCACCGACCGCACCTTCACGGCCGCCGACGGGACGGAACTCATCGTCAGGACCTCCGGGCGCGGCCGTCCCATCGTCTTCCTGCACGGCTCCAACGGCGGGCTGGACTCATGGGCCGAGATCGCGGAAGGCTTTCCCGACTACTCGGTATGGCTGATCGCCCGCCGCGGCTACCGGCCGAGTGGAGTTCCATTGTCGCGGAACAGCTTCGAAGTCGAAGCGGATGACGTGCTGCTCGTCGCACGGGCGGCCGCCGAGGAGACGAGGCAGCGGGGGCATCTCGTCGGCGGCTCGTATGGTGCGTCGTTGGCATTGCACGCCGCCAAGATCGCTACCGCACACTTGGCCTCGCTGGCGCTGTTCGAGCCGCCGCTGTTGCTGTCGGGAGCGCACCTGACGCCAGTGCTCGCCGAATACCGAAAGCACTATGCCGCAGGGGAGTACGCCGAAGCGCTGGGTGTCTTCATTCGCGACGTGGCGCGCATCCCCGCCGAGGTGCTGGCTGCCGCACCGAACGATCCCATTGCTCCCGACGAGGCACTGCGCGCCGCCACCGGGGACCTTGGCGACCTGGAGGCGATGAGCGCCGACACCACGGACCTGAGTCGGTGGACCATGATCGACGTGCCGATCTTGCTGATGCAGGGCGGCGATACCTGGGCGCCGCTATCCACGGGTATGGACGAACTCGCCGCGGTGCTGCCCGCCGCGCGACGCGTCGTGTGGGAGGGTGAGTCTCACTTCGCGACCAGCACGGTACCCGGTCTTGTCGGCGCCGCTCTGCGCAGCTTCTTCGGCGAAGTGGAAGGGTCTTGATGGGCGTCCTGAGAACTCCCGACGAGCGGTTCGCCGGGCTTCCCGATTACCCGTTTCCACCGCACTACGTCCAGGTCGAGTCCAAGCGGATGCCTTCGCTCCGAATGCATTACGTCGACGCCGGGCCCGCAGACGGCCCGACGGTGTTGTTGACGCACGGCCAACCCACGTGGTCGTACCTGTACCGAAAGGTCATCGGGCGACTCGTTGGGGCCGGGTTGCGGGTCATCGCACCCGACAACATCGGGTATGGCCGTTCGGACAAGCTCACCGACGCCACGGACTACACGTTCGTCCGCCACGTCGACTGGCTGCACGGACTCGTCACCGCATTGAACCTGCGCGATGTGACGCTGGTGGCCCAGGACTGGGGCGGCCCGCTGGGCTTGAGCGTGCTCGCGCGCGAACCGGATCGCTTCGCCCGCGTCGTGGCCACCAACACCATCCTGCACACGTGCGATCCCGCGCTGGAAGGTCAACTCGGCTGGGCCCACCATGGAGTCGGGGAGAGCCGAATGATGTTGGAGGAGAGCCTGCTCGACTACGTCCGGTTCTATCAGCGGGCGCCCGACATCGTGCCCAGTTTCTTTCTCGATGCGGTCGCGGGTCCGCTACCCGCGGACGTGCTGGCCGCCTACGACGCACCGTTTCCCGACGCGTCCTTCAAAGCCGGGCTACGACAGATGATCGCGTTGATCCCGTTGACCCGCAACGATCCCGGCGCCGCAATCGGGCGCGCCACGATGGCCGTACTGGAGCAATGGGCGAAGCCGTTTCTCACCGCCTACTCCGACGACGACGCCGCGACGCGTGGCTGGGCCGAAGTCTTTCAGCGCCGAGTTCCCGGTGCTGCGGGCCAGCACCACACGACCATCGCGGGTGCCGGCCACTTCGTCCAGGAGCAGTGCGGCGAGGAACTGGCGGACATCGTCGCGGAGTTCATCGCGGGCACCTGAGGGCCGAATCCGCTCAGGGAAGCGTGTAGATGCAGTGCCCGCTCCCGCCGATCGGCTGCGAAGCGACGACCTTGCCGTTGAGCGAGATCGAGCAGCCTGGCCCGGGATCGTCCCGGCCAGTGGCAACTACCTGAAGCATCGTCACGTCGGGGCCGATGTTCATGGTCCGCGTGAATGGCAGCGGCGTGTGATCGGGCACGAAGCTGCCGGGCGGATCGGTCACGATGTTGAACACCTCTCCACTGCCAGTCACATTGAACACCGCGTGGTTGGTCTGGTTGGTGGGCCCCTGTTGCTGTCCCGGCTGATTGGCCTGCTTGTTGGACGCGGCTGCAGCGTTGGCCGCCTTGGTCTCCGACCGTTCGGCAGGGGTGACGCAGATGGTGTCGCCGTCGAAGGCCTCCCGCCATACGTAGCCCTGCGAGCAAGACGCTGGTCCTGAGCCGGCGAGCGGGTCCTTGTTCGAGCCCGGATTCGCGTTCTCGGTGGCCGTGCGGTCGCGGACTGCCGGGGTGACGCAAACGGTGTCGCCCGTGCGGGCCTCGCGCCAGACGAGTCCCTGGATACAGGTGTCCGGGCCGTACGGCAACGGGTCGGCGAGTGCAGGCGCCGGAGCGACGCCGGCGACGACGAGCAGGGCCGCGGACATCGGCAGCAGCTGCGATGCCCTTCGCTTGATGTTGATTTGCATGGTGTTCATCGGCATTCCCCTTCGAGAGTGTTCAACTACGTGGGACACGGCAACTGTGTGATGACCGAGCTCAAGTGGCGCGAGTAGGCCACTACTCGATGTTTTCGCCACCATTCGGCACCCCCGTGAACCGCGATTCCCCAATCCGTTGACGGTATTCAGGGGGTGCCGAGTAATAAATCGGGTGTTTCCCTATGAATTCCGGGAGTCGGCAGCTAGTCGGCCCTGCTGGAGCCGCCGAAAGCGGTGGTCCAGAAGCCCGCCTGGGCAGGTCAACCAATGTTCGGGCATCCCGGAGGGTTCTCGGGGAGGATGCAGAAGTGGGCACCAGCGAACAGCGCGCAGGCGTCGACCTGACCAACCTGGACCAGCTGCTCGCACCCGGAGCAGACGCCACGAAGCGCGACCTGATCGACTACTTGGACGCGGTGAGCGATCGGATTCTGCCCGGGTTGGCGGACCGACCGCTCACGGTGCTACGGGTGTTGCGAGGGCGAGCGCCGTTCATGCAGAAGAACGTTCCGAAGTACACCCCCGAATTCGTTCGTACGGTAGCGATCTGGGCGGAAGCCTCGAAGCGCGAGGTGCATTACGCACTGTGTGACGATCGTCGGACGCTGCTCTGGCTGGCCAATCAGCGCGTGGTTGAATACCACCCGACGCTCGGCCTGGCCGAGCACGTCTACCGGCCGACGCATCTCGTGCTCGATCTCGATCCGCCGGGCGACGACGACTTCGGGACCGTCGTTGCGGTTGCCCACCTGGTGTGCCAGGCACTGGCCGACTCCGGACTCGCAGGGGCGGTTAAGACCAGTGGCGCCAAGGGCGTTCACGTGTTCGTACCCATCGACGATGCGGCGCCGGTGGACGACGTCGCCGCGGCCACCCGTGCGCTCGCTGCGCGCGCCGAGGCGCTCGACCCCGAGATGGCGACCACGGCGTTCATCGTGGAGGACCGTGGCGGCAAGGTGTTCGTCGACTCCACCAGGGCGGGCGGTGCGACGGTCGCGGCGGCCTACAGCCCGCGACTCCGCCCGGGAACGCCGGTGTCGTTTCCGCTGAAGTGGTCGGACCTGGATCGCGTCACGCCCGCCGACTTCACGGTCCGCACCGCCGTCGATGCGCTCGCCGGGGGTGATCCGTGGGCAGAGGAGATGCCTGCGCCGCAACGCCTGCCAGAAAAGCTGATCGAGCACGGCCGTACCATCCCAGTCGCCCGGGTGGCGGCGATGCACGAAGGCAAGCGACGGGCCCGGTCCCGCCGGGCCGAGGAGGGGAAAGCGTGACCAAAGTCGACGACTCCACACCGGCGACGACGCCTTCCGGTGGCAACCACACGCCACCGTTTCGCGCGGCGTTGATATTCGGTGCACTCGGTGTGGTGTTCGGCGACATCGGCACCAGCCCCATCTACACAGTCCAGACGCTGTTCGATCCCAGCGATCCGCACCCCGTGCCGATCAGTACGAACAACGTGTATGGCGTTGTGTCACTGATCTTCTGGTCGGTCATGATCATCGTCACGCTGACCTACATCACCTTGGTGATGCGCGCCGACAACGACGGTGAAGGCGGCATCATGGCGCTCATCACCATGCTCAAGCACGGGAGCGCCACGCGGGGCCGCCGCACCGCGATGATCTTGGCGACGTTGGGCCTGTTCGGTGCGGCGCTGTTCTTCGGTGACAGCATGATCACTCCGGCGATCTCGGTGCTGTCGGCGATCGAGGGCATCAAGGTGGTCACGCCGGATTTGGACGACTGGATCGTGCCGATCACCGCGGTGATCATCGTGGCGCTGTTCATGGTTCAGCGTCACGGCACGGCTGCCGTCGGACGGTTCTTCGGGCCGGTGATGATTCTGTGGTTCGTGGCGATCGGTGCCTGCGGCGTGCACGGAATCATCGACGAACCAGAGATCCTGAAGGCGCTGTCGCCCACCTATGCGCTGTCATTCATGTTCGGCCACTTCCACATCGCCTTCTTCGCGTTGGCCGCGGTCGTGCTCGCCGTCACCGGTGCCGAGGCGCTCTACGCCGACATGGGCCACTTCGGTCGCAAGCCGATCACGCTGGCGTGGCTCTTCGTCGTGCTACCCGCGTGCGTACTCAACTACTTCGGCCAGGGTGCACTCATCCTCGGTGACGAGCAGAAGGTGAGTGCGCCGTTCTTCTTGCTGATCCCGGAGTGGGCGCGAATCCCCATGGTGCTGCTCGCCACGGCCGCGACCATCATCGCGTCACAAGCAGTGATCACCGGCGCATTCTCGGTGGCGTCTCAGGCCGCCAAGCTCGGTCTGCTGCCCAGGCTCCGCATCGTGCACACGTCGGCGTCGGCCTACGGCCAGGTCTACGTTCCGACCATCAACCATCTGCTGATGGTGTCGGTGCTGATCCTGGTGTTCGCGTTCCGCAGCTCCGCCGCGCTCGCCTACGCGTACGGGATGGCGGTGATCGGGACCATCACCATCGTCACGCTGCTGTTCTTCTACCTCGCCAGAACCCGGTGGGGCGTCCCCCTGTGGCAGGTGGTGATCGGCGGCGGTGCGCTCCTGCTGGTCGATCTGCTGTTCCTCGCCGCGAACCTCACCAAGTTGGTCCACGGGGCGTGGCTGCCGCTACTGATCGCGGTCACGGCGTGGACGGTGATGACGACGTGGGAACGGGGCCGCAGGATCGTCACGAAGGCGCGCGAAGAAGTAGAAGGACCGCTGGGGGAGTTCGTCGATGGACTCTCGAAGTGCGACCCCCCGTTGAAGCGGGTCCCTGGCACCGCGGTGTTCCTCAATCGAGGAAAGGAGACGGCGCCGCTGGCGATGCGTGCCAACGTCGAACACAACCATTCGCGGCACGAGCACGTGATCATCCTTTCGATCGAAACCCTGCCGGTGCCCCGCATACCCGACGACCAGCGCACCGAAGTCGATCCGCTCGGTTATGCCGAAGACGGAATCGTCCACGTGACAGCCAACTTCGGATACATGGAGCCGTCGAACGTGCCCAACGCGTTGCGGCTGCTCGATCCCGATGACACCGAAGGGGTCATCGACGTCGACGGTGCGTCCTACTTCCTGTCGAAGCTGGAACTGGATGCCGGGCCGGAGCCGAACATGGCGCAGTGGCGCAAGCAGCTGTTCATCGCCACGTCCTACCTGACCTCCGACGCGGCCGACTACTTCCATCTGCCACGCGGTCAGACGGTCATCATGGGTTCGGCCATCGAGTTCTAATCGTTCATTCGACGCTGACCGCTTCGACGATGTTGAGTCTGGCCGCGCGCACTGCCGGCGGAATCGAGCCGAGCAGGCAGATCAGCAGTGCGCCAAGGCCAATGCCGACCATCGCCGGGCTGGGCTGCCACGTCACGTCGATGCTGAGCACGTTCGTCAGCGCGATGGACGTCAGGTACTGGATGGCCATGCCGAGCGCCAGCCCCAGTAGTCCACCGACGATGCCGATGCCCGCTGCCTCGGCGAGGATGGCCTTCAAAGTGAAGCCCCTGGTGGCGCCGATCGCTCGCAGCACACCGATCTCGCGACGCCGGTCGAGTACCGACAGCATCAGCGTATTCAGAAGCGTCACGGCCGAAACCACCACGACGATCCACCCGATGATGGTGATGACGGCGATCACCTGGTCCAGTGCACTCGCCACACCCGCCAGCGCCTCGTCGCCGGAGTAGACGAAAGTGCTTGCGGGGACGACCTTTTTGATGGCCGCTTGAACGGCTCGCGGGTCGTGGCCGGGCTTCACGGTGATCTCCAGGTCACTGGCCCCAGGGCGCTGGAACCAACCCTGCATGGCGTCAAGGCTCATCGCAATGGTGCCGGTCATCCCGGAGAAGTACGGGATGAGCGCAAGCACCTGGACGCGACGCTGACCGGTGGGCGTCTGCAGGGTGATGTCGTCGCCTGCGGCGACGTTCATCGACAGTCCGAGGTCGCGAGACAAGGCGACGCCTTCGCCGGAGAGCAACTTTCCGCGGTCCCGCGGCGACAGCGAAGTGTAGATGTCGCGATGGGAACCCTTCGCGATGCCAAGGAGCATCACCCGCGTGTCCCCGACGGTCGCAAAGGCCATCTGGTCGGGGACGACCTTTTCGACACCGGGTATGGCTGCGACGTTGGGCTCGGTGTCCGACGGCAACAGGCTTGAGGAGTAGTCGGTGGCCGCGGCCGAGCTGACCCAGATGTCAGCACCCGCGATCGACGAGAACGACGCGACCGTCGAGTCGACGGCGTTGGCCGTCGCGCCGGTCACCGCCACGGTGGTGACCACAGCGGTGAGCACTGTCATCATCGCGACCCACATCCGCCGAGGCGCGCGCTCGATGGTCGCCGCGCCGAGCACACCCGCAGCACCGAATCGCCGCGCCACGGCTGCCGCGGCTGCGATGATCGGAGTCGAGAAGGCGAAGCACAGTGCACTGAATCCGATGAATGACAACGCTATTGAAGCGATCGCAATTTGCCCTAGCTCCCCGGTGACGATGAGAATTGTCACGACGAGTAGAACCGCCCCTCCCACACCCGCGGCGACTCGCAGCCGGTGCGAACCCGCCTCCGACGTCGCTGCACCGCTTGGAGCCAACGCCTCTATCGGAGCGACGCCGTGCACCTGCCTGGCCGCGAGCGCCGAGGCCGTGACACTCGCGACGACGCATGCCGCGATGGCGAGGGGGACGACCCAGGTTGGGAGGACGTATTCGAGTCGCGCATCGAGTGTTTGCACCATTGTCGAAGGAAGCGCATCGATGGCGAAGTGTCCGATGACCACTCCACACAGCGAGCCGATCACGCCGCCGAGCAGGCCGACGAGCGCGGCTTCGGCCAGCATGTCGGACATGATGGTTCGCCGCCGACCGCCCAGCGCGCGCATGGTCGAGATCATGGGTCGGCGCTGAGCTATGGCGATGCTCATGGCGTTGAAGCTCAGAAACGCCGCCACTACCAACGAGACCGAAGCCGCCAGCAAGGTCATGGCCTGGAGGATGGCGAACGAGCTACTCGCCTGTGCGGCGCGAAAGCTCGGGGTGGCCACGACTGCTCGTCCGTCGATCGCCGTCGTCACGGCGGAGCGGACCTTTTGGACGTCGGAGTGTGGGGTGGTGAACAGCAGGATCGAGTCCAGCAGGTGGGCTCGTCCCGAGAGCTGTTGCGCGAGTGCGAGTGGCGCGATCACGAAGTGTGCGTCATTCAGTCGCCGCGCCGCGGGACCGTCCACCACGGCCATGGCAGTGACGGTCGTCGAGCCCGCGACTTGAAACTGTTCGCCCTTGGCGACGCCGAGGCCCGCGCCGACCACTACTCCGTTCGCTGCCGAGGTGACCGGCGAGCCGGAATCGAGCTGATCCTGAATCGCGGTCTGAAGGTCGGAGTGCAGTTCGGCGGCGTTCTGGCCGAGCCCAAGCAGAAGGGCCGGCTGCCCATTGGCGGTGGTCCGCATTCGCACCAACGGAACTGCCGCAGTTACATTTTCGACACTGCCGACCGTAGGAAGCAGCGCCTCGTCGAAGCCGTCGCCGGTGATGCCCGAGACCTCCAGGTCGGCATCGCCGCCGATGCTGGTGGCGAGGCGGTCGATGGAGCCGGTGATGGATCCCGAGACACCGAGGACTGCAACTAGCAACGTGGCCGAGACCGCGACCACCACGACTGAGGCAACTGCGCGCCCCCAATGGGTGCGCAATTCACGGACGTTCAGAACCTTGAGCCGGCTGAAGGCGGCGAGCAGCACCGCGTTACGACCGACGGGCCGAGTGTCGGCCGAGCCGCGGCGGCGGGGAGTCGACGAGCATGTCCGAGGTGAATGTGCCGTTGTGGACTGTCGGAATGATCTCGGTCGGCTGCTCGCGCATGCCTGTCGAGTGCCGTCCGCTGGGGGGCGGCACACGTCCGGGGCAGACGTCGGACTTGAGCGCGCCGTCCTGCAACGTGATGACCCGGTCGGTCTCGGCTGCCGCCTGGAGGTTGTGCGTGACCATCACGACCGCGCGGTAGTCGCCGTCGTCGCGCGCGACACTGCGCAGCAATTCCATGATTGCGGCTCCGGTCGTGGAGTCGAGGTTGCCCGTCGGCTCGTCGGCCAGGATCAGCGGGGGATCCATCATGAGCGCTCGGGCGACGGCCACCCGCTGCATCTGGCCGCCGGACAATTCGGCAGGTCGGTGTTCGATGCGGTTTCCCAGCCCGACGAGGTCCAAGAGCCGCAATGCGTCAGGACGGACCTGGCGGAGCTTTTGACCGTCGAGCAGCATGGGAAGCGCTACGTTCTCCCACGCCGTGAGCGTCGGCAGGAGGTTGAAGAACTGGAAGATGAAGCCCACCTGGTGGCGGCGAAACGTCGATTGCTGTTCATCGGTCATCGTGCCGATCTCGGTGCCGTTGAAGCGGATCGAGCCCGAATCCGGCGAGTCCAGCGCGCCGATCAGCTGGAGCAGTGTGCTCTTACCCGCGCCGGATGGGCCGACGATGGAGGTGAACTGGCCGCCGCAGATCTGCAAGGTGAGCCCGTCGAGCGCGGGGACCGTGTGACCGCCAGTGTGGTACTGACGTACCACATTGGTGAGTTCCACCCTCAGCGGCATGTCAGATCACTTTGCGCCCGCGGCGAAGCGATGGACACCGCCTCACCTCGCAGCGAGCTTTTCCAGGTCGTGCGCACTGCTCTCGGTCAAGCAATCGCGAATCTTCTGACCAACTCGACGGTTTCGCCGCTGACCGGGTCTCAGCAGCGATGGGATGTGGGCATACACGGCCTGGTTGTTGGGTGCATCCATGTGGGTGAACGGCGGCGTGTCAACGAGCGGAAGAAGGGGGAGGCCGAGCACGTCGCGGGCGGCTCTGACGACGGGCGCATCCAGCACGGAGACGAAGTGTTGAATGTTCTCGCGCATGGCGCCGAGCACCAACATGCGCAGAAGCTGTACGTGCATCGTCGCCAGTTTGCGGCGGTATTTGCGCGGAACGGCGGCCGTGGCGCCGTCCCAGCACCTGTCGAGATCGTCGATTCCGTGGTGCCGCATCACGTCGTCGACCGGGATCGCGATTGGGGCGATGGGCGACTTGATGATGTCGTCGAGATCGACGATGGTCTTGAGGCCGAGCGGGGAATTCCGGATCATCCGGACGACGCCCGCCGGAACCTTCTCTTCGGTGTCGACCACCATGAAGAAGATGCTGCTCTCGTCGTAGGGGCCGTATTCCTTCTTCATGGTGGCGGCGTTATTGCCCCACGAATCCTGGAACACGGCCCGCTCGACCTGACGGGCGATGTTGGCGAACCGATCGGGTCCCTCCAACGTGAAGCATGCGAAGCGCGCACAGCCCAGCTTCTTGGTGGCGAGGAATTGCTCAGTGAGCGCGTCGCGCTCGGAGTCCGACATGTCGTAGACGTAATCCGTCACTCGCCGGTGCTCCCACCCATCAGGCATCGCGTCGACAGTCATAACGCTGTCGTCAAAGAAAATCACCCAGTGGGCTTCCGCCGACCATGCCATCCAGTGGGATGAGACGCAAACGCTTCGGTCAACTTGCCAGTAGCCCCACAACACCTTCGCAGGCCCGCAGCAAAGCCGTGGCCAGTCCGGCCAGAGGCTCGACTTAGTTGCCATCGAAAGTTCAGCGGTTGATTTGCTGAGCGGGAGTCGGTGCCGCCGAATCGGTCTTCGGATGGCCGGCGGGGAACGTCGGGTCCGACCATCCGTCGGTGAGCTCCTCGACGTCGAAATGCCGCTCGACCTAAGCATAAAGCTGACCAGATGCTGTGAGCATGCTGATGTCGGCAGCCCGCCGACCGAAATGCCGTCGAAGCTGGAGGAGCGGCGACGCCTGATCGTTCGCTCGGCCGGGCTCCAAGCCACTTGGGCAATAGTCGACGTCGCCCACCTCGCCGATGAGAATTCTGGTCATCCCGTGGGGCGGCGTCTGGCTTCGTCGGCGAACAACGCGACGGTCTTCGTCGATGAAGATATTCATGAAGTGGACACCGCTTCATTGCCAGCCGATATTCACGTAGCCGTCAGAAAAGCGGCTAGCATTCCGGCTACGGGTGTTGGGCAGGCGGCCCCGCCGCGTCCATTCGCCTGCCTTCGACGAGAGGCCGAAACGATGGGCATCGAGAACCTTCGCTCCCGCTGTCGCGCCGCCGCGGTTGTCCTTGCCGTCACGGCCACCCTTGGCACGCTCGTCACGGTGCAACCACCGGGCTCCGCGAATGCGGACGTGTGCGTGAATGCGGGACGACGGGTGTCCGTCAGCGGATGTGCGAATCTCGCCGATGTGATGGCTCCGTACGTGCCGCCACCCGCCTACTACGCACCAATGCCCGAGGACTACCCGCCGCCCCCACCGCCCCCGCCGCCGTACGTCAACGTCTGCGGGAGCGTCGGCGGACGCCATGTCAGCGTGAGCGGCTGCCGGTAACGCCGCAGAAGAGCTAATAGATTTCGCCGTCACCACCCAACAAGGAGACCAATGATGTTGTCGTTCAACCGTTTCTCGACCAGAGCGGTGCTGGGTGCATTCGGAACCGCAGCCGTTGCCGGCGCGGTGCTGCTCGGCGCTGCGCCTGCCGCATCGGCCGACCCACAACCCAACTGCACCGCCGCCGACCTCGCCCAGACTGCCACCGGAGTGTCAGCAGGCATGTCGGTCTACCTCTTCAGCCACCCCGACGTCAACGCGTTCCTGACCGGCCTCGAGGGCTCGCCCCGCGACACGATCCGGCCAAAGGTTGAGGAATACATGAACGCCAACCCGCAGGTGAAGGCCGAGATGTCCGCCATCCGTCAGCCATTGGTCGACATGAGGGAGCGGTGCGGCACAGGCGGCGGCGACGACGTGTCTTGATTCGCCTGCGAAGCATCGCTGCGCGACTAGGAGTGCGGCCTCGAATGGTCCACACGGAGTGAGGATTCCAATGATGTGGACGAAGCGCTACTACGCGCTGCCCTTGGTCGGGATGACGACCGTCGCAGTCGGAATGGTCATGGCGCCGCCAGCGGGCGCCGACGACCGCACCTGCACCAACACCAACGCCACGACGACCATCTGCTCGCGGCCGGGCGGCAGTACGTCGATCAACACCTCACCACCTCCGGTGGTCGGCCCATACTCCTCGTGCGGATTCGGCGTAGGGCTCGAGCACATGTGCGGCGGCGGTGTCACCTGGAACCTCGGCGGGATCTTCGGCAGACGGTAATCGTTTGCGGAAGCAGCGGTTTCGACCCCGTTGACGCAGAGGAAGGCGATCACGTCGGCGGAGAGTTCGCTCACGGGTTCGAGGTTAAGCCCCTCCGGGGTGCTCCGAGCGGCGGATTTGCTGCATTGGCGGCGGCCGCGTGGGAGCATTTTGCGATGGACCCGGACGATCCGGAGGCGCGGATCCGCGAGCTGGAAGTCGGCAGCTTTAGCGAGAACCCGGGGATCGCGCCGCCCCCGCGAACTCAGCCGCTCTCGCCGCCCGCTCCGCCGTACGGCGCCGAATTCGGCTCCGGCGCACCGTACGGAGCGCCCGTCCCGTTGCCTCGCTATTCAGACAACGCGCGACGGCCGCGAGTCAGGCGTACCGGCTGGGGCAGCCGCCTGATCGTCCTCGCGGTGTTCGGCTTCTTCATGTTCACGCCGCTATGGAATGCAGTGCACACGCTTTTCGCGCAGTGGTGGCCGAACTCAGGCCATAGTTCGTCCACTAGCGTCCCGCTCACCGTTGAGAAGGGTGGGACGTTGAGCGTCAGCGGCAACAACACCTCCCAGACCGTCGCGTGCAATGACGGCACGCTCACCCTTGGCGGAAACGGCAACAAGTTCACCGTCACCGGCCACTGCTTGACCCTTCACGTCTCCGGTAATGACACGAAGGTGACCGTCGACAGTGCCGACACCATTGATGGCGGTGGCATCCGCACCGTGACCACCTATCACTCGGGCACGCCGAAGATCGTCAAGACGGGGATCGACGTCACCGTTCAGCCGGGCTGAACGTCCTACAACTTCCGCAGCAGCGCCGCGGCCCGTACGTCGTCGCCGACGGTCAGCGCGATCCGTACCTCGTTGTCGTGTCGTGCCGACCGAATGGTGACGTGCTCACCGAACTGGATTGGCCGCCGGTACTCGACGACCGCTCGATACGGCGGCGTGCACACGTCGGGTTCCTGCGCCATCACTTCGTGGATGGCGTGCCAGTAGGCGGTGTTGGTGACGTGTTGGAAGATGTCGATGTCCGTGCGGCGCAAGGCGAATGGCGTGTCCGTGTCCGTCTCGTCCGGATTCCCGAGCCAGGGTCGCCATTTGAGCCGGTGCTCTTCGGTGGTCGACGCGAACTTCTCGGTGAGGGTGTCCGATACCCGGGACGGCGTGAGGGTGTCCTTGTTCATCGCGATCCAGAACCCCTCGGTCTCGATGTGCCCACCCTCGCTACCGACTAATGGGTATTGAACAGCGCGCCTCCCCGTGATATCCGTGGCGAGGGGGACTCTGTTCTCCGAGCCGCCGGCCGGTGAGCGTCGTTACCGGCTGAAGCGTTGGTCGACTT